>JAYVZG010000048.1:0-30146 GCA_043783565.1 Flavobacterium sp. | reverse complement strand
TTGGAACATTCACAGAAACTAAAGAAGTACAACCTACTGAATTGGTTACGGTGAAAGTATAACTTCCTGCAATCAGTCCAGAAACAGTTGTTACAAGTGTATTTCCAGCAATTGAATTGGCAGCAGTTCCCGCTTGATTTAACGTCCAATTTCCAGCAGGTAATCCAGAGATATCGACCGATCCAGTTGCAAGTGCGCACGTTGGAGGTGTAATTGTTCCAATAGTTGGAGCGGCAGGCGTTACAGGTTGTGCTGGTATATTAATATTAGCAGTGGCAGCTGAAATACATCCAAAACTATTAGTAACAGTAAAAGTATAATTCCCAGCAATAAGACCAGAAATAGTAGTTGAGGCTGTATTTCCAGCTATAGTATTTGCTACAGCCCCAGTTTGATTTAACGTCCAGTTTCCTGCTGGTAAACCAGATAAAGCTACAGATCCAGTTGCTAAGCTACAAGTTGGTGGAGTGATAAGGCCAATTGTTGGAACTAATGGGGTACTGGCTACAGTACATGGAGGAGTTACACATTGAACAGAGCCAACTTGAAAGCATAACCCAACAGCTCCAGATGGAGCAACATAAAAATCAACAATAGTATTTGGTAAAAGCCCTGTTAGTGTATAGGTTAATGGTGGCCCAGAACCTGCTGATAAAAAACCTCCTGAATTAATCTGATAACTTCTCACATAAGTTCCAGCTCCAGCTACAGAAGACCAATTAAATGTAATTTGATTTAAAGTCGTCGCTCCACAAGTTACAGTAGGAACTAATAATGGATTGATAGTGATTGGAGCAGTAGTAGTACAACCTCCCAAATTTTTATATTCTATGGTAGCGATTCCACCAGTAACTCCGGTTACAAGCCCAGTATTATCAATAGTTGCAATAGCTGGTGTTAATGAAGTCCAAGGTGTTGTAGCATTAGGAAATAAAGAACCATCTAATTGAAGATTTCCTCCGGCACAAGTTGAAGTTCCAAATGGAGTGTTTATGGTTGGAAAAGTACTAACATAAACATTTTCAGAAATACCATTACCTAAATTATCAAAATAGGTGATGGTAGTTGCACCAAAACTTACTGAAGTAACGAGTCCAGTATTACTTATAGTTGCTACAGCAGGATTCGATGAAATCCATGGTGTAACTGGGTCAGGAGTTCCAGATCCGGTTAATTGAGTTGTAGCTGGCCCAGGTAAACAGATACTAAAATTTCCTGTTATTGTAACATTGGGAGCTAAACGAACACCTTTCTTATTTGTAATATGTTTCGTAGTAGAAATAGCTCTTTGTAATGTACTATTAGTAACTTCTTGAGCATAGAAACTATTAGAAATTAATATTAGTAGAAGAAAGGTTTTTATTTTAAATTTGAGAGAAATGCTTTTCATGTTTTAATAATTACTCTTTAAAATATGGTTAAAGAGGTTTAAAATCTATTTATTAATTACAACATTTTTTAAAATTAAATATTGATTTTCAATGCAATACATCATTTATATAAATATTTATCAATTATAATTTTATATTGTCTTTCAAAACCAAAATTAAAAATTAGTTAAAAAACGATATAACATAAAATCAACTCACAAACATACAATTTTTAAATTTATGTTAATTATTTTTTTTAATTAGTTTGTTTTATTCGAGGAATGAGAAATTATTATAATATGAAAATTTAGCTACTCTTAAAAGACTAACAAAACTATCTATTATGCATAACTTTTGTATTAAGGATAAGTTATGTTTAGTATTGATGTAAAAAAAAGCCTTAAAACATAAGGTTTTAAGGCTTTAATAAATTGTAACTAAAAAAAATTAAATATCATCGAATTCAACATCTGTAAAACTTGATGTGCTTGGAGTTTCTTCTTCTGATTTTTCAGTGTTGTATTCTTTTTTGAAATCTTTTTGATGACGCTCGGAAATCACTTCTTCCCCTTTATGATTTAAGACATAAGAAGTCATGTCTTCTAAAATCTCAGTAAAGGCAGCGAAATCTTCTTTATACAAATAGATTTTGTGTTTTTTGAAATGAAATGAACCATCTTCTTCCGTAAATTTTTTACTTTCTGTAATTGTAATATAATAATCATCGGCCTTAGTGGCTCGAACATCAAAGAAGTAAGTTCTTCTTCCTGCTCTTAAAACTTTAGAAAATATCTCCTCTTTTTCTAACATATCATTTTCTCTCATAATCCTAGATTCAATTAGTTTGGTGTTAATTGCAATTGCTTCGCCAGTTCACTAACGCTTGTGTCAAAAATGATAAAAAATGTTTTACAAAACAACATTTATGACAATTCTTTTTCAGAAAGTTGTTTTAAATATAACTCAGAATAATATCCTTTTTCGTTTATTAATTGATTATGAGAACCTTGTTGGATAATTTTCCCTTGTTCTATTATAAGAATGATATCAGCATTTTTTGCTGAGGAAACGCGATGACTTACAAGTATAGTAGTTTTGTCTTTGCAGTAGCTCAATAAATTATTTAATATAGCTTCTTCAGTTTCCGTATCAACGGCTGATAAACAGTCATCTAATAGTAAAATTGGAGCTTCTTTTATAATTGCTCTAGCTATAGAAACTCGCTGTTTTTGACCGCCTGAAATAGTAATACCTCGTTCGCCTAAAACCGTTTCATACTCTTTATTAAATTGCACGATATTGTCATGAACTACAGCCTTTTTAGCAGCTTCTTCAACTTCAGAATTCGTTGCGTTTTCTTTCCCGAATTTGATATTGTTTTTTATGGAATCTGAAAATAAAAAAGCGTCTTGAGGTACGATTCCAATGCTATTTCTTAAATCATATAGATTCGTATTTTTTATGCTTATTCCATCAATTAATATTTCACCATCAGTAACATCGTAAAGGCGACTTATAAGAGAAAGAACACTCGATTTTCCTGCGCCAGTTTTTCCTAAAATAGCAAGTGTTTCTCCTTTTTTGATTGAAAAACTCACATTGTCAAGTGCTTTAATATTGGTGTCATCATAAACGAAACTAACATTCTTAAATTCAATTGAGCCATTGATAATTGATTTTTCAGGATGACTATTTTGAATGTCAGGTTGTATTTTCAGAAATTCATTGATTCTTTTTTGAGATGCTTCAGCTTCTTGAACCATTGACGAAACCCAACCTAAAGAAGCTACAGGCCATGTAAGCATATTAATGTATAAAATGAATTCCGCAATAGTTCCAATACTATCAATAGTTCCATTGATATACATCATTCCTCCAAAATAAATTACAACTAAATTACTAACGCCAATCAATGCCAGCATTAATGGCCCAAATAAAGATTGAACTTTTGCCAAATGCAAACTCTTCGTTTTGCTTTCTTCTGAAAGATTGATCAAATTATTTTGGTATTGGTTTTCTAAAGAATAAGCCTTTATCACTCGTATTCCCGAAAAAACTTCTTGTGTAAAACTGGAAATTTTGGATAAATATTGTTGAAAAATAGTACTTCGAGTATTGATTTCTGAACTCAATTTAAAAATCGCATAAGATAAAAAAGGTAGAGGCAGCAAAGCATATAAGGTCAATCTAGGAGAAACATTATACATATATACAATTACAATTGTAAAACGAATAAAAGTGTTGATGGTATACATGACTGCTGGCCCAACATACATTCTGACTTTTCCAACATCTTCACTAATTCGATTCATTAAATCGCCAGTTCGATTCTGTTTGTAGAAATTTTGAGATAAATTTTCATATTGTCTAAAAACTTCATTTTTCAAATCGAATTCGATGTGACGTGACATTACAATTAAGGTTTGTCGCATCAGAAAAGTAAGAAATCCTGCAATAATAGTAGTGGCTATTATTAATAAAATGTTGTGAATCAATTCTTTCTGAATTATCGCTGGATTTGCATTCGCTTCTCTAGAAAATTCTTCAATGGCTTTGAATGATTTGCTAATTAATTTTGGAGTGAATAAGGAGAAAATTTGGGCAACAATTGTTGTGATAATTCCTATTAAAAAACTGTATTTGTATTTGACGAAATATTTGTTTAAATAGTGTAATTCTTTCATTTTATTGTGATAAAATATAGATTATGAATAAAGATATAGTTAATTTAAACGATTTAATTTAATTACAGAATAGTCTATTATTTGAATAGTTATTACTAAATCAGTAATTTAAATCAATAATATTAAAATATTCTGATTATAATGATAAATTTGCAATTCATTTTTGATGATACCCCATTTAAAAAACTATATTATGACAACAGAAATCGTTACCCCAAAAGAGTTACAAAAAATGGATCCTGTTTTTGGACAAGTTTCTTTTAATGATCACGAACAAATCGTTTTTTGCAACGACAAAGATACTGGTTTAAAAGCAATAATTGGAATTCACAATACAGTTTTAGGACCTGCTCTTGGCGGTACAAGAATGTGGAAATATTCCAATGAATGGGAAGCTTTAAATGATGTGTTGCGCCTTTCTCGGGGAATGACATACAAATCCGCCATTTCAGGATTGAATCTAGGTGGAGGAAAAGCGGTTATTATTGGTGACGCTAAAACGGATAAATCTCCTGAATTAATCAAAAAATTTGGAGCTTTTGTGCATTCTTTGAGTGGAAAATATATTACTGCTGAAGATGTAGGGACTACTACTCCAGATATGGATTTGATTCGAGATATAACTCCTTATGTAACGGGTATTTCTGAAGCTAAAGGTGGTTCTGGAAATCCTTCTCCAGTTACAGCTTATGGGGTGTATATGGGAATGAAAGCCGCAGCTAAATATCAATTTGGTTCTGATAAATTAGAGGGTAAAAAAATATTAGTGCAAGGCATTGGACATGTTGGTGAAACTTTAGTCGATTTTCTTATAAAAGAAGGCGCTAAAGTGCAAATTACAGATATTAATGAAGCACGACTTATGGATATGGAAACAAAATACGGGGCTTCCATTTTTAGAGGAGATGATATTTATAGTGCTGATGTGGATATCTATTCACCATGTGCTTTAGGTGCTACCATTAATGATGAAACGATTCATAAAATTAAAGCGAAAGTAATTGCAGGTGCTGCTAATAATCAGTTGGCTAATGAGCAAATTCATGGGCAAATATTGAAAGAAAGAGGCATTACCTATGCTCCTGATTTTTTAATCAATGCAGGTGGAATTATCAATGTTTATGGTGAAATTGTTGGTTATGATAAAGCGGAAGCATTGCGAAGAACTGAAAATATTTACAATACAACTTTAGAAATATTTAGTTTTTCTGAATTACAAAATATCACCACACATCAAGCGGCTTTTTCTATTGCTGAAAAGCGAATTGCTGAAAGAAAAAAAGAAAATACCAATAGGGTATAGGATTACAATATTATTTCTATTTTTGCGGAGCGAAAGATTTTCTTTCGCTCTTTTTAATTATAAAAGTTCTTACTAGGTGTTAAACAGACGTCATATCCGTATTAAAGTTATGCAATCGATTTTTGCGATGCATCAAAATGGTTCAGATAATTTAGAAAAAGAAGAAAAATTTCTTTTTTATAGTATCGATAACATTCTAGACCTATATCTCCTTATGTTTTCTATGTTGATTGAGTTATCCAAAAAAGAAGCTCAATTTATTGAACAGTCTAAGACAAAACATTTGGCTACTGCTGAAGACAAAAATGCCAATATGAAGTTTGTTGACAACGCTGTTTTTAAAATTCTTTCTCATAATCATTCTTTACTTCAAGCTATTGAAAATCGTAAGATTAATAATTGGACATTGAATGACGATTATATTCTTCTTCTTTTAAAAGCAATAAAGAAAAGTGATTTGTACGCAAATTATATGCGAAACAGAACCAATACTTTTGAGGAAGATCAAGAATTTGTAGTTGCAATATTTATGGAAGTAATCGCTCCTAATGAAAAATTATACGATTATTTGGAAGATTATAAATTGACTTGGGTGGATGATATCCCTGTTGTGAATACCCAAATCATCAAACAATTGAAAGCTTTAAAATCAATTGAAGACACTAGTTTTTATGTTCCTAAATTGTATAAAGACGCAGAAGACAAAGACTTTGCAACCGATTTATTTCGCAAAACGATTCTAAACGAAACGGACTTAGCGAAAAAGTTTATCAATAAAACTCCCAATTGGGACACCGAAAGAATAGCAGAAATTGACACAATTATTCTTAAAATGGCCATATGCGAGTTTCTAAAATTCCCTTCTGTTCCAGTTAAAGTAACCATCAATGAATATCTTGAAATTGCTAAAGAATACTCTACTCCAAAAAGTAGTATTTTTATTAATGGAATTTTAGATAATTTAGTCAAAGAATTCCAAGCCAACGATCGTTTGAAGAAAACAGGTAGAGGTTTAATGCAATAATTTCAATTACAAAAACAAAAAAACTATAAATTAAAAATCAAAAATTCTCTATATTATGCAACAAATACAACAATTTCTTCCTTTTATTTTAATGTTTGTAGTGATCTATTTTTTCATGATACGACCACAACAAAAAAGAGCCAAACAAGAAAAACAATTCGAAGCTGATTTAAAAGTTGGGGATAAAATCATCACTAAAAGTGGTATTCATGGTAAGATTGCTGAATTGGCAGATTCGACTATCGTTATAGAAACCATGTCAGGAAAACTAAAAATGGAACGTTCTTCAATTTCCATGGAAATGAGTGCGTCTTTAGCTAAAAAATAAATAAGACTTTTATAAATTTATAGCCATGAATACACGAGAAGTATATTAATTTCGTCTATTCGTGGCTATTTTATTGGTATCGATTATTAAGCCCCATTCCCAAAAGGATCATTGGTTTTATTTTTTCAAATCGAGAAATTTTAGTTTCCTCTCTCTTTGCGGTGTCAATGTATTCAAGATATTCGCGTTGTTTTCCAGGTGTCAGTTTTTCAAAACCCTTTTTCAAATCTAGATTGGCTTTTAGTTCATTTTGAAAAAAATCAGAAATAATGGTTTGCTTTTTTACTGGAACCAATTTTTTACCAGCCTTTTCATTTTCGATGGCTTCGTCAAAATAACTCAAAATTAATTTTTCATCAATTTCTTCTTCAGAATAAAATCGCCATTGACGTAAGGATTTTGTGACACCTTCTTGCGCATTGACCAATACGTTCTGATCATCCTTTAGAAACACTCCATTAAAAAACCAAATCGTAAAATAGTTTTTAAAACCTCCAATTCCAATAGTATTTTTTCCCTCGAAAGTAAATACTTCCCCTCCCCATTTTGTAGTTGCAACGAGTGGAGTTTTGGAAATAATGTCTCGGAGAAGCGCTAATTCAGTTTGCCAATTATTTACTTTATCCCAAACATTTTTTTTAGAGGTTTCTTCTTTCAACTATTTTTTCTTTGATTTCTTTTTATTCAATTTTTCCTTTTTAGTAAAATCAGTTGTAGCAGTAAGTTCAACAATTTTGATAATCACATCGACTGCTTTTTGAATACTTTCCACAGGAACATATTCGTATTTCCCATGGAAATTATGTCCACCCGCAAAAATATTCGGACATGGCAATCCCATATAGGATAATCTACATCCATCAGTGCCACCACGAATTGGTTTGATTAAGGGTTTAATTCCTAAATCCTTCATCGCTTTTTCTGCCAAATCAACAATAAATTTTACAGGTTCAACTTTCTCTTTCATATTGTAATACTGGTCTTTAACTTCAGTAATTACAATGTCTTCACCAAATTGTTTCGTGAATTTTTTATTGAATTTTTTTGTAATGGAATGGATTAATTCTTTGCGTTTTTTAAATTTCTTCGCATCGTGATCTCGAATAATCAATTCTAAAACGGTTTCTTCGATGCTGCCTTTTAAATGATGCACATGAAAAAAACCTTCATAACCTTTGGTTTCTTGAGGCGTTTCTCCTTTAGGTAATTCATTGATAAAATCATTGGCAATAAGCATCGAATTGATCATTTTTCCTTTGGCATATCCTGGATGTACACTTTTCCCTTTGAACGTAATTTTAGCTCCAGCGGCATTAAAATTTTCATATTCTAATTCCCCAATTTGACTACCATCCATCGTATAGGCCCATTCAGCGCCGAATTTTTCTAAATCAAATAAATCAGCGCCACGACCAATTTCTTCATCGGGTGTAAAACCGACTCTAATTTTTCCGTGTTGAATTTCAGGATGCTGCACTAAATATTCCATGGCGGAAACAATTTCTGTCAAGCCTGCTTTATCATCGGCTCCAAGCAATGTCAATCCATCGGTAGTGATTAGCGTTTGCCCTTTATACAACAATAAGTCTTTGAAATAATTAGGAGACAACACGATATTCTCTTTGGCATTTAAGACTATATCTTTTCCATCATAGTTTTTGATAATTTGTGGATTCACATGCGCACCTGTAAAATCAGGAGTAGTATCGTAATGAGCAACAAATCCTATAGTAGGCACTTCTTTTTCAATATTGCTAGGCAAAGTACCCATGACATAACCATTTTTATCGATGGTAACTTCAGTGAGACCAATGGTTTTGAGTTCTTCGACTAGTAATTTAGCCAAGACCAACTGTTTTTTTGTACTTGGCGTTGTGGTTGAATTCGCATCCGATTCGGTGTCAATAGTAACATAACTGATAAAACGATCTATAAGGTGTTGCATGGTGTTTTAATGAATTTAAATTGAAGGAGTAAATATACGAATCGTATTGATTTTTGTCTATGATTTGAAAATAGAAATTTAAGACATTAAATTATTTTTTGATTGAATTCCCTTTCATGGTATAATACCAAGCCAATCCCATTTGTTTGTTATACTCGGAAAGTAGTGGAGTGGCATTGATTCGAGTTTCTCTCATCATACCCAATTCAATTTTTTCAACCTGAGCCTCTTTGGGTAAATGATATAATTCTTTCGGAGTAATTACTTTAGTATAGGAAATGCTCATGGTTTTAGTAGGGTCGTATAATGAAGTGCCAAAACTATAATATTCAAAATCTTTAGGTGCAATCATCTCAATTAATGTCGGCATGATGTCTATATGAGAACCCGCAGTATGAAGTTTAGCTTTCGGAATATTTTTTCCATAAAGTATAAATCCTACAGAACTTCTTTCGTATAAATTAGGTTTACTGTTGATGAACTTTCTCCCGAAATGATCTCCTGTAAAAGTATAAATAGCCTCTGAATATTTTTGGTCTGCTTTAGATACAAATCCTCCAATTGCTTTGTCTCCGTACCATAAATGACCAATTTCTTCCATAGTCATACTGCCATCATTGTAGGGCTGCATTGCTTTTGGAAAGTCGTTTGCTGTGCGATAAGGAAATCCTTTTGAATAGACATCTATAGTATAAGGAGCATGATAACTTGACGTTAAAATGACATTCAAAGAATATTGAGAAGCGTCTGTTTTAGCAATGACTATATCGAATAGTTTCTCATCTTCAATACCCCAAGTTCCGGAATTGTTGTCACCTCCGGCATCTGTTGCTGAGAAAAAACGATCGACTCCTTGGTATTTTGTAAAACCATCGATATTTTGCCAACTCGAAAAACCTCCATAAAAAAGATTGGTTTGATAGCCGAGTTTTTTAAATTGACGGAAAATAGAAGTAACATAGGGCTCATTGATTTCACCAATTTTACTAATATTTACACCCATATAAGGTACATTGGTTACGATTGCACCAAACGAATCAAAAGTAGCATCGGCAGCAGGTAGGAAATAATCGAAATGTGTTCCTTTATTTTTTATAGCATTCAATTGACTAGAAAATTGAAAAGGAAGGTATTTATCCATCAAGGGCCAAGAATCGTAGCTTTCCATGATGACTATGAAAATTTGCTTCGGTTTGGCAAGTAGAGCTCCTTGGGCTTTTTTCTTTAAATAATCGGAAACCAAGGGCTTAGAAAATTGAGTAAAAAAATCTTCCTCGCTCAAATAGGGGTTTTTACTGTCTAATAGGTTGATTTCATCAAAATCTTCCATGGCGTAAATCAAGGATTTATAAGGATTTACAACAGTTTTGTTTAAAAAAATATCTTTAGAAACTCCAGCCCATTTTCGCAAGGCTGGAACTGTAGTTATAGACCCTCTTATTGAAAACACAAAAAGCAAAACAGCGATAAGCAGTATTGTAATTGTATTGGTTTTGCTATGAATTTTTTGAATCTGTCGAAATATCAATTCTTTGTTTTCAAAATATCGGAATAGAAGTACGCTTACCACTATTGTAACCATCATTCCAATTAGATTGATAATGGGATGAAAGTCTTCTATGATGGTATTCAAAACTGCTTTTTGATCGTCATACAATCCTAAAAATAAGAAGTTATTGAATTGATTATGATATTCTCCAAAATAATTTAATGTGATAAAACAAATTAGAGTCGACAATAGAATGAAAAGATACTGACTAAAAATTCGAAAATATCGAATGATTTTAAAAGCATTCCAATAGGAGAGAACCAACAAACTAACAAATGGAAGTAGAATAAAGTAAGCAACGGCAATACAATCGAAACGGAATCCCATTAAAAACACTTTGAATAACTCACCAAATGAAAGTTCAATATCAATTTGTTTTTGAAAAAGCAAAATAAAAGAAGTACGGAAAAGCAGAAAGAAGACTACGCCAAAAAACCAAAAAAAGCAAATGTTGGCAATTTCTTTTAAAATGTTTTCCTTTTTGGTATTCATAATTTTTTTGATACGTTTTTGATTTAAATAGATTCTATGAAAAAATGAAATGAAATTTATTTGATCACGCTTAGTTTTCCAGAACTACATGAAAAGAAATCGAAGTTATGAAAAGCAAATATATCTAATTTAGAAAATAAATTTGCTAATATTAACTACCAATATTATCGATAAACACCACAGCCTTTGTGATTGAAAGAGTATTTTTCCATTTCAACGATTTTCTGATAATTTAATAATTATTGTTCTTAGGTTTGATTAGAAATTATTAAATACTTCTTCTTATGAATATGAAAGATACACAAAGTTCCTTATACCGTTTGGAATATTTTGAAGGCTATAAATGTGGACTTAATCCCGCAATTAAAGCCAATAAGAAGAAGCGTCACGATGCTTTTTCAACTGGATTTACCTTAGGAAGATTAGAATTTGAAAGTTTAAATGGGTCACTTACTAATGGAATTCCAAGTACTATCGTGAATACAAAAGTATTGGAGGATTTCCAATTAGCTGGGATGTTGGGTTTAAGTATTGAAACAGAAAACTATACATCCTATCAATTGCATATTATTTTGCAATGGTATGAAAATGGAATCGAACAATATGACCCAAATCAAAGCAGTTATCTCATAGAAATTCTAGAAAGCAACGGAATTGAAATAGGATAAATAAAGTAAAAAACACTTTACTTAAATACTTCATTATTTATAATGAATCATCATTCCAATACCTAATTGTTTTCCGTTATAATAAGGTGAAATCAATGAACTGACATTCTTATTCGATTTGAATAGTAAGTTATGCGTGTACGGGTAAATCCAATACGCAATTTTGGTACTTAGAATGCCAATTCCTGCTCCCATCGATACATCAGATAACCAATGTCTGTTGTTGTAGATTCTTAGAAAACCTGTACCACTTGCTACTACATATCCTGAAATTCCGTACCAAATAGATTCATCTTTATATTCTTGCCAAAGAAATTCAGCACCAGCAAAAGCTGTAGCTGTATGACCAGAAGGGAAAGAATTATCGGCTCTTCCATCAGGGCGTTCTATTTTTGACATTGATTTTATAGTCATCACAGTACCTGTCATTAATATAAAAGAAGTCCCTAAAAGAAGTGTACGATCTCTAAAATTATGTTTTCCTTTTATGCCTATCGAATTCAAAACATAGACCGAAGCAAAAGGAGCGAATTGAATATAATCATCCGCTTTGATTGGAGAATTGTTTTTTCGAATTACTTCATCCCGAATGTCAATATTAATTGATTTTAAGTAATCATTATTTAAGGCAACTACACCATAAGTCATAAGTGCAGCAGGGATTATTAGTTGTTTGGTCGAAAATGGTAATGAAGTTTCTTTTTTCTTTGGAATACTATCTTGCGTTAGATTTACTTGTGCAAAAAGGAATAATGGAGTCAGTAAAAAGTAAAAATAAAAAAGTGTTTTAGAACTACTCATAAATATTCGAATCAAAAAGAGTGCAATATAGTCTCTTAAATGAATTAACGAAAATATAGCAAGAGTATTTTAATTTAAATGACTCAAATCATAATAGTATCCTTTTAAAAAGTAAATGTATTTTTATTCTACAATTTAATTTCTCAATAATTTCTTCACTCGAAAATGAAACGATAACTGTTCCAAAAACAGAATAAATTCATTCTGAAATTGTTGAAAACTCGTCTTCATTCTTCATCTCGAAATGACTATTTTTGCTTTCTAACTGAGTAGACTTATTTTCTCAGCGATTCTAAAAAATGCAAAAACACATTAGTCAACTTAACGAAGCACAACAAGAACCTGTTCTCCAAAAAGATGGGCCCATGATTATTATTGCGGGTGCTGGCTCAGGAAAGACGCGTGTGCTTACTGTTCGTATTGCTTATTTGATGAGTTTGGGTGTCGACGCCTTTAGTATTTTAGCTTTGACTTTTACCAACAAAGCAGCGCGTGAAATGAAATCACGTATCGCTCAAATCGTAGGTTCTAACGAAGCTAAGAATTTGTGGATGGGAACTTTTCACTCGGTATTTGCCAGGATTTTGCGTTCGGAAGCGGACAAGTTGGGATATCCATCGAACTTTACGATTTATGATACCCAAGATAGCGTTCGATTGATTTCGGCTATTATCAAAGAAATGCAGTTGGACAAAGATATCTACAAACCGAAACAAGTTTTAAGTCGAATTTCCTCTTATAAAAATTCACTCATTACCGTAAAAGCGTATTTCAATAATCCCGAACTGCAAGAGTCAGATGCGATGTCGAAGAAACCGCGTTTGGGTGAAATTTATCAAAATTATGTGGAGCGTTGCTTTAAAGCGGGCGCCATGGACTTTGACGATTTGCTCTTAAAAACCAACGAATTGCTGAATCGTTTTCCAGATGTATTGGCGAAATATCAAGATCGTTTTCGATACATCTTGGTGGACGAGTACCAAGATACGAATCACTCACAGTATTTAATTGTGCGTGCGTTGTCCGATCGATTTCAAAATATTTGTGTTGTTGGCGATGATGCGCAAAGTATCTATGCGTTTCGTGGTGCGAATATCAACAACATTTTGAACTTCCAAAAGGATTATGAAAACGTCAAAACCTATCGCTTAGAACAGAATTATCGCTCGACGAAAAATATCGTGGAAGCTGCGAATTCGATCATCGAAAAGAATAAAACTCGATTGGATAAAGTCGTATGGACTGCTAATGATTTTGGAAATAAAATTAGAGTACATCGCAGCATTACCGATAGCGAAGAAGGGCGTTACGTAGCCAGCACCATTTGGGAACAAAAGATGCAGCATCAAATGATGAATGGGCAATTTGCTATTTTGTATCGCACCAATGCACAATCACGCTCGATGGAAGATGCCTTGCGAAAAAGAGATATTCCTTACCGTATTTATGGTGGATTATCGTTTTATCAAAGAAAAGAAATCAAAGATGTCTTGTGTTATTTGCGCTTGGTCATCAATCCAAAAGATGAAGAAGCGTTGATTCGTGTGATCAATTATCCCGCGCGCGGTATTGGTGATACAACCATAGAAAAGTTGACGATTGCTGCCAATCATTACAAACGTTCGATTTTTGAAGTGATGCAAAACATCGATAAAATCGATTTAAAATTAAACTCAGGAACCAAAGCGAAGTTGGAAGATTTCGTGACCATGATTCAAAGTTTTCAAGTCATTAATGAAAATCAAGATGCATTTTATTTGGCAGATCATGTCACGAAGAAAACGGGTTTGGTTCAGGAACTGAAGAAAGACGGCACACCAGAAGGTATAGCTCGTATCGAAAATATCGAGGAATTGCTTAATGGTATTAAAGATTTTACCGAAGGCCAGAAAGAGATTGATGGTGCTCGTGGTTCGTTGGGCGAATTTATGGAGGACGTAGCACTTGCAACCGATTTAGATAAAGATACAGGCGATGATGATCGTGTGGCGTTGATGACAATTCACTTAGCAAAAGGACTCGAGTTTCCGTATGTATTTGTAGTCGGCATGGAAGAGGATTTATTTCCAAGTGCGATGAGTATTAGTACCAGAAGTGAATTGGAAGAAGAGCGTCGTTTGTTTTACGTGGCTTTAACAAGAGCCGAAAAACAAGCGTATTTAACCTATGCACAATCTCGTTACCGTTGGGGAAAATTGACCGATAGCGAGCCTTCGCGTTTTATTGAAGAAATCGACGGGCAATATTTAGAATATTTATCTGTTGAGGAAACCAATTATCGCTACAAACCCATGATTGATAACGATATTTTTGGGGATGTCGACAAGTCGAAATTGCGATTGGCAAAACCAGTAAGTAGTTCTCCTCCAAAAAAATATGGCGAAGAACCTACAGCAATTATTCGAAAACTAAAACCTGTGTCTGGAAACGCACCATCGGGAAATTCAAATCTGTTTGATTCTAAATTAACGGTTGGAAATGTTGTCATGCATGAGCGTTTTGGTAAAGGTGAAGTCATGAATTTAGAAGGCAATGGTGGTGATAAAAAAGCGGAGATTCGCTTTGAAATAGGCGGTATTAAGAAGTTATTGTTGCGTTTCGCCAAACTCGATGTCATCGGCTAATCTAACAATCCAACAATCTAACAATCCAAAATGTCATCACAGTTCATCAAAATATATGAAGATAAACCCAACGAGGCTGCGATTAAAAAAGTCGTTGAAGTGCTGCGCAATGGTGGTTTGGTCATTTATCCCACGGACACTGTTTACGGTTTGGGTTGCGATATTACGAATAGCAAGGCTTTGGAGCGAATCGCTAAAATTAAAGGCATCAAGTTAGAGAAAGCCAATTTCTCTTTTGTCTGTCATGATTTGAGTAACTTGTCAGATTATGTAAAGCAAATTGACACCTCGACTTTCAAGATTTTGAAGCGTTCTTTGCCTGGGCCTTATACTTTTATTTTGCCCGGAAACAACAATTTACCCAAAGAATTTAAAAAGAAAACGACCGTAGGAATTCGGGTTCCTGCTAATAACATTGCTTTAGAAATTGTCCAAATGTTAGGCAATCCAATTGTTTCTACATCGATTCATGATGATGATGAGGTATTGGAGTATTCTACCGACCCAGAATTGATTTTCGAGAAATGGCAAAACCTAGTCGATTTAGTCATTGATGGCGGATATGGAGATAATATTGGTTCGACGATTATTGACTTGTCTGGTTATGAGCCGGTAGTGGTGAGAGAAGGGAAGGGAGATCCTGATATTTTTTAGTTGTCGGTTGTTGGTTGTCGGTTCGTTCTCAGTTAAATTACAAGTTTATTTTTTTGATTGAATTACTTCAATTTTTAAACATAAAAAAACGCCCAACTTTCATTAGGCGTTCCTATTATATTATTGGTTGTAATTTAGATATCCGTTACCGATAACTGACAACCGACAACCAACAACTACTTCGTCGGTTTCTTCATTTCTTTTTCAATCATATCGTAGAACTCATCAATTTTAGGTAACACTACGATACGTGTTCTTCTGTTCTTTGCTCTGTTTTCAGCTGAATTGTTCTCTACTAAAGGTATATAATCAGCTCTTCCTGCAGCAATTAATTGTGCTGGATTTACTTTCAATTCTTTGGTTAATACACGAATGATAGCAGTAGAACGTTTGACGCTTAAATCCCAGTTGTCTATTAAAATCGCATTTCCTGTAAAGGGAACATTGTCGGTGTGACCTTCCACCATGCATTCGAAAGTAGGTTTGTCATTGACTACTTTAGCCACTTTAGCTAATACTTCTTTCGCTCGATCGCTTACTAAATAACTACCGCTTTTGAACAATAATTTATCAGCGATGGAGATAAATACAACGCCTTTCTCAACATTTACTTCGATATCTGGGTCTGAAATTCCAACTGAACTTTTCAAACTTGTTACCAAAGCCAACGTAACACTGTCTTTTTTGGTTAGAGCGTCTTGCATTCTGGTGATTTTTAAATCTTTTTCTTTAATAGTTTCTAACGCTTTTTCAATGTTTGCTGCACCTTGTGAAGAAAGAGTTGTGACGTTATTCATATTATTCAACAACTCACTGTTATTCTTTTTCAAGAAGTCAATTTGACTCGACATTGATTCTTTTTCACTTAAACAAAGATTCAATTTAACCGTAGTTGAATTCAACAGATCTTGACATTCTTTGTTTTTGGCTTCTAATGCAGCAATTTTCTTTTTGGTTCCACACGATGTCGTGGCTAAGAAAACTACTAATGATAATGCAATAAGTACTTTTTTCATAGGATTGTAATTTAGTTTTTTGCGAAATTAAAGTTTAATCGAATTTGTATTAAAAAGATGCTATTAAACTAATGTTAAAAATTCTTTGCAAAGATACTTTGCTTCTTGATATAATAAAAGTAAACGATACTTTTTGTTTTAAAGTACATTTTAGTTTGATGTACTTCTCGTTTCTTATAAAATCGAGGGAAAAGAAAGTAGAATGAAAAATGCGCTTTTAGGATGGCAATGGTGTGATTTGGTTTTCCTTTCAATAGGAATTGAATACCCGCCAAACCATCTAAAATAAGTCTCAAGAATAGTATGGGAAACAATCTTGATTTCGGAAGATTTTTGACTAACATCAATAAGGAATTTCTAAAATTGAGATACGTTTTCTTTGGATTTCCTTGTTGCAAAGTAGCACCTCCCACATGATAGACCGTGGATTTTGGCGTATATTGAATGTGATGCCCGCGATTGATGGCGCGCCAACACAAATCGATTTCTTCTTGATGTGCAAAGAAATCATCATCAAAACCTTGAAGCGAATGATAAACAGCACTTCGAATAAAAAAACAAGCGCCAGAAGCCCAGAATATTTCTGTTTCATCTTCGTATTGATGACTATCTTTTTCTAGACTTTGAAATATTCTTCCACGGCAAAAAGGATAGCCGTATTGGTCGATATAACCACCTGCAGCACCCGCATATTCAAAGAATGCTTTGTTCTTGAAATCTAGTATTTTAGGTTGAATGATTGCGGTTTTGGGATCATTTTTGAATTTATCAAGAATCGGTTGCAGCCAATTTTCGGTGACTTCTATATCTGAATTGACTAGCGCGTAAATATCGAAGTTGAGGTTTTGCAACGCTTCGTTATAGCCTTTTGCAAAACCGTAATTGACTTTGTTTTGAATGATCTGAACCGAAGGAAAATGGGTTTTTAGAACGGCAATTGAATCGTCTGTAGAAGCATTGTCAGCAACAAAAACAGTCGCTTCCGGAGAATAGCGCAACACGAAAGGTAAGAACTGTTCTAGTAATTTTGCTCCATTCCAATTTAAGATGACTACGGCGATTTTCATTTGGATTATTAGATTTTTGGATTGTTAGATTTTTGGATTTTCGGACGTATCCAAAAATCTAAATATCCCGTTCCGGTAGTTCTTTCAAAAAAACATATTGTTCCTTTTCAAAATCCATTTGGCAAAAGTAATGATTTAGTCCATTGGTGACCATCAAATGTTGTGCTTTGAGTGTGAGGTTGTAACGCGCGATTTGATCGAAGGCGTTTTGAGAGATTTTGACTTCGGGCGCTTTGCATTCGACGAGAATAAAAATCGAACCATCGGAGTTGAAAACTACCACATCATATCGCTTCGTTAAGCCGTTTATTTTGAGCACTTTCTCGACGTTGATCAGCGATTTCGGATATTTCTTTTCTAATAAAAAATGATGCACTACATGTTGACGCACCCATTCTTCGGGTGTGAGAACGACAAATTTTTTGCGAATTTCGTCGAAAATAGCGACAGTATTTTCACTATTTTTGAAACGAAAGTTGAAGGATGAAAATTGGAGTGGTTGCATGGTGTAAATGTATAGATTTTGCTGTAAAGTGGAAATAGATAAAAGAATATAGATAATAGACAAAAAGCAAGGATAAAGATGTGATTGGCGTGGAATGTCCTAGCCCCGATGGAAGGGAAAATCCTTTTGCGACGGCGTTTACTTTTTCAGTTCGCTTCGCTCGTGTGGCGCAAAAGATTGGAATGACAGCGGGATAAGCTCCTAAAAAGATAAGAAACAAGCGTATGGATGAAGTTGTAAAGATCGTAAATGATATTAAGAACGGGCAAATCAAACCGATCTATTTTTTGATGGGTGAGGAGCCGTATTATATTGATCGACTGTCGGATTATATCGAGCAAAATGTGTTGACGGAAGAGGAGAAAGGCTTTAATCAGACGGTTTTGTACGGGCGAGATGTGAACATTGAAGACATTATTTCGTCTGCCAAACGCTATCCGATGATGGCGGAGCGGCAAGTGATTATTGTGAAGGAAGCGCAGGATTTGACTAAAACTATCGATAAATTAGAAAGCTATGCGGAGCACCCGATGCCCTCGACGGTTTTGGTGATTTGTTATAAATATAAAACCCTGGACAAGCGCAAAAAAGTGACCAAATTGTTAGACAAACATGGTTTGGTGTACGAAAGTAAAAAGCTATACGAAAACCAAGTAGGCGAGTGGATCAAGCGGGTTTTGCAGGGAAAAAATTATGCGATTGAGCCGAAAGCGATGGCGATGTTGGTGGAGTTTTTGGGAACCGATTTGAGTAAAATCAACAACGAGTTGGAAAAGTTGCAGATTATTCTTCCCAAGGGAACGACGATTTCGGCGAAACATATCGAGGAGAATATTGGTTTTAGCAAAGATTATAATGTGTTTGAGTTGCGCAAAGCGATTGGCGACCGCAACCAATTGAAAGCCTATCAAATTGCGCAGTATTTTGCGGACAATCCGAAAGACAATCCGATGGTCGTGACAACAAGTTTGGTGTTTAGTTTCTTTGTCAATTTGTTGCAATACCACGGTTTGAAAGATAAAAACCCGAAGAATGTTGCCGCGGCCCTTAAAGTAAATCCTTATTTCTTAAAGGATTACGATATCGCCTTAAAGAATTACCCCATGAAGAAAGTCAGTTCGATTGTTGCCAAACTGCGTGACATTGATGTGAAAAGTAAAGGCGTAGGTGCGAATGCACTGCCGAATCATGATTTGTTGAAGGAAATGTTGGTGGGGGTTTTTAATTAAAGTAAAATTGAATTCTAAAATTAAGGAATATTACCGATATTTGTCCCTCTAAAATAAATACCACAAACTATGGGAATGAACAAAAACACCGTGCTAGGCTGGGCGACTTTTATCATGATAATCATGGGAATACTTTTGATGGCATTAGGTGCTTTTCGATATGACGATATCGCAGGCTGGGGTTTTGGTGCTGTGGGTGTAGGTTTCTTAGCGAATGCGTGGGTGTTTAATGCTTTGAAAGGAAGGGTTTAAAGAATTAAAAATTAATAATTAAAAATTAAATTAAGAGATGTCTGACGATAAAAAAGTAATATTCTCGATGCAGAAACTGAGTAAAACCTACTCAGGTGCCGACAAACCAGTACTAAAAAACATTTATTTAAGCTTCTTTTATGGAGCGAAAATCGGTATCCTTGGACTCAACGGTTCGGGAAAATCTTCCTTATTAAAAATCATTGCAGGCGTTGATAAAAATTATCAAGGTGATGTGGTTTTTCAACCTGGTTACACCGTTGGTTATTTGGAACAAGATCCGCAACTCGATGACTCGAAAACGGTCATTGAAATCGTTCGCGAAGGTGTGGCGGAAACCATGGCGGTTTTAGACGAATTCAATAAAATCAATGATATGTTTGGTTTGCCTGAAGTGTATGAAGATGCGGATAAAATGCAACAACTCATGGACCGTCAAGCAGATCTTCAAGACAAAATTGATGCCCTTGGCGCTTGGGAAATCGATACCAAATTAGAAATTGCGATGGATGCGCTTCGAACTCCTGAAGGCGATACACCCATCAAGAATTTGTCTGGTGGAGAACGCCGTCGCGTGGCATTATGTAGATTATTACTACAACAGCCAGATGTGTTACTATTAGATGAGCCGACGAATCACCTCGATGCGGAAAGTGTACTTTGGTTAGAACAACATTTAGCGCAATATGCAGGAACGGTAATCGCTGTAACGCACGACCGTTATTTCTTGGATAACGTAGCGGGTTGGATTTTAGAACTCGATCGAGGAGAAGGAATTCCTTGGAAAGGAAATTACTCGTCTTGGTTGGATCAAAAATCGAGTCGTATGGCGTTGGAAGAAAAAGTCGCTTCAAAACGCAGAAAGACTTTAGAACGCGAATTAGACTGGGTTCGACAAGGAGCAAAAGGCCGTCAAACCAAACAAAAAGCGCGTTTGCAGAATTATGATAAATTGTTGAATGAAGATCAAAAACAACTGGATGAGAATCTAGAAATCTACATTCCCAATGGACCCCGTTTGGGAACCAATGTGATCGAAGCAAAAAATGTAGCGAAAGCATTTGGAGATAAGTTGTTATATGATAATTTGAACTTCACTTTGCCTCAAGCGGGAATTGTCGGAATTATCGGACCGAATGGTGCTGGTAAATCGACGATTTTCAAAATGATTATGGGAGAAGAAAAACCGGATGGTGGAGAATTTGCGATTGGAGATACAGTAAAAATTGCCTATGTAGATCAAGCGCATTCGAACATTGACCCTAACAAATCAATTTGGGAGAACTTTTGTGACGGACAAGAACTCATCATGATGGGCGGACGTCAAGTCAACTCAAGAGCGTATTTGTCTCGTTTCAACTTTGGAGGAAGCGACCAAAACAAAAAAGTAGGAACGTTATCAGGTGGTGAACGCAACCGTTTGCATTTGGCAATGACACTCAAAGAAGAAGGCAATGTTTTGTTATTGGATGAACCAACGAATGATTTGGATATTAATACACTTCGTGCCTTAGAGGAAGGTTTGGAAAATTTTGCGGGTTGTGCCGTAGTTATTTCTCACGACAGGTGGTTTTTAGATAGAATCTGTACACATATTTTAGCTTTTGAAGGCAATTCTGAAGTCTATTATTTTGAAGGTGGATTCTCAGATTATGAAGAAAACAAAAAGAAACGTTTGGGTGGTGATTTGACACCTAAACGTATTAAATATCGAAAATTGATTAGGAATTAATATTTAAATCTCTATTTTTGAAAGGTAATCCTAACGAATTGTTGGGATTTTTTTTTATTAATTTCTTAACCATTAGTAAGTGAAGTATTATTTATTAGCAGTTTTCTTATTGATGTTGCATATCACTAATGCACAAACCAAGTCAAAAAAAGATGCAATTGAACAACAGATTAATCAAGCTGGAGTTTTATTCAACCAAGGTCAATATGAAAAAGCACTTCAATTATCTCGATCTGCCTTAATTAAATCATATAAAGCGGAAGATGATTATTTAATTGCCCATTCTTACAATGCAATAGGTGTCATTTATGATGAATTTTCAGAATCAAAAAGAGCTATTGAATTTTATAATAAAGCCTTATTATATGCTTCAAATATACAAAATGACTCTTTAAACGATTGGATTTATAGTAACTTAGGTAGTACTTATTACTTCAATAAAATTGATGTCAATAAGGGAATTAATTACTATAAAAAATCACTAAAATTTGCTGCAAAAATTAAAGATACCATTCAAGTTACCTATGGGAAACTCAATATTGCAAGTGCTTATTTTTCAAAAGGTGATTTTCAGAAAGGTATTCTTTACATTCAAGAAGTAGAGCCTTATGTTCTTCAAAATGGACAACCTGAAATGCAGTTTACTTTGGCTGCCTTATTGGGTGATTATCATAGTAGTATCAATCAAAATCAGCAAGCGGAAGAATATTATTTTAAAGCTATTGCTATTGCTCAAAAAAATAAACTAGACAGTTATTTGGTCAATGTTTACGAAAATTTATCGATACATTATAAAGAAAATAATAAATTGGATTTGTCCAAGGCGTATTTTGATAAATCGGAATTCTTAAGTAAAAAGATTTATTCAGAAAATGATAAGCAAGAATTAGAGAAGTCTGCTATTCAAATAGAATTGGATGAAAATAAAATTCAATTAGAAAGAATTGAGTCGCAATACAAATTGCAGCATAAAAAATTAGAAGAATCCAATTTAGCAGCAATTCTTTTCGGCATTTTGTTTATTATTTTGTTATTGTTTGTTTACACCTTATATAAAAGCAATTCCTTTAGAAAAAAGGCAAATGAAGCATTGTTGCAGTCTAATTTAGATTTATCGATAGCTAAAGAGAAAGCAGAGGAAGCATCACAATTAAAATCGCAATTTGTTTCGACGATTACCCATGAATTACGAACACCTTTATATGGAGTTGTTGGAATTACAGATATGATTTCTGAAGAACATCCCGAGTTAGCGAACAGTTCGCATTTGAATTCTTTAAAATTTTCTGCAAGTTATCTTTTGTCTCTTGTGAATGATATTTTGCAAATCAATAAGATTGAAGAAAAGAGAATTGTATTAGAACTATTGGAATTTAACATTCAAAATGAAATCAATATTGTTTTAAATTCGGTTCAGTTTATTGCTCAGAATAATAATAATGTTATCACTACGGAAATTGACCCTACGATTCCTAAAATCTTAATTGGAGATAAGTTACGATTATCCCAGATTGTTATGAATTTGTTGAGTAATGCTTTGAAGTTTACTAAAAACGGTGCTGTGGTTATTTCAGCAAATCAAACGAAAGTAGTAGAAGACAAACATTTCATCGAGTTTAAAATTACCGATACCGGAGTCGGTATTGATTTAAATGATCATGATAAGGTCTTTGATAAATTTGTACAAGTGGGCAGAAAAGTAGAAGATTATCAAGGGACAGGTTTGGGATTGACAATTGTCAAACGACTAGTCGAGTTGTTTGGTAGTGAAATTTATTTAGAAAGTAAACTCAATGAAGGTACTACATTTACTTTTACAATAGGTTTTGCCACAGGTTTGGAGCAAAATATAAATGATGAAAACTATCACTTAATTCAAGTAACGGATTTGGATTTGTATCGAATTTTAGTAGTTGAAGACAATAAGATTAATCAAATGGTGACGCAAAAAATCCTTTCTAAGAATAATTGTAGCTGTGATATCGCAAATGATGGTTACGAAGCACTCCATTTGTTAGAAGAGAATACCTATGATGTTATTTTGATGGACATAAATATGCCTGTTCTTGATGGGTATGAAACTACAAGAAAAATTCGAAACCTAGGAATTGCTACGCCAATTATAGCATTAACAGCATTTGATCGTGATGAAATTGTTGAATTGGCATTTAACTCGGGGATGAATGATATACTAATCAAACCATTCGAGCCAGTGAAGCTTTTTCAATTGATAAAAATTCAAATACAAAAAAGCAAAAATACGGTTTAATACCAGCGTTTTTTATTTTGTTTTGAATTGGCTGACTTTCTCGATTTGTGAGCGTCTCCACTTCGGTTAGAATTTTTCGGAGGAGCCGTTTCGGCTTCTGGACTTCCTTCATGCCAAGGATAAGGATGTTCGGAAATAGTAGTGACCTCTACTTTAATCAACTTCATAATATCTTTCCAATACGGTGCTTCGTCTTTACTACAAAATGAAATAGCGATTCCTCCATTTCCAGCACGTCCTGTTCTTCCAATACGATGTACATAGGTTTCTGGAATATTAGGCAAATCAAAATTGATTACATAAGGCAATTGATCGATATCAATACCACGCGCTGCAATATCTGTTGCGACTAAAACTCCCACTTCTTTATTTTTAAAGGCATCTAAAACGCGTTGTCTAGCGCCTTGTGATTTGTCTCCATGAATGGCTTCAGCAGCTACACCATGCTTGCGTAGTGCTTTTACCACATTATCAGCACCGTGTTTGGTTCTAGAAAACACCAATACATCGGATAATTTTTCGTTGCGAATTAAATGGTATAATAAATTTCTTTTTTCCGTCTTATCTACAAAATAAACACGTTGTTCTACATTTTCTGCCGTAGAAGAAACAGGAGAAACACTTACAGTTGCAGGATCTTTCAAAAACATTTCAGCTAATTCCCTAATGGCAATTGGCATAGTAGCTGAAAACAAAAGTGTTTGACGGTTATTGGGAGTCAATTTGACAATTTTTTTAACGTCGTTTACAAATCCCATATCCAACATTTGATCTGCTTCGTCTAAAACTAAAGTATGCAAATGATCTAAATTGATATAGCCTTGTTTGTGCAAATCGAGTAATCTTCCGGGTGTTGCTACTAAAACATCGACTCCTTTTCGCAAGACATCGACTTGTGGGATTTGAGAAACACCTCCAAAAATGGTTAACTGAGTTAGGTTGGTATATTTTCCATAACGGTCAAAATTCTGTCCAATTTGAACTGCTAATTCTCGAGTAGGAGTTATAACTAAGGCTCGAATTACTTTGGCTTTATTTGAGGAACCCACCATTCGGTGCAATTGATGTATGATTGGGATCGCAAAGGCGGCTGTTTTACCAGTTCCAGTTTGTGCACATCCGATTAAATCTCTCCCTGCTAAAACGATGGGAATAGATTGTTCTTGTATAGGTGTTGCTTCGGTGTAGCCTTCTTCAAAAACGGCTTTTTGGATACTCTTCGAGAGTGATAAATCTTCAAATAACATATATAAGTAGTATAAAAATTTCAGAACATTAGGATTCTGAAAATCTCGACAAAGATAGGTTATTTAATCGTAGTGGGTTTTACTTCTGTATAATTGACATCCATATTGCTTATGATACCTTGTTTTGGGTCATTCGCTTTCATAAAATCGGTAATTAAATAGCCAATTAATTTTCCAATAAGATGATTGTTTTTTTCTTCCCCGAGATCTGGAGCACCTTCACAAATATGAAGATAACTTGCATTTTGATTTTTTCCGAAATAATGAACAAATTGTCTTAATTGTTCTACAGAAAAACCGCTAATAGTCATAGCGCTACTAGCTATATTTGGTATGGCATCTAGATCGATTTCGATTCCGTAAGGTTCTTCCTTGATAAAGTTGTGAGCTGTTTCTAATTCTTTTTCAAAATTTTTAAATTTTCGAATACCAATTTCATCATAGGTATTGTATCGAACTCGATCATGTAATTTTTTTATTTTCGTCAAAACTTTTTTAGAAGTATAATTTTCATGCAATCCAAAAATAAAGTATTTGTGAAGAAAACCTTCATCAAAAGCGTAGGAAAATCCATTACCACTATGGCGTCCTTCTAAAATCCGAAAATCGGAATGCGCATCAAAGTTTACAGCATTAACAGGTTTTCCTTTTGCTAAGGCAGTTCCTTTTATATTGCCATAGGAATTGTTATGACCGCCACCAATAATGATAGGTATTTTATTTGCTTTAACAATAACCGAAATAATATGTGCAACTTCTTTGTCAATTTTAACTACAAGGTCGTTGAACTTTTTTCTATCGTTAATATTTTGATAGTCCAAACTTTTTGACTCTTCCATCTCTTGGGAAACATCCAATTGACCAAGAATAATCAAATCGTTTCCTTTACAAAATTTATTGAATTGTATATTTGCGATACTCTTTATGGCACTATCCCAAGCTGAATCGGCACCAGGTCGACCATAATTAGCGCGAACACCGATGTCTTCAGGAATTCCAAATAATACATATCGAGAAGTACAATTTTTTAAAAAATCAGCAATGTTTATAACTTCTTTTGGGATGAGTAACATTTTCTCACCAAATTTTACTTCCCCACTTCTATGGTTTGTATTTCTAGCTAAATCAATACTTGTAAAACGAATTAACTTCTCCATAAATAAATTTTAACATTCAAAAGTAATATAATCAACCAAACTTCCGTTATAACCACAAATATTATTATTTTTGCTTAAACAAAATATAAATTTATGGAAAATCAGAAAAGTAATTCAAATTTAAAAGCAGTCATTGCTATTTTAGCAGTACTTCTTGTAGGAAGTTTAGTGTATATTTTTAAGATGACTTCTGATGCAAAAGCACTTCAAACAGAATTTACCAGTACAAAATCTGAGAAAGAATCTGTTATGAAGGATTTAGAAGAATTGAAAACTAGGTATGATGCAGCCATTGCAGAGAATACTTCTATGTCTGATGAGTTAATTGCAGAAAGAGAAAAAATTGTGAATTTGATGGCTGATTTGAAAAAATCAAAAGGGGATGCTGCATCCATGGCAAAATACAAAAATCAATATATTGCTTTAGAGTCAAAAATGAAAACTCTAATGGAAGAAAATGAATCCTTGAAAAAAGACAATACTAAATTGACTACACAACGAGATAGTACTGTGGTTGTTTTAGGGGAATCAAGAAAATATAATGAAGTTTTGGTGGGTCAAAATGAAGAATTATCTAAAACTGTTGAAGTTGCTCAAAAATTAACGGTTTCTAACTTAAAAACAGCCGCGTATAAATTAAGAAGCTCTGGGAAACAAATAGCTACAGAAAAAGCTGGAAGAGCAGATATACTGAAAATTAGTTTTTCAATCAATGAAAACAAAGTAGCAAAACAAGGTGATAAAACGTATTATGTTCAAGTAATTGATAGCAAAAACAATGTTTTAGGCGAAAAGAAAACGGAATCATTTGGTTCGAATTCTTTAACGTATAGTTTTCAAACTACTGTAAAATATGAAAACAAATCGGTAGAAGTTTCACAAGATCTACCAGGTAAAGATTTTGAAAAAGGAAGCTATTTCGTGAATGTCTTTGACAACGGAGAATTGGTTTCTAAATCTAGTTTTAGTTTGAGATAGTCAACATCTAACAAATATAAAAGGAACTCAATTTGGGTTCCTTTTTTTATGATATAGCTTTTCCTTCTAGAAAAACTTGATCAATTAAATTACTTCCGAATGCATAGGGTAATTGATAAATAGAGGAAATAGGTTTTGTAATAATCAGATTGGCTTTTTTTCCGATAGTGATACTACCATGAGTTTGAGACAATCCCATTGCAAAGGCTCCGTTGATTGTAGCTGCATTGATAGCTTCTTCAGGGGTCATTTTCATTTTAATGCAAGCAGTTGCTACTACAAAGTTCATATTTCCAGATGGAGTTGAACCTGGATTAAAGTCGGTTGCTAAGGCTAAAGGCAAACCTGCATTCATCATTTCACGCGCAGGCGTATAAGGAATACTCAAGAAATACGAACAAGAGGGAAGAGCCACAGGCATTGTATCAGTTCCTATAAGTGCTTCAATATCTTCAGGAAGCATTACTTCTAAATGATCTACAGAAAGGGCTTTGTTTTTTACTCCAACTGCAACACCGCCAATAGCATTGAATTGATTGACATGAATTTTTGGAATCAAACCATGTTTTATACCACATTCCAATATCTGGTTTGTTTCCTCAACAGAAAAATAGCCAGTTTCACAAAATACATCAATATAATCTGCTAGTTTTTCATGTGCAATTTGTGGAATCATTTCGTTCACTATCAAATCTATATAACCTTGGTGATTATCTTTGAATTCCATCGGAAAAGCATGGGCTCCTAAAAAAGTAGCTTTGATGGCAATCGGATAGTTCTCTTGTAGTTTTTTAATGACACGCAACATTTTGATTTCGTCTTGCACCGTAAGACCATAACCAGATTTAATTTCAACTGCTCCAGTGCCTAAATGCATTACTTCTTCAAGTCGCACTTTTGACTGTTCGTATAAATCTTCTTCGGAAGTCGTTTGTAGTTTTTTGGCAGAGTTCAAGATTCCACCACCACGATTGGCAATTTCTTCATAAGACAATCCGTTGATACGATCTACAAATTCTTGTTCACGATTCCCAGCATATACGATATGTGTGTGACTATCACACCAGGTTGGTAAAACCATTTTACCGAAAGCATCAATTATTTTTTCAGGATTGATTTCGGGGCAATCTTTCATTTCACCAAAATCTTTAATAAGATTATTTTCCAAAACTAAATAAGCATTTGCAATACTCGGAAGTGTTGCCATTGCTGATCCAGAAACCTTATCGATTCCTGTTTCTCTTATTTGAAATAACTCCTTTATGTTGATAATTAAGGTTTGCATAATCGAATTTTTGGTAAATGTAAATTGGAATTTTAAAAACTCCTATCTTTAGAACAAATTATTCTATATGAAGAGAGTGAAATATAAAAAAGTTAGAAATGTACAGCCTAATTATTTTGAATATACTGGCATTCATACTACTGATCCCGTAGAAATGCAATTGTTTGTTTATGACGATGCGGGCTATGAGGAATATAAGAAAGTTTCCTTGCCTATAGTTGAAAAAGAAATTCATGACGAATTGCAAATTGAGGATGTAAAATGGTTGAATATACATGGTTTACATAACGTTGAATTAATTAAGCAAATAGGAGAGATGTTGACAATCGAACCTTTTATCATTAGTGATATTCTCAACGTAGCTCGTCGGAGTAAAATGGAGGAATTAGATCAAGTATTGTTTTTTAGTATCAAATCGATACTTCCTGGAGAAGATTATAATCATGTGCATGTTGAACAAATTAGCTTTTTATTAAAAGACAATTTATTGGTTTCCTTTCAAGAAAAGAAAAGTGACTTTTTTACGCACATTCGAGAACGAATTAAAACCCATAGTGGTATAGTTCGCAAAAAACGTAATGATTATTTATTGTACTTACTTTTAGATGCTGTGATGGAGAATTTCTACATCACCATTGAATTTTATGAAGATATTATTGAAGAATTACTCATTGAATCTAAGACAAATGATAAACCAGATGTCTTAGTTCGAATTGAAAAATTTAGAGAAAATTTAAATTTCTTAAAACGATCTATATTGCCTTTACGGGATGCTTTGTTTAATTTGAAAAGCGAGCATGATGAAGCTGATTATGATGGAATTGAAAAAGCTAATTATGGATTTTTTGCTCGTTTGCATCAAAAATCATTGGAAGTATTAGAACAAATTGAATACGACATTAATACATTAGATAGTGCTTCCAATTTTTATTTTTCCTCTCAAAGTCATCGGATGAATGAAATCATGAAAATTCTCACTTCTGTTTCGGTCATCTTTATGCCATTAACATTTATCGTTGGTGTATATGGGATGAACTTCGATGTAATGCCAGAATTACGTTTTAAATATGCTTATTTTATCGTGATGTTTTTAATGTTTGCTTTGGTAGTTGGCATGGTGATTTATTTCAAAAAGAAAAAGTGGTTTTAAACATGTAAAGGATGTTTTTTACAATTCATCGTCATAATTCTTCAATTGAGTTACTTTGTGTTTTGTAAATGAATTATCCAAAATAGATTTGCAGCATAAAACAAATCCTATGAAGACTATCTTTTTTACATTTACCCTTTATTTTTTCACCACTTTTGTTTTTTCTCAAAGCACAATTTCGGGTAAAGTTCTCGATCACAAAGGAAAACCTGTTGCAGGTGCTAATATCTATATCGATGGAACCTATGATGGAACTTCAAGCAGCGAAACTGGTGATTTTTCTTTTACAACTACTAGCAGTGGCAATCAAACTTTAGTGGTGAGTTTTCTTATTTACGAAACGTTTACCGCATTAATCGATGTTGCCAATTATCAAAATCAAACGATAAAACTAAGAGAAAGTGTCACTGCTTTAGATGCAGTTATCGTTACGGCGGGAACTATGGAATCAGGAGACAAAGCCAGAGTTTCTGTTTTGAAACCATTAGACATTGTTACTACTGCTGGTTCTGCAGGAAACATCATAGCTGCTTTGCAAACCTTACCCGGAACGAATAATGTGGGTGAAGATGGACGATTGTTTGTTCGTGGTGGTGAAGCCGATGAAACCCAAACTTTTGTTGATGGAATTCGAGTAGCACAACCTTATGGAGCTGCAACTAATAATTTACCCACACGCGGTCGATTTTCTCCTTTTTTGTTTAGTGGAATTTCGTTTTCAACGGGTGGTTATTCTGCTGAATACGGTGAAGCTTTATCGAGTGTATTGTTGTTAAATACGATAGATGAACCTGATCAAAACAAAACGGATATTGCT
>JAYVZG010000047.1:0-3798 GCA_043783565.1 Flavobacterium sp. | reverse complement strand
GACCTGCAGAAATGATTGCTGAAAACTTGAAAGACGCTTACGCAGAATTCTGTTAAGAAAATTTAACAATAATTGAAACCACGTTAAATTCGTGGTTTTTTTTGGTTTATGCAATACTTGATAAAACAAAAAACCCGATAACTTTCGCTATCGGGTTTTTTACAATTTATATTTACATCTTAATTCTTAATCAATTTTTCAGAATAATTCAAATCATTTCCTGATACTTTCAATACATAAATTCCTGATTGAAAAGCCGATAAATCAATTGTTTTTTCGGAACTTTCGTTAACTTGATTATAAATTATTCTTCCATTAATATCTACTACTTGAATAATAACTTTTCCAGCAGATTTATCGAATTTTAGATTATAAATGCCATTTGATGGATTTGGATATACTTTTACAGATTCAGTTTTCGCAAAGCTTGGCGAAGATAAATTTGCAGTAAATACTCCAGAAAAAATTCCTCTTCCATAAGTCGCTGCATAAACGGCATTATCATTTCTCAAGTCTAAATCTGTAACTTTTACGTTTTGCATTCCGTTTTGTGACTGAATCCAAATAGGTAAAGCTGTATTAAAAGTTTCGGTTCTCCATATTCCTAGTTCAGTTCCGATAATAACCTCATCAACATTCAAAGGGTTTCTTAAGATACATTTTACTGGAATGTCAGGAAAATTACCTTCTTTGTTTTGCCAAGTAACCCCACCATCGGCGGTATACCAAATACTAGCTACATTATAATTATGAAAAGTGACATAAATATCGTTTTCAGTATTTCCATACTCAACATCAGAAATACTTCCTGCAAAAGCAGGTCCAGTGATATTTGACCAAACAGCTGCAGTTCCTAATGTTGTAGTTCCCGCATCTGCATTTGTGACTTTGAGTAAACGACCATTTCTTGTTCCTATCAATAATGTTGATGTAGAACTTGCATTTAAATATGGAGAAACCGTCAATGCCGTTGGAGGTGTATTAAGTAAAGTTGTATTAGTCATCAATGCTTTTTGAAAAGTTCCTGATTTAATATTCTTATACCTTCTTACTCTATAACTTGCCGCTACAGTTCCATTGACTGGAGCTGAATAATCCGAGTATAGAATGTCCTTTGCAGAATCTAGTGTCATTGGCGCTATAAAAGCTCCATTTGGAACTGTTCCTGGGGTAGTTTGACTTTCGGTATTTATACTTCTAGTGACATTTGTTGCATAATTATAAAGTCTTATGGTATTGTTATAAACGTAATTTGTAATTCTATATTTGTCAACTCCGTCTTGGTCAAACATACAAAAAGCACCGTCACCACCTTGAACCTCTACTGAACCACTATCGCCAGATGGAGCATTAAGAAACATATTCGAACCATTGTCTTGTGCTCCTGCAACAAAATTATCACCAGTTCCGGCACCAATTGAAACATTAGTCGGTGCAACTCCTAAGCTATAAAACTGTGTTACATTAAAACCTTCATTTCTTGATGTTATAGCTGTTCCAGAATCATTTGTGTAAAATACGCCACCATCATTTCCAAAAAGCATTTTGTTTGATGCACCTGGAGCAAAAGCCGCAATGTGCTGATCAGAATGTACATCTTGAAAAGCACCCCCAGTCCAAATACTTTTTTGGTTCCATGAAGTCCCTCCATTTGATGTGCTAAAAATATCAATACCTCCAACAAATAAATTTTCATCATTTAAAGGATTTATTTCCATCATCAAGTCATAAAAAGCTTGGCCTCTTGTAAAATCTAAAGATGAAATTGCTGTATCTGCATCTACAGGTGTTGCAATTATAGAAGAGGTTGCAAAGTCATCAGTGGTTTTGTATATTACGGTTAAATCAGTGCTTGTAGTACCGTCATTAGAATTTCTATCTGCCAATACATACACTTTATTTGGATTTGTATTTGATACGGCAATTTCAGTTCTCGATGTTTTAACGGTTACTGAAGCAGATCCTGAGGGATTTGCAACATCAATATTATATTTTTCAACAAAAGTTATTCCGTCTGTTGACGAAAAAACTTTTCCTCCTCCATTTCCCCATATTCTACTATCTATTGTAGAAAGCCATACTTTGTTATCTGCCCCAACTTCAATGTCGTTTGGACAATACTTTTTACCGTCAGAAGTTAAAGGTAAATTTACCTCTGTCCAGTTTGAACCGCCATCAGTAGTCTTGTATAAACCATAGGTGGTACCACCCATGTATGTGGTAGAGCCAGAAGAACCATAATTCGTATCACCAGCTGCTACATATACCTCAGATACTCCATCATTATTTCTAACTTTTATTCTATTTATGTGTTGTATCCCTGGCACCAAATTTCCAGTAAATCCTCCAGTAGAGGGATTTAAGGTGATATTTACATTACCCGTAAGTAATGCGTTTTCCAACATATCTCCTTCTGCTTGTCCTATCATAACCGATGGTATTGTAATTAAAGCATCACTTCCCCCCATTGAGAAAGGCGCGTCAGAAACATTGTTCATAATAATAACAGCTATTGCGCCTGCATCTTGAGCATTTTTAACTTTAATACTAAAGTTACAAACACCTCTTCTAATGATTGCTATTTTACCAGCAATTGAAGTGCCATTTGTCAAAGGATTACAGCCTTGTGTTACAGTACTTGCCGTAGGTGTTGTAGGTGAGTTACCCAAAGCAATATCACCAGTTATAGGTGTTGTAATAGGCGGGAATGTTCCAAAAGCTTGAGGTGCTTCAACCATCAAATAACTTCCTGCAATTGTAGTAGGGGAATTAACCAGAAAATTTGATGCAGACTCAAAATAAGTTGGCCCTGTAATCCCACCAAACACTTTAATCCATGTTACACCACCATCTGTGGTTTTCCATACGCCATCGCCATTAACATCTCCACCTACATAAGATTCACCTGTTCCAACATAAAAGATATTGGAATTGTTTGGATCTACCGTAATACAAGAAACAGCGAGATTTTCAGGAATTCCTACTCTTATCCAAACAGATGATGGATTTGATATATTAGTATTTTTCCATAATCCACCGCTAACACCACCTGCAAATACAGTTTCGTTTGTTGTGTCATTTGGATCAAACATTACGGCACGAGTTCTTCCACCAACATTTGTTGGTCCTCTTTCTACCCAGCTGTTATCTGCTGCATCTCCAGGTGCTCTATTGGCAGCTCTATCAGCCTCCAATTGCTTGCGTAATGCAACAATATTTTCAACGGTCGGTCTTCCTGTTTCAGGATTCATAGTCAATTCCCATTCCGTTTCATAATATTTATTTGGAGGAATTCCCATCGCTTTTCTTTCTTTTTTAGAAAGAGATAATGTTTTTGTGTAAGGAGTGTTTTTTAGATTCTCCTCATGACATTTTCTTAACTCAATCGTTTTTGCGTCAGGTTTTTGAGTGTTTGAAGCTATTAAAACAGCTTTTTTTGACTTTAATGAATTTTTGTTTTTGGAAGTTTGCTTGAGGTTTGTTTGTGCAAATCCCGAAACAATCATAGCAAAAAAGCAAAGTGTTAAAAGTAAGATTTTTTTCATTTTAAGTTGATTTAATTAAAATATAGTTGGTAAAATTAGGCTTTTTTTTTAAAATAAAAAAATTTTATAGATTTAGAACAAAATTTTAACTATTGTTTGCACTTATCATTTTATAATACAAAACAGCATTTCCATCGGTTAACATCGATACAAATTGACACACATGTAGCAAACGTTCGTACAAAGAATCTTTTTGAATTAAGTATTTTTCTGGAATCACTTTTAGCAAAAGGTTGTCAATATTTGTAGCTTT
>JAYVZG010000046.1:0-3842 GCA_043783565.1 Flavobacterium sp. | reverse complement strand
AGCGTTTCAGTAAGTTTTTGGTAAGTGTATGCTCGGCATAATCTCTGTCAATAAACAATTCTTTTTCGTCAGAACTTGGCAAATCGTACATAGAATCTGTAAGAATTGCTTCGCAAAGCGAGCGCAAACCACGAGCTCCAAGTTTGTATTCCAAAGCTTTATCGACAATAAAATCTAATGCTTCATCTGAAATTGTAAATTGCACTTCGTCCATAGCAAACAATTTTTGATATTGCTTGATTAAGGCATTTTTGGGCTGGGTCAAAATCGCTCGTAACGTTTCTCGATCTAAGGGATCCATGTGGGTTAAAACGGGTAAACGACCAATGATTTCGGGAATCAAACCAAAATCTTTAATGTCTTTTGGGATTATGTATTGCAACAAATTGTCCTTGTCGATAGTATCTGCATTTTTTGATGTGCTGTAGCCCATTGCTTGACGGTTCAATCGTTTGGAAATAACACGATCAATTCCGTCAAATGCGCCTCCAGCAATAAACAAAATATTTTGAGTGTTTACCTCAACAAATTTTTGATCAGGATGCTTGCGTCCGCCTTTTGGTGGAACGTTTACAACGGTTCCTTCCAAAAGTTTGAGTAATGCTTGTTGCACGCCTTCGCCCGAAACATCACGAGTTATAGACGGATTGTCGCCTTTGCGAGCAATTTTATCGATTTCGTCAATAAAAACAATACCTCGTTCGGCTTTCGTAACATCATAATCTGCAGCTTGAAGCAATCGCGTCAGAATACTTTCGACATCTTCGCCTACATACCCTGCTTCGGTTAGAACCGTGGCATCGACAATTGCTAATGGCACGTCGAGCATTTTGGCAATGGTTTTGGCTACCAGCGTTTTTCCTGTTCCTGTTTGTCCGACCATAATAATATTTGATTTTTCAATCTCAACATCATCATGCTCGTCTTGTTGCATTAATCGTTTGTAATGATTGTAAACGGCAACCGACATGACTTTTTTGGTTTGGTCTTGCCCGATAACGTACTCGTCCAAAAAGGCACGAATTTCTTTTGGCTTTCGCAAAATCAAATCAGAAACTTGCTTTGTTTTTGGTGTCGATTTTATTTCTTCGAGAATTATACCGTGGGCTTGTTCGATACATTTATCACAAATGTGTGCATCTATACCAGCAATTAACAAACTGGTTTCGGGTTTTTTTCGTCCACAGAAGGAACATTCTAATTTTTCTTTTGCCATCTTTAGCCCCTCCCCAGCCCTCCCCTAAAGGGAGGGAGGTTGGAGGTGATTTTAATTAATATTTTCTATTTTTAAATAAAATAAGTTCTCTTTTAAAGAGCCCCTCCTTTGGAGGGGTTGGGGAGGCTTATCTTCTCAAAACTTCATCAATCATTCCGTATTCTTTGGCTTCGTCGGCGATCATCCAATAATCGCGTTCGGAATCTTTGTGCACTTTGTCGAATGTTTGTCCTGAATGTGATGAAATTATTTTATATAATTCGTCTTTTAGTTTTAGCATTTCGCGAAGATTGATTTCCATATCGGTAGCAACGCCTTGGGCTCCGCCTGATGGTTGATGAATCATAACTCGTGAATGTGGCAATGCCGAACGTTTGCCTTTAGCACCCGCACACAACAAAACAGCTCCCATTGATGCCGCCATACCGGTACATATTGTGGCTACATCGGGCTTGATGTATTGCATGGTGTCGTAAATTCCTAATCCTGCATAGACGCTTCCGCCTGGCGAATTTAGGTATATTTGAATGTCTTTGCTGGCATCGGCACTTTCTAGAAATAATAATTGTGCTTGTACGATATTGGCAATTTGGTCGTCGATACCGGTGCCTAGAAAGATGATGCGATCCATCATTAATCTTGAGAAAACGTCGAGTTGTGAAACATTGAGTTGACGTTCTTCGATGATATAAGGTGTCATGTTGGTTGGCGTCATGGCTGCTGTAATTTTGTCGAAATACATGGCGTTTACACCGTGGTGCTTGGTGGCAAATTTCTGAAATTGCTTCGCCTGTTCGAGCGCAGCTCTCGGGTCTTTTACGTAGTTCATTTTTTATGAGTTATGGGTTGTGAGTTATGGGTTAGCCCAGATAGTAGTGGAAAGCTTTTTGTGATTGAAAACTAATTTTTGTGGCTGCGAAAAAGCGACCAACGGAAGCTCTTTTTGTGGCTTACAAAAATAGTTTGAAACACAAAAACTTGGAACGTATAGCTGGATTGGCTTCAAATAATTGAGCGTCAAAAATACAATTCTTGACGCTCAAAGATACTAATTTTATTATAAATTTATTCGCCGTAGGATTCTTTTATGAATTGTTCGTAGGTTACGGTTTTGGTGGTTGGGTTGGCTTTTTCGACCAATAGTTGCAATAATTTGTCTTTCATGACTTGCTCTGAAAGTCGTTTTACTTCGTCTTGGTTACTCAAAACTCGTGCTACTATGCCTTCTACTTCTTGATCGGTAGGGTTGGTTTGCCCGAATTGTGCCATTTGCTGACGGATGTTTCTTGCAGTAAATGTTTTTAGGTCTTCGAAATTGATTTTGATATCGGTTTGTGCCATGGCGCGGCCTTCGATCATTTGGAAACGCAATCCGTTTTCGGAACGGTTGTATTCGATTTCTGCTTCTGCTTTGGTCAAGTTTTTTTCGCCTGCGGTTTGCAACCATTTGATTAAGAAATCTTTTGGAAGATCGAATTTGGTGTTGGCAATCAATGCGTTAACAACATCGTCGGTAAGTTTTTGTTCGGCTTGTTGTGCAAATTGTGCTTCGGCATCTTCTTTTATTTTGGCTTTCAATTCGGCTAAAGTTGCTACGTTTCCTGCACCGAAAAGCTTGTCGAAAAGTTCTTGGTTGAGTTCTGCTTGTTGTACTGCGTTTACGGAATCGATTGTTACTTCGAGGTCAACATTTAAGGTATGAACAATATCGTGATTTACTTTGAAAATATCCATCAGTTTATGATCGTCTTCAAACAACCCAAGGGTATTTACGGTTACTACATCGCCCACTTTTTTGCCTAAAAATTTATCGGCAGTTGCTTTGTCTTTGAAAATTGATAGTTCGAATGGCGTGTTGGCGTTGATTCCTGCACTTTCGTTGACGAATGTTGCCGAGATTTCGCTGTCGCTTGTAATTGTTTCTGCTGGTGTTAGTGTTCCGAATTGTTTTTGGATTCGAACCACTTGCTCGTCGATCATTTTGTCGTCGGCGGTGATGATGTATTTGGTTACGTTGGTTTTGGCATCAAGATCGAGAGCGAAAAACGGTGCTAATCCTATTTCGTATTGAAAAGTTAGGTTTTCTTGCTCCCAATTGAAGATTTCTTTTTCGATGGCTAATGGCGTTCCAAGAAGATTCAACCGTTCGTTGGTGATAAAACGTTCTAATGCTAGGTCGACAACTTTTTTTACTTCTTCTTTTTTGAGTGCTGGCCCATATTGTTTGGCAACAAGGTCTTTTGGAACGGCACCTTTTCGGAAACCTTTGATGGTTGCCAAAGGCATTTTTTCGTTGATTCGTTTGGCAACTTGTCCTTTATAATCCGATAGGAAAACGTTGATTTCTATAATTTCGGTAACTTCGTTTATTGCGATTCTTCTGATATCCATTTTGCTGATTTTTATATTCTAAAATTGGGTTGCAAAAGTAAACAATTGTAGCGATAAAAACAAGTTAGATTTTTGGGAAACAAATTTTTTAAAACATGTAAGTTATTAAAGTTAATTGAAGTTTTATTACAAACCTTATATCCTTAGAATCTTTATGTCTCAGAACCTTCCCTTACTTTTTTTCAGAAATAAATCGGTTGGTTACGGATTGCGAAAGTGAAAGTATAATACTAAA
>JAYVZG010000045.1:0-3879 GCA_043783565.1 Flavobacterium sp. | reverse complement strand
GGAGGAACGATATTTCAATTTAATATAAATACAAACGTTTTTACCACAAATATAGATTTTGATTATTCCCTTCATGGTGTCTACCCACTTAATTTAGTCCAAGGCGACAACGGCAAACTTTATGGTTTGTGCAATGAAGGTGGTGTTCCGCCAGGAAATACCAGCACCAACCTATTCGATTTTCGGGGCACGCTCTATGAATATAAACCAGCAACCAATGCAATAGTAGTAAAACAATATTTTGGTACTACACTTGGAAACTATGTTCGATATCCAACCTCACTGATGAAGACAAGTTTAGGTCATTTTGTGGGTACTATTCCAAATGCAGCTTTGTTTAGATGGGATGCGCAAACCAATACCATTACAATGCCTGACTACAGCAACGTTGATCCAAACCTAATAAATGCTAATAACAATGCCAACCTCATCGAAATCTGCCGTAAACCAGCCTATCGTTTTTTTGATGTAGCTACTTTTGATGCTTGTGTGGGTGGCACTTTTGATTATGATATTCAAAACACCAATGCTACTAGCTATCAATGGCAAAAAAACAATGTCAACGTAATTGGACAAACGACAGGTATTTTAAATCTTACCAATTTGCAATCTACCGATGCTGGGAGTTATACTTGTGTAATGACCAACGAATGTGGTTCGACTACCACTATGGTGTTGCAACTTACGGTAAGTTGTTTGGGAACGACTACCGTTGCTTCCTTAGAAAAAGCCATAAAACTTTATCCAAATCCAACCAAAAATAGTCTAAACATAAAACTACCGGAGAATATAGAGATTAGTGTAAATAATATAAAAATAGCTAACGCATTGGGGCAAATAGTGCTAGAACAAAACTCAGAAAACACCACTAGCATCGATGTGAGCAACCTGCAAACAGGGATTTATATCGTCTCGTTGCAAACCAATTACGGGAATTGGAAAGGGAAGTTTGTGAAGGAGTAGTTACAAATTTTGATGTAAAATTATTGCTTACTAAAAGAAACACTTACTATGAAAAATATTAAAACAATTTTTAAAAAGGCTCATCTGATTTTGGTCGCATGTTTATTCAAAGCCGCTATTAGTTATGCTCAACCCGTAATAAAAGTTCCTCCAATGTGCGAAGTAGTCTTTGCGGGAACAGGTTTTGGGGTAAACACAGGATTTGGAGGTGCGGTGGGAGATGGCGGTATTATCGTTATGCCCGATCCATTTGACTTTCCTGGAGATGAAGGTAATTTTTATTACGAATCTAACGGTTTTGAACTTATTCAATGGGAATTGCTTGGCGATTTATCAATGCAAACAGAGACCAAATTCAACGAAGCCCAACAACCATTAGGAGCAATCAATCCTGTAAATATACAGTCCTACAACAAGAACCTGCGTTTTGGCGAAATGCCCTCAGCATCGCAACCCAATTTTGATGTAAGATGGGCAAGAAGTAAAGGTAAAGTAGTGGTCACTTATTATGATAAACGATGCATAAGTAAAATAAAATTTGATGTTTATAAACGCTATAAAAACGATAGAGAAAAGAATCTTGTTCCTCCAATAATTGGATCTGATTGTGTACTTCCAAATACAGTTTATACTTTTTCGGTTGACCCCATAGCTAGTGATAATCCAAATGATGAAATTGGATTTGATTACTATTATTGGAGCAGATTGCCTGAAGGTTGTACTTTGCTCTACAATTCTCCTGACAACAGTTCCATAACAATAAAAACTGGTAAAAGCGTTTCTTCGTTTACACTCCAATGCTGTTATGGAAGAGCCAACGACTGGGATGGCAATGCAGCCTCTGTATCGCACACAACTTGTGTATCCAAATCAATTATAGGTACTCTTAATTCTCCACAGTATGTTGTTGCTCCTCCATCATGTCACCCTACAGGGGTTTCTTCTTTCACTATTGTGTATACAAACACATCGAATACTTACGTCTGGACGTCATCAACTGCAGGCTGGACAATTAACCCTCCTATTATCGGTGCAACAAACACTTCGGTTACGGTAAACACACTAAACAATAATACTGGAGATTTGGTATTGACTATGACAAGCAACGCTTGTGTTCCAACTATTTTTACGTATCAAATCAATAGAAGTTTTGCAACCCCATTGACTGTTATCCCTACAGGAGCTACAACCAACTGTATTGCCAGTACTTCTAGTGGAAACACTTTTGGGTTAAGCCCCACCACATCCAACAGTATTGTATGGTCTATTGGAAATTTATCACCTAGTACTTTAACGGGTATCACTCTTCAAAACGCAACTTCGGCAACTGTTGCGGTAAATACATTAGGTACAGCAGGGGGTTCTTTCTCTCTAATTGCAACATCAGGTACAGCAGCCTGCAATACTACTTCTGTTTCTTATACAATTAACATTAAACCTGCAACACCCGTATTTACTGCGGGTACACCAAATTGTGTAGCAAGAAGTGCAACGGCAATTACGACCGTCGGAGTTACACCAGTTAGTGGCGCCACTTACGACTGGACACCATTACCTGCAGGTGTAACTATTTCTGGAGCTAATAACATAGCAAACCCAAGCTTTATATTCAATAGTGCTTCGGGTATAAACTCTATAGCACTTACGGTAAAAGTAACAACTGGTAGTGGATGTAATAGTAACTCAGCTACTAAAACAATAAACTATATTTCAGTTGCTACAAATTTTACTGGTGGCACATTCAACGATCAGTATAGCGTAAACAACTCATGTGGTTCAGTAACGTCATGGGTTTTAGGTACAGGCGTTGCTCCTAATCAAGTCTTTACTACATATACTGCGTCTACAGGCAATATAAGCATAACCGGCTTAAATAATAACAACCTACTGATTTCAGGTACTACTGGATTGGCATTAACCTCGGTATGCGCCAATTTAGCGAGCGGAATAACCGCATGTGCCAATGTGACTGGTGCGACCAATACGCAAAGACCGTCAAATACGGCATCTAATTCCGACACTGAAGTGGAAAATAAAAATGTAACGATCACGCCAAATCCTAATTCGGGTACTTTTAGCATTCACCTAAACGATTTCAACGAGAGTGCAAGCGCTACATTAACAGATTTTTCTGGTAATGAAATTCAAACTTATCGATTGAGAAAAGGAGACAATATCATTGAAAAAGAAGGATTGAAAAAAGGCACTTATTTTGTTGTGCTGCGAATTGACGGCAAACAAGAAGCCAGACAAATTATTGTTAAATAATTGATTTTTTCATATTGGAAGTTTTGTTCGATAATGGCAAAACTTCCATATTTTTTTAATGAGGTTTTTATGACAATTCATTACAACAATACTCTTAGCGGATTAATCCAACAAGTAATTTATTCTTTATTTAGGTATCGAATAGACGCAAAAGAGCTAATTTAATTAGTCAACACTACATTGCCACTCTGCGTATTTGCGAGCATTTCATAACTACCAACCGCCACTACTTCCGCCACCGCTAAAGCCACCGCCGCCGAATCCACCACCGAATCCGCCTCCGCCACCAAATCCACCGCCAGAAGAACCGCCGCCAAAACCGCCTCCACTTCGTCCTAAACTACTAAGAATAATGACATCCAATAAACTAGCGCCGCCGATGGAATTACCGGAGTTACCACCATTTTTTTTGGCTCTTGAAATGATTATGAGAATGATAATAACTATGATAATAAAAGGTAAAGCTGGAAATTTATCCTTTTTGTTGTGTTTGCGTTCGCCTTTATATTTTCCTTTGAACACATCGATAATAGCATCAGTTCCTTTATCTAAACCGTTATAATAACTACCGGCTTTAAATTCAGGAATAATTATATTTCGAATAATTTCTCCACCAGTTCCAGCTGTTAATCTGTCTTCAAGTCCATA
>JAYVZG010000044.1:0-3890 GCA_043783565.1 Flavobacterium sp. | reverse complement strand
TGTTCATGTGGTGTGTGTTACTTTGTTTGTACATGACAAATCTAGGGCAACATCACTTGGTCAGGAAACATCTTCGGTAACTAACCCCAAAACTCGTTAAACTTACCAAAAACACAAATCCGGTGTATTTCAGCTAAAAAAGATGCACTTTATGGAGGGTTTTAAGAGAAAGGTTCGGTAAAATGTAACCATATAAGCAACAAGTGTATCTTTAGATAACATAATTTCATACAATATGCTACTTAAGTATAAATAATTACATTCAAACTGCTTAAATCTGTGTAATCTGTGGCTATTTAAAAACACCAATTATAAACTTTACAATAATTTATGATACCTATATAGTATACTTAACCGTTGGGTGCAATTTCGAAATTCGATTTTTCATAAAAGAACTACATAGAAACATAAAAAAAAGATTTTTAGTGACCAATTGTTGGTTCACATAGCTATGATTTGATATGCTAAAGTGAAATGCCTTTATCATTGTGATAAAAACTATGTTTCTATGTGGTTGAAAAAAAATCTCCGCTGTGCAAATCCACCTGCCTTTGAATAATTCTAATCATCAACCAACAATTTTCAATAAACTAATACACTAAACTAAAACAAAAAAGCTCTTTCTGATTCGAAAGAGCTTCTTTTATATTAGGGAGATAAAATTCTTATTTCATAAAACAAACAACTTAGTGGAAAAACTTTTTCGTTACCGTTCCATGAGCAACAGTCGTGATCTTAACCAATACAACTTGATTTGTGGCACCTAAGTTAAATTGTACTTCTTTTAAATTGATATCATGCTTATCTGCTAAAATCTGTGTAATCTGTGTAATCTGTGTAATCTGTGGCCATTTAAAAACACCAATTATAAACTTTACAATAATTTATGATACCTATATAGTATACTTAATCGTTGGGTGCAATTTCGAAATTCGATTTTTCATAAAAAAACCACATAGAAACATAGAAAAAAAAGATTTTTAGAGACCAATTGTTGGTTCACATAGCTATGATTTGATATGCTTAAATGAAATGCCTTTATCATTGTGATAAAAACTATGTTTCTATGTGGTTGAAAAAAAATATCCTCTGTGCAAATCCACCTGCCTTTGAATAATTCTAATCATCAACCAACAATTTTCAATAAACAAATACACTAAATTAAAACAAATAAGCTCTTTCTGATTCGAAAGAGCTTCTTATTTATTAGGCAGATAAAATTCTTATTTCATAAAACAAACAACTTAGTGGAAGAACTTTTTCGTTACCGTTCCATGAGCAACAGTCGAAATCTTTACCAATACAACTTGATTTGTGGTACCTAAGTTAAATTGTACTTCTTTTGAATTGATATCATGCTTCTCTAATAGCAATCGACCTCCAAGGTCAAACACCTGTATTTCTGACATTGGCACTGCACCAGAATTAACAACGATATCTTGATTCTTCTTGTAAACTACTACACTGTTTCCTGAAAAGGAAACTTGTGTTGTTGCCAAAAAGCTATCGTAAACCAATTCAAAACGAGTATTAAAAACACCTACTTCACTAGCGAAAGTATAACTTCCGGCAGACAGGTCATGCATCGTATTGGTGAGATTGTCTTTCAAATATACCGCCACGTTGTCTGTTGCAAATAGTCCGTCCACTTGATTGATACCAATAGTATAGGTATCGGCTACAGCTGCCTTAAACCCTAATGTTACATCATCATTAGTATCAAAAGGCAAAGTACGTCCTTGTATCGTAAATTCTTCATTATTAATTAAGGACGTCAACGCCGTGGCACAATCATTAAAATAACGTCCATCAATCCCTGGATCAACTTCCAATGTAGCATTATTCATATAGGCAATCAACATTTGACCAAAGTATCCCGTACTGCTAGTCAAATTCAACCAAACCCTATTCTTATCTTCTGGTGCAGCCAATCGGAAGAATTGATCGCTATTGTCTTCTATTCGCATCGAATTGGTAAAATCAAGGGATGCAGAAGTAGCCTTTGCAATAAAGCCCTGCCCTACTTGTATAATTCCGTTTGGAGTAAGTCCCAAAGGGTCTCCAGCAGAGTTCGACACACCGCCCGCCAAAGTATAAGTCGCATAAGAAGAAGTTGTCGCGTTGTTGGTTTTTCTCCAAAAATAAAGCGCTTCCGTCAATCCATTATCAGTGATAAAGGTATCGGCATCAATCGTCGACGGATAAGGGTTTCCAACGGCATTATAGGTATTAATACTTACCGGAACACTATACGACCCATTATTAGGAACACCGGTAAAACTTCCAGTCCAAATCAAAGGAGTGGCTGGATGATTATTAGGCAAACGAATCAAGTATCCTGTCCCAACATCAAAATTAGTCGAAGTAGGAGAGGCAACAACCGAATACACATTACTAGAAGCTAGATAAGTATAAAAACGGGTCGCTAAAGTACTGGGTGAAAAGGCTTGCAATGGTTGTCCTGTCACAGGAGAAGACCACAAACAATAATCTTGTCTCATCAACGCCGCAGTATCACGCTTGATTATAATAGCACCACTATTGGCTACATCGGTCGATTGAACCAAGTTGGCATTATCACTCAAAGTAAAGTTTCCGGAGGTAACCGTCAAAGCACCAGACAAACTAACATTATCACCATAACTGATAATAACATTGGCACCGCTATTTACAGTCATCGTACAAGCAGATAAATCACTAGAGGACGTATAATTGTAAGAGAACACCGCTGCAGTAGTACTATTCGGAGCTCCATTAGACCAACTACCGCCTCCTGCAGAGGTCCAAGTAGTAGCCGCAACTGTGATGGTAACCGTACCTGAAGTTGCCGCTGTACAAACTCCATTAGAAACCAACGCTCTAATATATTTTGTCGCCGTTATAACACCAACTTGTGCAGGCGTAAGTATTGTAGAATTGGTTCCGATATTGGCAAGACCAACAGTAAATCCAGCATTGTCGGCACTTTGCCACTGAATAGTTCCCGAAGCACTCGCTACCGTCACATTCGTATCAGGCGCATAGCCACTACAAAGGGCTTGATTACCAGAAATCGCTCCTACAGTAGGCGTTGCATTAACAGTAGAGAGCGCCACGTTCGAGTTGCTTGCACAACCATTAGACGAAGTCACGACACATCTAAAATTGGTATTGTTATAGGTAACAGGGATACTGGTCCATGATAAGGTAGCGCTTGTACTTCCAGAAACACCGATCAATGCATTGGTATTCGTCCAAGTCGTAACGGGATTGGTAGAATATTGCCATTGATACGTTGGACTTGTAGCCGTTGCAGCAACAGCAAATGAAGTCGCTGTATTTTGACAAACAGTCGAAGCAGCTGGCTGTGTAGTATAAACAGGCGATGCATTGACTGTAACAGTTACTGAATTAGAGGTAAGCGGTGTTGGACAGGTATCTGTAACAACAACATCATAACTCCCTGCGTCAGCAACAGCCGGAGCAGTCAAAGTCAACGTAGCAGTCCCTTGTCCAGAAATAGTTCCTCCATTGACAACGGCAATACCTCCTTTTCTCCAAGAAAAGGTCAAGCCAGAACCAGTAGCGGTAACAGTCATAGTCAAAACTCCAACTCCAGAGCACGTCGCTGCCGGTGATGTCGGTTGCCCAGTGATGATTGGAATAGAGCAATTATTATTTATTCTTCCACTGGTAGCAGCGAAAAATGTAGTATTAATATTGGCTGCTCCAGAACCAGTTCCTCCCCATGATCCCGTAGCACGAACAATACCTCCTAAAGACAAACCAACTGCCGCATGAGTAAAAGTGCCTAAATTAGCAACGACACCAGTAGCTACGCTAATTGTATTGGAAGTAGATAATGCACCTGCAATTGTTTTCGTCCCAGACCCCGACAGCGTCAATGCATA
>JAYVZG010000043.1:0-78971 GCA_043783565.1 Flavobacterium sp. | reverse complement strand
ACAATACTAAAATCATCTACGCAGGGTAAACTTGCTACAATCAAATACTTAAATGTACTTGTTGTAGCTCCAACTGCTGGAGTATATGTCCCTAATGTGGCATCAAAAGTTCCACCAACTCCGCCTGTTCTTGTCCAAACTCCGCCTGTTTGTTCACCTGTAATCAATCCAAACAAATCAATAACTGCGGTGCTATTATCACATATTGTTACTGAACCATCAAGCCCTGCATCGGGTTGTGCTTTTACTTCGATGGTGGTAGCTATAGAGCAGCTATCTGTTACTCCTGTTTCTAAAGTTACATTAAAAGTATAAGTCCCCGCTAAAGTAGGAGTTCCTGATATTGTAAAAGTATTCCCAGCAAATGAGCCTGTAACTCCAGGAGGTAAATCCGCTACAGGAACGGAACCCGTTGTTGCACCAGTTGATGAAGTATAAGTAATTGCTGTAATTGGATTATTTACACAAACTGTTTCTAAAGGGGATGATGCTGTAACGGTACAGCTACACGCAATAATTTCAACAGTAGTGAATCTATTAAAAGCTGGACATAATGTCGTAGCAGGAATATCATAATTGACCGTATAAATACCTACTAAACTTGCAGAAGCATCAATTGCCCCAGTAGCTGAGTTTATAATTAAATTAGGCGAAGTAGCCGAAAATACTCCACCAGAAGTTAAAGCAAATAATGTGGGGGTTTTTGGTGTAGTATCATTATTACAATAGGGACTTGCAGTATAAGCAAAAGTACCTGAAGGACTCGTCACAACATTGATAATAAAAGACCTAATATTATAACATCCCGTAGTAACTAAATCCTCTATACGAACATAGATAATCTTAGGAACTACATTTACTTGAAAAGTAGCTAAGTCTGCAACCGAACTAAAATCAATATTGGTTGGAGCATCATTTTTAGCATCGTTTAAATTTTCATAATACTTGATACTATAATTTCCTTGATCGGCAAGAGGAATTCCACTCACGATATAAGCATTTTGATCGATATTAACGGTATAAGGCGGTAAATTAGGCGAACAAAGATTGATATCTATAGGATCCAACGCCGGTAATGGTGGTGCAACATCTATAAGCAAGTCTTTTCTTACTTTAACTGTTGTTCCGTCACATTTTTTATAACTTACTACTGCGGAATAAGTACCTGCCGTAGTCGGGCAAATATTCAGTGGATTCTCATTCAAAGCACCTATTGGACTTCCATTAAACTCCCAATTCAATTTCGTATTTATTGGCGAAGGTTCTCCAATAGGAGAAAAACGCCAAGCTTCATTTAATGCTCCCCAAGTTCCTGTATTTCTCCCAGGGGGCACTTTGGCTAATAAACCTGTAGTATTTTGAATACCTATCAATCCACTACCTGAATTCCAAGTAGTACAAGAAGTTCGTTTGCTTACTAAAACTTCAATGATATTAGTAGTCTCGTGAATAACAATTTGGCTTGTTTGAAAACCAACACCTCCATTACAACTAAATTGTGGTAATTCATTAAAATTAGCTACAAAAACTCTATTGGGTGCTACATTAGGGCCAGTATCCAAAACAAAATAATTAACATTTTGCAATGCAGCATTGGTTACTGGAGGTGAAGCTATATTAGTATCTTGATATACTCCATAAATGGCATTTTTAATTGGGAAACCAGCATTTGGAATTGTAGCAGTAAATGGCCAATTACAATATCCTAATGGGGTTTGCGGCCCAATATCAAAAGTGATTACACCATTAGTCCCCACTAATACATTATTGTAACAATTTCCATAAAAATTGAAGGTAAATGGTAAAGTAACAATTGGCGACCATGTGTCATCTCCAGTAGCATTAATTACGGTACCTCCCGTAAACGGAAACGATGGTGCATACGGAATAGGACATACCGCATAGTCGTCAGTAAGACTATCACCGTCATCGGTAGAAGCAATTCTAGTATATTCTGCTAATAAATCTGTACACTGTCCAATATTACAGACAGCTTGCGGAGCAACTATATCTACAACTGCGAGTGGTAGTGATCCAGTATTTGCTATATCACAAACGGAACGAACTGTAATCGTAACAAATCCACTTAATGGGGTAACACAAGTACTGGCCGATGCACTAACTAGATTAAATCCAGTAGTTGTGTCAATATATGGAATATTATAATAACCTACACCCGATGAATTTAAACCTATACTTACTGGTCCAAATAAAGAATTAATAATAACCTTAACCCCTGGAGTTCCATAAATTGTAATTACTGCTGAATCGCCTGGATTAATCGTCGCATTCCCAAAAATAGTAGCAGTCGGAACACTTAAGGTTGCTGTACCCGTAACATTTTGGCTACAATTTGTAGTTCCATTAGAATCGACACTTATTATTTCATATACACTGCTTGCCGTTAATACAGCTGAACTTACAGAAGCACTACCTGCTAAATCTAAAAGAACCGTTTGATTTGGACCACTATTTATAGTGTAGGTTACTGTTGCTCCTGGCGTACCATTAAAAAACACAGTACCTGTAGAACCTGAACAAACATAAGCATCACCAAATATTGTAGCTGTTGGTAAAGGAAGAACTGTTATTGTAGCTGTCCCTACTTGATTTTGAATGAATACAGGGGCAGTACCATAAGATACACTTACTAAATTATAATTAATAACTCCTGTTGATGCGCTCGGCACAGCTACAGTTGCGCTATTACCTACAGAAGTAGTTACAGAAAGATTCGTACCTCCATTTATGTTATAGATGAAAGTATAGGGAGCAACACCATCAGCACCTGTAAACGTAATAAAGTTCCCGGTACTATTTAAGCAAATTGAATTCGTTCCTGCTATAGTAGCAGTTGGCAATTGTACCAATGAAATATCATCAATAGCAAAATCATTTCCAGCAGTAGTTACTGTTCTATCGTATAATATTATTTGTGCCGTAGCACTTACTCCTGAGTTCCAGGTCTGGGTTACTTTGAACCAATTACCACAGACAATTGTTGAAGGTGCTGCAACTGGTGCACCAACCGAAACACCATTAATTATCGTTTCTAAAGAGGCAACATTTGTAGCTCCAAGAGATTGAACCCAATATGAAAAGGAGTAATTTTTATTAGGTGTTACTGCAACTGTTTGCATCCAAACTTTAGCAATTCCCGTAGTCGCACCATTAATTACCATCATATTTCCAGAACCAGAAGTATGATCACCACAAGAAGTATAGGTAGCCAACCATACACTAGGATTAGTAGTAATTCCATACTTCTCTTCAGTACCTGCTATATTTGTCGGATTGAGATATTGATAATCGGATGAAAAACCACTGTTTCCAGTAGAAAAATTACCATTAACGATTAAATTTTGTGAATTTATAAATGGAACACTCAAAAATAAGAATATCCAATAAAGAATAGTTTTTTTCATTTTAAAAATATTTGGCAGCGAAATTTACAAAAAATTGACAAGGAATTGTTGAAAATTTAAATATAAATTTATATTTAACACGATACGAATTTCATTTGATTATTATTATTTATCTTTGTTCCTCAAAAAAAAGCTATATAATATCTCAACTTAATGACAACAAACGACGAATTTCAAGACGAAATTGGAGACAATCATATTGCATCAAAAGCGAACAATCCTATCCGAAAAGATGCTTTTGATAGTACCGACGAACAAAAGATTGAAAGCATAAAAAAAGATGTCGAAAATATTCTTTTAACTTTAGGGATGGATTTGACTGACGATAGTTTAAAAGGAACTCCCAATCGTGTCGCTAAAATGTTTGTAAAAGAAATTTTTAGTGGTTTGAATCCAAATAAAAAACCCAACTCTTCTACTTTTGAAAATCAATACAAGTACGGTGAAATGTTGGTAGAGAAAAATATCACGCTATACTCTACTTGTGAACATCATTTATTACCAATAATCGGCAGAGCTCATGTAGCTTATATCTCTAGCGGAAAAGTGATTGGACTCTCAAAAATGAATCGCATCGTAGACTATTTTGCCAAAAGACCTCAGGTACAAGAACGATTGACAATGCAAATTGTACAGGAACTTCAAAAAGTATTAAATACAGACGATGTTGCTTGCGTTATCGATGCCAAACATTTATGTGTCAATTCGAGAGGAATTCGTGATATAGAAAGCAGTACCGTTACCGCTGAATATGGCGGTCAATTTAAAAATGAATTAAAAAGACGGGAGTTTTTAGAGTACATCAAATTGGAAACTAAGTTTTAATTGGATTAATCGGTTGGTTACTAGGCGAAATCGTTTACATTAAATTGTTGTTTTTTTACGAGCTATTTCCCGCTATCCGTTCCAATCTTTTGTGCCGAACACCGTCACAAAAGGATTTCCACTACTATCGGGGCTAGGACATTAATCCATGACAGAAATTCCGATAAAACAATGAAACGATTACACGATTAAACAAAAATACTATGCCTTTATATCAATATCAAACGCTGAAAATATACAACTCGCTCTCAGGAGAAAAAGAAACGTTTACGCCTTTGCATGAAGGCAATGTCGGAATGTATGTTTGCGGACCAACAGTCTACAGCAATGTACATCTTGGAAATGTGAGAACGTTTATGTCTTTTGATGTTATTTTTAGATATTTATTGCATTTAGGATATAAAGTACGATATGTTCGTAACATCACCGATGTCGGTCACATCGTAGATGATGTGGATGAAGGGGAAGATAAAATTGCTAAAAAAGCACGACTAGAGCAGTTAGAACCTATGGAAGTCGTGCAACAATACACCGTTGATTTTCACGATATTTTACATGAATTCAATTTCTTGCCTCCAAGCATTGAACCGACTGCAACTGGACATATCATCGAACAAATTGAAATTGTCAAGAAAATTATCGCCTCAGGAATTGGATATGAAGCCAATGGTTCTGTTTATTTTGATGTAGTCAAATTCAACGAAACCAATCACTACGGAAAACTCAGTGGCAGAAACATCGAAGAAATGTTAGCCAATACCCGCGATTTAGACGGGCAATCCGACAAAAGAAATACACAAGATTTTGCTTTATGGAAAAAAGCAGAACCACAACATATTATGCGATGGCCATCGCCTTGGGGTGATGGATTTCCAGGTTGGCATTTGGAATGTACTGCCATGAGTACGAAATATTTAGGAAAAAAATTCGATATTCACGGAGGCGGAATGGATTTGAAATTCCCGCATCATGAATGTGAAATTGCTCAAAACGAAGCCTGTACAGGTCAAACTCCTGTGAATTATTGGATGCATGCCAACATGCTTACTTTGAATGGGAAGAAAATGGCGAAATCCACAGGCAACAATATTTTACCTCGTGAAATTCTGACCGGCGACAGTCCCTTTTTGAGTAAAGCATTCTCGCCAAGTGTTGCAAGATTTTTCATGTTGCAAGCACATTACAGAAGTGTTCTTGATTTTTCAGATGATGCGATAGTAGCCGCAGAAAAAGGGTACAATCGTTTGATGGAAGCGATGGGAAATTTGAATGAAATTAAAACGAATTCAACGTCAACTATCGATATTCAATCCTGGAAAAACGCTTGTTATGAAGCGATGAATGATGACTTTAATTCTCCCATTTTAATTGCTCAATTATTTGAAGGTGTGCGATTTATCAACATCTTAAATGATGGATCAGCCACTATCAATACCCAAGACTTAGAAACATTGACACAACTTATGAATGCTTTTGTTTTTGACGTTTTAGGTTTGGTTAATGAAAAAGAAACTGGCAACAATACGCAGAAATTAGAAGGTGTAATTCATATGCTAATTGGCATGAGAAATCAAGCGCGTGCCAATAAAGATTTTGCACTATCCGATCAAATTCGAGATCAATTGATTGCCTTAGGAATTCAATTAAAAGACGGAAAAGACGGAACAAGTTTTAGTTTGTAAAAATCGTTGTCTGTTATCGGTCAACCGACAACTGACAACCGACAACCGACAACTCACAACCGACAACTGACAACTCAATAAAATGTTCGCTAAAATCATAAGATTTCCTTTCATCTTCTTAATCCGATTTTACCAAGTCGTCATATCTTCATTTACACCTGATACCTGTAGATTTGAGCCAACTTGCTCTCAATATAGTATAGAAGCCCTTCGAACGCATGGAATTCTGAAAGGCGGTTTTCTTGCGATAAAAAGAATTTCAAGTTGCCATCCATGGGGGAAAAGCGGTTATGATCCGGTTCCTAAAAAATAGCAATTTCCAAAGATTCAGGCATTTTACTTCTTACTCTATTAAAAATCTTTATTTTTACAAAAATATTAAACCCCAAAAAGTATGTCTCTACCCTTATCAATTGTCTGGAATCCAACCGAAGGAATCGACTTAGGTTTCTTTGTCATTCGATATTACAGCCTCATGTTTGTCATCGCATTTGGTTTAGGATGGTATATCACCAAACATATTTTTGAACGTGAAAATGAGTCTTTAGAAAAATTAGATTCTCTTTTTATTTGGACGGTTTTAGCTACTCTATTAGGTGCTCGATTGGGGCATGTTTTCTTTTACGATTGGGAATATTATCGCAATCATCTCTCTGAAATATTATTGCCTTTCCGTTTCGACCCAACTTTTGAATTCACCGGTTTTCAAGGATTGGCTAGTCATGGAGCTGCAATTGCCATTATTGTTTCGATGTATTTCTTTAGTAAAAACATCATGAAAAGACCATTGCTTTGGGTATTAGATCGTGTTGTAATTCCAGTGGCAAGTGGTGCCATATTTGTTCGTATTGGTAATTTCTTCAACTCTGAAATTGTAGGCAAAGAAACAACATCCACTTTTGGAATTCAATTTGTTCGAGATCACTTTAGTTCCCGTGATGCCATGGCTAGAACCCAACTAACAAATGCAAAAGACGCGTATCACGCCATCGTTAACGATTCTAAATTCGCTTCAGTTTTACAAGAAGTACCTGCCAAACATCCAGCGCAATTATACGAAGCTTTTTGTTATGTATTTGTCTTCGCTATATTGTTTTTCTTATACTGGAAAACGAATGTAAGAGAACGTCTCGGTTTTATTTTTGGTTTGTTTTTAGTATTGTTATGGTCCGTTCGTTTTGTAGTAGAATATGTCAAAGAAAGCCAAGGTGGTTTTGAAGAATATTTGGGTCAATTCTCAACAGGACAATGGTTGAGCATTCCTTTTATTCTAGTTGGCCTGTATTTTATTTTTACTGCTGAGAAACCTATTGAAGAAATTTAACACCTTGGAATCATAAAGTATAAAAGCCATTAGCCGTTGTTAGTGGCTTTTTTATTAGGAGCTAATCCCGCTGTCCACTATATCTTTTGTTCTGAACAACAGAACAAAAGGATGCCTTTTCCATCGGGGCTAGGGCTATAATTCTTCATTCAACATTGCTTCGCCAGTTCGCTAAAGCTCGTGTCGTTAATCAATATTCAATATTCAAAAAATAATGAATAACAAACATTCAACAACGATCAGAGCGTTAGCGAACTGGCGAAGAAAAATTGAAGTCAATCGAGACGAATAAATTCTATTCATTTCTATATTTAATAACTATAATTGACTCACAATATCAATTTGAAGAAGTACAACCTTGGCGTATTTGTAATGAAATAAGTTAGACTTACGGAGCAATGACAACACAAAGAAAAGCCACCCCGCCCTTCGGGCACCCTCCAGAGGAGGGGAATAAAAAAAAGCCCGATATCACTATCGGGCTTTTACTATGTCTCAAGAAAAATTAATCTCTATTATGTTCTTCTTCTATTCTTTCGTGTTCTTTTTTAGAAATCGTATCTACCAATACTGGCGTTGCAATAAATAACGATGAATATGTTCCTACAACAATACCAATCAACATAGCAAAGATAAATCCTCTAATTGATTCTCCACCCCAAATAAACATGATTAACAATACTAAAATCATCGTTAACGAAGTATTGATTGTTCTTGACATCGTAGAATTAATCGATTGGTTTACGATTGAATTAAAGTTTCCTTTTGCTTTTCCACCTAAATATTCCCGAACTCTATCAAATACAATTACAGTATCATTCATCGAGTACCCGATTACGGTTAGAATCGCTGCAATAAAGTGCTGATCGATTTCCATTCCGAATGGCATATATTTCCACAATAAAGAATAGATTCCCAATACAAAGATAACGTCATGCGCTACCGCTGCAATCGCTCCCAAACTATACTGCCATTTTCTGAAACTAATTACCAAATACAATCCAACAATCAACATAGCACCTAATACAGCCCAATACGAATTGGTTTTGATATCATCCGCTACAGTTGGCCCTACTTTAGAAGCTTGCAAAATTCCATATTTCTTGCCTTCATAACCGTTTACGAATTTATCGTAGGTCATGTTAGCATCAAAATGTTTCTTTAAATTATCATATAAAACTTGATTTACCGCTTGATCTGCTTCCGTACCAGCTTCGTCAACTTTATATTTAGTTGTAATTTTTAATTGATTGTCTTTACCAAAAATTTTCGCTTCAGCACTTCCTTCAAAAGCTTTCAATAAGTCTTTTCTAACTTCTTCAGCAGAAATTGGCTTTTCAAAATGAACTTGAAACGTTCTTCCTCCTTTAAAGTCAACACCATAATTTAAACCATTCGTTGATAAAGAAACAATACTTACAACACAAACTACTAAGGAGAAAATGTAAGTGTATTTTTTTATTTTAAGGAAATCAAAATGGAAATTCGTGAAGAAGTTTTTAGAGAAACCAGTAACGAAAGTTAATTTATTTCCTCTATTAACACTCCAATCCAATAAGATTCTTGTGATAAAAATTGAGGTAAATAAAGAGGTTGCGATACCAATTAGTAATGTCGTAGCAAACCCTTGAATTGGACCTGTACCAAAAATCAACAACACAGCACCTGTCAATACGTGAGTTACGTTAGCATCTACAATCGAACGCATGGCACCTTTCCATCCAAAAGAAGCTTTGATAGCCTCTTCGATAGTTTTGCCCAATCGCAATTCTTCTTTTGCTCGTTCATAAATAATGATATTTGCATCGACTGCCGTACCCATTGTTAATACTATACCTGCAATTCCAGGTAACGTCAATACAGCTCCTAAACTCGCTAAAATTCCGAATAAGAATAAAAGGTTAATCGCTAATGCAATATTTGCAAACCATCCTGATTTACCATAATATACAATCATCCAAAGAGACACAATCAAAAGACCAATGATTGCAGAGGTTGTTCCGTTATCAATAGCTTCTTGACCTAAGGATGGACCAACTACTTCCGATTGAACAATTTCAGCAGCAGCAGGTAATTTACCCGCTCTTAATACGTTCGCTAAATCTTTAGTTTCCGTTACATCAAATACACCTGAAATTTCAGATCTACCTCCAGAAATTGGACCACTAGAAACACCAGGTGCAGAATAAACAATATCATCTAATACGATGGCAATATTTCCTTTTGTACTAAAAGCTTTTCCTGTCAATTCTTCCCAAGCTTTTGCACCAGCACCACTCATTTGCATTGTTACAGAAGGTTTCCCTAATTGATCAAAGGAATCTCTAGCATCGGTTACCACACCACCGCTCATGGCAGCTTGGTTGTCTCTGTTACCTTTTAAAGCATACAAATCAACAGTAGTAACTGCTTTTTTGGTTTTTTCATCAACATTCGTGGATGGTTTTCCCCATACAAATTTTGCATAACGCTTGTCAGCAGGCAATAACGCTTTGATGTTTGGTCTTTTCAAATAGCTATTGATTACAGCTGTATCTTTTGGATCTACAACCGCTAAAATAGCACCACCACCTTGAGAAACAAACTTGTCTAATAAAGGGTTATCTCCTTTTTTAGCTGCTGTTGAATCTTTAACTTTATCATCTGTCAATAATTTATTGATAGAGTCATTAACCGCAGTTTTCGTATCTGTTGCCGCTACTGCCGTTTTTTCAGTTAATTTCAAGGCATTGTTTGTCGCCATTAAGAAATTACCTAAATCATCAATTTTATAGGTTTCCCAAAACTCTAATTGAGCAGTACTTTGCAATAATTTTTTGATACGATCTACATCTTTTGCACCAGGAAGTTCTACTAAGATTCTACCAGATTGCCCTAATTTTTGAATGTTCGGTTGTGTAACACCAAATTTATCAATACGTTTTCTCAATACTTCAAAAGCACTTTCGATAGACTCATCTACTTTTCTACGAATAACTTTTTTAGTTTCATCATCCGTCATTTTAAAATTGATCTCATCACCCAACGTTTTGTTGGCGAAAATCTCAGGAGAAGCTAATTTGGTAGTTCCGTTTGAAGCTAATTCAAATTCTTTAAAAAATACATCCAAGTAATCTTCATTACCTTGTCTGTTTTTAATAGCATTTGTAAGCGCTTGATTGAAAACTGGATTTTTAGAATTGTTCGACAATCCTTTTACAATGTCTTTAACAGAGATTTGAAGTTGAACATTAATTCCACCTTCTAAGTCAAGTCCTTTATTGATTTTTTTGTCTTTCACTTCATTGTAAGTGAAATCGGTAAACCCAAGACTAAATACTTTTTCTTTCCCAATGGAATCTAAATACTTTAATTCTTTTTCGGAATTGCCTTTCGAAAATAGTTTCGCATCATTTTCTACATTGTGCGATACGAAAGTGAAAGAAAGTTGGTAAATACTTACCAATGCAAATAAAATTGCAAAAAATTTAACTAGTCCTCTATTCTGCATTATTACTAATAATTAATTAATTTTCGTTTGTAATCTTTGATTTATTTGTTAAAAAAATATTGAATTTTAAAAATTAATTAAAATTTTTAACCTGACAACACTTCTCCAATTTTTTAAACCGAGCAAATATATAATTTACGATAAGATTAACCAATTTATTTATCGATTAATCTCAAAAAAAAGACTGCAAAGGTGCAGTCTTCTCTTAAATATGTTGAAACTCTTAAGCTAAAACCGATTTCAAGTCCGCATTCATCGAACGAACTGCATCAGCACTCTTAGCAAAAGCAGCTTTTTCTTTTTCGTCTAATTGTATCGTAACAATTTCTTCAATTCCGTTTTTTCCAATAATACAAGGGACACCGATACAAATATCATTTTGTCCATATTCACCATCTAACATTATTGAACAAGCTATCATTTTTTTCTGGTCGTTCAAAATACTGTCTACTAAATAAGCAACAGATGCGCCAGGAGCATACCAAGCTGAAGTTCCTAAAAGCCCTGTCAATGTTGCGCCACCAACCATAGTATCTGCAGCTACTTTATCTAATTGATCTTGCGATAAAAACTCAGAAACAGGAATTCCATTATAAGAAGCCAAACGTGTTAATGGAATCATCGTGGTATCACCATGACCTCCAATAACCATTGCTGAAATATCATTAATGGGTTTGTCTAACGCTTTCGATAAGTAATATTTAAAACGTGAACTGTCTAAAGCGCCTCCCATTCCAATAATTCTATTTTTAGGCAACCCTGTAGCTTTTAATGCCAAATACGTCATCGTATCCATCGGATTAGAAACAACCACTACAATAGTGTTCGGAGAATGAGTTAAAACATTATCCACAACAGATTTTACAATTCCAGCATTGATCCCAATCAATTCCTCACGGGTCATTCCAGGTTTTCTTGGAATTCCTGAAGTAATTACTACTACATCACTATTAGCAGTTTTCGAATAATCGTTTGTAATTCCGGTAACTTTCGTATTAAAACCTGTATTAGCAGCACATTGAGAAATATCCATTGCTTTACCTTCAGCAAATCCTTCCTTAATATCTAATACTACTACTTCACTTGCAATTCCTCTGTACGAAATCACATCTGCACAGGTCGCTCCTACGTTTCCTGCTCCTACAATGGTAACTTTCATTTTTTTTAAGTTTAATCGTTTGTTTGTTTAATCGTGTAATCGCTAATTGTTGATTTGTTTTTTTAGAAGCTAATCCCGCTATCATTCCAATCTTTTCTGCCAAACAACGGCAAAAAAGGATTTTCCCTTCTATCGGGGCTAGGATACTCGTGTTCCATATTCGCTTTCGATTAAACGATTAAACGGTTACACGATTCAACCCTATCTATGCATCAATATTCGCATACACAGCATTCTTCTCAATAAATTCTCTGCGAGGCGGCACCTCATCACCCATCAACATCGAAAATACTCTATCCGCTTCTGCTAAACTATCAATATTTACTTGTCGTAAAGTTCTAAAATTCGGGTCCATGGTTGTTTCCCACAACTGTTCTGCATTCATCTCACCCAAACCTTTATAACGTTGAATCGCAGCACTTCCACCCATTCTTTCATTCGCTATATCACGTTGATTGTCGTTCCAAGCGTATTCTTTTTTGTTTCCTTTCTTTACTAAATATAAAGGAGGAGCAGCAATGTATACGTGACCTTGCTCAATCAACTCTTTCATGAACCTGAAGAAGAAGGTTAATATTAAGGTAGAGATGTGACTTCCATCGACATCGGCATCACACATAATAATTACTTTATGGTAACGCAATTTTTCTAAGTTCAAAGCTTTACTATCCTCTTCTGTTCCGATTGTTACACCCAAAGCGGTAAAAATATTTCGAATCTCTTCGTTTTCAAACACTTTGTGATGCATAGCTTTTTCAACATTTAGAATCTTACCACGCAATGGCAAAATAGCTTGAAATGCACGGTCACGGCCTTGTTTGGCAGTTCCACCAGCCGAATCTCCCTCGACAAGATATACTTCACATTTCGCTGGGTCTTGTTCCGAACAATCGGATAATTTTCCAGGCAATCCACCACCACCAAGAACGGTTTTACGTTGCACCATCTCACGGGCTTTCTTTGCTGCGTGTCTTGCTTGTGCTGCTAAGATTACTTTTTGAACAATGATACGAGCATCATTTGGATTCTCTTCCAAATAATTTTCAATCATATCTCCAACAGCTTGACTTACCGGCGATACAACTTCTCTATTTCCAAGTTTAGTTTTTGTCTGACCTTCAAATTGTGGCTCTGCCACTTTCACAGAAATAATCGCCGTCAAACCTTCACGGAAATCATCTCCAGCAATTTCAAATTTCAATTTGTCTAACATTCCAGACGAATCCGCATATTTCTTTAACGAACGAGTAAGTCCCGTTCTGAAACCTTGCAAGTGTGTTCCTCCTTCGTGCGTATTGATATTATTTACGTAAGAAAAAATATTTTCTGTATAACTTGTATTATAAATCAAAGCCACCTCAACAGGAATTTCTCCTTTTTCAGAATCCATAGAAATTACATGAGAAATAATCGGCTCACGATTTCCATCCAAATAGCGTATGTATTCTTTCAATCCTTCTGTAGAATGAAAAATTTCTTGAACAAAATTTCCGTCTTTGTCTAATTCTCTTTTGTCCGTAAAAGTAATGGTAATTCCTTTGTTTAAATAAGATAACTCGCGCATACGAGCTGACAAAGTATCGTAAGTAAACTCGGTTGTTTGTGTGAAAATTGTGTTGTCAGGATAAAAAGTAACTATTGTTCCTCTTTTATTCGTTTCACCTATTTGTTTTACTGGATAAAGCGATTTTCCTCTTTCGTATTCTTGCTCGTATATTTTCCCATCTCTGTGAACCGTAGCACGCAAATGTTTTGACAATGCATTTACTACAGAAACCCCAACACCGTGAAGTCCACCAGAAACTTTATAAGAGTCTTTATCAAACTTACCTCCTGCTCCAATTTTAGTCATAACGACTTCAAGAGCAGAAACACCTTCTTTTTTGTGAATATCAACTGGAATTCCACGACCATTATCTTCAACAGTTACAGATCCATCTTCATTTATTGCAACACCAATGGTATCGCAATGACCGCCCATGGCCTCGTCAATAGAGTTATCTACAACTTCGTAAACTAAGTGGTGTAACCCTCTTACACCTACATCTCCGATGTACATCGATGGACGCATTCTTACGTGCTCCATTCCTTCTAATGCTTGTATACTATCCGCCGAATAATTGTTCTTCTTGATTTCTTCGCTCATAAAAATTTACTCTAAAAATGTATTTTTTGTCTAACACGCAAATATATAAAATAGGGAATGATATACTAGTAGCATTAGCACTTTTAAAGGTGAAGTTATCAACATTTTGTTGATTTATTGTGGATATATTTTGACTCCAGTTCCGAAGTGATTGGAGTAGTCAATTTTACCAAAATCAAAGCGAACACCCTCAGCAATATCCTGTCTCAAAAGCAAGGCTCCATCGGCATCCAAATAATCTAATAGTGAAGCGATTTGACATAATCCAGAAATCCCTACAGTAGATTCAGTCATACAACCCGCCATCAATAACAAGCCTTTTGCTTTGGCATTTTCTATCATTCGAAGTGCTGGAGTAATGCCACCACATTTCATTAACTTGATATTAATTCCATGAAACAACATTGAGCATGAATCTACATCTTCTTCTCGCTGACAACTCTCATCCGCTATAATTGGCAAAACTGATTTTGATTTTACGATTTTCATTCCTTCAATATCTTCCGCTTGGAGTGGTTGCTCGATAAATTCTACATTGAGTTCTTTTAAAATTTTAGCATTCTCAATCGTTTGCTCTACTGTCCATGCACAATTGGCATCGATTCTAAAAACAGCCTTGGTGATATCACGCAATCTTTTAACTATTTCAATATCATCGGGCATTCCCAATTTTATTTTATAAATCGGCCACGGTTTTTCAATTATTTTCTGCTGCATCATCGCCAAAGAATCAATAGCAATCGTATAGGAAGTCAAAGGTGTTTTAGCATTTTCTTCAGTCCAATAACTACGTAATGTTTTGCCGTTTTTCCTTGCATAAAAATCCCAATAGGCAATATCAACAGCACATAACGCAAAATAATCGTCTGGAATTATTGGGGACAGTTGTTGCCAAAGTTCCGTTGGATGGAGTAAAGAACTTGCTTCGACAATTGGTTTTACTTTTAATAAGCTCTCCGTCAGACGTTCTTGAGTACTGTGATAATAGGGATTCGCAGTTGCTTCACCATAGCCAGAATCAATTCCATCTGAAATACAAACGACAACTGTTTTTTGAATGTTTACCGTGTAACGAGAAATCGTAAACGGATGCTGTAAAGGCAAGTCGTAGAATTGGAAGGAAAGTGAGATTCTCATAAATTCATTTGATTTAAAACTAAACACGAATTTAGCTCATTGGATTTATTTATTTGGTATTCGCTGATTTTCAATTCACTAATTTACACGAATTAATTAGTGCTAATTAGTGAAATTCGTGTTTAAAATAAAAAAAAGCGTTGACCGAAATCAACGCTTCAAAAATGTAAACCAAACTAAACCAAAACATTTTTAAATTTTCTATGTTTTTATATAGGCATCATCGTGCACATTTGCCACTGCTCTTCCCGATGGATCATTCATGTTTTTAAATGCTTCGTCCCATTCTAGTGCAATTTTAGTGCTACATGCCACACTGGCTTCTTGAGGCACACTTAAAGCCGCCGCATCACTTGGAAAATGATCTGTAAAAATAGAACGGTAATAATATTCCTCTTTAGAAGTTGGCGTTTGAATCGGAAACTTGTATTTCGCATTGGCCAATTGTTCGTCCGAAACTTCTATGGCTACGACTTCTTTTAAAGTATCAATCCAACTATATCCTACACCATCACTAAATTGTTCTTTTTGTCTCCAGGCAACACTTGCAGGCAACATGTCTTCAAAAGCTTTTCGAAGCACCCATTTTTCCATGCGTTCCCCATTGATCATTTTATCTTGTGGGTTGATGCGCATCGCCACATCCATAAATTCTTTATCTAAAAAAGGCACACGCCCTTCAATTCCCCAAGCCGCTAAACTTTTGTTGGCTCGTAGGCAATCGTACATATGCAATTTGCTTAATTTGCGTACATTTTCTTCGTGAAATTCTTTGGCATTGGGTGCTTTATGAAAATACAAATACCCTCCAAATAATTCATCTGCGCCTTCCCCTGATAACACCATTTTTATCCCCATTGATTTGATGACACGTGCCATCAAATACATGGGTGTTGATGCTCTAATCGTAGTCACATCATAAGTTTCTATATTATAAATCACATCGCGCACTGCATCTAATCCTTCTTGAATCGTAAACTTAATTTCATGATGAATGGTGCCCAAATGATCGGCTACTTTTTTCGCTGCTGCTAAATCAGGCGAGCCTTCCAAACCAACTGCAAAAGAATGTAATTGCGGATACCATGCATCTACTGTATCTCCAGATTCGATGCGCTTTTGCGCATATTTTTTAGCCACCGCTGAAGTAATAGAAGAATCTAATCCGCCAGAAAGTAAAACGCCATAAGGAACGTCACTCATCAATTGGCGATGCACCGCTGCCTCGAGTGCAGACTTGATTGCTTCGATACTGGTTTCGTTGTCTTTCACAGCGTCATAATCCGTCCAATCTCTTTTGTACCATTGCACGAATTCGCCATCTTTACTCGACATATAATGACCCGGAGGAAACAATTCAATTTTGGTGCAATAACTTTCTAAAGCTTTCAATTCAGAAGCAACATAAAAAGTTCCGTTTTGATCCCAACCGATATAGAGTGGAATAATTCCCATATGATCGCGAGCGATAAAGTATTCGTCTTTGGCTACATCATATAAAGCAAAACCAAAAATACCATTCATTTCATCTATAAAATGAACCCCTTTTTCTTGGTATAATGCTAAGATTACTTCACAATCGCTTTCGGTTTGAAAAGTATATTTGCCTTCAAATTGTTTACGTAAAGCTCTGTGGTTGTATATTTCTCCGTTTGCCGCTAGAATTAATTGTTTGTCTTCACTAAAAAGCGGTTGTTTACCAGAAGCTGGATCAACAATAGCCAAACGTTCGTGCGCTAAAATAGCTTTGTCATTGCTATAAATACCACTCCAATCTGGTCCGCGATGCCGAATAATTTTCGCCATTTCTAAGACTTGTGGTCGTAATGTTTCTGATTTTTGTTTGAGATCGAAGGCACATACTATTCCGCACATAATTGAATATATTTATTATAAATGTGGAGCAAATATGTAAATACAATTATAAATGACAAACGTAATTGAGTTAAATGATTTATTATTATAACTAAATATCTAAAAAAAAGATATATATGAAACTTAATGTAAAATAATTATTCTTTTTTTGTACAATTTCGTAAGATTATCTTTGAAAATATTTATGTCACCTACTCTTTAAATTATTAAATTCATTAGGAATTTAAAAAGTGAATTCTCAGTATATTAAAACAGAACTCTATATTTGTACTAGATACTATAATTATACCTAACTATTTTATGAGCAATGCATCCATTTCAATAAAAGACAACGCAAATATTCAAAGATTGGATTGGGTGGATCAAGTGAAAGGTTTTACCATATTCTTAGTGGTTTACGGTCATAATTTTCCTATTTGTGAAAAATATATTTATAGTTTTCACATGCCTTTATTTATAATGATAGCTGGGTTTTTTCACCCTATTATTTCAACTTTTGACAGTATTAAAAAGAGATTTCAATCGATTATAGTTCCCTATTTTATTTGGAGTTTTTGCTTATACGGTTTTTGGATTTTACTATCTCGAAATTATGGAGATAGTGCAAAATTAAACTTATCACCATTTAAAAATTTTATTGGTGTTTTTTATGTACAAGGTGATAGAGAATATATGGATTGGTGCATCCCTGTTTGGTTTTTACCCGCAATTTTCTGTACATTTTTATTATTTCATTTTATTAAGAAAATAAAAAACAATACGCTACTCTCTATTGTTTTATTGATAGTCCCATTGATAGGTTTTGTCTATATTCGGATGTTTGATTTTATTTTACCATGGAGTATCAACATTGCAATGGTGGCATTGATTTTTTATTCTTTTGGTTTTTATCTTTTTGAAAAAATCTCCAATGTTTCCAATAAAAACGCCATTATTATTCTAATTTTTATGGGATTATACAATTTACTTTTTTACAACTACAATATCAAAATTGATATGTATAGAGCACATTATGGAAACGAATTGTACTTTATTTTCAATGGAATTTCAGGAAGTTTGTTTGTTTTATTTTTTTTTAAAACATTTCCTGTATTTAAGTTTTTACAATTAATTGGTAAATTCTCACTGACCATACTAGCTATACAACTAGTTGTAATGACTTTTATCAAATTTGTATTAATGATACTCTTTCATCAAACTGAATTTCATTTTACTGAATTGGAGCGATTCTTCTATTCAATCCTTCAAATTCTATTGATGATTCCTGGATTTTTCTTTATCAACAAATACATCCCAATATTAAATGGAGGTTATAAAAAAATATAAAACTCAACTATTTTTTCATTTATTCTTAAATTTTGTTTTTGCAGCATTTATCACTTTTGCTTCCTTTGTTCATATTCCATTAATTGGGTATGCAGACCATCTTTTGTACTTATTGCAATTTATACTGATACAATTTTCAGTTTTTGGTTTTCTATATTTTTTAAGTATTAATAGACTACTTTTTAGATTTGTTTTTCCAATTTTATTTATTGTTTATGTGACTGCATCCTATTGGGTTTATGTGCAAGACATTGCTATTACTAAAAACATTATACAGGTTTCGTTAGAAACAAAATCTGATATTATTGCTGAATTAATTACTTTACCCTATTTACTTTTTCTATTTTTTGCGCTGCTTTTTGCGCTGCTTATACTTCATTTTCATTCTAAAATAAAAATTAACCAATTAAAATCTCCACTGATCTATTTTGCCTTTGTAGGTATTTTTATATATCCAACTTTTGAATTTGTTAAATCGGGATTTTTTAACAGACGTTTACCTTTCAATTTAGTTGATTCTACTAAAGAATATTTCGATCAAAACCAATTATTATTAAAACCAATTCCAAATTCATTAAAAGCAACTAAGGATAGTTTAAGTATCGTTTTTATTCTAGGTGAAAGTGTCAGAGCGGATCATTTACAACTCAATGGTTATGCTAGAAATACAAATCCCTTTTTGTCTAAAAGAAAAAATTTAATAAGCTTTTCAAACACCTATACACCTAATACTTGTACAGCTATTAGTGTACCTCAAATATTAACTGATGCTTCGCTTTCTGATGATTATAGTATTTCTAAATATTCTTTAATAGAAATATTAAATCATGCTAACGTAGAAACAAATTGGATTGGGAATCAAACTCCAGAAAACAGTTATGAAATCTTCATAAAACAATCAAAATTTTATACTATAATTGATCCTTTACATAGCGAATTGAGTTTTCAAAAAAATTACGACTTACAGTTGCTTCCAGTTTTTAAAAAGGTATTTAATCCTACAAAAAATCAATTTACAACGCTTCATATGATGGGAAGTCATTGGTGGTATGAAACAAGATATCCGAAATCTTTTAGAAAATTCAAACCTGTTATAGAAAGCAAGCATATTCCTTCTAATTCTAAACAAGAAATGATAAATTCGTATGATAACACTTTACTCTATCTAGATTATTTCATCAACGAAACTATAAAACAGGTTGAGAAAAAAAATTCAAATACACTCTTGATTTACCTTTCTGATCATGGAGAATCGCTGGGTGAAAACGGATTATGGCTCCATGCACAATCAGGGAAAGAATTGATGAATCCAGCTTTAGTGATTTGGTATTCTGATAAATTTAAAGAAAAACATCCTATTGAAATTTCACAATTACAAGCCAACAGTACTAAAAAAATAGCTTTAGATTTCTTTTTTCAAAGCATCTTAGATTTGTATAAAATTAAAGGTATTCAATACAAAAAAGACAACTTAATATATCAAAAATAATTTCTCTTTAATTACTTTCTATTTATAATAATAAGTTCGTAGACAATCAAAGCTATCTAAACAACCATAAAAGGTATCGCTAAATAATTCTGAGAGTGAAATTAGTTGTGAAAACAATCTATTAAAATAAAATCATAAACAATATTGTTGCATTTGGAAGAATCATTCGGATATTTTATAGAACAAAAAAATAAATCTAAAATTCTCATTATGGATACCATTTTATATAGACTATGAAATAAAAAAAATAGTAGAATTCTTATATGAAACTTATATTTACAAACAATTTTAAATTGAATCAACTGTATGACAGATACAAAAAAATATTATTTTCTTATACTAAGTGGTCTTTTTACTTTAGTTTTATTTTTATTGCATAGAAATAATAGTTTTTTTTGGGATGGAGTTCATTATGGTTCAATTGAACCTGATTTTTATTATTATTCCCATTTCAAAAGTATCCTAATGCCTGATAGTATTGATAGTGGTGAAGTTCCAATTTTTGCACTCTATATAGCTACAATTTGGTCATTATTTGGAAGAACGATTGAAATTAGTCATTTCGCAATGCTTCCTTTTATCATTGGAATTCTTTTTCAACTATATATTTTATGTCTTAGGTTTTTTAAGAATGAACATATCAATATAGTAATGGTATTGCTTTTAGCGGATACTACTTTATTAAGTCAATTTACTTTAGTTTCTCCAGATTTGCCATTACTCTTTTTCTTTCTACTTGGTTTAAATTCTTTGTTTGACAATCGAAAAGTACTGTTAGGTATTAGTATATTTTTTCTTTTTATTAATATTACTCGTGGAATTATGCTTTCATTTTGTCTTTTATTATTAGATATTAATCTAATAATTTCACAGATAAAAAAAGGGAAGAATGTTATTGTAGAACTCATTAAAAGAAGTTTAATTTATCTTCCAGGTCTTTTTGCTTTCTTGCTATTCAATTATTATCATTATCTACAAAAAGGTTGGATGCTATCCCATCAAGATTCTCCTTGGAAAGACACAAAAGTATTTGTGGATGGCAAAGGCTTATTGTTTAATATAGCCTTGCTTTGTTGGAGATTAATCGATTTTGGAAAAATTATAATATGGCTTGTTCTTTTATTTTTATTGATTAAACTTAAAAAACAATTTTTACATCGAATGGAATCAAAATCATTATTATTTCTGTTGATTTGTCTTTTATTATTTGTTCATGTCGATATGATTTGGGCAAATAACCTTTTAGCACATCGCTATTTTATGCCATTCAATATTATTTTAACATTGCTTTGCGCAACCATTTTATTTTCTGAATTAATTTCTAAGAAAGTAAAACTCACTGCTACATTTTTGATGTTAATTACCCTAATTTCTGGAAGCTTTTGGATTTATCCAAATAAAATTGCCAAAGGTTGGGATGCTACCTTAGCCCATTTACCGTATTATGATTTAAGACATCAAGCCATTGCTTATCTAGACAAGAAACAGATTAACTTTAAAGAAGTACATTCTTTTTTCCCAAACGTTGCAAGTTTAAATCAAATAGATTTAAATGGAGATCTAAGAAACTTTGATAATTATGATGGTAAAAGTAACTATGTGTTTTATTCCAATATTTACAATATCACGGATAAAGAATACGATGAAATTCATAATATAAAATATTATAAAAGTATACAGCATTTCGAAAACAAAGGTGTTTTCATTACCATTTATAAAAAAATAAAACCCTAGTTACTCAACTTTTTCTATGACATAGGAAGTTCCATGAATTTCAAAAGTAAACCCAACCGATTTTCCCACCAACTGATTCCCCAATGGCGATTGAAGTGAAACCGCAATAATTGTTTTATCATCAACAATAATCTTTGGCAAAGCTGTCGAAACATACAATAGCATTCCGTTGGCTTGCACCAGACTTCCCAAACCGATTTTAGTCGAATCAGCAGTCGGATTGATTTTATCCAATACTGTTTTTTGCTCCAAAAACTCCGCTACTTTATGATTTAATTTTTCTTGTTCGATATGCATCATCGACAATGCCGTTTCATGTTTGTCGCCTGCAGATCCTTTAGCATCATTTTTAGCGTCTTCAGTCAGCGCGGTAATTCTATCGCGAAACACATCAATTTTGTCTTGAAGAAGTTGAGAATAATGCCGATGGATTTTTTGTTTTAGTGTCATGAAATTTTACCGCAATGTTGTTGTTGTTTTACCGCAAGGATCGCTAAGGTATAGGCAAAGTTCGCAAGGTTTGATTGTATATTTTTTCTTTGAGCTCCTTGCGTTAAACTTGGCGTACTTTGCGGTTATTTTTTTGTTTTACCGCAAGGATCGCTAAGGTATAGGCAAAGTTCGCAAGGTTTGATTGTATATTTTTTCTTTGCGCTCCTTGTGTTAAACTTGGCGTACTTTGCGGTTATTTTTTTGCGTTTACTTTTAAAAATCAAATTTATAATTCGCACCCAACATCACTTGAAACGACTGCACTGGATAATTCAACCATTTTTCATAGGCTTGATTTCCAATATTATTCAATCGCAGAAAACCACTTAAACGTTCATTGTGTTTATAGCCCACATGCACATTGGCGTCGAAATAACTCTTTACAGTTTTAATGCCGGCAGTTGGTGCATCCAAATTGATTTGCTTGTCTTTTCGATCGCCTACAATAAACAAATTCGCTCCTGCAAACCATTTAGAAGTTATCGTAGCATCGATATTGGCTCCGAATTGAAATTGTGGTAAATTCCAGGCTTCCTTTTCATTTTCTTGAGAATACGTATTGAATGTCGCATTGACTCCCACCTCAATATTTTTTGTAAAATCAGCTTTCAATTCACCAAAAAATCGAAAGGTTCTCAGCGTATCATAGGTTAGTCCAAATGAATTCCCATATTGATACATTTCTTGTATTACTATCGATTCATTATAATTATTGGCGATAAAAAGTGCTTTGTTCTTTTCATTAATGACAGAACCACGAACAGTATAACTCACACTATTCGCCAATTTTCCTTTCAGTCCAGCATATACATCAAATTGTCGGTCAGTTGGTGCAATTGCCAAAGTTGGAGAAACGAATGGGTTTTCATTCGTGAAATCTCTATAGGAATTCTGTTGCAAATCGCCGTCAATTCCTAAATAAAATATCATATAATCGCCTACAACTTTCAAGGAAGCATTGGCTTTCGGATAAACAAATAATTTATTTTTACTATTCTGATTATCCATTCCTAAGACTACTCCCGCTCCTATTTCGAAGGACCAATCGTCTTTATTCATAGCAAAACTAGGATGAATTCCTACGTTAGTATAACCGTATTTAAATTTAAAAGAATCCGTATAAGAGCCGCTCAAATGATCGAAAGTCACAGCTGTTTTTATATCTTTTCGAAACATTTCAAAAGATAAAGTTGGATTGACAACAAATCGATTTTCTGATGAACCATAACCATCCCAAAACCGATTGTATTTTAAACTCATTGTTTTGAAAATACTTTCTTTGAAACATATTTTTCCACCCAAATTGAAATTGTGATAGGATTGTATTTTATCTATATGATTCACAGCAATTTCTCTATCTGCTGGGGATAATGTCGACCCGAAATCTACAGGTAAACCATACCAATAGTACTTTTGAATTTGGTACCCCAAATCTCCTGTCCAAGAAAATTTTTCCTTTTTACTTCCGTAAGTCAGATCAAGAGATGTATTCCAAAATTTACTATCTAATTCTGAACCTTTTACATCCGAAAAAGAAGATAGATGTTTTGCCGTACCTGCAATAAAATCAGTATCTCCGATGTTTTCTGTAACGTACAATTCTCCTAAAATATCCAAATAACTTCCAATTCCAGCTGTCAAATAATTCTTAAACAAACGTTCTTCTTTTGATTTGTCGACATTCGCAGCTCTCCCTTTAGAAGGCGAAAAAGTAGAGGCTACTGGAAAGGAAAAAATTGAATATTGAATCGGTTCTTTTTTGGTATTGTCTTCGTCTTCTAAAGCTGGAGTTTCTTTTACTTTAAAAGCATCCGAAATGGTTGGTGTATAGGCTTTGACCACATTAACCACTTCAGTTCCTATGTTTTCATCCTTTTTTTGAGCTGAAAGTTCCAACGAAATAAATAGAGTAATTATTAAAATATATTGAAATTTGATTTTCATAGTTTTTTCTTTTGAGTAATTAAGTTTCTGAGTTTCTGAGTTTTTCTACGGGACTCAGCAACTCGAAACTCAGTAGCTATTTTTTTAATTCTGAATCGATGAATTGGTTTGTGCTTCTTTTACTTTGATACTATCGAGTTCGATTTGTGCTTCTTCAACCACATCGGTAAAGCTGGTGAAATTCTTAATCACGCTATCTAAAATATACGTTGCTTGAAAACTGTCTTTTAAAGCATAAAAGTTTTTGGCCATAACAACCAATCCTTTTGCACCGAAATATTTATAGCCTGAATAATCTTTAGACAATTTTTGAATGTCCAAATTGGACGCTTCAAACTTGCCATCTTTATTCTTAAAATACGCATCATAATACAACGCTTCCGCTGCTAATTCACCTTTAGCGATTGTCTGCAATTTTGCATATGCCGTTCTTGCTTTGGCTTCATCATTAGTCTGTATAGCTGCTCTAGCAACGATTATCTGTGCATCCGATTTGATTTTGTTATCCGTTTTCGGATTGATTAAAACTTTATCCGCATAAACCACTGCGTTTGGATAATCCTTTTCCTCGTAATAGGTTTTCATCAAATTCGATTGAGCAAAAGTGATGTTCTGTGGAAAATCGGCTTCTGATTCCAAGCGCTTTAAAGTTACAATCGTTTTAGAAGCATCTTCTTTTTTCAAATAAATTTCAGACAATCTTGCTAATGATGGTTCTGTAAATTCATTTCTAGCTTTTGAAATCACAAATTCATAATTAGGAATCGAGCTATTCGAGTTGCCATCTGTAAAATAGGACTGTGCCAAATAAAAATTAGCTTTCAAAGCATGAATTCCATTTGGGAATTTTGATACATAACTACTCAAATTTGCAATAGCTTGTTTGGTATTGTTTTGTTGGTATTGCTTTTCCGCTGCTTCATAGGTATCATTATCCAATTCAGCATCAGTAACTGAAACAAAATCTAAAGTTTTCACCCAAGTCGCGTATTCATCTACTTTTCCATTGTCCAAATAAATCAATCTAGCAGTTGCAACAGCCTCTATCGCTTCTGGGCTCTTCGGGTATTCGGCTGCTATTTTTTTGAATTTGAGTAAAGCTTGAGCATCGTTTTCTGAATTGTAATAAATCAATCCTTGACGTAAAATGGCTTTAGAAGAATACGATCCATTTTTAAATTCAGTTAAAAGTTGATCATACGTTTTGATAGCCAAATCACTTTTCTTTTCTGCGACATAGGTATTAGCCAACTCAAACAAGGCATCGTCTTTGTATTGCGATTTTGGATAAGTTGTAACGAACTTGCTCAGGTCTTCAATTTTACGATCGTTTTTTGCCACAAATCCGTAACTGATCCCTTTTTGAAAAGCGGCATAATCCGCATCGACACTTTTCAATTCAATTACTTTATTGTAAGCATCCATTGCTGGCCAATATTTCGTCGTTACAAATCGACTATCTCCCAATCTTAAATAAGCATCGTTCAAGCGAACCTTATCTTCTTTTACAGCATCAATGTGATTTTGAAAATAATTCCCCGCTTGATCGTAATCTTTCAACTTGAAATAATCATACGCGATATTGTAGTTGATATTTTTATATTCAGGAGTTGATTTTGATTCTGAATATGCTAAAAACTGTTTGAAGCTAGCTAAAGATTCATTGAAATTATCCAATACATATTCCGTTTCTCCTTTCCAAAAGGTAGCTCTGGCTAAAAATTTAGGGTCAATTGGAGTAGCAATCGACTTTTTGAATAAAGGCAATGCTTCGGTATAACTTCCGTCGGTATACAATTCCAATCCTCGATAGAAGGTTACTTTTTGATAAGCGCCTTTATTCGCAAAATTTTTATTTTTTTCTAAAATATCTAAGGCACCTTTATAATTCTTTGCGGTGATATACGAATTAATCAATAGTGTTTCCACTTCTTGTTTGTTCGGTGAATTTGGATATTTTTCAATAAAAGCAAACAATACATCCGGAACTGGTTGATAGGAATTTCCGATTTCATAGCTCAATTTGGCGTAATTTAAATTCGCATCTTCTTGAATTTTCAAATCGAAATTCATTTCAGAAGCATTTTTAAACGCATTTAAAGCTTGTTGTTTTTTATCGGTTTTGAAATAACTTTCTCCTAAATGATAGTAGGCATTTTGGGCAACAGTATCATTTCCATCGATAATTTTATTGAATTGTGGAATAGCATTTTCGTAATCCTTTTTTTGGTAATAGGCATACCCCAATTGATAGAAATCAGTATTGTTCCATTTACCTTTTCTGCCTTTGTACTGTGTAAGATATGGAATTGCCTTATCGTATTGTTTCAAATTGAAATAGCTTTCTCCAATGATTTTATTCAATTCTGATTTTTCTTGAGCACTCGATTTAGGCATGGCCACCAACCCTAAATCGATGGCTTTTTGAAAATCACCCGATTTAAAATTCATATCCGCTTGAAAATAAGACAGCTTTTCTTTGTATTTCTCTTCCCCAGCGACTTCATTAAAATATTTATTGGCTTCTTTATAATTGTCGCCTTCATACGCCATGAATCCTAAATAATATTTGGCTTGAGAACCATATTCCTTCGAATTGATAACACTATTGAAATAAGGTGTAGCTTCTTTTTTCTTTCCACCACTAAAATAACTATAGCCTTTTTGAAATTTAAATTTATCTAATTCTTCATAACTCAAGCTGTTTTCGTCTACTTTATCAAACCAATCTAATGCTTGAGGGAATTTCCCTTGTTCAAAATAATAATGAGCCACTTCAACGTAGGCTTGGTTTTGCTTTGGACTTGTAGGAAAGTTTTTTACAAAATTTTCCATTTGCTCATCGGCATTCGATTGATTGAGTCGTATAGCACAGTTGGCGCTATAATACGTGCAATCCGATTGTAATTCATTGTCTTTATTATCCGATAAAATTTTATCAAAAAGTATTTGAGCCGACTGGTATTGTGATTCCTTATACAATCCTAAAGCCCGATTATACTCTTCTAGTTCATGAGTATAGATTGCTGATTTTTGAGCTAAAATTGGAGCAAATCCAATGCAAAGTATTCCAAATAAAAGCAAAAATTTTTTCTGTATCATCGTAGCTTGTTTAGTTGTTCAAATGTATTCCATTCTCAAACCTATAACGAAATGCTAGAAGTGTTTATTATGAACATCTTTTTAACAAAATCAAGTGGTTGGACAAAATACCAAGAAAATATATTTTGAATACCAGCGTTAACTTACTACTTTTACCCCATAAACAAAATTACTATGTCACAACCCGTTTTATTTTTAAGAGACGTTTCTATTTACCATGGAAATAAAGTTATTCTTTCCAATATTAATCTTGAAGTAAATCATGGTGAATTCATTTACATCATTGGAAAAACTGGATCTGGGAAAAGTAGTTTTATGAGAACATTGTATGCTGATTTGCCTTTAACAGAAGGGCAAGCAAGCATCGTAGATTTTGATTTAGCAGCATTGAAAGATGATAAAATTCCCTATTTGAGAAGAAAAATAGGTATTGTTTTTCAAGATTTTCAACTCTTGCCTGATCGTAGTGTGAAAGAAAACATGCTTTTTGTTTTAAAAGCTACTGGTTGGACAAATGAGGAAGAAATGCAAGTGAAAATTGATGAAGTTTTGGATAAAGTCGATTTAAAATCGATTGCAGACAAAATGCCTCATCAATTGTCTGGTGGTGAACAACAACGTGTTGCGATTGCTAGAGCTTTGTTGAATGACCCTGAATTGATTTTAGCGGATGAACCTACTGGGAATTTAGATCCACAAACCAGCGTTGAAGTAATGGAAGTACTTCGTAAGATTAATTCAAATGGTAAAACAGTTATCATGGCTACTCACGATTATGCTTTATTGATGAAATATCCATCGAAAACTTTGAAATGCGAAGACAATAAAGTTTTTGAAGTAGTTCAGAGAAGCGTATAATTTCTTTTAAAGAAAATTGATTTATCGGAAAAGAATTTTACTACTAAAATTAAAGTAAAAGGAAATACAATTACATTAAATCGATCTCCTTCACTGCATGATAATCCAGACAGAAAAATAGTGGTTAAAATAATAAAGGAAATTATACTATAGAAAAGCTCCGATTTATAACTTGAAAAGAACATATAAGAAGCGAAAAAAATTGATAGGATTGAAAAAGCAATATTTTGCCAAATAGACAACTCAATGAGCCACTTTTTCAAATCATTAAAATACTCTTCATTGCTACTATTTTTATAATCTTGAATAGGAAAACTTCCTGTTGTGGCATTTTCAAAAAGATTCATCCCATACGCTTTAACTAAATTGATTTTGTTCGTTTGTAATTGTTTTATGGCATCTGTTTTTGCTATCAACTTGATGGCTGGAGGATCTTGACTATAAATGAAATTTGTTCTTTCTAACCAAACCTTTTTAAAATCTTGGTTTGTTTCAAATGCTTTTGATTTTGCTCCAAGATAACAATAATAGGTAATTGCATCAATATAACTAGTGGTGAAATTCCCGAATTGATATTTTAATCCAGCGCATTGAATTACAATTAGAAGCCAACTTCCATAAATTAAATACGCTGCTTTTGATTTGTATTTATTGAAAATTTTGATACTAAAATAACCCGTAAAAACAATCGCTAATACAATCGAACCAGGTTTAATCAAACAGCTTAATATAAACAAAGAAAGTGCGAGAGATAAACACCCAAAAGAATTATTTTTAAAGTATTTAAGAAAAAAAAGCAATCCGAAACCTATAAAAAGCAAATAAATACTTTCTGAAGACACTTGAAAAATGGAAACTGTATTACCAATAAAAAGCATGCTTACTATACAAAAAATGAAAGCAATTCTTGGTTGAAGTATTTCTTTTAGTAGTTGAAACAAGAGAAGTAAGAACGAAATCCAACAGCTGAAATTTAAATAAAAGCCAAAAACAAAAAGTTTTGATGTTGAAGCTCCAAAAAGTAGTGGAATACCTGTAATAAAAGCCATTCCAATTGGTCTTGTTAAATGTCCTCTGAAAAAAAAGTACAAATCTTTAGATGAATTTACATAAGAATTAGCATCTGGATAGATAATTCCTTGATTGAGAACTTGCAGGAAAAAATTGAAAAATACAATCCAAAACAATCCTAATATAAGAAGAAGAAATGGGTACTTATTGTTAGCTATATATTGTTTCATAGGTACTGTGTAAACAAATATAGGAATAATATTGTAGTTTCGATTTAGAAATGTAGTTTTGCTAATCTCATAAATAGTAAGAAAAAAAATGAATACTTTATCGATTATTATTCCTGTTTATAATGAAAGTAATACGATTCATTTGATTTTAGATAAAGTTAAAAAAGTTGCTTTACCAAATAGCATCGAAAAAGAAATCATAATAGTTAATGATGCTTCTACAGACAACACAGCTACTTGTATTAAATCCTATTGTGAAGCAAATAGTGAACTTAAAATTATAGTTGAAAATCATACTAAAAACAAAGGAAAAGGAGCTGCTTTACATACCGGAATTGCTAAAGCTTCAGGTGACTATATCATTATTCAAGATGCCGATTTAGAATACGATCCAAAAGAATATCTAACACTTTTACAACCTATTTTAGATGGTTATGCTGATGTAGTTTATGGATCACGATTTATGGGTGGAAATGCCCATAGAATTTTATTTTTTTGGCATACTGTTGGAAATAAGTTTTTGACAACTTTATCAAATATGTTTACCAATTTGAATTTAACAGATATGGAGACATGTTATAAAATGTTTAATTCTAAGATGTTGAAATCCTTAGACTTAAGAGAACAACGTTTTGGCTTTGAACCCGAGGTAACCGCTAAAATTTCTAGAGTTCCTTTAATAAGAATTTATGAAGTCGGTATTTCTTATTATGGCAGAACATATCAAGAAGGCAAAAAAATAAATTGGAAAGATGGTATTAAGGCACTTTATTGTATTATTCGTTATAATATTTTTAAATAAATACGTTATTAAAGCAATTTACTAAAATGTCTATGCTTTCAATATTAATTCCTGTTTATAATTATAATGTTGTTCCTTTAGTTGAGGCTCTTCAAAAAAATATGCAAGGATTAAATATACCTTATGAAATTATTGTTTTTAACGACGCATCTTCCAGCTTTTTAAATGAAAATCTAGTTCTAAAAGAAAAACAAAATGTTGTCTATGAAATTTTAGAGGAAAATATTGGCAGGAGTAAAATTAGAAATTTACTCGCAAAAAAAGCAAAATACGAATGGTTACTTTTTCTAGATTCCGACGTAATACCTACAAATACAACGTTCATTTCGGATTATTTACCCTCTATTAATACTGAGGTTAAAGTCGTTTACGGTGGAATCTTATACTCAGAAAAAAAACCAGAAAAAGAAAAACTCTTACGATGGATTTATGGCAAAGAAAGAGAATCATTGCCTTTTAATATTAGATCAAAAAAACCTTACATTTCATTTTTAACCCTAAATTTTTTAGTTCACAAATCAATTTTTGAAAAAGTTAGTTTCAACGAATCCATTCCAAATTTGCGTCATGAGGACACATTATTTTCGTACAATCTGAAACAACAACAAATACCAATATTTCATATCAATAATCCAGTTTATCACTTAGGGTTAGATACTTTTGAGAATGCAATTCAAAAGGAAAATGAAGCATTACTTGCATTAAAAAATTTATTAGACCGTAACTTAATTGCGTTTGATTATCTTAAAATCTCAAGGTTATTCCACATCATTAAACGTTGTCAATTAGTGATTTTTATAGGATTAATCCATAATAGAATTAGTTCCCTAATGATAAATAATTTAGCAAGTTCACAACCATCCCTTTTTATTTATGATCTCTATCGTTTAGGCTACCTTTGTAAATTATATACCAAAAAATAATGTCTCAATTTATTAAAAATAGATTAAAAAATATTATTCCACGAACGTTTCTTTTTAAGAACGAAGAAAAACTACGCAAAATTTATAGTTTGTTGTATTCGGGTAATAATTTTAGTTGTCCTATTTGTTTAAAAAATCTCAAAAGATTTGAAAATACTACTAATAATGATTCTATTTGTCCAAGTTGTGGCAGTTTGCGACGAAATAGACGATTATGGATTTTATTAAATTTAGAATTTATTCTACCTAATAGTACTATTTTAGATTTTTCACCTTCAAGATGTTTGTATAGAAAACTAAAGAAAAGGTCAGATTTTAACTATATAAGCACCGATTTATCAGGAGATTTTATTGCAGAACATCAATGGGATATTACAAATATTGATTGCCCCGATGCAACATTTGATTTGATACTATGTTACCATATATTAGAACACATCAAAGAAGACATTTTAGCAATGAAAGAATTATTTCGTGTTTTAAAACCAGAAGGTAAGATATTAGTTCAAACTCCTTTTAAAGTAGGAACTATATATGAAAATGAAACGATTGTTTCCGAGAAAGAGAGACTAATTCATTTTGGGCAAGAAGATCATGTTCGTATATATTCTATAAATGGTTTAAAAGAACGTCTTGAATCTTGTGGTTTTATTGTAGAAGTCAGACATTTTTTAAACGAAGAAACTAAATTTGATTTATCTAATGACGAAAATATTTTAGTACTTACTAAACCTATTAACTGATACTAAATGCCATTTTTTTCTATAATAATACCTGTTTATAATAAAACAAATTTTATTGAGAACACCTTAAAAAGTGTTTTTCAACAGAGTTTTACAGATTATGAAATTCTACTTATTAATGATGGCTCAACCGATGATAGTGAATCAAAAATAGTAACTTTCAACGATTCTAGAATACATTATTATTCTAAAAAAAATGAAGGCGTTTCAGAAACAAGAAACCTTGGAATAGAAAAAGCCAAATCAGAATTTATAGTTTTTTTAGATGCCGACGATTATTGGTACCCGAATTTTTTAGAGGAAATGTTTTTACTTATAAAAAGGTATCCTGAACAAAGCGTTTTTTCAGCGGCAATAGAAATTGAAAATAAAAAAACAGTAATTCCATCTTTGTATTCTATTGAAAAAGTAAGCGACAACGTAATTGTAAATTATTTTGAAGCTAGCTATAAAGAAGGTGTCTTATTTACCTCTTGTGCAGTATTTCACAAAAGTGTTTTTGAAAAAGTGGGCAAATTTGATCCATTGATAAAAAGTGGTCAAGACACCGACCTGTGGATTAGAATCGGTATAATTTATCCCGTAGTTTTTTCTTTTAAAATACTTACACGTTACATATACGACCCAAATAGTCTTTCGAAAAAGAAAAGCTTCATGAACAATAAAATGAATTTTTCTAAATTTAGTGACCAAGAAAAAAAGAATCTAGCTTTAAAAAAGTTCTTGGATTTGAATCGATTTTCATTGGCTATTAAATCAAAAATGTACGGTGATAAATCAAATTTCGAGAAATATATTTTTGATATAGATTTGAAAAATTTGACATTTAAAAAAAGAATACTATTGAATTTACCAGCGATTCTTTTAAAATTCTTATTGAAAGTAAATCTAATTTTGGTTCAAGTTGGATGGAGTAAATCTGTTTTTAAATAAATCACTTATACTGTTAGAATTCTTAACCATTCTGTTTGTATTTTCTCTATCGACAAATTCTGAATACTGTTTGCGGCATTAGACTTCATATTCTCATACAATTCTTGATCTAAAATCATTCGATTCATTGCTTTTGTAAATGCTACTTTATTATGATTTTCAACCAATAAACCATTGTATTCATTTTGAATAATTTCTTTAGGTCCAGATTGGCAATCTACTGAAATAACTGGCGTTCCCAACGCTAATGATTCAATAATCACCATAGGAAATCCTTCGTTTCTACTCGTTAAAGTGGTGAAAATTGCTGATTTAACATAAGGAAATGGATTCGCCATTTTGGGTTTAAAAAAAATAAAGTCCTTTAATTGAAGTTCAACAACTTTTTCTTTCAATACATCAACATCTTTTCCATCACCAATGATATAAAGTGCGATTTTATTTTTAGGCAAATCAGACTGAGCATAACTTTCAATTAATAACGAAAAATTCTTTACAGCATCGTCAATTCTACCATAAGCTAATATGAATTTACCTGAAATTGAAATTTCTGAAGCGCTATTTTCTATTCCAATTCTATCAATCGGATTGTAAATTGTAAGTGTATTTTGATACCCATATTTTTTTCTTACCTCTGATTCAATTTCTTTTGAAACTGTAATAATAAAAGGTGATTTCCTGTAAATCTTTTTAGCAATAAAAGAATTCTTTGGGAAATACTTTTCAGTTTTATAACTGTGCACTAAATAGATTGTTTTTTTTGGAGGAAAAATGAATCTAGAAAGTATCCATTCTGACCATGATGAAGTTCTAATTCTAGTATCAATAATCCAGTCGAATTGATGTTGTCGTATATATTTCTTCACAACTAACATCCTATTAAAACGTCCGAAACTCGAATTATCTTGCTTTTTCAAAAGCCCCAAATTCAGTAATTCTCCTTCAAACTCATATTCAATTTCATCTAAAACTGAGATAATATGAATTTGAAACCCAAGATTTGTCAACATTTTAGACAATACCGCACTAAATCGCTCTACTCCACCGTTTGCTAATGATTGAGTTAGTATCGCAATTTTGATCTTGGTCGTATCCATTAATTGTCAAATAGTAAATATATTTGTCAAATATAACAATATATGAACATTTTACTTGTAGGGGAATATAGTAGACATCATAATTCTTTGAAAGAAGGATTAGTACAATTGGGGCATCATGTTGTTATAATGGGCTTTAAGGATGGTTTTAAAGATTATCCAATCGACTTACCTTTAGAACAGAAATGGAATACTTCCTACAGAAAAAAAATTAAAGTTTTATTGTATAAACTTACCGGTTTTAATATTACATCATGGTTTACATATCGGCAATTTAAAAACTATCAAAGTCAAGTTATTCAATACGATGTAGTGCAACTTATCAATGAAAATGCCTTTTATTGTGGGTATTATTTCGAAAAAAAAATGCTAAAATTTCTTTTTGAAAACAATAAAAAAGTCTATCTCATGTGTTGTGGAACAGACTTTCTTACCGTGAAATATTATTTTGAAAACCCAACTTTTAAATCGTTGTTTCTTCCCTATTTAGCGGGAAAAATCAATCCGAAAAATTTTCAGACTGTATTAAAATTTAGAAAAAGTGATTATCAAAAACTTCATGATTATATTTTTAAGAATATTCAAGGAGTTATTGGTTCCGATATGGATTATCATCTCCCGATGCAAAATGAAACTAAGTATTTAGGAATGATTGCTAATCCAATAAATATTGAGAAATTACCTTATATTCCAATGAAAATTGATTCTAAAATAATTATTTTTCATGGTATTAATTCCGAAAGTTATTTCAATAAAGGCAATGATTACTTTGAAAAAGCATTAGCAATTATTGAAAAAAAATATTTTGAAAAAGTTGAAATAATTACAACTCGAAGCATTCCGTATCTTCAATACATTGAATTGTATAACAAAGCTCATATACTTTTAGACATGGCCTATTCCTTCGATCAAGGCTACCATTCACTCGAAGCAATGGCAAAAGGAAAAGTCGTATTTACAGGTGCTGAAACGGAATTTTATGACTATTATCAACTTAAAGAAAAAGTAAATATCAATGCGAAACCAGATGTTGATTATTTAGTAAATGAACTTTCTTTTTTAATTGAAAATCCCAAAGAAATAATTGCAATTGGAGAAAGAGCTCGAAAATTTGTAGAAAATGAACATAACTACATGAAAATTGCTCAAAAATATTGCGATATATGGCACTAGAAAACTATAATTATAAATATTTATTAGCTACAACCTTGTCGCCATTAAGTTGATTTGACGTTTCTTTTTTCCTTTTTTTACTCCCAAAATTTGCAGGAAATTGTTTTCGATGTTCTTCAATAAAACAATAAGGCTCGTCGCCTGTATAGCCCTTTATCACAACGAAAAAGTTATTATACAATCCGTATCCTCTGTAATTAGCAGGAATACTTTGTGAAGTAATCCATAAATTATTTTTCTGAAAAATAAACAACTCGCTTTCAGTATCAAAATATACCTGCAAATTAGGGTAATAGTAATACCTAACTACATAATTAGACTCTATCGACTTTTTTTTAGAAACAAAAACCGTATCTAAGGGAACTTGTGCAAAAACAAAATTGGTTGCTGCCAAATAAAAGGTGAGTAAAAAAAAGTGTTTCATAATTTTCTAATTTAAAAAAGCTAAAAAAGTATGATTTGGGATTGTAAAATTATTGTTAATTAATTCTACAAACTATTATTATTGATATACAGTAGTAAAAATCGATAAAGTGCACTTTTTTATCCAATATAGTGACTAGTGAAAGGGGTTTTTATCTAATTTATATTGCTATCTGTTAAAATTAGATGTAGTATGTCGAGTATTTTTTTTAATGAAAATTATAATAAATACATTAGCTTACTATTTTGAAAATCAATTATTTAAAAAACAAACCCTAGCGCTACTTTCAAAATATATAATGCTGAAAACCTTAACCTTATAATTGAAATGAAATGGAAAATGCTAGAAAACCTACAGAAAATGAACCTGCTTCTTTCGAGAATGAACTAAGATTCATCAAACCAAAATTTGATGGTGAAACGGGTTTAAGAGATTTATTGTTGAAGGAATTAAAATCGATGTATTATGTTGAGAAAGTTGTTTCAAAAGCTTTCCCGAAATTGATTAAAAATGCTTGCAATTATGAGTTAATAGAAGCTATTTCGATTCATCAAGAAGACACAAAAAATCAGATTTCCCGTATCGAAATAGCTTTTGATTCCTTACATGAAATAGCAACTTTTGAAAGATGTGAAGCAATCGAATTTATGATTGCAGAATTAGATACAATAATAGACGCTACCAAATTTGGAATGATTCGAGATGCTGGAATGATACTTTCTCTTCATAAAATTGAACATTATGAAATAGCATCTTATAGTATTTTGACTGTATATGCTGAAAATTTAAAAGAAAATGGATTGCTTGAATTATTGGAGAAATCTCTCAATGAAGAAAAAATTGCTCAAATGCGATTGGCAAAAATTGCAAGTACAATTCAATTTTATTCAGAAGACAACAAACCCTAATTAAGCTTTAATAAAATTACTTTCATACCATTCAATCCATAATTCAACAGTAACTTTGGAAGCTAATTCTCCAATTAAAGCATACGGAATATCATTCGTGTTTTTAAAACGAATACAACTTTTTCCCATATCTAATTTCGTTTTTGCATGTTTAGAATATTCTGTCGTAAACCAATTTAATAATGTTGGATTTGCATATATTCCCATTGAATACAAAGCAATAAAGTTCTTTTGAGAGGCCAAATTCATAAAAGGCAAAGGCAATTTAGAATTGCAATTATATCCTTTTGGATAAAGTGAATGCGGAACTACATAGCCTAACATGCCATAACTCATTTCTTCCTGAAACCCTTTGGGAAGATTATCCAAAATAACTTTTCGAAGTTTTTCTATAGCTAATTTTCTATCTTCAGGTAACGAATTAAGGTATTCTTGAGGTGTGGTTGCTGTTGATTGCATACATTATTTTTTATGAATTATAAAAGTAATAAAAATTCAATACTTTTATAGCTGAAAAATTGTTTTTATGAGCAAAAGTGAAATACGAAAAGATAAGACATGTTTGAATTGTAGGCATGTAGTTCATGAACGCTACTGCCCTAATTGTGGTCAGGAAAACATCGAAAGTCGTAAAACTTTTCATCATTTATTCATACACTTTTTTGAAGACTTAACGCATTACGAAAATGCGTTTTGGAGAACAATCAAAAATTTACTTTTCAAGCCTGGAGCTTTAACTATAGAATACCTTTCTGGGAAAAGACTTTCTTATTTGGCTCCTGTTCGGCTCTATATTTTTATCAGCTTTATCACTTTTTTCTTGATGACGATTATTCCGAATACCGATTATAATTTATTTAACATCCAAAAAAAAAAAATCGAAGTTGGTTCTAATGTAGAAATCACTACTACAGAAAATGTAAATATCGATGAGTTGATCGCTTCTGAAAAAACGAAACAACTAATTAAAGATTCAATTCAAAGTAGTATTTCAAAAGAAAAGCAGGAGAAAGATAACAAATATGATGGTTTATTCAATTGGGGATTTAAATCTCAACGACAACTTGATTCAGTACAAAAATTCGCTCCAGAAGAAGAGCGATTAGATGCCGTTGGATACTGGGTTGTCAAAAAAGCTTTATTAGTCAAAAAAAACAATACAAACGATGAAATAATTCAAAAATTCAAAGCATCTTTTGTACAAAACTTCTCAAAAACATTGTTCATTTACATGCCGCTATTTGCTTTCTTTTTGTGGATTTTTCATGGAAAAAAACGTTGGTATTATTTTGATCACGGCATATTCACTTTACATTATTTTTCTTTTTTATTACTTGTGGTTTTACTTGTTTTCTTATTTACTAAATTCTTGTCATTATTTGGTAATACACCCATAGCCGATATTGTAAAAAAGGTCGTTGATTTTATTGCTTTTCTTTGGATGTTTTATTACTTTTTTCCCGCACACCATCGATTTTATGGAGAAACTCGAATAATTTCATTTGTAAAAAGCATCAGTTTATTTGTCATCAATATATTATTAATTATTATTATTTTATTACTATTTGCTATGTATACCTTCATTAACATTCATTAACAAATTATGAAAAAAAGTCTATTACCCTTACTTCTTTTACTGATAATAAGCAGTTGCGCTAGTAAAAAAGAAATTGCCCCAAAAAGTGTCGCTGAATATCTCAATACGATAACGTCAGAAAGCCTAAAAAACAATTTAACGGTTATTGCCTCTGATGAAATGGAAGGTCGAGAAACGGGTTCTGAAGGTCAAAAAAAAGCAGGTCGATATTTGATTGAACAACATCAAGCGAATGGACTGACTTACCCTAAAGGAGCTAGTAATTTTTACCAACCGATTCCAGCAGCTTTTCTAAATGCAAAATACAATGAAAACCTTCCGGATTCTGAAAACATATGGGCTTTTATTGAAGGTTCCGAAAAACCGAATGAAATTGTAGTTGTTTCTGCTCATTACGATCACGTTGGCATCAAAAAAGACGAAGTTTATAATGGTGCCGATGATGATGGTTCGGGAACGGTTGCCTTAATTGAAATTGCTAAAGCATTTCAAAAAGCCAAAAATGAAGGTCATGGACCAAAGCGATCCATACTTATTCTACATGTAACTGGAGAAGAACACGGACTTCATGGTTCACGATTTTATTCTGAAAACCCATTGTTTCCTTTAGCAAATACTGTTGCTGATGTCAATATTGATATGATTGGCCGTCATGATGAATTTCACCCAAATAGTAGCGATTACATTTACTTGATTGGATCCGATTATTTGTCAACAGACTTGTTCAATGTATGTGAAGAAACCAATAAGAAATACGGAAATCTTTCTTTAGATTATAAATACAATGATCGCGCTGATCCGAATCGCTTTTATTACCGTTCCGATCATTACAACTTTGCTAAGAATGGAATTCCATCGGTTTTTCTTTTTACAGGAACACATCCTGATTATCACAAACCTGGTGATGATGTTGAAAAAATCGAATTTGATGCCTTGACTAAAAGAACAAAATATGCTTTTGCCATCGCCTGGGAAATTGCTAATAGAGAAAAACGTTTGGTGGTTGATAAAGACGGAAAATAAAAAATACTTTAAACAAAAAAAGCTTCGAGTTTCCTCGAAGCTTTTGTTTTTGGGTGGCTGACGGGACTCGAACCCGCGACCCTCGGCACCACAAACCAATACTCTAACCAGCTGAGCTACAACCACCATTTTAACGAGTGCAAATGTATTGTAAAAGTTTTAGTCTACAAAGAAATATTTTAAAAAAATTATATCAAATCTACTAAGCTATTGACTCCCAAATACCTTTCAACAGTGAATCCTTCCCCATATTCTTTCCCTATTAATCTTCCAAAATCTTGAGGGCGATAATTCAAACTTTCTAAGAAGTTTTTAGTAGCTATTGGTGTTTCTGGTTCTTTACTATTTGGGTCATAAAATTGAGACGAATAGGCCAATATTGCTTGTATGCGTTTTTCATTATACCCTGAAATATCTACAACAAAATCAGGCGCTATATTTTTCCACTGGATGTAATGATACACTGATTTTGGTCGCCAAGCATTTTGTTTAATACCCTCATGCTCTGTTTCGATTTTTACCAAACCAGATAAAAAACATGCATCCGAAACTAATTTACTGCCTTTTCCATGATCTATATGTCGGTCATCAATCGCGTTACAAATTACAATTTCAGGTTGGTATTTACGCAACATTCGAATCACAACCAATTGATGTTCTTCGTCATTCATAAAGAACCCATCACGCATATTTAAGTTTTCTCTAATGGAAACTCCTAAAATAGCTGCCGCTTCCGCCGACTCTTGATCTCTAGTGGCAATAGTGCCTCGAGTTCCTAATTCGCCTCGAGTCAAATCGACTATGCCGACTTTCTTACCTAAGGCAACTTCTTTCGCTATTGTTCCACCACAACCCAATTCAACGTCGTCAGGATGTGCGCCAAAGGCTAGTATGTCTAATTTCATAATGATAATTAATTCAAAATATTTTTAATAGTTTTCGCTTTATTGACAGTTTCTAACCATTCTTTTTCTGGTATACTGTCCTTAGTAATGCCTCCTCCTACGTATAGGTGCGCCAAGTTTGTGTTTGATTCGGAGTTTATTTCAATTTGCATACATCTCAAGTTTACATACAAATCCGTTTCAAATTCATTCGTTTCAAATTCATTCGTTTCAAAATTACAATTCATTTCGCCTAAAAATCCTGAATAATAATTTCTGTTGTATCCTTCATTTTTCAATATAAACTCTTTAGCAACTTCTTTAGGAAAACCACAAACTGCGGGCGTAGGATGCAAAACTGACAAAACATTTTTCAATTGAATTGATTCATTCAAAACACCTTCAATATCTGTTTTAATATGTACTACATTTCCAGCTCTTAATGTATACGGTTTTGAAATCTTTAATTCAGAAGACATCCTATTCAAGTTCGATTGAATAAAATCCGTAACCATTTGCTGCTCTACGATTTCTTTTTCTTTCCAAACTACTGTTGTATTTTCTTCATACAACTGTGTTCCTGCAACCGCCATAGTCTGAAATTTTTGTTGTTTTACAAATAACAATTGCTCAGAAAATGCTCCCAACCACAACCCTATTTTGGGATGATAAAAACAATACGCGAAGGCAGTTGGATAGGATTCTAATAATTTTTGAAACACCTTAAACAATTCGAATTGTGTGAGTAATACCGTTTCTTTTCTCGAAAGTACTACTTTATTAAATTCGCCTTTTTCAATTGCATCAATAGCTTTTTGAACTAGATTTATATGCCTCGTTTTTGCAGTTTCATCTTCCTTTTCATCATTTTGTAATACCACTTCATTAGAAGTAGCCTGACCTAAGGAGGTTACAACTATTTGAGACTGATTTGCTGGAATTAATACAATTTTTTCTCCATCAAATGGCGCAAAAACAAATCCTTTTTCTTGGAAATTTTCAACAAAATACAAGGCGTCATTTTGTTGAAAAATACTAATCAAAGCAGAACTATTAGGCTTTCTATAAAGCACAAATGGCAATTTATAATCAAAATGTTCCTGCCATTTTTGATGTGTTGAAGTCATTATAGCTTTCTTTTAGGCAATACCATATTGGTCAATTTACAAATGGAAATCAATTTGCCGTTTTCATCCGTAATTTTAATTTCCCATAGATGAATACTCTTTCCTTGATGCACAATTCGAGCGGTTCCTGTTACCATTCCAGATCTTTTGGCTCTGAGGTGATTCGCTGAAATTTCAATGCCACGAATTTCACTCAAATCATTATTCACCAACAACATGGATGCAGCACTTCCCACACTTTCAGCCAAAGCCACACTCGCACCTCCATGCAACAAGCCCATTGGTTGATGTGTTCGTGGAGTTACCGGCATTCGGGCAACTAAAAAGTCTTCCCCAGCATCAATATACTCAATTTCTAGCGTTTCCATTAATGTGTTTTTGGAAATGGTATTGCACAACGCTAACATCTTCTCTTTATCGAAAGTCATTTTTTTTATGCAAAATTAAGTTATTAAAGAATTGATAAAAAGACTAAATTCAATTTTTATTCGTTGTTACTTTAATTTTCAAATTAATAATACTTTCAAATTTTCAAATTAAAAACTATTTTTACCAAAAATCCATTCCAATGCGTAACCTAATTTGTCTTTTTCTTGTCGGTATTCTGATTTCATTGAGTTCTTGTCGTAAAGATTTTGATACTGTGCCAAGTTCAGGAAATCTTGGTTTTTCAAAAGATACCGTTTACTTAGATACTGTTTTCAGTAACATAGGCTCGAGTACGTATACGTTGAAAATCTACAATCGCAGTAATGACGATATCAAAATTTCTAAAATTCATTTGAGAAAAGCGAATTCTAAATACCGAATGATGATTGATGGCTTGACTGGGGAAGATGAAGACAATAGTGGCGTTGGCGATGGTCGAATTTTCAATAATGTAGAGTTGCTTGCCAAAGACAGTATGTATGTTTTCATCGAAACAACTGCTAACATTGCTGATGCCAATCCAACTGATTTTCTCTACACCGATGATATTGTTTTTGAATCTTCCAACGGACCTCAGCAAGTAAATTTGGTGACTTTAATTCGAGATGCGTATTTTCTGTTTCCTAAAAAAGATGCTAACGGAATCAAAGAAAATTTGCTTTTAGGAACTGATAGCAATGGAGATGAAGTTCGCATTAATGGTTTTGAATTGGATGACAATGATCCAGTAAACGGGAACGAATACTTTTTTAACAACACCAAACCGTACGTTATTTATGGATATGCAGGCGTTCCGAGTGGAAAAACGCTGACCATACAACCTGGTGCGAAAGTCTATTTTCATGCAGAATCTGGAATTGTTGTGCAACCTGGAGCCTCAATCGATATCAGAGGAGGTGTTTCTCCAGACCCAACGAATCCGCAACAAAACGAAGTCACTTTTGAAGGAGATCGACTCGAACCGTTGTATGAAGATATTCCTGGACAATGGGGAACAATTTGGTTGCGCAGTGGAAGTATCAATAATAAAATTGATCATTTGACTTTAAAAAACGCCACTGTGGGATTGCTGGTTGAAAATTGCTCATTGAATTTACATAATTCTCAAATATATAATTCCGCTAATTATGGAATTTTAGCACGTGGTGCCACTATGAATGACTGTGAAAATTTAGTAATTAATTTGGCAGGACAAGCTTCGTTAGCGTGTAGTTTGGGTGGAAGTTATCAATTCAAACATTGCACGTTTAATAACAATTGGGCAAGTTCAAACCAAGTAGCGGTTTTGGTAAGTAATTATGAAGAACAAGCGGATGGAACCAATATTTCTGGCTCTTTAAATCAAGCGAATTTCTATAATTGTATTATCTATAGTTCGAATAATATTGGATTATTTTTAGATAAAATTAGCGACGAAGCCATTCCATTTTTATTTGATATCAAAAACTGTTTGATTAAATTCAGAGATAGCGGTACTTCATTAGCTTCTAATCCAATTTATGCTTTTATAAGAACTCCAACTTCGGAAAACGGTAATAACATCAAAAATAAAGAGCCTAAATTCTTCAATGCTAATTTAAACAAACTGAATATCGATGATACTTCCGCAGCATTTACAAAAGGAGATGCTACCTATCTTGTTCCATTAGACATTTTAGGCTTAGCACGAATCTCCAATCCGCCTGATATGGGAGCGTATCAAAGTGCTGTTTTCCCAGAGTAATTGTTTAAAAGTCGTAATAACTGTTGCTTGTAAATTGTGGTTATTTAATCTAAATTTGCGACAACAACTACAACACCCGAGGCGAGCCGAATTGTATGGAGCGCAGCGGAATAAAAAACATATACAATGATTCATTTCTTCGGAAACGAAAGTACCACCGTTTTTGCCGTTCAGTCGCAAGGTGAACTTTCGACTGAAACCATTTCAAAATTACTTTGGTTATTTGATACTGATATAAAAATAGAGAAATCCGTAATTACGGATTTTTTTGTTGGACCACGTGCCACGATGATCACGCCTTGGAGCACCAACGCAGTAGAAATCACCCAAAACATGGGAATATCAGAAATCCTTCGCATAGAAGAATTTCATAAAGCAACTGCTGATTTTTCTGACTTCGACCCGATGCTTTCTCAAAAATATTCGGAATTAAATCAAGATATTTTCACGATCCATATTCAACCGGAACCCATTCTAGAAATAGAGGATATTGCAGCCTACAATAAAAAAGAAGGCTTGTCCTTAAGTGCGGAAGAAGTCAATTACCTCAAAGAACTATCCGCTAAAATTGGAAGAAAACTAACAGATTCAGAAGTATTTGGGTTTTCACAAGTCAATTCAGAGCATTGTCGCCATAAGATTTTCAATGGCACTTTTGTTATTGATGGACAAGAACAAGAATCGTCTTTGTTTAAAATGATTAAAAAAACTTCCGCAGAAAATCCGAACGATATTGTTTCCGCTTACAAAGATAATGTAGCTTTTGTTAAAGGCCCTAGAGTACAACAATTCGCACCATTATCTCCAGAAAAACCCGACTTTTATGCTATCAAAGAATTCGATTCTGTGATTTCTTTAAAAGCAGAAACACACAATTTCCCCACAACAGTCGAACCTTTCAATGGTGCGGCTACAGGTTCAGGAGGAGAAATTCGAGATCGTTTGGCAGGCGGACAAGGTTCATTGCCCTTGGCAGGAACAGCCGTTTATATGACTTCTTATTCCCGATTGCAAAAAGTACGAACATGGGATGCCAATTTACCGGAAAGAAAATGGTTGTATCAAACGCCATTGGATATTTTAATAAAAGCCTCCAATGGTGCTTCGGATTTTGGAAATAAATTCGGACAACCTCTCATTACAGGATCCCTATTGACTTTCGAAAATAGAGAAAACAACAGAACTTTAGGCTACGATAAAGTCATTATGCAAGCAGGTGGCATTGGTTATGGAAAATTAAATCAATCCATCAAACAGCAACCAAAAGTAGGTGATAAAGTCGTGATTTTAGGTGGTGAAAATTACAGAATCGGAATGGGTGGAGCAGCAGTTTCCTCTGCCGATACAGGTGAATTTAATGCTAGGATTGAATTAAACGCCATCCAACGATCGAATCCTGAAATGCAAAAACGTGCTGCCAATGCCATTCGTGGTTTGGTAGAAAGTGATGTGAATCCGATTGTTTCCATTCACGATCATGGCGCTGGAGGTCATCTCAATTGCTTGTCGGAATTGGTAGAAGAAACCGGTGGATTAATCAACCTTGATGCTTTACCTGTGGGCGATCCAACGCTTTCTGCTAAAGAAATTATTGGCAACGAATCGCAAGAACGCATGGGATTAGTGATTGGTCAACAAGACATTGATTTATTACAAAAAATAGCCGATAGAGAACGTTCCCCAATGTATCAAGTTGGCGATATTACTGGCAATCATCGTTTTACTTTTGAATCAAAAACTTCAGGTGCCAAACCTATGGATTTTGCCATAGAAGACATGTTTGGAAGTTCCCCTAAAGTGATTATGAATGATGTGACTATTGATAGAAAATACGAACCTTTATCCTATTCACAAGAAAAAATAGAAGCATACATTCGACAGGTTTTGCAACTCGAAGCAGTGGCTTGCAAAGATTGGTTGACCAATAAAGTGGATCGTTGTGTTGGTGGAAAAGTAGCCAAACAACAATGTGTCGGTCCGTTGCAACTTCCTTTGAATAATGTTGGCGTTATGGCTTTGGATTTTCAAGGTAAAGAAGGCGTTGCTACTTCGATTGGTCATGCTCCAATAGCGGCTTTGATTGATCCAGTGGCTGGAAGTAGAAATGCCATTGGTGAAGCGTTATCGAATATTATTTGGGCTCCAATTAAAGACGGAATTAAAGGAATATCGTTATCCGCCAACTGGATGTGGGCGTGTAAAAATGAAGGTGAAGATGCGCGTTTGTTTGCTGCAGTAAAAAGCTGTTCGGAATTCGCCATCGAATTGGGAATCAACATTCCAACAGGAAAAGATTCGCTTTCGATGAAACAAAAATACCCGAATGAAGAAGTGATTGCTCCAGGAACTGTAATTATTTCAGCGGGTGGAAACTGCACCGATATTACGAAAGTCGTTGAACCTGTTTTACAAAGAAATGGAGGTTCGATTTATTATATTAATTTATCTCAAGACGAATTCAAATTAGGCGGTAGTTCATTCGCTCAAATCTTGAATAAAATTGGAAATGAAACTCCAACAATAAAGGATTCTGCGTTTTTTAAACGTGCTTTCAATACTATTCAAAAATTGATTCTTGACGAACAAATAGTTGCAGGACATGATATTGGTAGCGGTGGATTGATAACAACTTTATTAGAAATGTGTTTTGCAGATAACAATTTAGGAGCTTCAATCAATTTTGAATCATTTCAAGAAAAAGATTTGATAAAAATTCTATTTGCAGAAAACATTGGAATCGTTGTGCAAGCCAATGATGATATAACTTTTGAAGCCTCTTTAAAAGTCAATACAATTGAATTTTTAAAATTAGGAAATGTAGTCGAAGGTGATTATTTAAAACTCACAACCGAAAACCAACAACCGAAAACCGACAACCGACAACCGACATCTCTCAACCTACAACTCTCAACCTACCGTGACATTTGGTTCGAAACCTCTTACCTACTCGACCAACATCAAAGCAAAAACAATAAGGCAAAAGAAAGATTTGACTATTATAAAAACCAAGCTTTACGCTATGTTTTCCCTTCACATTTTACGGGTAAGAAACCAACTATGGATGCTTCCAAACTGCGCCCTAAAGCAGCGATAATTCGAGAGAAAGGCAGCAATTCAGAGCGAGAAATGGCGAATGCGATGTATCTCGCTGGATTTGATGTAAAAGATGTGCACATGACCGATTTGATATCCGGTCGCGAAGATTTGAAAGACATTCAATTTATTGGAGCAGTGGGTGGATTTTCCAATTCGGATGTATTGGGCTCTGCCAAAGGTTGGGCTGGAGCTTTTTTATACAACGAAAAAGCCAAAACTGTTTTAGACAATTTCTTCAAAAGAGAAGATACACTATCCGTTGGGATTTGTAACGGTTGCCAGTTGTTTATGGAACTTGAAGTGATTTATCCTGAACATGAAATTCACGGAAAAATGAAACACAACGACAGTCAAAAACACGAAAGCATTTTTACTTCTGTTAAAGTTCAAGAAAACCATTCAATAATGTTATCTTCCATAGCTGGTAGCACTTTAGGCGTATGGGTTTCTCATGGTGAAGGTAAATTTGAATTACCCTATGAAGAAAAAGAATATCATATCGTAGCGAAATATGGCTATGAAAAGTATCCTGCCAATCCCAACGGATCCGACTATAATACCGCCATGATGTGTGACAAAACAGGAAGACATTTGGTAATGATGCCGCACATTGAACGTTCAACATTTTCATGGAACTGGGCTCATTATCCAAAAGACAGAAATGATGAAGTTTCCCCTTGGTTAGAGGCTTTTGTGAATGCACGATTGTGGATTGATAACCTATAAAAACAAAAATTATGAAATTAAAAAATGTATTTTTTAGTGTATTCGTATTGATTTCAGTTAACATTTTCTCACAAAACGCCGTGAATGAAATAGAAACAAAATCGGGTATTCATTATATCAGAAACACCATCAATTATCCTATTACGGGAACCTATTTATTTAATGGCGGAGAACCTGTTGTCGAATTAAATGAAAATGGCACTGGTTTTTACCAACTTCACGAACAGCCTAAAAGACCCATCAATTGGGGTATTGAATGTGAGAAAACAGGAGAAGCGATATTCAAAAAAGGATTTAATACTGCCGCCTATTCGCTATGGTATCAATTCTTAACTACGTATGAAGAGGATATGAATCTCGACTGGAATTTAGTTCCTTTTACTATTCATTTTAATACGTTGAAAATGTTTATTCAAGGAGAACGAGTTAAAAGTTATACGGAAAAAGAAACTAAAAATTAGAACTTAGAATTATGACTGGAAATAAATGTCAAAATTGTGATGCGGAAATTGAAAAGAACTATTGTTCCACTTGTGGACAAAAGACAGATACGCAACGTATTACAATTAAACATTTTTTATTTCATGACTTATTACATGGGGTTTTACATCTCGACAAAGGAATTTTATTTACATTAAAAGAAACGATTCTTCGGCCTGGTCAAGCAGCTTTAGATTATATCAAGGGAAAACGAATTCGTTATTATAATGTATTTTATCTTTGTTTACTGGTCATTGGTTTGAATCTCTTATTGAGTCATTGGTTTGAATCTATGCTACACACCAAGATTGATCCTAATAACGACACCATTCAAGTCACTAATTTTTTCAAAGAAAATCTCAAAACTATTCTTTTAAGCATCATCCCTATTTTAGGATTGAATTCATTCTGGGTTTTTAAAAGATTGAAATTGAATATCGCTGAACAGTTTATTCTTAGTGGATTTTGTTTATTGGGAATTTTATTAATTAATTTTTTATATCGATTTTTTAATTTTATAAACGAATATGATGTTATAAATTTTGTCTCTTTTTTAGAAGTAATTTCAACTTTTTTAGTGTTATTATTCCCAATTTGGGTTTATTATAATGCCACTAAGGGTCTTTATACTTTCTGGGGTTTTCTATGGAGAATCCTACTTTTTTATTTTTCAGTTCTTGGTATATTGATGGGTTTACTTGCTATAATTATTCTTACTTTAACCGATGGTAGCGGGCAATTTTACATTAATTTATAGCAATCTATGATTTGAAACAAATGTTAATCATTGAAGTGTATTGGAAATAAAGAATATCTTTGGAAATCTAATATCACATTCATGAAAATTTTCAAACTATTTGTACTCTTCAATATAATTTCCATTTCACTTTTTGCTCAACCTAAAACAGAGAAATACCATCGAGCAAAAATCATCTACAACACCATTGAAAATCTTAAGAAATTAGAAAAATTAGGAATTCCTATGGATCATGGAATTCATAAAATGGGCTATTCACTGACCTCTGATTTTTCCGATTCTGAAATTCAAACAGTAAGAGAATTAGGACTTGAGGTTTCCATTGAAATCCAAGATGTTCAAAAACATTATATTGATCAAAACAAAAAAATAAGCAATAGAATTTCAGCACCTCAAAATATTTTATGCGGCGAAGTTGAAGTTGATTACACTACTCCATTTAATTTTAGCTTAGGATCAATGGGTGGTTATTTTACCTATGAAGAAATGCTTTCCCAATTGGATGCAATGCGATCAGCGTTTCCCAATTTGATAACTGCTAGAGAAAACGTAGGAACTTTAACAACACAAGAAGGTCGCTTTTTGCAATCCGTAAAAATCACTAGTAATCCAGAAGTTCCATCCACAAAACCACAAGTTTTATATACCTCGGTGCATCATGCAAGAGAGCCAATTTCGCTATCAGAAACTATCTTTTATATGTGGTATTTATTGGAGAATTATGAAAGTAATGAAGCTATTAGAAGAATTGTAGATAACACTGAAATGTATTTTATTCCAGTGATAAATCCTGATGGGTATATCTTTAACCAAACCACAAACCCAGATGGTGGTGGCATGTGGAGAAAAAATAGAAGACCATTTGTTGATGGGCTTTTTGGTGTAGACAATAATAGAAACTATGACTTTTGGAAAGATAGTGATCCTTTGCAAAGCGTTTGGAATACTTTAGGAGTCTCTCCAGATGCTACAGGTGAAACCTACCCAGGAACATCACCATTGTCAGAACCTGAGAATTTAGCAATTCGATATTTTGTTGATACCCATAACTTTAAAATCGCATTAAATGCACATACTTTTAGTAATTTGTTACTACATCCTTTTGGCTATGATTTGAATTCGCCAAGTCCTGATGAAGAAATATTTACGAAACTCGGAGCGATAATGGTTTCAAAAAACAAATTTTCAAATATCATTGCATCTTTGTTATATGCAGCCTCGGGAAATTCAGACGATTTTATGTATGGACAAACGATGAATCACGATAAAATCTATGCCTTTACCCCAGAAATTGGAGATTCTTTTTGGCCTGCAGAAACAGAAATCATTACACTTTGTAAAGAAATGATGTATACCAATTTGACAGCAGCAAAATTTGTTTCCGATTATACTATTTTGAAAGATACTTCCCCTGATTATCTGGGAAGTACTTCCATCGTAGCTGCCAACTTTGAATTGACAAAAATTGGTTTGGCTACTAATAATAATTATACAGTTTCGATCAATCCAATATCGTCCAATATCATCAATGCAGGGATTCCTTTTGTCGCTAGTAATTTGAACTTATTTGAGCAAGTTAGTTCCTCTATCGAATTAGAATTAGCTACTGGAACTTCAACAGGAGACAATATTGTTTACGAAATAGTAGTCGATAATGGAACCTTTTTGGAGACTCATTTAATCAGCAAAAAATTTGGAGGAATGCAAACCATTTATAGCAATGAATGTTCAAGTACTCTAGGTTTTTCTGGTGGTTCTTGGGCAACGACAACCGAAGATTTTGTATCGCCATCTACTTCAATCACTGACTCTCCCAATAATACTTATGCTGATTCACAGCAAAAAATAATTCAGTTAACAGAAACACTTGCTGTACCAAATACTCCTGGAGCTAATTTAACATTCTCAGCAAAATGGGCTATTGAAAATAACTTTGATGCTGTACGATTTCAAATTAGACTTGCAACTGGTGTTACTTGGAATTCTCAATGTGGAAAATATACCAATTTTGGTATTGCAAATAACGGACAACCACAGGGACCTCTTTATGATGGAGTCCAAAACACTTGGGTAAATGAGCAAATCAATTTGGATGATTATTTAGGTCAAAACATCAAAGTACGCTTTATTCTTAATAGTGATGAGGGAACTAATCTCGATGGATTTTATTTTGATGATTTGAAGTTAAATGTTCCTCAAGTTTCTACACTTTCAGTTGTAAATTCAGAAATTCAGAAATTTAGGATTTTTCCAAACCCAACGAATTCGTTTTTAAATATAAATACCAAACTATCCGATTTTAAAATAAATATATACAACTTGGTTGGACAATTAATTCTTTCAAAAGAATCAAATAGTGGATTTCAAAACATTAATATAAGTGACTTTCAAATAGGAATGTACCTAATTGAATTGAAATCGAAAGAGTTTACAGAAACCCAAAAGTTTTATAAGAATTAAATTTCAAACACAAATTTCACGAATTACCACTTATTAGTTCGTGTAAATTCGTGCAATTCGTGTTTATTTTTTAGCTTCCTCTATTTGCTTTCTGCTTTTATAAGCTTTCAAATATTCTCCTTTCGGAGTTCCATCGTCGAAAGAACTGAATTTTATCAACGTTCGTACGCCTTTTCTCGCCTGCTCGTTAGACCATTTTTCGTATTCAATTCTATACAAAGCCGAGTACATTTCAGCTCGACCAACGCCGTGATAACAGTGAATCAAAACCGGATAATTATCTGGGTTATCCATGATTTTAAAGAACCGATCTAAATTTTCAGGTTTTGGCACTTGATCAGAACCATTGTTAAAGTAATTTACTCCTTCAATTTTAGAAACTGCCTCTTTCTCAGCAGTAAGTTCTTGAGGAATTTCAGGATTATTTACCAAATCGGCAGTTCCTGGAAAACGCAAATCTACTATCGATTTGATATGGTATTTTTTGACATAACTTTCAATTTCATTCGGTGGTATAACTCCTGATTTGTATACTTTCCCCTCAGTTATTGTTTCAAAATTATGATTGATATTCATGTCATAAACATATTTCCCAACAAAAATTAAAACGACTGCTAAGGTCAAAAAACCAATTCTTTTTATATTCTTTTTCATGTTAGTGTGAGGTTAGTTTTTGATCCACTACTCGTTCCATATAATCTTGAATAAAAGCTTTGCAATTTATTTCTAATTCATTCATAGCTGAATTTCTAGTTTGTATGAGATTGTTTTGTAATCCTTTATCATTTTTATCATAATACCCAATTGACTTTTTTCCATCGAAAATACAAATATAATTGCCTTTAGAAAATTGGTATAAACTACCAGTTGAATTCATTACAAAAGGAGTTGATGTCTTTTTATCTAACAAACTTCTACCCCAACTTCTGAAAGGTTTTTGGTAGCCTATCATATCTAGGATTGTTGGGTAAATATCAATTTGCTGAGCCAAATCTTCATCTACACCAACATATTTACTATTGGGTTGATAAATAATTATTGGAATTGCAAAACGCTCAATTGGTCTATTATATTCGTTATAGAAAGTAGTATTTCCATGATCAGCAACCAAAACAAAAATAGTATTGTTGAACCAGGATGATTTTTTTGCTTCGGTAAAGAATTTCTTTAACGAATAATCTGTGTAAGCTATACATTTATGAATTGGAACATCACCTGTGGGAAATTTATTTGTATATTTTGCAGGTATATTGTAAGGTTCATGAGATGAAACTGTAAAAACAGTAGCTAAAAAAGGGGTCTTTTCTTTGTCTAAAGTTTTTTTCATAAACTGCAAAAAAGGTTCGTCCCAAATTCCCCAAAACCCATCAAATTCTGAATCATCATTATATTCCGTTCTTCCGTAATAATGATCAAATCCTAAAATATTACCAAATCCTAAAAAGCCCATCGAACCATTGGCGGCACCGTGGAAAAAAGAAGTTTTATAACCTTCACTTTCAAGCGTTGAAACCAAAGATTCTATTTTTTGCTTGGGATAAGGCGAAGAAGTAAAAGCGTCTTTAAACGAAGGTATTCCGGCTAAAACTGAAGACATCCCGTGAATGGATTGACGTCCGTTGGTATACGCATTCGTATAAATCATACTATGTTGAGACAAAGAATCTAAAAATGGCGTATAGGATTTAAAATTTTTGATATGAGCTTTTTTATTAAATGCACCGTAATATTCTCTTCCATTACTCTCTAAAATCAGCACAACTACATTGGGTTTTGTTGGAGGATTATTGTGGTATTGCTTGATGGGTTGCACTTTTTCTAAAATCAATTCCGGTGTAATTCCAGGATAATTGGTTTTGATAAAACTATTGCTAAATAAAGTTCGAATAATTGCAAAAGGTGTGTTTAAAACAATATCAGAGTGCACAATGTTTTTTACGTGTCTGCTGGCATCTAATAAATTAATTGGCCGAGTAGCTTTTTTGAAATCACCGCCTCGTATACCGCCAACAATTAGAGCAGATATAAACAGAAAACCTACTATTGAAAATCCATAATAGGCTACGTTATTAGTCGGTTTTACAACTTTAACATGTACTTTTTTGTAAAGAAAAATCCACAGCCAGGAACAAAGAATAAAAAGCAACAATACATACCAAAAATCGACAATAAAACTCAGGAATAGTTTTGATAAATTTACTTCATGCTCGATAACATTGAGTACGGCAGTTGTAGTTCTAGCATAGGTAAATTTGTAGTAGATGAAATCCACGAAATTAGTCGCATATGCCAGTAAATTAGTCACAAAATAAAGAATCCAAAGAAATTTTTGATACCCTAAAGTTGTATTTTTTTTGAAGGGTAAAATGGACATTACAATGAACAACAAATTTACATACAATATAGCAGTAGTGTCAAATGCGATTCCATAATAACACAATTCTAAAAAGTCAGTAATCGAATTTACTTTTAAAAGTTTTGCGTTAAACAAATAAAATAGAATACGTACGATTGAATAAAATACATACGCTAATAGAATTCGATAAAGCAGTACTTTATATTCATTGAAACGTAAATGTTTTAGCATGACGATAATTTAAGTTGCAAAATTATCAAATAAAATAACAAAGACGATTGAACTCCAAATTAAATTTAAAATGATTAGAGATTAATAAATCATAAAATTGTACTGTATATATTAATTGTTTAATTTGCGTGGATTAAAGATTCTAAAAATGAACATCACTCGCTTATTTGATTTTCCCTATTATCAATTAGAAAAAAATAATATTCCGGCTGCCTTAGTAACCAAATACGATGGCGAATGGATAAAAACATCTACTCAAGAATATATAGATAAAGCGAATACTGTTTCAAGAGCTTTATTGAGAATGGGTGTTCAGAAAAATGATAAGATCGCGATTATTTCTTCCAATAATAGAACCGAATGGAATATTATGGATATAGGTGTGCTTCAAGTTGGAGCTCAAAATGTTCCAATTTATCCAACCATTTCAGAAGTTGATTATGAATATATTTTAAATCATTGTGAAGCCAAATATTGCTTTGTTTCAGATGAAGAAGTGCTTCGCAAAGTAAATCTCATCAAAAATAAATTGTCTTTGTTAATAGAAGTTTATTCTTTTAATACCATTGAAAATTGCAAAAATTGGAAAGAACTACTCGAATTAGGAAAAGATACTTCCAATCAAAATCAGGTTGAAGACCGAAAAAATCAGGTTTCTTCCGAAGATTTAGCGACCATTATTTATACTTCTGGAACTACAGGAAGACCCAAAGGAGTCATGCTTTCGCATCGCAATATTGTTTCAAATGTTTTAGATAGTTCTCCAAGAATTCCATTCGATGAAGGAACTAGTGTAGCTTTGAGTTTTCTTCCAATTTGTCATATTTTCGAACGCGTTATTTTATATATCTATCAATATTATTCGGTTTCTATATATTTTGCGGAATCGATAGAAAAATTGTCAGACAATATCAAAGAAGTGAAACCAACTGTTTTCTCAGTCGTTCCAAGACTATTAGAAAAAGTGTATGATAAGATTTATGCAAAAGGAACAGAACTAACAGGAATCAAAAAGAAATTATTCTTTTGGTCTATCGATTTAGGATTGAAATACGAGCCCTATGGTACGAATGGATTTTGGTATGAATCGCAACTTTTTATTGCTCGAAAACTTATTTTTAGTAAATGGAAAGAAGGATTAGGCGGTAATTTAAATGTAATGGTTTCCGGAAGTGCTGCCCTACAAACAAGACTTACACGAATATTTGCAGCGGCAGAAATGCCCGTTATGGAAGGATATGGATTGACTGAAACTTCTCCTGTAATTTCTGTTAATTGTTATAAGAATGGTGGATTTAGAATTGGAGCAGTAGGCAAAGTAATTCAAAATGTTGAAGTAAAAATTGCTCCAGACGGGGAAATACTTTGTAAAGGCCCGAATGTGATGATGGGCTATTATAAAGATGAAATTTTAACGAACGAAGTTTTGAAAGACGGTTATTTCTTAACAGGTGATATTGGTGAAATAGATTCTGATGGATTTTTAAAAATCACCGATCGCAAAAAAGAAATGTTTAAAACTTCGGGAGGAAAATATATTGCGCCACAAATGATTGAGAATATCATGAAACAATCTCGATTTATTGAGCAAATTATGGTTATTGGAGATGGCGAAAAAATGCCCGCTGCCTTTATACAACCTAGTTTTGATTTTATTCGGGAATGGGAAAAACTCCACGGAATAGAAGTAGGAAAAACAAACGAAGAAATTATCTCCAATCCCAAAGTAATCGCTAGAATACAAGAAGAAATAGATTCCTTAAATGAAAAATTTGGGAATTGGGAAAAAATAAAACGCTTCGAATTGACTCCTGAAGTTTGGTCGATTGATGGAGGTCATTTGACACCAACATTAAAATTGAAACGAAAAATTGTCATGGAGAAATACAAAGATTTGTATTCTAAAATTTATAGTTCTACTTAAATTTATTTACTTTCCTAACTAAACTTATTACTTATTTTTTACGAATATCTTATTAACAATTTGAATTTTAAATAGTTAATAATTAGACAACTGTTAAATTATTGCATTCTTAATATTTTATACTTTTATAATACTAACTATAAATTATTAAAATTATGAATGTAAAAAACTTTTTTATTGCAGGTTTAATTGGTGGAATTGTAGATTATCTCTTAGGATGGCTACTTTGGGGAATTCTTTTTAAAGACAGCTTTCCTGCTCACGACGAAAAAGACATGAATATGCTCTTTATCTTTTTAGGCTGTATGACATTTGCTTTTTTCATGTCGTATGTTTTTACGCATTGGGCACAAATATCAAAACCTGTAACCGGGTTAAAAGCGGGTGCCATTTTTGGAATTTTCTTAGGACTATACAGTAACTTTTTCCAACATAGTATGGAGTTAACTCCCGACTATCAAATGATGCTAACCGATATTGCTCTGACCGTTGTATGCGGGGCGGTTGTAGGTGCAGTTATCGCTTTGGTAAATGGGAAGATGAAATAACAAGACTTTAACTATAAAAAAAAACTCCTCGATTTGAGGAGTTTTTTTTATTAATGATTTAACAAAATAAATATTAATTTATTATGCGTGCATAGTATTTTTTATTACATTTGAATTTCAATAAAAGGTTATGAAAGACAAAACCATTGATTACATACTCAGAGCAACTTGGCAAGCTGTTGCAAGAATGTATAATGAAGAAGCTTCAAAATACGATGCTACTATGGCAACAGGATTTGCACTTTTAAGTTTGGATAGAGAAGACGGCACACCTTCTACATCACTAGCTCCGAAAATGGGTATGGAAGCCACAAGTTTGACACGAACTTTAAAATCAATGGAAGATCGCGGTTTAATTATTCGAAAGAAAAACCCAAATGATGGTCGAGGTATGCTTATTTATTTGACCGAATTTGGAAAAGAAAAAAGAGAGCTGTCAAGAAATACTGTATTAAAATTTAATGAAACAATCCGTAAAAATATTTCACAAGAAAAATTACAACATTTTATGGAAGTTTCGGAAACAATCAACGAATTAATTCAAGAAAAAAATATTTTTAATCACCCGAGCGCTAACGAATTGGCGCAGTAAACCGAATAAAAAATCATGAAAAGAATTATTAAAAAAGTAGCAGTGATTGGTTCTGGAATCATGGGTTCTGGAATCGCCTGCCATTTTGCTAATATAGGTGTTGAAGTGTTACTCTTAGACATTATTCCAAGAGAACTAACAGAAACCGAAATCAAGAAAGGACTGACTTTAGATGATAAAATTGTACGCAATAGAATTGTAAACGAACACCTAACCAATGCCCTAAAATCGAAACCCTCTCCTATTTATCATTCAAAATTTGCAAGTCGAATCAAGACAGGTAACACCACTGACGATTTAGCGCAAATTGCAAATGCCGATTGGATCATTGAGGTTGTTGTAGAAAGACTTGATATTAAGAAATCTGTTTTCGAACAAATTGAAAAATATAGAAAACCAGGAACTTTGGTAACTTCAAATACTTCTGGAATTCCTATTCATCATATGAGCGAAGGCAGAAATGAGGATTTTCAAAAGCACTTTTGCGGCACACATTTTTTCAATCCAGCGCGTTATTTAAAATTATTTGAAATCATACCTGGACCTCAAACAGCTCCAGAAATACTTGATTTTCTAACTAATTACGGCTCACAATTTTTAGGAAAGACATCCGTCGTTGCAAAAGATACGCCTGCTTTTATTGGAAATCGAATTGGAATTTTTGGCATTCAAAGTCTCTTTCATTTGGTGAATGAAATGGGGCTTACAATTGAGGAAGTAGACAAACTAACTGGTCCCGTAATTGGCCGTCCAAAGTCAGCAACATTCCGAACAGTTGATGTGGTGGGATTGGATACGTTGGTTCATGTGGCTAACGGAATTTATGATAACTGTCCTAATGATGAAGCGCATGAACTTTTCAAAATGCCCGATTTCATTACAAAAATGATGGAAAACAATTGGCTGGGAAGCAAAACCAACCAAGGATTTTATAAAAAAGTAGACAAAGATATTTTATCCTTAGATTTAAATACGCTCGAATATAGACCTGCGAAGAAAGTAGCATTTGCCACTTTAGAATTAACTAAAACCATCGACAAACCCATCGATCGTTTCAAAGTACTTGTAAAAGGAAAAGATAAAGCGGGAGAATTTTACAGAAAAAGTTTCGCGGGAATGTTCGCGTACGTGTCGAATAGAATTCCAGAAATCGCGGATGACTTATACAAAATTGACGATGCGATGAAAGCTGGTTTCGGCTGGGAAAATGGTCCGTTTGAAATCTGGGATGCCATTGGAGTTGCGAAAGGAATCGAAATTATGAAAGCTGAAAATCTAGAACCGGCAGCTTGGGTGTCTGAAATGCTTACTAGAGGAAATATTAGTTTTTACACTATTAAAGAAGGTGCGACTTATTACTATTCAATTCCATCAAAATCACAAATAAAAGTTCCGGGCCAAGATGCCTTTATTATTTTGGATAACATTCGTGAAAGCAAGAAAGTCTGGAGTAATAGTGGCGCTACAATTCAAGATTTAGGGGACGGAATCTTAAATCTAGAGTTCCGATCAAAAATGAACACCATTGGTGGCGATGTCCTACAAGGCATCAACAAAGCCATTGATCTTGCTGAAAAAGAACATCAAGGATTGGTCATCGGAAATCAAGCAGCTAATTTTACAGTCGGCGCTAATATCGGAATGATTTTCATGATGGCAGTTGAACAAGAATACGATGAATTGAATATGGCCATCAAAATGTTCCAGGATACCATGATGCGCGTGCGCTATTCGAGTATTCCCGTCATCGTTGCACCACACGGAATGACTTTGGGAGGCGGCTGCGAAATGAGCATGCATGCCGATAAAGTGGTCGCAGCAGCAGAATCGTATATTGGATTAGTTGAATTTGGAGTTGGAGTAATACCTGGCGGAGGTGGCTCCAAAGAAATGGCGTTGCGTGCGTCTGATTTGTTTCGAAAAAACGATGTCGAATTGAATGTCTTACAAGAATACTTTCTAACAGTTGCGATGGCAAAAGTGTCAACTTCAGCCTATGAAGCTTTCGATTTAGGCATCTTACAACACGGAAAAGATATCGTTGTGGTTAACAAAGATCGCCAAATTGCGGAAGCTAAGAAACAAGCTTTACTCATGGCCGAAGCTGGATACACACAACCAATCAGACGTACAGATGTAAAAGTCTTAGGAAAACAAGCATTGGGAATGTTCTTGGTTGGCACCAATCAAATGGTGGCAGGGAAATACATTTCAGAACACGACTTGAAAATTGCAAACAAATTGGCTTATGTTATGGCTGGTGGCGATTTGTCAGAACCAACATTGGTATCTGAGCAATATTTGCTAGATATCGAACGTGAAGCTTTCTTATCGTTGTGTACGGAAAGAAAAACGTTGGAAAGAATTCAATTTATGTTAACTAAGGGAAAACCACTAAGAAATTGATTATAAATTATAAATTTTGAATTTTGAATGAAATCCAATTCTTACCGGACGCTTCATTCAAAATTTAAAACTCAAAATTCAAAATAGCAAATGAAAACAGCATACATAGTAAAAGCATACAGAACCGCAGTCGGCAAAGCACCAAAAGGAGTTTTTCGGTTCAAACGTCCTGACGAGTTAGCAGCGGAAACGATTCAATTTATGATGAATGAACTGCCAGATTTCGATAAGAAAAGAATCGACGATGTCATGGTTGGAAATGCCATGCCGGAAGCGGAACAAGGATTGAATGTTGGTCGATTAATCTCATTAATGGGATTAAAAGTGACCGATGTTCCTGGTGTTACTGTTAACCGATATTGCGCCTCCGGATTGGAAACCATCGGAATGGCAACAGCAAAAATCCAAGCTGGAATGGCAGACTGCATCATTGCTGGTGGTGCCGAAAGCATGAGTTTTATTCCAATGGGTGGCTACAAACCAACACCAGATTACGCTGTCGCAAAAGACGGTCATGAAGATTACTACTGGGGAATGGGACTTACTGCAGAAGCAGTTGCAAAACAATTTAATATATCAAGAGAAGATCAAGATGCGTTTGCTTTCAACTCACATCAAAAAGCACTAAAAGCTCAAGCTGAAGGCAAATTCGATAAGCAAATTGTGCCCATTACCATCGAGCAAACCTTTATCAATGAAAATGGTAAAAAAGAAACCAAATCATACACGGTCATTAAGGACGAAGGTCCACGAGCCGATACCAATATCTCCGCCCTTGGTAATCTAAAACCTGTATTTGCGGCAGACGGAAGTGTTACCGCTGGGAACTCTTCGCAAATGAGTGATGGAGCTGCCTTCGTATTGATCATGAGCGAAGAAATGGTCAAAGAACTCCACCTCACTCCTATTGCCCGATTGGTCAATTTTGCTTCAGCTGGTGTAGAACCACGAATCATGGGAATAGGCCCGGTGAAAGCGATTCCGAAAGCACTAAAACAAGCCGGACTGCAATTGAAAGACATCGATTTGATTGAACTCAACGAAGCATTTGCCTCGCAATCTTTAGCCGTAATTCGTGAATTAGGATTGAATCCAGATATCGTCAATGTAAACGGCGGTGCTATTGCATTGGGTCATCCATTGGGTTGCACCGGGGCAAAACTATCAGTCCAATTATTTGACGAAATGAAACGAAGAGGGAATAAATACGGAATCGTCTCTATGTGCGTGGGAACTGGACAAGGAAGTGCGGGGATTTATGAGTTGATTTAGGGAAAAGACGAGAAATAGTATAGAATATAGAGAATAGAATAGAGATGAGGCATAATTATAAGAATTTGAAAATTTGGCAACTTGGAATAGAAATAACAAATGACATTTCAGACATTTTATTAGAATTTCCAAAACATGAAAGGTTTGATTTGAGTTCTCAAATAAATAGATGTTCAGTTTCTATACCAAGTAATATTGCAGAAGGGTCTTCAAGAACTGACAAATCATTTAGCCATTTTATTGATATAGCTCTCGGTTCATCTTTTGAATTAATAACTCAATTAATAGTTGCAAAACATAGAAAATATATAAACGATTTAACTTTTAATCAATTAGAAAAGAAAATTGAAGAATTTCAAAAAATGACTATGGGTTTTCAAAACGGACTAAAATAGTCTCAATTTAAGAATCTATTTTCTTTATTTTATTTTCTATACTCTAATAAAAACAATATAAGTCATGAGCGATAAAACAAGAGGTGGACAATTCCTCGTAAAAGAAACCCCATGTGAAGATATTTTCACTCCGGAAGATTTTAATGAAGAACAATTGATGATGCGCGACTCCGTCAAAGAGTTTGTCGACAAAGAAATTTGGCCCAACAAAGACCGTTTCGAAAAGAAAGATTACGCATTTACTGAAGAATGCATGAAGAAAGCGGGCGATTTAGGCTTCTTGAGCGTTGCCGTTCCCGAAGAGTATGGCGGTATGGGAATGGGATTCGTCAATACGTGTTTAGTATGCGATTATATTTCAGGAGCAACAGGGTCATTCTCAACCGCTTTTGGAGCACACACTGGAATCGGAACGATGCCCATTACTCTCTACGGGACTGAAGCACAAAAACAAAAATACGTTCCAAAACTAGCTACTGGCGAATGGTTTGGAGCCTATTGCTTAACAGAACCTGGAGCAGGATCTGATGCCAATTCTGGAAAAACGAAAGCGGTTTTATCAGAAGACGGAACGCATTACAAAATCACAGGACAAAAAATGTGGATCTCCAACGCAGGATTCTGTTCACTTTTCATTGTTTTTGCCAGAATAGAAAACGACAAAAACATCACAGGCTTCATCGTCGAAAATGATCCATCCAACGGAATTACCATGAATGAAGAGGAACACAAACTTGGTATTCGCGCCTCCTCAACTCGTCAGGTTTTCTTTGCGGACACCAAAGTACCCGTTGAAAACATGCTCTCGGAAAGAGGCAACGGATTCAAAATTGCGATGAATGCATTAAACGTAGGTCGCATCAAATTGGCAGCTGCGTGTTTGGATGCGCAACGCCGGGTAACGTCTGGTGCGATTAAATATGCCAATGAAAGATTCCAATTTAATACTGCAATTTCTCAATTTGGAGCCATTCGATATAAGTTAGCTGAAATGGCAACTAGTTGTTATGCTGGTGAAAGCGCCACTTATAGAGCAGCAAAAGATATTGAGGATCGTATTATTCTAAGAGAAAATGAAGGTAGTTCACACCAAGAAGCCGAATTAAAAGGTGTAGAAGAATATGCTATTGAATGTTCGATCTTAAAAGTTGCCGTTTCTGAAGATGTTCAAAATTGCGCCGATGAAGGAATTCAGATTTTTGGTGGTATGGGATTCTCCGAAGACACGCCGATGGAAAGTGCATGGCGAGATGCGCGTATAGCGCGTATCTATGAAGGAACCAACGAAATTAATCGAATGTTGTCGGTTGGAATGCTAATCAAAAAAGCCTTTAAAGGTCATGTAGATTTGCTTGGACCTGCAACAAAAGTACAAGAAGAATTAATGGGAATTCCTTCTTTTGAGACGCCTGACTATTCTGAATTGTTTGCTGAAGAAAAAGAAATGATTGGCAAATTAAAGAAAGCTTTTTTGATGGTAGCTGGTGGCGCTGTTCAAAAGTATGGGCCTGATTTAGATGGTCATCAGCAATTACTTATGGCTGCAGCTGATATTTTGATTGAAATTTACATGGCAGAATCTACTTTATTAAGAACCGAAAAACTAGCCAAAAAAGAAGGAGAAAGTAAAGTACAAGAGCAAATTGCCATGGCAAAATTATACTTATACAAAGCGGTTGATATAGTAACTCAAAAAGGAAAAGAAAGTATTATTTCCTTTGCAGAAGGCGACGAACAACGAATGATGTTGATGGGTTTACGTCGATTTACAAAATACACCAACATGCCCAATATCGTAGGATTACGCGAAACCATCACGACAAAGTTGGTGGCTGAAAACGAATATTGTTTTTAAGAAAACTGTTGAAATGAATGTTGAAAAACCGTTCCTGTTTCATTACAGAACGGTTTTTTTATTACATGAATAGTGCTATTTTAGTAAAAAATAAAACACGATGAAATTACTTGGAATTGGTTCTAGAATAAATCACGCCGAATACGGGAAAGGCGTTGTCACAAACGTATCTTCAACAGAATATTGGGTAACCTTTATCGAAAATGGATTGGAAACAATCGACATCGATACTGAATTCGAAGTAATTGCCGCGGCCGAAAACGAAGTCGACACCGTTAGCTTTTACGATGTTGAACAAAGCCTTTTATCCATATTAAAAAAATGGAATGGACTTGGCGAACCTGTTGCTATCGGTGATAAATGGAAAGGTGGTAAAATGACTTTTGAACCTGGACAAGCAGGATTAGCGTCTAAAGACGTTCCGATTGACGTATTCTTTCATAAAATTGTTATGCTTCGCGACAGATTGCGTGTAATGGAACAAAAGATCAACGCCAGCAATTTAGAAGAAATCGAAAAAGTAGATTTGCAACAATACATTACTAGAATTTACGGTAGTTTGACCACTTTCAATGTATTATTCAAATCACCAAACGATTATTTTGTAGGGGAAAAAACAAAATAGAATTAAGCTAAATATAATCTCAAAAACCACTTTTAAATTGTAATTTTGAGTTCATTCTAAATTCTTTTCTGATGAAAAAAATAGCGATCTTCATGCTTGCAATTACTGCTTTGTTAATCAATTGCAAATCTAATAGCAACTCAAGCGACAGCAAAAAATTAGAAATTGCTTTTGAATCAAAGAGCAATAGTTCTGTAACTGGCACTGCATCATTCATTGAGAAAAATGGTAAAGTGACTTTTATTGCTAAAATTGCTGGTCTAAAACCGGGTGAACACGCAATTCACATTCATGAAAAATCAGATTGTACTGCAGCTGATGGAAGTTCCGCTGGTGGACATTGGAATCCAACATTCAAAAAACATGGGAAATGGGGAGTTGACGAATACCATAAAGGCGATATTGGCAACTTTATGGCGGACGAAAAAGGGAATGGAACTATATCATTAACAACTGAGGAATGGTGCATCGGTTGCGGCGATCCTACAAAAGACATCCTTGGAAAAGGACTCATTGTTCATGCTGGTACGGATGATTTTACAACCCAACCCACTGGAAATGCTGGTGCACGAGTTGCATGTTCGGCTATAATAAAATAATATTCAATTCATATTACATTCTCAAAAAAGCATAGCTTTGTAGCTTTAAATCAAAGCAATGATTAACCCATCAGTACACGGCTGGATTGACAAATTTTTTATAGAACAAAAAGCTATAAATACTTTTGATGCAGAAAATGCTGATGAATTTTATTCCAATATTCGAAATACGGGTTTTATTTATGGTCATATCATTTCTTTCGCGACCAAAAACGGAAGTATTCCTCCAGGATGGCTTGATGATGAAATATCTAAAGTAGCATTATTAAGTGGTCTTTTTGGAGTTTTTCAATTGAATTCAACGGATAAAACTACGAGCCTATTTATTCAAAAAACGGTTTCTTTTTATGATGAAATGAATCCACAAGGATTTAATTTATTCAAGAAAGTACTTCCAAACTCGTCTGATTCTTCTACTTTAGAAAAGATCATTGATGATAGAGTTCAAACAAATGATAATATCATCAGTAAGAATTTTTCTCATATCGTAACGAATGCATTATTATTTGTTGATATTTTGGCTTTTCAACATTATTTAAATGAAGGGCAAATACCCGAAAAATACTTGAAGAAAATTGAAGAAACTATTGTTAGTATAGTCACTTTAGCCTTGCGAACCAAAGCCAACAAATCACAACATGATGATTTATTGATCAAACTTTTTGAAGCTTCTGTTCGGTATAGTAAATTTTCTAAAGTGAATAATCAAAATTTAGAAACGTTAGAATTAGATTATTTTTCGAATGATTTAGAAAAATATTACCTTATCGACATGGCAGGTTTGGCTTTATGGAGTGACGGAAAAGTGGAGAAAGACGAAGCCTATTTTTTGCATACTTTAGCTTCTATAATGAAAATATCCGATTCTTTTGTGGAAGAAAGTATCCAATCAACGGATGCTTTTATATCGAAATACAAAAAGAACATTCCTTATTTTAATTATTCCAATCCTGTAAAACATTTTTACGATCAAACCACGCAATTGGTTGTAACATTAATACAAAGAAATAAAAAAAGGTTATCGAAAGAGATTTCACAGAGCAAAGAATTGATGGTGCTTTTAGCCTATTCCACGCAACGTGATTTAGATAAAGACGAAAAAAAGAAAGTCAAAAAACAAATTCTAGACATTTGCAAAACCATACCGTCTTTAACAATTTTTTTGATTCCAGGTGGAAGTTTGTTATTGCCGATTTTAATTAAATTCATACCGCAGTTATTACCTTCATCATTTAATGAAAATTTAGAAGAGGAATAGAATTATTCAAAGTTAAGTTGATAAACGGTATCTAAATCCTTGTCCGAACTAATATTTACTTCAAGATCGGTTACAAAACCAGAATTCAAACCATACGCCCATCCATGTAAGGTAAGTTCCTGCCCTACTTTCCATGCGGCTTGAACAATGGATGTTTTAGCCAAATCAAAAACTTGTTCTTTTACATTGATTTCTACAAACGCATTGAATCGATCATTTTCATCAGTAATTGAATCTAAAAAAGTATGATGCAATCGATAAACATCTTTAATATGTCGAATCCAATTGTCGATAATGCCAATAGAATCATTACTCATTGCAGCTTTGATTCCGCCACAACCATAATGTCCACAAACAATAACGTGTTTGACTTTCAAAACATTTACTGCATAATCTAACACGCTCAACATATTCATATCGGTATGGATAACCATGTTGGCAATGTTGCGATGCACGAATACTTCGCCAGGTTTTGCACCTATAATTTCATTAGCTGGCACTCTACTATCCGAACAGCCAATCCATAACAATGGTGGATTTTGCCCTTTGGATAAGTCTTTAAAATATTCCGCATCAATAGCCAATTGATTTTCAACCCAAGTCTTATTGTTATCCAGTATTTTTTTATAAAAATCACTCATCCTTTTTGAAATCTGATTAAGGTATAAAACTACTCTTTTTTTAACAATCAAAAACAAAAAAAGACAGCTATAAAAACTGTCTTTCTTTAAGGCAAACGAATGCTTTTTAGTTACTATAAAAAGTAACTTCTCCATCAGAGATATTGTGCATTCCACCAATAATTCCTATCTCACCGTTTTGAATCATTTCTTTCAAAATTGGGCTTCTTTCCATAATGGCATTCACGGTTCGTTTCACATTAATGGAAGCTACTTTTTCTACGAACTCTGAGTTAGAGGAACTTCTATTATTGGTTTCTGTTTTTTCATCATAAACAGCGGGTTGAATTTTACTTAATAAGGCAGTAAGGTTCCCCATTTCAACATGATCACAAGCACCTTTTACCGCGCCACATTTACTATGTCCTAAAACTACAATAATTTTGGATCCAGCTACTTTACAAGCAAATTCCATACTTCCTAAAATATCTTCGTTGATAATGTTTCCAGCGATTCTTACGCTAAAAACATCTCCTAAACCTTGATCAAAAATAAGTTCTGCCGAAGTCCTTGAATCGATACAACTTAATATGACTGCAAATGGATGTTGACCATCGGAAGTTTCGTTGGCTTGTTCCAAGAGATTTCTGTTGGCTTTTAAATTATTCATAAATCTTTTATTTCCTTCTTTCAATATTTCTATCGCCATTGAAGGTGTAATGGCAGCTTGTAATTCTTTATTTAATGTTTTCATTTTTAAGTGTTTAAATTATTATAATGGTAAATTATTAAAAATCACAATTTGAAATTGATTGCGATTTGATTTTTCTAGTGTTTGTGCCATAAAACCTGCTTCAATTTTAAAATCTTTATTGATAACAAATCCTACAGCACCATAAAGTCGATTACGGTCAAATAAAGGATTTTCTTTATTGATAAAAATTTCATTATAGGAAGAAAGATAAATAGCATTTTGATCCATTGTGCTTTTATTGATAGGAATATTTATTCCTAAAAAATATCGAAAACGCAATTGAAAATCATCAGCAATAAATCGTTCTTCTAGGCGATAACGATGCTGAATAAAAACTCGACTAATACTTTGACGAGTGATAAATTGCTGATAAATTCGATGCTCATTGGTATCTGCTTTTTGATCTGAATTTGTCAAATACTTTTGTGTATTGATGAAACCATACCCCAATAAAAGATTGTTGTTATTTTCCGTAAGATTATAGCCAATACCCGTTCTTAAAAGAAGTTGATTGGTATCCCCTATAAAATTGTAGTTTCGATATTGCACTTCATTATGCCAATTCCATTTTTGATTTATCTTTTGATTCCCAAAATAGATAAACCAATTCCCTACATCTGTTTTTTGAGAAAAGGAAAGGTTACAAAAGCAAATAGAAACTAATAGCGTTTTGAGTATTTTCATCGTTTAGAATTATACCTTCATAATATTAATTTTTAGTTTCAACAAAGACATGCTTGTCTTCTTCGCCAGTTTCTACTAATCCATAGGCTTTCTTGAAACCAACTAGTTTTACTTTGATGTTTTCATCTTTCGATCTAACCTTTTTAAATTCTTTTATTAAATCCAATACATCATGGGCAATATACACCGTATCGGAAGCATTAATTTCAACTTTAGAATTTTCAGGAATAGACGCTAAAGTTGCCTTTAATGCAGCTTTATTCAAAAAAGAAACTTCTTGAGCTAATTCGATACGAATGACATCACCATCATGATATTCTTCTTTTCTAAATTTATAGGCTCTTTGCATGTTTCCTTTCAAAATAAAAATCACACTTATAATCATTCCTAAAGCGACACCTTTTAGTAAATCCGTAAAAACAACCGCTAATAAAGTTGCGATAAACGGAATGAATTGGTATTTTCCTTTATCCCAAAAATGCTTCATCGTTTTTGGATTAGCCAACTTATAACCAATCATTAATAGAACGGCGGCTAAAGTGGCTAATGGAATTTTATTTAAAATAAACGGAATAGATAAAACACTAATCAACAGCAATACACCATGAATGATGGTTGACATTTTTGATTTGGCACCAGCTGTATTATTGGCTGTAGTCCTTACTACGACTGAAGTCATTGGCAATCCTCCCAACAATGCACTTACGATATTTCCGACACCTTGAGCTTTTAATTCAACATTCGTATCGGTATATCTTTTTTGAACATCCATTCTGTCTGCGGCTTCAATACATAATAAAGTTTCTATAGATGCCACTACGGCAATAGTGACGGCAACAATCCAAACTTTTGAATTGGTAATAGCAGTAAAATCAGGAAAAATAAAAATACTTTTAAATTCTTCAATAGAATTCGGAACAGGCAAGCTTACCAAGTGATCACTTTTTATTGATAAACTACTTCCTGATAAAATAAAAAATTCGTTTATTAGTATGCTAACGATTACTGCGATAAGAGCTGCAGGAACTAACTTTAATTTTTTTAGGAACTCAACTTTTGTCCATGCGATTAATAGTGCAAGAGAAATCAATGTAATAAATATCGAACCCAATTGGATGTGCCCAATAACTTGAAATAATTCAGAAAAGGTATTTTCACCATCCGTTTGAAGAAACGATAAATCACCTTCATAATCTTTATCATACCCAAAAGCGTGCGGTATCTGTTTTAAAAAAATGATTACTCCAATTCCAGCCAACATTCCTTCAATGACGTTTGTAGGGAAATAATTAGAAATAGAACCTGCTTTAATAAAACCTAATATAAGCTGAATCACACCCGCCAATAAAACAGCTAATAAAAAAGCATTAAAGGCTCCTAAATCTGTAATAGAAGTTAATACAATGGCTGTTAAGCCTGCAGCTGGACCTGAAACACTAAGATGTGATTTGCTCAAAAATCCAACTACAATACCTCCAACAACTCCCGCAATAATTCCTGAAAATAAAGGTGCTCCTGAAGCTAGAGCAATACCTAAACATAGTGGCAATGCCACCAAAAAAACCACTAAACCTGAGGAAAAATCAGATTTAAGGTTTGCAAAAAGATTGATTTTTTTTGTCATACCTATAAATTAATTTAATACTAAAAGATTCGCAAGAGCGAAGATTACATTAGGAGTATTAGATTAATTCGGGAGGTGGGATGAAGATTTCTTCAGAAATAGCATCATGTTTTGATTCATTTTCTGAAATAATTATATTAGGTAAAATGGAATTGTGAGTGACAAGTTCAAATTGAGTTTTAAGAGTAAAATCCGATTTCAATTCTTTATTTTCTTTATTATCTTTTTGATTTTCTTCTTCAGATAAATCATAATTTAATGAAATATTTGCATTCTTCTCGATCAACAACAGAACAGTTGGTGTTGAAAGATAAATCATAAAAAGAAGTAATAAAGTACTTACTAAAAATTTCATGGAGCGAAAATAAAGATAACCCATGAGTAAATTTTCATTTTAATTTATTTTTAACAAAAAAAATAACAATTCCTTCCATAACTTAAATTGATTAAATTTTATATTTGCATCAAAATACGCTATATAATATGACTATCACTCAACTTCAATATGTTTTAGCTGTTGCTGAACATAAGAATTTTACTTTAGCTGCCGAAAAATGTTTTGTAACGCAACCTACCTTGAGTATGCAAATTCAGAAAGTAGAAGAAGAACTTAAAATTCGAATATTTGATAGAAGTAAAAAACCCATTCAACTTACAGAAATTGGTCAAAAAATAGTCAATCAAGCGAAGAATATTGTCAATGAAGCCGATCGAATGCAAGACATTGTTGAGCAACAAAAAGGTTTTATTGGTGGTGAATTCCGATTGGGTATTATTCCGACTATCATGCCGACGCTTTTACCGATGTTTTTGAATAATTTCATCAAAAAATACCCAAAAGTAAAATTGATAATTGAGGAATTGAATACTGATGAGATTATAATCAAACTCAAAAATGGGCATTTAGATGCTGCCATTGCTGCCACACCCTTAATGGAAGAAAAAATTAAAGAGATCGTTTTGTATTTCGAACCTTTCATGGCTTACATTCCGCAATCTCATAAATATTATTCTAAAACAGAAATTGAAATAAGCGATTTAGACGTAGATGAAATTTTGCTCTTACAAGACGGTCATTGCTTTAGGGATGGTATTTTAAATTTATGCAAAAACGTAAATAGAAGCGATTTTTCACATTTTCAATTAGAAAGTGGGAGTTTTGAAACATTAATAAAATTGGCTGATGAAGGTTTGGGAATAACATTGCTTCCTTACTTACATACGTTAGATTTAAAAGAGAATGACAAAGTAAAATTGAAACATTTTGTTGAACCAAAACCAGCTCGTGAAGTAAGTTTAATATTCCCAAAAACGGAACTTAAAATTCAAATTATTGATGCCTTAAGAGCCACTATAGCTGGAGTAATAAAAGGGGCGATTGTGTTTCAAAACGTAGAAATAATTAGTCCTATCAGTAAAAAATAAAAAAGGAACCAAATAGTTCCTTTTAATATCAATTCACAATACTTATATATTGTTGTAGCTCTGGCTTCTCATTAGTGAAGTTCTGCAACCATTTCTTTAATTGCTCAAGTTCATAGGGCAATAAATTTCTCATTGCTTTTCGTAATTCTTTGCAAAAAAGTACTGGGTCGAAGCTCACTCTCTCAAGCACCGATTTCGTGTAGTCATAGATCATTCTAGGCATAATTGTAAGATTTAGGGGTTATCTTAATAAGAACGTTTGGTAAATGTAAAATTAAATTTAAATTACACCGTTTAAATACACATAAATTCGATTAAATGCATAAAATGTTAAAAAAAATAAAGTATTTACTTACATTAACATGGTTTTCACCCAACAATACTTACAAAAAAAAAGGAGCCATTTAAGCTCCTTTTAGTTTTATTTGTTGACATAAATAAGACATTGCCTTAATTCTGGTTTTTCAATTGTGTAATTTAAAAGCCATTCCGTAAGCTGCTCAATTTCATAAGGCAAGAGCATTTTTAGTGCTTTCTCCAATTCTTTACAAAAAAGTAAAGGATCAAAACTAACTCTTTCGAGTATGTTTTTGGTGTAAGCAAACATGGTTCTTTTCATAAAGTAATTAAATGGTTTGTGGTATTGTTAATAAATAGTAAATCAAATTTAACTAAAAAAAGTGCTCTTAATACAAAAGAAATGTTAATTGGGAAACCGATTTATTAACAAAATAAATTATTGTTTTCTGGCACGAAACATTTCTCTTTTTCCTGGGGGTCCCTCTAATTTTTCAACAGTAAAACCAACTTCCAACATACTCCTTTTTACCACTCCACGTGCGGCGTAGGTAACTAAAATTCCATTTGGTTTTAAAGCAGTATACATTTTTGCAAAAACTTCTGTACTCCATAATTCAGGTTGAACTCGATATCCAAAAGCATCAAAATAGATTAAATCAAATGCTTCTACATCCTCAATTGTTTCAATAAATTGTTTTCTCTTGGTCAATGAAAATTCGGAAGTCAGTGGAATCCTTTGTTCCCAAACACTAGAATGCATTGTTTCGAAAATAGCGCTTTCCTTTTGAGCATTCAATTCTTCAATATAATTCATTGCAACAACTTCATCATTAGAAATTGGATAGGACTCTACTCCAACATAATCAATTTTAAGATTTAGATTTTTAGCTTCTATAAGTGTTATTAGTGCATTCAATCCTGTTCCAAAACCTATTTCTAAAATGGATATCGATTTGTGATCAAATAAACTCAATCCATTTTTAATAAATACATGCTTTGCTTCTTGTATTGCTCCATGTTTCGAATGGTAATTTTCATCCCAATCCGTTAAATGTATTGTGGTAGAGCCATCCGAAGTTACGCTAATTTCTCTTCGCATTATTTATTGAATATACAATTTTTTAATCTTTGGAATGGGTCCGCTGCATTTTACTTCATGACATTGAATACATGCATTCACACCCTCATTAAAATGCTGTTTTGCATTTTTTGGGTCTTGATAAATCAATTCTTGTGCTTTGATAAATTCTTTGGCCTGTACTTTAAAAAAAAGGTCATTCTCAGTTGAATCGGTCATTACCGCTTGATGAATTTTCAAAAAATGATTGGGAAATTTACCTATGGTATCCCCATTTTGAATTCGAACGCTCAACCGTTGATTGTCAACATACATCTGCTCCATCAAAGTAGACATTTCAGACATTTGATACATTTTGAACGATTTCCCTTTAGCTTCCTTCGAACAAGATACTTCGTTCGTATTTGTTTCCTTTTTAGCACAGTTAAAGAAAAACACTATACAAACCAATAGGAGTAAACTATTTTTCATTATTTTTTATTAAAACACCATCCGCTAAAAAAGAATAGATTTTTAGGGGAGACTCGATACTATCGATAGCAGTTACTGATTTACCAGCATCTTTTGCATAATGTTTTTGTTCTTCAACACTTTCAATACTTAAGAATGCTTTTCCGTTGACTATTACTTCTTCGTCTTTAGAGTTTAAAGGCATGAAAAATCCGTAATCTTTAAATTTAACAAATGCCTTTTCATCATTGACTAAATCCACATTCATCCAACATCCTTTTTTCTGACAAACATCATTTATTTTAGAGGAGAATTTAACAGCAAGGGTGTCCCCTTCCTTCATTGCAGCGTATTTAGCAAACAATTGTTCTTTAGAAATAGCTTTATCCGCAGTAATACTATCCCCAAAAGAGGCATAAGACGTAGCTGCCTTATCAACAGCAATTGCCTTCTTACAACTCACTACGAATAACAGCAAACAAATAATAAGTAAATATTGTTTCATTTTGATTTTTTTAAGTTACAACAAAAATAGTTAGTAAAGTCTTTCAAAAAAGAAAAATTCGCATTCTTTTTTAATTCCCAATCCTAAAATAAAACAAATTATGTTGATTTCTTAATTTTCATGAAAAGACTTAAAATAAATGATTTCAAATTATTAAAATGATGTAATTTTATTATTTTAGCCTAAATTATGTGAATAAAAATAATCATTTGCGTTTCACACATTACGCGTTCATTATCAATTATTTATATTTTTTATTCACTTTAAAACTACCCGAAAATGAGTTCAAATATTACTCACGAAATCGATATCGTAACTGTTCCACATACAAAAATTGATACTGTTGACTTTGAAAATCTTTCTTTTGGAAGTGTTTTTACTGATCATATGTTTGTTTGTGACTTTAAAGATGGAAAATGGCAACGACCAAATATTAAACCTTACGAACCATTTTTAATAGACCCTTCTGCCAAAGTTTTTCATTATGGTCAAGCCATTTTTGAAGGAATGAAAGCCTATAAAGACGAAAGTAATGATGTATGGTTATTTCGACCTGATCAGAATATGGAAAGATTGAATAAGTCAGCAGTCCGAATGGCAATGCCTGAAATTCCAGAAGATATTTTTATGAGTGGTTTGCATCAATTGCTAGATTTAGAACGCAATTGGGTAAAAAAAGGATTTGGCAATACCTTATATATTCGCCCCTTTATGATTGCAATTGGAAGTGGCGTAATTGCTGCTCCTTCTACTCAATATCGTTTTATGATTATATTATCTCCAGCAAAATCGTATTATTCTGGAGAAGTAAAAGTCTTAATTGCCGAACATTTTAGTAGAGCCGCTAATGGTGGAATTGGTGCCGCAAAAGCAGCTGGAAATTATTCCGCTCAATTTTACCCAACTAAATTGGCTAATGAAAAAGGGTTTCAACAAATCATTTGGACGGATGATGCTACTCATACCAAATTGGAAGAAGCGGGAACGATGAATGTTTTCTTTAGAATCAATGATACTTTATATACTGCACCAACAAGTGAACGTATTTTAGATGGAGTTACTAGAAAAAGCTTAATAGACATTGCCAAAAGAGATGGTATTAAAGTAGAAGAGCGTTCTGTTTTAGTTTCTGAAATAATACAAGGTGCTAAAGACGGAAGTTTGAAAGAAATTTTTGGAGCTGGAACGGCAGCAGTTGTCAATCCAATAGTAGGATTTTCGTATGAAGATGTTTACTACGAATTACCTAAAACAGAAAATTCAATCGCATTAGAATTAAAAGAAAAACTGACCAATATTCAATATCGAGTTGCTGAAGATACTTTTGGTTGGATGGTAAAAATTTAATTAAAAATTAAAAATTACGAATTAAGAATTAACAGGTGTAGTTGAAAAATTACACCTTTTTTTGTGTCTAATCTAAATTTTCAATTATCTAAGTATTTTAGAAAAATCGGGTTTGAAATAATTGGGACCTTTCATTACTTTTCCGTCTTCACGATATACAGGTTGCCCATCTTCGCCTAATTTACTCATATTACTGCGTTGAATTTCATCGAAAACTTCTTCAATTTTATGTTGTAAACCGTGCTCAATGATGGTGCCACATAATATATAAAGCATATCCCCTAAAGCATCCGCAATTTCTATAAGGTCCTTATTTTGAACCGCTTCCAGGTATTCTTCATTTTCTTCTTTCATCAAATTGAAACGAAGCAAGTTTTTGGTTTCGCCTAAATCGGCTCTAGGATTTTCACTATGACCAATAGCAAAAGTAGTGTGGAATTCTTTTACCGCAAGGAGTTGTTTTTGCATGACATTTAACTATTAATTACTACTGCAAAATAGCAACTTTTATTCACAATTGATTAATTTTACAAAAAAAAATAGCACTATGTTTTCTACAGGTCAATGGATTTTCGCCGCTTTATTTTTAGTTAGTTTTATAATCATAATGATATTCTCCTATCGAAAAGACATTTTAATTCACCAAAAATTCTACAAAGGAAGTTATAAAGTACTCTATGCTTTTATTTTTTTTATTTTCATGCTTTTTATGATTAAAATATTTATGAAACGTTAGGAAAAACCCTAGGTAAACTCCTAGGTAAACTCCTAGGTAAACTCAGGTAAAAACCCTAGTAATTGTTTGAAAACCTTTCTTAAATTTGTATCATTATAGTAATGATAATGGCAACTTTTAAAGAAAATGATTTAAGATATTCCTACAATTGGAATCCAGAAGTAGTTGAAAAACTTCCTAAAAAAATTCGTTTTATCGATGCGTACGAGTTAAATCCTGAGGAAGGCTATGAAGTATTATTGTTTATCAACAGTTATATGGAATTGAAAAACTTAGCCATGAAAACCACCTTTGAAAAAATAGAACATATTTTAAAAAAAGAACTTCCAGAAACAAAAAGAGGTTTAAGTAAGGCCAAGCGATTTCTTACTGAAAATTACTTCTTTTAAAACCAATAAAAATGCCTGCGTAGAAGCAGGCGTTTTTTATTTATTATCTATTCATTTTTAGTTTTCTAATGGCAAATAGCTATAATTCTTTGAATAATACATCATTTGCTCTGCAAAAGTTTTGGGTTGTTTTACTTCGATGGCGATAATAGCTCCTTTAGCATCTTTTTTTGGAACTAATACCGGATTTACAAATCCATTATAGGGAGCCGCAGTAAACTGTTTGCAACGTTCTAAAACCTCAGCATGTAGTACTTGATCTACTTTTACACCATAGTTTTCTACAAGATTTTTTCCTGCAGTGAAATCACCTTCCGATTTAATTCGCTGCACTTCTCTCAAAAGTTCCCCAAACAATTCGTGAAGTCTTTCATAATTGTTAATATTAAAATAAGTTTTTCCATCTCTAGAAATCTTTTCAATAACATTTTCCTTTTGCCCCTTTTCAAAAACCCAAGCGCTCACCCATTGACGGTTTCTCATATGCGCTTCTTCAACATTCGAGCCTATTTCCAAGCGAGCCAATTGTGTCATCAATCCATTACGAATATACCCATCATAGGATTCCATTCCTAATTTTTTCCAATCATCCACCAATCCTAATTCTTGTATTTTTGGATTGTATACATAATACAAACCAACTAAATCGGCTCTTCCTTCTTCTAAAGTAGAAGCATAACTTTTTAATGTTTCTTTTGGGGTACCCACTCCTGGATTAATTTGACCCGAAGCATGGCCGATCACTTCGTGCAAAGCCGTATGCATTTTATCTCCAATTTCTGCATATTTTTGAGCTAAGGCAATCTCTTCTTCATCGTTTGCAAATTCTAATAATTTACCCTTTCCTCCAGATTTAGCATACGCATCAATAATATTTCCAAGTGAAACCGATTTAGAGCCATGAGCAGCTCTGATCCAATCGGCATTGGGAAGATTTACACCAATAGGTGTGCTCGGAGACGAATCACCCGATTCTCCTGCAACGACCACTGTTTTATAAGAAACTCCGACTACATTTTTCTTTTTATGTTCCGGCATTAAAGGCGAATTGTCCTCAAACCATTGTGCGTTTTTGGAAACCACTTCCATTTTAGCCGACATGTCAAAATCTTTAATTTGAACAACACCTTCATACGAACCTCTATATCCTAAAGGATCATTATATACTTCTACAAAGCCGCTTATGTAATCAATATTCCCATCAGTAGCTTGCAACCAAGCAATATTGTAATCGTCCCACGTTTTTAAATCCCCAGTTTTATAATAACTTATTAATAAACCCAAAGCATCTGCTTGTTTTTGGTTTTCAGCTACTGCCTTCGCTTTTTCTAACCAATAGATAATTTTATCGATGGCTGCTCCATACATGCCTCCACTTTTCCAAATTTTTTCTTCTAATTGTCCTTTTTTATTTCGAATCAATTTTGAATTCAAACCATAAGAATAAGGCTTCGATGCATCTGGACTTTTCTTATTGGCATAAAAAACTTCGGCTTCTTTTTCAGTAATTCCTTTATCATAGAAATTAATTGCAGAACCTGCAATCAATCCTTTAGATTCGTCTAGATTCACTTTTTTTGAATCTACCTCATTGAATAATATGGCAACAATTGTAGGGTCTAAAGACGTTTTCGTTGCTTTTAATAGGTCTTTGAAATAATCCTTAGAAAAAGCAGGTTTGATTTTATCATTTGAATAATGATGGTGAATTCCGTTTGAAAACCAAACACGTTTCAAGTAGACTTCAAAGTTTTTCCAATCGGCAGTTCTTTTATCTCCTTTGTATTGCGCATAAATAGCCTCCAATGCTTTTCTGATTTTGAGATTGTATTTATAATGCTGATCCCACATAATATCTCTACCGCAAGTTCCTGCTTCCGTTAGATAGTAGACCAATTCTTTCTCTTTTAAAGTCAGATTGTCCCAACTCGAAATTTGATATCGTAAGACATTGATGTCTGCAAATTGTTCTACTACAAAAGAAAAAGGTGCGGAATCATTATTTTTATTGGATGTTTTATTCTCCTGAGCTGTAGCCAAAGAAATGACACTAGAAGCCATTAAAACAGTAAACGTATTTAAGAATTTCATTTTTAATTGTATTTAGAATTATTTTTATAAATGGATAACAAATATAACTATTGTTTGTCTAAATACTACTTTCCTCTGAAAGTTGATTGGATTATTTTTACTTCTATTTTTTAATTGGTGTTTCTTACATTTTCTTGTTTTTTAGGCGAATATCTTTCAAGAGTTGTTACAGAATGCTTCGAGAGTTGTTCGAGAAATCGGCTTTTTTCTATAACGTTCTCGAAGCATCCTCGAACCACTCTGTAACAAATCTATTGGGAGTAGCGGACAAAAGTGCCTTTTACTCCCTTTTGTTGCCTTTTGTTGCCATTCTCGTTATTAGTTGATTTTTTGGTGCTTAAGAGTAGGTTATAAGTCCCTCGAATGCACTCAGATTGTAAAAAAATACTTCCTTAAAACACTAGAGTTTTTAAGGAAGTAGTTTATAAAAAATAGTGGGAAATGATCGTAAGCCCTTAGTATTTGGTCATAAATCGGAATTCTTATTTCATAATTCCTACCTACTCTTTCACCAACTTCATCACTTGACTAACGCCTGCTTGATTTTGCAACTGCAATACATACATACCCGAAGCTAGAGTATTTAGATTTATCTCACCCTTCACAGCTACTGCTCCCGTTTGTGCTCTCGCTCCCAACACATCATACAACACATAACTACTCAATTCGGAATTGTTGAGTTGCAATGTGTTTTGCACCGGATTCGGATAGCCTTGCAAACTGTTTTTCTCGAACTCATTCGCAGCTAGAAAGTTGCAATCGGTGCTGCCAAACTTGGCGATAAAAAAATCATTGGTACCACCGCTTTTTACTAGCGTGCTAGCTCCTGCAGTCATCGTCGCCGAAAACTTCCCTCCCAAATAATAATTGCCTTTGCTGTCCGTGGCCAGTGCTACACCTAAGTCGGAACTCGTTGTGCCTAGTGGGTTGATTGAAAGTATGGTTCCTGTGTTTTTGTTGAACCGCGCGATATAGGCATGTTGCGATAACGTTGGTGACACAAAACTTAAGTTTTGCCATTGTGTATTAGCTATAGCACCGCAAATAACTAGTTCATCACCTTTTTGTATCAAATCAAATGGTATAGATCGATTTGCACTTGTTAACCAACTATTATTACCGCTAGCATCCATCTTAACAAGAAAAGGAATGGGTGTCTGAAATGACAACAGACCCATGGGCGTTCCATTAAAACTATCTACCATATAATTCCCGCCTCCTAAATTTACTGGGCCTGTACTACCAGCCATATAAACGTTGTTCTCTGAATCTATTGCAATACCCGGAGGTGAAAGAGAAGATACTCCTGTACTTACATTCTCTCTTTTCCATAAAAAAGTACCTGAACTACTAAAAGCCGCGATAAAAATAGCTTTGGTTTGTATTTGCCCATTAATGGTCACTCGGTCGCTTTCAAATTGTGATTGATAAGCTTTTCCTGACACATAATAATCACCGGTTTGATAGTTGCGACGCATACGAGCGGGTACTCTTGGGTTCCCAAATTGGATGTCGATAGGAACACCTCCTAAGAATACCCCATTGGTGTCGTACTTCAAAATATTAAGTCCTGAAACCGTCACCGCATACGCCCCATCAGCATACACCCCCACTGGCAAATGACACAAACTATAGGAATTGCCTTGTGCATCTACTTGCAAGTCTTGGGTATTGGAATATGTCAGTGATTGGCTTAAACTGACATCAACCGGTTGGGGCATGCGCAACCATTGAAAAACACCGTCGCTGTTATACTTGATAATAAATAAAGACTGCTTGTTTTCATTAACATCACTAGGGGATACTGGTAAAATAACATCCGTATCAAAATGAACAGCAACATCACCAGGCACATTGCTAGATGGACTCACTTGACCCAAAACATAAATGTTACCTAAGGCATCACTCTGCACACAGTTAACAAAGTCAGTATAACCTCCCCCTATAACTTTTGACCAGCGGTACGCTCCCGAACAGGTAAAACTTGCCACGACGCCATCATACAACCCAAAACCATTATTGTAATTCTGTTTGGGAACGCCGTCCACCTGAGAATTGGTCGAGGCAACATCCGATACCATATAAACATTGCCATAAATGTCGGTGCAGGCAGATTTTACTTGCTCTTCTAAGGAATTAAAACTATCGGTCGTGCCGCCGCTTTTACCCCATTGCCAGGTTTGGGCGGGGAGAAGCAGAGAAAAGAGCATAGAATATAGAATATAGAAGCCAGAAATTCGAGAAGTGATGGTAGGTGTGTTCATTGTTGTAAGTTGTAAGTTGTGAATTTAGCAATAATCTCGGAAACTAACGATTGTTTGATGTTAAAATTTATTTTCGGTCTTGAGTTGTA
>JAYVZG010000042.1:0-180242 GCA_043783565.1 Flavobacterium sp. | reverse complement strand
AATCACAATGATTTTGCAGGTGGAATTACTTTGGCTATAGCCAAAACCAAAGCGTATCTCACAGCAAATAACCTCAACTTAAAAATCATCGTCGAAGCCAGAAACCTTGATGAAGTTAACGAAATACTTGCCAGTGAAGGCGTTTTTAGGATTTTATTAGATAATTTTGATTATAAAACCACCCAGAAAGCAGTAGTCCTAATTGGCAACAAATGCCTTACAGAATCTTCGGGAAATATAAACGAAAACACTATTAGAAACTACGCCGAATGTGGCGTAAATTATATATCATCAGGAGCATTGACACACTCAATCTATAACATGGATTTGAGCTTGAAGGCTTTTTAGAATAGATAGCAGGGTTCAGATTTCAGATTTCAGTCCCGAAGCTTCGGGAGCAGGTAGCAGATTTTTAGATTTAAAATAACAATATAAAGTAAAAAAAAATGAGGTTTCAGGATTTACTGGCATATAAAAAATCATTTGAATTAGCGATGGAAATTTTTCATATTTCAAAGCAATTTCCATCGGAAGAAAAATATTCGTTAACGGATCAAATTAGACGTTCATCAAGAAGTGTGTCCGCAAATATTGCAGAAGCAACAAGAAAAAGAAGGTATGAAAAGCATTTTGTCTCAAAACTAACTGACAGTGATGCCGAAAATTCTGAAACTCAAACTTGGTTAGAATTTTCTTTTGCATGTAATTATATTAGCAAAGAAGAGTTTAATAAATTGACTGAAAAAGCCTTGAAGTTGGAAAACTATTGAATTATATGATGAACAATCTAGATAAATTTTTATGAAAATCCCAACTACTCCCGAAGCTTCAGTACTCCAATATGCTCCCGAAGCTTCGGGACTGCAACCTGCCACCTAAATTCTAAAAAATCATGAGTGAACAAATAGAAAATAAATTAGAAAAAATCCCAGTAATCAATACATTTGCTCGCTTCTTAAAAAGCTTCAAATGGAAATGGTTATCAGGATTATCATTCTATGACTTACTAGAAATATACATTATAGGTATTTTTGAAGGAGCTTTGTCGTATCGCGCTGCCGCTATTGCTTTCAGTTTTTTTATGGCGTTATTTCCCTTTGCTTTATTTATATTAAACCTTATTCCATACATCCCAATTGTAGGATTTCAAGAAGATTTTCTTCAATTTGTGAAAGAAGGAGTCCCGCCAAATACCTATGACGCCATAGCCAATATTATTAATGATATTTTGCACAACAGCCATTCTGGGTTGCTGTCAACAGGGTTTGTATTGTCAATTTTCTTGATGGCAAATGGTGTAAATGCCATACTTGGAGGTTTCGAAAACTCCAAACATATTATCATAAAACGAGGTTTTTTTCATCAATATTTCATCGCATTAGGCATGTCTCTCGTGCTATCGTTATTGTTAATCATAACCGTAGCGACGATAGTAGTTTTTGAGGTTTTTTTGCAAAAAACAAAAATTCAAGACGTTTTGAGCGACAATATTCCGTTAATACAACTCGGGCGATATGCATTTGTAATCCTGATGATATTAGCTACAACATCAATATTATTTCGGTTTGGTACCACACATTCTCACAAACCAGTTTTTATCACCATAGGTTCCGTTTTTACTACGATTCTTATCATAATTTCGTCTTATTTTTTCGGAATCTGGGTCATCAAATTTTCAAAATACAACGAACTTTATGGCTCCATAGGCACACTATTAATACTCATGTTTTACATTTGGATTAACTGCATGGTGTTGTTGCTAGGATTCGATTTGAATGCAACAATCAATAAATTAAAACATAAAAATACCAATTAATTTTTTTAGGAGCTGTTTCCTGCTGTACGCAAATACACGCAAAAAAGCGTGGGATGCCGCTTCCATCAGGGCTAGGGCATTAGTTTTTTTAAAAACTTTGACCCTAAATTAGAAAAAAAACTTTGTGACTTTGTGCCTTTGTGGCGAAAAATTATGGAAACAAAAGACCTACTAAAAAAAGTTCGTAAAATAGAAATTAAAACCCGAAGATTGAGCGATCATATCTTTTCTGGGGAATACCATACTTCTTTTAAAGGTCGCGGAATGACTTTTTCTGAAGTGAGACCGTATCAATATGGCGACGATATTCGTGCTATTGATTGGAATGTTACTGCTAGGTACAATGAAGCTCACGTTAAAGTTTTTGAAGAAGAAAGAGAACTCACCATGATGTTGATGGTAGACATCAGTGGCTCGGAAAGTTTTGGAACAAAAAATCAATTTAAAAAAGATATCGTAACTGAAATAGCAGCAACGATGGCTTTTTCAGCTACTCAAAACAATGATAAAATAGGATTAATTTTATTTTCAGATCAAATAGAATTGTATATCCCTCCGAAAAAAGGCCGTTCCCATGTGTTGCGAATCATTCGTGAATTAATCGAATTTCAACCACAAAGCCACAATACAGATATTGCTCAAGCTTTAAAATTTTTATCAAGCACTCAAAAAAAGAAAGCGATTGTTTTTGTAATCTCTGATTTCATGTCAGATGATTACGAACAAACTTTAAAAATAGCTTCTAAAAAGCATGATATTACTGGCATTAGAGTCTATGATATTCGCGAAGAAAAGATGCCAAATATCGGAATGGTGGCAATGCAAGATGCAGAAACTGGAGCTGTGCAATGGGTGAATACTAGTTCAAAATCAGTTCGTTTGAATTATGAAACCTACTATCATAATAAAATTAATTATTTCAAAGAAACCTTTAGTAAATCAGGCTCCGGAGTTGTAAATACAAGAGTTGATGAAAGTTATGTCACTAAATTGTTAGGGTATTTTAAATCGAGATAATTGCCTAGAAAGGCTCAAGAATATGAAGAAAACGTTTTTTATTGTATGCGTATTACTACTTTCTACTGTTGTATTTTCTCAACAAAAGCAAGTAGTTACAAGTATTGATAAAACTAAAAATAAAATCGGTGCCGAATTTCAATTGACTCTTAAAACGTCTGTCGATACTACTGCAAAAGTCGCTTTCCCGAATCCAAAAAATTTTGGTGCTTTAGAAGTTATTCAATCCTATGCGATTGATACCATCAAAAAGGATAGTAAATATGAATTGGTTAAAAAATATGGTTTAACTCAATTTGATAGTGGAAAATATATGATTCCAAGAGTCACCATATTAATCAATAATAAACCGTTTTTTTCCGATAGTATACGAGTTGAGGTTTCGAATGTCGTCGTTGACACCTTAAAACAAAAACTGTACGATATCAAGCCAATTGTTGAAGTAACTTCGAGCAAAAGCTGGATATGGAAATTGTTACTTATTCTTCTACTTCTAGCAGGAATTGGCGCTTTCGTCTATTGGTTTATTAAAATTCGACAAAAGAAAAAAATTGAAGAAGAGGTTTACAAAACTCCCATTGAAAAAGCGACGAGTCTTTTAAATTCATTAGAGAAAAAACAATTATGGCAAAAAGGAGAAGTCAAAGCGTATTATAGTGAATTGACAGACATTGCTAGAAATTATATCGAAGAAGCCATTGATGTTCCTGCCATGGAAAGCACCACTTCAGAACTAATCGAAGGACTTCGAAAAGCGTCTCAAAAGAAAAAGATGGCACTTTCACAAGAAACACTCGAAAATCTTGAAAAGGTATTACAACAAGCCGATTTAGTAAAATTTGCTAAATCAAAACCGCTAGAATTCGAGATTACCGAAGACCGTAAAAAAATAGAAAGAGCGATTGTCATTTTAGATAAAGCTATTCCAGTTGTCGTTGAAAAAGAAGATGAAATGTTGCTAAACGAATTGCAACGTCAAGAACAAATTCGATTACAATTATTGAAAAAACGAAAAAAACGTATTCAATTATCTATAGCGATTCTTGTAGGGATTGTCGTTTTTGTTTTGGCCTTTATGATTACCACAAAAGGATTCACCTATGTGAAAGATGTTATTTTCGGAAATACTTCCAAAGAATTATTAGAAGGCGAATGGGTGTTTAGTGAATACGGTAATCCAAGTGTAACGATAGAAACTCCGCAGGTTCTCAAGCGTACCGATATTTCTCAAAGCTTACCTAAAGATGGAATGGCTTTGATTAAGGAAATGCAAACTTTTATCTATGGAAGTTTGATTGGTAAATTCCAAATTGCAGTTTCTACCATCAAATTTAAACAAGAAGGAGAAATCGATTTAAGTAAATCAATTGACGGATCGTTACAATTTCTTGAAACTCAAGGTGCACAAAATATGATTGTAAAACAGGAGGAATTTGATACAAAACAAGGCGTAAAAGGATTAAAAGCATACGGTACTTTTTCAAGAATTGATGAATTAAGTAAAAACAGCACAAAATATTATTATGAAATTTTACTCTTTCATCAAGAAGGTGGATTGCAGCAAATTATTATCATTCACGAAGAAGGCGATGGGTATGCGAATCAAATTTCAGAACGTATTTTAAACTCTGTTGAACTTAAAAAAGTAAGCGAATAATGAAAGAGATCACCTTTTTAAATCCAGGGTTCTTTTGGTTGTTTCTATTACTACCAGTGGCAATAGCGTGGTATTTATGGAAAAGAAAACAACAAGCGCCAACTTTAAAAATAAGTTCATTGAAAGGTTTTCAGACTTCCTCATCACTGTTGGCTAAACTGCAACCGATATTATTTGTTATGCGTTTGTTAGCGTTAAGTTGCGTAATAGTTGCCATGGCTAGACCAAGAACTGTCGATATTAGTAATGAAACCAAAACCACAAAAGGAATTGATATCGTTATCGCTGTTGATGTTTCTGGAAGTATGCTCGCCAAGGATTTGAAGCCCAATCGAATGGAAGCTTTAAAACGAGTGGCTTCTGATTTTGTAGAGCAACGTCCTAACGACCGAATAGGATTGGTGGTTTATGCCGCAGAAGCGTACACTAAAACTCCGGTAACAAGCGATAAGGCTGTTATTGTTGATGCTGTGAATAGTATTAAATACGATAATGTATTACAAGACGGAACTGGGATCGGTATGGGATTAACAACGGCTGTCAATCGATTAAAAGACAGCAAAGCCAAAAGCAAAGTGATTATTTTATTGACCGACGGCGTGAATAATGCAGGATTTATCGAGCCAGAAACCGCTTCGGATATAGCCGAACAATACGGAATTAAAGTCTATACCATTGGTATAGGAACCAACGGCATGGCTGAATTTCCGTATGCTATTGCTCCAAACGGACAATTTTTATTTCGCATGATGCAAGTCGAAATTGACGAAAAACTGATGCAAAGCATTGCGAGAAAAACAGGCGGAAAATATTTTAGAGCCACGAGTAATTCTAAGTTAGCTAAAATTTATAATGAAATCAATAAATTAGAAACCACCGAAATAGAAGAATTACGGTATTATGATTATGACGAGAAATTCCGACCATTGATATGGATTGCAGGATTATTGCTTTTGCTAGAAATTGGATTGCGAAACACTCTTTTTAAAAGTTTTATTTAAACTATGTACGAATTAGAAGAAAAAAGTTATTTGTATCTTTTAGGCATCATCCCAGTGTTGGTGTTGCTTTTCTTGTATGTACAATATTGGAAAAGAAAAAAACAACGCGAATTTGGAGATGTAGATTTAGTAAAAAAATTAAGCCCGAATCGTTCCGTTTTTAAACCAACCTTAAAATTTACCTTACTAATTTTGGCATTCGTAGGTTTGATTTTAGGATTGGTTAATCCAAAAATAGGCACTAAAATGGAAACCATCAAGCGAGAAGGGATTGATATTGTCTTTGCAATGGACGTTTCTAAAAGTATGTTAGCCGAAGACGTTGCCCCCAATCGATTAGAAAAAAGCAAACAAATTGTTTCTCAAATTATCAATCAATTAGGGAATGATAGAATCGGAATTGTTGCCTATGCAGGAAGTGCTTTCCCAGTTTTACCCATTACAACCGATTATAGTGTTTCCAAAATGTTTTTGCAAAGTATGAATACATCGATGGTTTCTTCCCAAGGAACTTCCCTAGACGAAGCCATAAAATTATCTTCGACTTATTTTGATAAAGGAAATAAAACCAGCAAATTATTGATATTAATCTCTGACGGTGAAGATCATTCGGAAGGCGCCACAGAAGCCGCTGCAGAAGCCAATAAAAGTGGAATGAAAATCATTACTATTGGTCTTGGAACTGAAAAAGGCGGCCCAATTCCAATAAAAGAAAATGGAGTTGTTCAAAGTTTTAAACGAGACAATAACAATGAAGTGGTGATTACTAAATTAAATCAAGAAAGCTTGAAAGAAATTGCGAAAGCTACAAAAGGCGGCTATGTCAATGGTAGTTCTACAAAAGAAGTATTAGCGTATGTCAAAAAAGCGTTAGACAATATCCAAAAAACTGAATTTGAAGCGACTCAAATGGCCGATTTTCAATCGCAGTTTCAATGGTTTTTAGGAATTGCCTTTGCTTTATTGTTTTTAGATGTTTTCTTGCTAGATAGAAGAACCATTTGGATTATGAAGTTGAATTTATTTAACGAAAAAGAATCATGAAACAAGTAATCCTACTGTGTTTGTTTTTGATTTCTTCTTATGCTTTTGCTCAGGAAGTAGATAAAAATTTACCCAAAGCCAACGACGAATTTGAATCCAAAAAATATGCTGATGCGGAAACAAATTATAGAATGTCGATTTCTAAAAAGCGTAAAAATCCAATTGCAAGTTACAATTTAGGAAATTCTATTTATCGCCAAAATCAAGCAAGTGAAGCCAAATACGCTTATTTAAAAGCAATAGAAAATTCGAATTCAAGAGCAGAAAAACATCAAGCATTTCATAATTTAGGGAATGTTTTTATGAAAGAAAAAAAATATAGCGAAGCCGTAGAAGCTTTCAAAAACGCCTTACGAAATGACCCAAGCGATGAAGAATCACGCTATAATTTTGCATTAGCAAAAAAATTATTGAAAGACAATCCTCCTAAAGACGATAAGAAAGACAAGAAAAAGGATAAAAAAGACGACAAAAAAGACAAAGACAAAAAAGACGATAAGAAAGACGAAAACAAGGATAAAAAGGACGATAAGAAAGAAGGTGATAAAGACAAAAAAGACGACAAAGGCAAAAACGACAAACCAAACAATGAGCCCAAACCCAAACCAGGAGGAATCTCAAAAGAGCGTTTGCAAAACTTGTTAGACGCCGTAAATAATGAAGAGAAGAAAATTCAGGATAAAGTAAACGCCAAAAAAATAAAAGGAAAACCCGTTCAAACCGAGAAAGATTGGTAGATTGTACGATTTTAAGAAATGAACACTAAGAAAAAAATGCTTAGTACTGCAATGAAAAAATATTTAATACTTTTTTTAATTAGTTTCCACGGACTTTGGGCTCAAGTGCAATTTGAAGCCAAAGTAAGTAAGAACAGCTTAGGGTTAAACGAAAGATTACGTATCGATTTTACGATGAATGCTGATGGAGACAATTTTTCTCCGCCATCATTTGAAGGGTTTCGTATCATTGCTGGACCAAGTCAACAAGTCAGTCAATCTTGGGTAAATGGGAGAAGTTCTTTCAATAAATCGTATTCCTATTTTTTATTACCGACTCAAAAAGGAGCTTTAGTAATCAAGCAAGCTGCAGTAGAAATCAATGGACAGATTTATAAAACGAATCCTATAAAAATAAATGTAACTGCGGCAGTTCCTCAACCTCGTGATCCGAATGATGAACCACAAGTTTCTGCTAATGATGCAATCCATTTGGTGGCTGAAATATCAAAAGGGAATCCTTATGTTAATGAGCCAATTACGGTGGTTTATAAATTGTATTTCAGCTACAACATCGGTATTACCAATTGGAGAGAACTCAACAAACCAAAATACAATGATTTCTGGAGCCAGAATATTGACATCAAACAATTGGTGGCTGAAGAAGGAAAATACAACGGAGAAAAATACCGTTGTGTAGTGTTGAGAAAAACCGTTTTATATCCACAAAAATCCGGGAAATTAGAGATTGAACCTTTGTCATTAGACATTGATGTGCAAGTTCCGACCAATAGAAGAAATTTTTTCGGACAAGTACAAGTTGTTGAAGACAATAAAAGAGTTTCAGCAGGAAGTAAAACAATTACTGTAAAACCTCTTCCAGAAGCAGGAAAACCTATCGACTTTTCTGGCGCTGTAGGACGCTTTAATTTTTCAGTTACGCCTTCGAAAACGAGTTTAAAAAATGGCGAATCTCTCGATTTAAAAGTGGTAGCTTCAGGAACAGGGAATTTAAAATTATTTACACTTCCAAAACCAGTAGTGCCCAATTCCCTCGAAATGTATGACGCTGTTCATAACGAAAAAGTAAACACACCACTTTCTGGAATGAATGGACAAATTTCAGATTCGTATACGATTATTCCACAGTTTAAAGGAAAATATCCAATAAAACCGATGACATTTACTTACTTTGATTTGTCGCTAGGGAAATACAAAACAATTTCCTCTCCGGAAATTATAATTAATGTACTAGACGGACCAACTTCGGAAAATAATGCTGTAGCTACCAATACTGGAGTGGTAAAAATGAAAGTGAATGCAGGGGAACAATTTCGATTTATTAAATTAAAAACAACGCTTGCAGCATTTCATAAAAAAGATTTTCTTGGCTCCACCTTGTTTTACATATTGACATTCCTGCCGTTATTGATCATCCCAATTATTGTTTTGCTTAAGAAGAAAAAAGAAGCAATCGACGGCGATGTAGTAGGAAATAAAATAAAATTATCGAACAAATTAGCAAAGAAATTTTTATCAGAAGCTAAGCAACAAATTCAAAACAAAGAGCTGTTTTATATTGCTTTAGAAAAAGCAATGCACAATTTCTTAAAAGCAAAATTGAAGATCGAAACTTCGGATATGAGTAAAGATATTATTCAAGAAATTTTGTTGTCTCGTAACGTAAAAGAAGAAGCGGTAAATACCTTTATCGACTTGACCAAAAACTGTGAATTTGCGCGCTATGCACCGTCTTCTAGTGTAGCGATACAACAAGATTATGACAAAGCAGTGGCTATTATATCTGAATTAGAAAAGCAGATTTCTTAATTGACAATGGATAATAAAATACGATGAAAAAATTAGTTTTTATATTTCTTTTAGTTTCTCAAGTTTTCTTTGCTCAAAGCATTTTTTATAAAGGCAATGCTTTGTATCAAAAAGGAAATTATGAAGAAGCAATAACAGCTTATGAGAGCATTTTGAATAGTAAAAAAGAATCTGAGGAATTGTATTTTAATTTGGCGAATTGTTATTATAAACTCAATAAAGTAGCACCTGCAATTTATAATTATGAAAAAGCCTTAGTGCTCAATCCTAATGATACTGAGATTCAAAACAATTTGCTTTTTGCTCATAAAATGACCATTGATGAAATCAAAGTGGTTCCTAAAGTTGGATTTGCAAAGTTGCTTAGAGATTTTACAGGAATATTTCATTATGATACTTGGGCTTGGATTACCGTTTCTTTTTCTGGTTTGTTCCTTTTGTTTTTTATTGGGTATTATTTTTCACAACTTACCTTATCAAAAAGAATTTTTTTTATAGGAATGTTTGTACTGGTTTTTCTTATTCTATTGAGTACTTTGGCTGCGTTATTCGAAAAATCACATGATACGAATGAGAGACCAGCGATTGTCTTTTCTGAGATAGCACAAGTAAAAAGTGAGCCCAAATCTTCAAGCTCGGATGTGTTTGTATTGCATGAAGGAGCGAAAGTTTATCTTCATGAATCGATAGAAAACTGGGTAAAAATTGAATTGACAGACGGCTCTGAAGGTTGGATAGAAAGCAACAATGTCAAATCGGTCAAATAATTATTCTTTTTCAGGGTCATTTTCTAATTTGAAATCCTCCGTTTGAAAAGCCTCAAACCACGCTTCAATAGAAGGGTAAATGTTTTTAGACACTTCTTGAATAATAGGATAAAGAGTAGATTTTTCTTTTTTCTCTTTAGAAAGAAAACGCTTTTCAAATTTTATTTTCTGAAATAGATTCAATACGATACTCAAAACTAGAATCATTCGAAAAACACCTACTAGCGCACCCAATAGATTATTTACAAAACCTAGACTTGCAAAATTTGCCATTGTGGTAAAAGCTTTGGCTAAGCACGAAACGGCAATAACCACAGCTATAAAAGTAATGGCAAATGCAGCAACTTGAATAGTTTTTGGATCCCAAGTAACTTCTTTTTCTAAATACGATTTTGTAATAAAAGAAAGTCGAATCGCAATATAAATTCCAAGAAGAATCGACACTAAGGAAGCCAATTCAACAAAAAAACCATTTCGAAATCCTTTGAACATTCCAAGAATTAAAATCACGGATAAAACAATGTCAATCATTTCCATACTTCTAGTTTAAATGCAAACAAATATAAAGGAATTGCCAATTGAAACCTCACTCAACTTCTTATCTTTGCAGCTAGTTTTTTTAATACTAATACTAAAATGAGAACCGACAACTCACCACTCAATAATGGCTAGAGACCAACAACTCAAAGAGCGCTGGGAAAAGCTCGTTACCTTGCTTTCCAATCAATTTTCGCAAGGAGAAGATCTTGATTTAGACGCAATTATTTATTTAATTGGCGTTCAAGAACTAGGAAAAGTACATAACAAATATAAAAAAGACGAAAAGCTTAATCTGATGCATATTGCGATTTGTCGCCTGTTAGAGCCTTACGGATTTTACGAATTCGACTTTTTTGATGACGAAGGTTGGCCACATTATACCGTAAAAGAAGAATTACCAGCACTCAAAGCGGGAGAACAATCCGTATTGATGAAAGAAGCCATCGTTAATTATTTCATAGAACGAGAAGTAATCGACTGATTTTCTTTGCGCATTTGCGAGCCGTAAATATATAATCTCGCAACGACGTAAAGGCGCCAATAATTTTATAATTAAGCAACTCAAAAAACCTTGTATACTTTGCGGTTAAATCCCTAAATTTGCACTTTCAATTTCAGCACGACTATGATAGACAAGATCAAAGAACATATCGCCGAAGCACAAGCATTCACTACTCAAAACAAGGAAGAACTTGAAGTTTTTAGAATTCAATATTTAGGAAGCAAAGGTTTGCTGAAAGATTATTTTGCTGAATTCAAAAATGTTCCCAACGAACAAAAAAAAGAATTTGGTCAGGTCATAAATTTACTCAAAACCACCGCAGAAGACAAAGTAAAATCAATTCAAGAAGTACTCGAAAGTAAAGAGGAAATTAAAGGTTTTTATGGGGATTTATCACGACCAAGTGAACCTATTTCTATAGGCTCTCGTCACCCAATTTCACTAGTAAAAAATCAAATTATTGATATCTTTTCAAACATCGGCTTTAACGTTTCTGAAGGCCCTGAAATCGAAGACGATTGGCATAATTTTACCGCATTAAATCTACCAGAATACCACCCGGCACGTGATATGCAAGACACGTTTTTTATCCAAACCAATCCAGATATTTTACTAAGAACACATACGTCTTCCGTGCAAGTTCGCTATATGGAAAACAACAAACCGCCCATTCGTACGATTTCCCCAGGAAGAGTTTTTAGGAATGAAGCCGTTTCATCAAGATCTCATTGCATTTTCCACCAAGTAGAAGGGTTGTATATAGACAAAGACGTTTCCTTTGCCGATTTAAAGCAGACACTTTTATATTTCACGAAAGAAATGTTCGGAAAATCAAAAATCCGTTTAAGACCGTCGTATTTTCCTTTCACCGAACCAAGCGCGGAGGTAGATATTTATTGGGGTTTGAAAACAGAAACCGATTATCGTATCACCAAAGGAACCGGTTGGTTAGAAATTATGGGATGCGGAATGGTCGACCCGAATGTCTTGAAAAACTGTGGCATTAATTCCGACGAGTACAACGGATTCGCCTTCGGAATGGGTATCGAACGAATCGCCATGTTGCTCTATCAAATCGGTGACATTCGCATGTTCTACGAAAACGACGTTCGTTTTTTAGAACAATTCAAATCAAGTATTTAGATTATTAGAAGCTATTCCGGCTATCCATTCTATCTTTTGTTCTGAACGCCAGAACAAAAGGATGCCATTCCTATCCGGGCTAAGCCACCCCGCCCTTTGGGCACCCCTCCAAAGGAGGGGAAAACTTAAAAACATTATTTACAATGAAAAAAGACATCATCATCCCCACCGTAGAAAACGTATTCCTAGCCGCTGTCCAAGAATGGAGCGACGACTTCATGGAAAAAGTTTGGTATGTTTATCTTATCAACGATAGCGACTTCCAGCTGGATGCAGTTATGGTGGTTTCACAAGCCTTCGGAACTCTTGAGGGTGAGATGAAAAAAACATCTTTATTACGTCATGCCTTTGTGGAAGTCCCGGCTGTTTCTGTTGTCAAAATAGAAATGATTGAAAAAAGTGTACTTGTGCTCAACAACGAATTTATGGTAACTTTCTTTATTGGAAATACATTGTATGATAAAAAATATATTTTCAAAGCACATGCTATTCATGAAGACTTCGCTGAAGAAGTTCCGATTTTGTTTGTGGATGGGGTAATCGTACGATAGAAAGAGAAAAGAGTCAAGAAGCAAGAGCCAAGAATCATGATATTATTGCTTGATTCTTGGTTCTTGCTTTTTTTATCTAGAATTAATCTAGTTTATCAGTCAGTTTTTTAAATACTTTTTTCGCTTCCTTTCCTTCGTATAAAATGCTATAAACCGCATCAATTATCGGTGTATTTGCACCATAGGTTTGATTCAGTTCCCAAGCGCTTTTGGTAGCGTAATAACCTTCAGCCACCATACTCATTTCCATCATAGCGGATTGTACGGTATAGCCTTTTCCGATCATATTTCCGAACATTCTATTTCTCGAAAACACCGAATAACCGGTAACCAATAAATCTCCCAAATACGCAGAGTTATTGATGTTGCGTTTCATTTTATGAACCTTGCGAATAAATTTTTTCATTTCGCGAATTCCATTACTCATCAACACCGATTGAAAGTTATCTCCATAGCCAATACCGTGAGCAATTCCAGCGGCAATAGCATATATATTTTTAAGCATCGCGGCGTATTCAGTTCCGATAATGTCATCAGAGATTTTTGCTTTGATGTAATTTCCAGACAAGCATTTGGCTACGATTTTGGCTTTTGCAGAATCTCCACACGCAATGGTTAGATACGACAAGCGTTCGAGTGCCACTTCTTCTGCATGACACGGACCTGTAATTACGCCAATGTTTTCAAAAGGGATATCGTATACTTTATTGAAATGTTCTCCAACAATTAAACTAGTTTCAGGAACAATACCTTTAATGGCAGAGAAAATAATTTTCCCATCTAAACTTTGGGTAAGCTTTGTCAATTCTGTATTTAAGAAAGCTGATGGAATAGCGAAAATGATATAATCTGCATAGGCAACAGCTTCGTTGATGTTGCTTGTAAGTTTCAGTTTTTCGATATGAAATTCTACCGAACTCAAATAATTTGGATTGTGATGGTGTTTTTTGATATGTTCGATAGCTTCTTCGTTTCGCATATACCAAGCGATTTCAGGAAGATTGACACACAACATTTTAGCAATAGCGGTAGCCCAACTACCACCACCAATCACGGCAAATTTAGGATATTCTATCATTTGGATTTTATGGTTTAGCCCCGATAGTAGCGACATCCTTTTTTGCTTAGAAAAATTTACTAGTAAACGCAAAGCAGACCAGCAAAAAAGATATAGCGGATAGCGGGAATAGCTCCTAATTCAATTTATAATAAAGCAAAAATTTAAAATGTGGAAACTATATGGTTTCAAAAGTAACCAAAAAAAAGAGAACTCAAAACCTGTAGTAAATAATGGATTTTAAAAGCGATGTAAATTTTAACGTATTGTTTTGAATTTCAATACAATACTTTTAAAAACAAATCGTTGTAAGAGTAATAATTGGTTAGATTATCGCGTTAGTTACGTTTTGTTTTAGTAAAAAGGCGTTCAAAGCAACTTGTTTTGAACGCCTTTTGAATTTTTAATAACTCATTTCAACAATCTCTTTTATCTTTTCTAAAGTGATGTTTTGCTTTTCTCCCAAGGCTTTCCAACCTCTTTCTTCAAAACGATTGACAATAAAATCGGCTGTGTTTTTATACTCTATAGTGTATTCAGAAAGTTTGGTTTGCATGCCCATAGTATGGAAAAAAGCTACTGTTTTTTCGATGGCTTGATTTGCTTTTTCATCAATGGTATTTCCGGTTACTTGCCAAACCCGTTCCCCGTACTGTGCCAATTTTTCTTTTTTGGTTTCGAAAAGGACACGGTATAAATTGGGGCCGATGATTGCCAAAGTTCTTGCATGATCTATGTTGAAAAGCGCTGTAAGTTCATGACCAATCATGTGGGTAGCCCAATCTACAGGAACTCCTTTATTTAAAAGTCCATTGAGTGCCATAGTGCAGCACCACATAAAGTTGGAAGCTAATTTGTAATCGGTTGGATTTTCGACCACATCTGGACCAATTTCAATTAAAGTTTGTAGAATGCTTTCAGCAATTCGATCTTGTAATATTGCGTCATGAGGGTAGGTGAGATACTGCTCCAGCACATGTGTATAGGCATCAATGACCCCATTTTGAAGTTGTCTTTTCGGTAAGGAATGAATAACTGTTGGGTCGCAAAACGAAAATTTAGGAAACAAAGCACTTCCTCCTAATACTAATTTTTCTTGGGTAGCTTCAATGGTAACTACAGCGCCAGAATTCATTTCGCTTCCAGTAGCCGGAATCGTTAAAACAGTTCCAAAGGGAATTACTTTCGAAATATCGGTAAATAAAATTCTCTTTTTTAATATTTCCATGGGATCGCCTTCAAAATTCACTGCAGCGGAAATGAATTTTACACCATCAATAACACTTCCACCACCTACAGCAAGAATAAAATTGATATTTTCCTCTCTAACGATGCTAACTGCTTTCATTAAAGTTTCGTAATGTGGATTGGGTTCGATGCCCCCAAATTCTACTACTTCAAATCCTTTAAGTTGTTGTATCACGGAATTGTAAATCCCGTTTTGGAAAATACTTCCGCCACCGTAAACCAAAAGTATTTTTGAATTTGCAGGAATTTGACTCGCTAATTTTTCGATTTGATTTTTACCAAAAATAAGGTTGGTTGGATTGTAAAGTTCGAAGTTGAGCATGGGTTTTTTGTTTTAAGTTGTGGGTTGTGGGTTGTGGGTTGTGGGTTGTGGGTTGTGGGTTGTGGGTTGTGGGTTGTGGGTTGTGGGTTGTGGGTTGTGGGTTTAACAAGAGTATAAATTTACTAAAAACTAAACGGAATTTGGGTAAAACTATGTTAAAGAATTGATGATAAATGTCCCTTAAAAAAATTTATTGATGTTTTGTATTTATTTTTTATACAAATTATTATAATCAATATATTCCCAAACTTTATAAGGAATCAACGGTTGAATGTTCTTTTTGTTTTTGATGCTTTCGCGAATAAATGTTGACGAAATCTCAACAATTGGAGCGTCGATGAGGTGAATTCGAGGGTGATTTTTGAACTCTAAATTTTCTGTTTCAGTAGAAATTCGAGGATATACATAAATGTCATGATTTTGAAGAATGACATCATAATTTTTCCATTTATGTAGTGACTTCAAATTGTCTTCGCCCATGATTAAAAAAAATTCGTGTTGAGGAAATTTGTCATGCAGATGCGCTAAGGTATGAACGGTATAATTGGGCTGAGCTAATTTGAATTCAATATCAGAAGGTTTTATTTTTGGAAAATCTTCTGTAGCTAGAGCAACTAAATTGAGGCGTTTGTAGTCATCAAGCAAGTTCTCTTTCTTTTTTAAAGGATTGTGAGGTGTCACGACCATCCAAATTTGATTCAAATCCGAATATTCTGCCATATGATTGGCAATAATCAAATGTCCAATATGTATGGGATTAAACGTTCCGAAATACAAACCGATTTTCATTTTTATAGGTTTTGGGTTCAGGGCTCAGGGTTTAGGTATGGAAACCTCACACCCAACACCTCATACCTTAGTTATAAAACTTTTCACCAATTGATACGCCTCTTCTTTAGCCACATCTAAATCGTAATTTTTGATGATTTTATCAAATTGTGGCGCTGTTGCTAATTCAACAGAAGCTTTTGCAATTCGCATATTGATTTTATCATCACTTTCAGTAGAGCGTTTTTTAAGACGAATTTTCAACTCATCAATACTTGGAGGTTTGACAAAAACCGCTATGGTTTCAGTAGGGAATTTCGATTTAATCCGCAATCCACCCGCAACATCAATATCAAAAATCACATTCTTTCCGAGAGCCCATATGCGTTCAATCTCGCTTTTTAAAGTACCATAGAAATTATCGCGATAGACTTCTTCCCATTCTAAAAAATCATTGGCCTTGATATGGTTTTTGAATTCCGACAAGGAAATAAAATAATAATCTTTCCCGTGAATTTCTTCTCCTCTTGGTTCCCGTGATGTCGCAGAAATAGAAAATTCTAAATTCAATTCAGGAATACCTAATAAATGACGAACAATAGTTGTTTTTCCTGAACCAGAAGGCGCTGAAAACACAATTAATTTTCCTTTTTCCATGGCGTTTATTTCGTTATTAATTAAAGTACATTTAATACTTGTTCTTTAATTTTCTCCAATTCATCTTTCATCATCACAACAAGTTTTTGCATTTGAGCATGATTCGCTTTCGAGCCCATGGTATTGATTTCCCGTCCCATTTCTTGAGTAATAAAACCTAATTTTCTTCCGTTGGCTTCTTTCCCTTTTATTGTTTCAATAAAATAATCAAGATGCGTGGTAAGACGCACTTTTTCTTCTGTGATGTCAAGTTTTTCGAGATAATAAATAAGCTCTTGCTCGAAACGATTTTCATCAACATTTACTTGTAATTCCTCAATGGCAGTTTGCAAACGGTCTTTGATTGCTTGTACTCTTTCTGGATCTAAAGCCAAAGCATCCGTCATATATTGACGAATATTTCCGATACGCAATTGAAATTCGTTTTCCAAAGATCTGCCTTCATCCATGCGGAACTTCGCTATATTTTGCAATGCTTCTTGAATTACTTTTTGAATTTCTGTCCAGTCATTTTCATCAATCTCATCACGTTCAGTTTTGAGTGCATCTGGCATTCTTACCGCCATTTTCATCAATTCTGTTTCGTCAGCATCGGCTATTACAGCTTTCATTTGCTGTATATAAGCTTTAACAATTGGGACATTAATTTTGGTTGAGGTTTGTTCGCCTGTCATTTCCACATACACAGAAAAATCTATTTTACCACGTTCTAATCGTAGCGCTATTTCATTGCGTAAACCTAATTCCAGTTCACGATATACAGAAGGCATTCGAACATTCAAATCCAAACCTTTGCTATTTAAGGATTTAATTTCTACGGTAATTTTTTTAGAAGGTAATTGTAAAGTGGCTTTACCAAAACCAGTCATTGATTGTATCATATTATTTCACTAAGAGTTCAAAGATAATAAAATGGTTGTCGGTTATCAGTTGTCGGTTGATGGTTTTTTTTGAGTTACTAAATAAACACCGGTGAAGATTAAAATCGCCGCAACAATCTTGACCATATTGAGGTGATCTTTTCCCAAACTCACGGCTATAATTGCAGCGAATAAAGGCTGCAAATAGATAAACACCGCAACTGTTGTTGGTTTTAATTCCCTCATGGACAATAAGTTTAGAAGATACGTAAAGAAGGTTGAAAACAGAATTACAAAACCTATTTTCCAATACAAATCAGTTGGAATTTGATGCCAATCGATAGCGAAAAATTCATTCCAACCAAAAGGTAAAACCATCAAAAATCCAAATGTATAAATCCATTTTACAAAGGTAAAAGCGTTGTATTTGTCCATCAATTTCTTGACGATAATCAAATAACATGCATACGAAACTGCATTGATGAAGACCAATAAATTCCCTAGACCAGCATTAGGAGCACTACCAATCGATTTTCCAAATACAATAAGGAATAAAGTGCCAAATAAACCTAGTAGTATCCCAATTATTTTTCTTTTTTTCATTTTTTCTTTCATCAAAAAGGAAGATAAAATAAGAACAATAATGGGTGTAGTTACCATAATAACAGCTGCTGAAATAGGGGTAGTTAGGCTCAATCCTTTAAAGAAAGTCAGCATATTTAAAGCAACTCCAAAAAACGCAGCCGCAATAATTCGAGGAAAATCAGCCAAAGCAATCGTTTCTTTTGGCCCTAAAAAGGAAACAGCCCAAAACAAAACTACAGCGCCACTTACTCGTAGAAGAATAAAACCAAACGGGAGAATGTAGCTTGGCATTACATCTTTCGCGATAGTAAAAGTTAGTCCATAAATTATGGAAACCATAGTAGCTGCGAATAAAGCCAAATTTCTTTTTGACATTTAGGATAAGGCTTTATGAACTTCTAAAATTACTTTTTGATTGTTGCCAATGTATATTTTATCATCAATAATAAAAACGGGTCTGCTTAAAAAAGTATAATGAGAGAGGATATAACTTTTAAAGTCGGCTTCTGTTAACGCTGTATTTTTCAAATCAAGTGATTTATACAACTGTGCTTTTCTACTAAATAACGCTTCGAAACTTCCCGCTAATTGTCCCATTATTTCAAGTTCATCTGGTGTTATCGGATTTTGTTTGATGTCATGATAAACTAAAGAATCACTTTTAGGCAACGATTTTATGATTTTCCTACAAGTGTCGCAGGAAGCGAGATAGTATATTTTATTCATTGAAATTCTTTTTTACAAAGAAAATTCATTTGAAACTTAAAATTAGTATTTTTAGTAAAATTTTAAACCATGCATCAAGTCTTCGAAATAACAAGAACGAGTAGAAAATTGCTAGCTCAATTTCTCGAAAACCATTCTTTAGAACAATTGAATAAAATACCAGTTGGATTCAACAACAATTTGATTTGGAACATCGGACATATCGTTGTTGTTCAGCAAATGTTAGCGTATAAACTATCAGGATTGCCTATGATGGTTTCGGAAGAATTGGTTGAGAAATATAAAAAAGGAACCAAACCAGAAAGTGATGCTTCGCCAGAAGAAGTAGCTACAATTCAATCCTTATTGTTCGAAACGATCAACCAAACCAAATCGGATTTTAATGCTGGGATTTTCAAAAACTACCAAGAATTTACATCCGCTTCATGCTTTACGATGCGAAATGTAGAAGATGCATTGGCGTTCAATTATTACCACGAAGGAGTACATATCGGAATGATGATGAGCATTCGTAAATTCATTTAATTTTTCTAGGAGCTAATTCCCGCTTTCCACTGTATCTTTTTTTCGTACCTCAAAAAAGGATGCCGTTACAATCGGGGCTACTTTCACGTATTTTTGTGACCTTGAGTTTTCGTTGCAAAAACAAACTTCCTATCTTTGGCAAAAATATATCAATAATGAAATTCAATACGAAAACCATTCATGGCGGACAGCACCATGATCCAAGTACAGGAGCAGTAATGCCTCCGGTTTATCAAACCTCTACTTTTGCGCAAGTAAGTCCAGGACAACCTGTAAATCCAGATTACGAATACAGCAGAGCATCGAATCCCACTAGAACCGCTTTAGAACATGCTTTGGCGAGTATCGAAAACGGAACCCGTGGACTAGCATTTTCTTCTGGTTTAGCCGCTACGGATTGTGTTTTACGCTCTTTGAAAACGGGAGACGAAGTGATAGCAATGGATGATTTATATGGTGGAACGTATCGAATGTTTACACGTATTTATAAAGATTCGGGTATCAAATTTCACTTTGTAGATATGAATGATTTGGATAAATTCCAATCGTTGATCAATGAAAACACCAAATTGGTTTGGGTAGAAACACCTACAAACCCTTTGATGAAAATTGTGGATATTCAAGAAATTGCTAAAATCACAAAATCAAAGAAAATTCTTTTTGCAGTTGACAATACTTTTGCTACACCTTATCTTCAAAGACCACTCGATTTAGGCGCAGACATCGTAATGCATTCCGCTACTAAATATCTTGGTGGACATTCGGATGTAATTGCGGGAGCTTTGATAGTAAAGGAGGATGCCTTAGGAGAACAATTGCATTTTCAACAATTTGCTACAGGTGCCACTTTAGGCCCAATGGATAGTTTTTTGGTTTTAAGAGGAATAAAGACGCTACATCTTAGAGTGCAAAGACATTGTGAAAACGGTGAAAAAGTAGTAGTATTTTTAAGCAACCATCCTAAGATTAAAAGGGTTTATTATCCTGGACTCACAAGTCACCCAAATCATGAAATTGCAAAAAAACAAATGAGCGGATTTGGAGGAATGGTTTCCTTTACATTTGTATCAGGCTTAAAACAAGATGCAATTTCCTTTTTAGAAAAAGTAAAAGTTTTTACTCTAGCAGAATCATTAGGTGGCGTAGAATCGTTAGCGAATCATCCAGCATTGATGACTCATGCTTCTATTCCGGAAGATAAAAGAAAAGAAATAGGGATTACCGATGATTTAGTTCGATTGAGTGTCGGAATAGAAGATTCGGATGATTTAATCGAAGATTTAAAACAAGCACTAGCTTAAATAAAAAAAGCCAATACAACGTATTGGCTTTTTTTATATTATTTATTAAGATATTATTGAATATAATAGATATAACCTACATTAAACCATACCAACCAGTCATTTGCTTTGTTTTCTGGATATAAACTTGGATTTGGATTTAAACCATCAACCCAATTGGAAAAATAATATTGCAATCTTAAATCGACCATTAAATCCGAAATGGGTGTTAACTTATATCGAGTTCCAACACTTCCAACAACAGACCAAACAGTTCCACTTCCATTTTGCGTTGCGCCAAAATATTTCACAGGAGTTGTTGAAACTTGGTCTAACCTACCAAGAGTCGAAGAAGCTTCGGGATCATAAAAACTAAATTGACCACCAAGACTGATAAAAGGAGCTAACGAACCAACAGTAGAAGTAAAATCTCTAATGCTAAAAGGGAAATATTCCAATTGCATCCCGATATTAGTTACTGCGGTACTTCCTCTCATTGCTCTAAGTTGACGATTGAATTCTTTTTTTCTGCTTCCATCAACATACTCGCCATAATGTCTAAGTTTTGTTTTGTTGTAAGACAATTCACTTCTTAATTTGAAGTGATCATTAAAATAAGTTTCTGGAGTATAGCAATTACAATCTGCTTTATAAGAAAAATTCAAGTAATGAATAAGTCCAATACCATAACCCGTATTTCCAGCATTGGTGTTATAATCATGTCTTTCACCATAATCGGATTGAAAAGCAACTGGCCCAGCAATAATACCAACTTCATGAGAAAAACCAAATTGAGCAATTGTTTTATTGGAGTAACCAAATAAAAACAAGAAGATTGCGATAAAATACTTGGGCATTTGCATATAAATTAAATCTATTCTCGACAAATATATAAAAACATCATTCACTTATAAAATAAAATAAAAAAAATACTTTTTAATAAACGTTAAAAATAAAAATTAGGAATAAAAATACTAGTCGTAAGGAAGTTATTTGAGTAATTATTTTATAGGAAAAAAATTGTTGAATTGATGAAAAAAAATTTCATCCTATTTTTATAAAAATGTATATTTGTCGCCAATTAACGAAAACGTTTTCTTAAACGCTACTAATCTATAAATCATGTCACAAAGTATTACAACTTTTATTGAAGCAGTTTCAAAAAGAAATCCAAACGAGCCTGAATTTATGCAGGCTGTTAAGGAAGTTGCAGAAACTGTAATTCCTTTTATTGAAGAAAATAAAAAATACCAAAACAAAATGCTTTTGGAGCGAATGGTTGAAGCAGAACGCATAATAATGTTCCGAGTTACTTGGATAGATGACGCTGGAAATACTTTGGTAAACCGAGGTTATAGAATTCAAATGAATTCAGCAATCGGACCCTATAAAGGAGGAATTCGTTTTCATCCTTCTGTAAATTTAAGCATTTTAAAATTTTTAGCTTTCGAGCAAACATTTAAAAATAGTTTGACAACATTGCCAATGGGTGGTGGAAAAGGAGGAGCAGATTTTGACCCAAAAGGCAAATCAGATATAGAAATCATGCGTTTTTGTCAAGCCTTTATGACCGAATTGTCTAAACATATTGGAGCTGATACGGATGTTCCAGCTGGAGATATTGGTGTTGGAGGAAGAGAAGTAGGTTATATGTTTGGTCAATATAAAAGATTGCGAAATGAATTTACAGGAGTTTTAACTGGTAAAGGAATTTCTTTTGGTGGCTCTTTAATTCGTCCTGAAGCTACAGGTTATGGGGATGTTTATTTTGCTCAAAGTATGTTAGGAACTAAAGGAGATAGCTTCAAAGGGAAAACTGTTGTTATTTCAGGTTCTGGGAATGTTGCGCAATATGCAGCTGAAAAAGCAACTCAATTAGGTGGAAAAGTGGTGACACTATCAGATTCTGCAGGTTATATCTATGACGCTGATGGTATTGACGCTGCTAAATTAGCCTGTGTTATGGAAATCAAAAATGTAAATTATGGTAGAATTAGTGACTACCTAAAAACATATCCGAATGCTAAATATGTTGCAGGAAAACGCCCGTGGGAAGTAAAATGTGATGTGGCATTACCTTGTGCTACTCAAAACGAACTGAATGAAGACGAAGCAAAAACACTTATAACAAATGGTTGTATTTGTGTAGCTGAAGGTGCAAACATGCCATCTACTCCTGAAGCCGTTGAAGTTTTTCTTAAAGCAAAAATATTATTTGCTCCAGGTAAAGCATCTAATGCAGGTGGAGTTGCAACTTCTGGATTAGAAATGTCTCAAAATTCATTAAGATTAAGCTGGACAACTGAAGAAGTTGACCAAAGATTAAAAAATATTATGTTGGATATTCATAGTTCTTGTGTGAAATACGGTTCGGATGCTTCTGGATACGTTGATTACGTTAAAGGCGCAAACATTGCAGGTTTTGTTAAAGTTGCAGATGCTATGCTTGGACAAGGAGTAGTTTAAATAAAAATAGAAGCAAGAGCTAAGAGTCAAGATTACCTTGATTCTTGCTTCTTGACTCTTCAAAAAAAGCCTTTAGCTATTTGTAGTATAAAGGCTTTTTTTATTGGATTAAATATTAAAAGTTGATTTTTTTCGTTTTGTATTATATTTGTGTTCAATCTAGATTTATTTTAATGAAATTACCTTTTCTTTTCTTCTTTTCGTTTTTTACAATTCACTTTTGTCTTTCTCAAAACAATAAATCATGGAAAGGATATTTCTCCTATACACAAATAAATGATTTAACTCAAAACGATACAAAGATTATTGCTGCATCTGAAAACGCCCTTTTTTTAGAAGATGTAATGTCAGGCACTATAAAAACGATAAATACCATTGATGGACTTTCTGGATTAACAATTACAGCAGTCTATAATAGCCCGACTCTTAAAAAAACAATTATCGGCTATGAAAACGGACTGCTGGTAGTCTATAACGAAATTGACGGTTCTATTCTCAATGTCGTAGATATCATCAATAAATCTATTCCTCAAAATGTAAAAAAAGTTAACCATTTTATGGATGATAATGGGCTTATTTATGTTTCTTGTGATTTTGGAATTGTTCAATATAATTTAAACACATTACAATTTGGAGACACTTATTTTATTGGACCCAATGGTTCTCAAATAAGCATTGTTCAAACTGCATTATTCAATGGGAACATTTATGCGGCATCTAAAAGTAATGGAATTTTAGCAGCAGTGTTATCAAATCCCAATCTCAATGATTTTAATCAATGGTTTACCATTGCAAATTTTGGTTGGTCTGGTGTTGAAAAAATCGGGAATAATTTAGTGGCTACTTCAGATAACGGGAGTTTACAAAAATTTAACGGAGCTATATTTATTCCAATTATACAGCTTCCTCAACCCGTAAATGATCTAAGAAGTAGCGGGTCTTATTTATTGGTCACTACCAAAAATCATGTTTATATTTATAATAATGGTTTGGGTCAAGTTTCAGACATTATGAGCAATCAAATACCCACGATATCCGTTGAATTTACCTGTGCTACAATTATCAACAATATTGTTTTTTTTGGAACAAAAGAACATGGTATTTTTAGTAAAGGACTAACCGATTCTGTTATCGAGAATAAAACTCCAGAAGGTCCACTTCGAAACAATGTTTTTGCCATTAATACTTCGTCCTCAAACCTTTGGGCAGTATTTGGAGGGTATGATATTGATTACAACCCCTATACGTTTACAACAACGGGACTTCCAAAATTTGGTATTAGTAAATTTAATAAAAATGGATGGCTCAATATACCTTACGAAAATCTATTAGAAGCTAAAGCATTGTCTCGAATTGCTGTTAATCCCAATAATGAAAATCAAGTATTTATAAGCTCGTATTATTCAGGGGTATTAAAATTAGAGAACGATGTTGCGAGTACACTTTATAATGCTACAAACACAGGCTCAGACGGTTTGGAAACCCTACCTGGCCAGCCTTCTGACGATGTAAGGGTCAATAGTGGAGTATTTGACAATTCTGGCAATTTATGGGTTACAAATAGCGGGATAAGAAAAGGATTAAAAGTATTCAAATCTAACGGTCAATGGCAGTCCTATGATATGCAAAATGTATATGCCAATATAAGAAAATTGAAATTTGGGAGAATGGTAATTGATAAAAACGGTACCAAATGGATGGGAACTTGGAGAGATGGAGTCATCGGATTTAATGAAACTTTAAACAATCGTTTTAAAATCATAAGCGACTCACCCGAAGGTGGTAATTTACCTTCATTCGATGCAAGAGCAGTAGTTGTTGATAATAGAAATCAATTGTGGATAGGAACTTTAAGAGGACTAAGAGTATTGTCAAGTGTGGATAGTTTTTATTCTGATGAAACTTTAAGAACGAATTCAATTATCATCATAGAAGATAATTTAGCTCAAGAGTTACTTTACGAACAATCGATTTCCGATATATTTGTAGATGGCGCCAATAACAAATGGATTGGGACTATTGATGCGGGTGTTTTCTATGTATCTCAAGATGGCCAAAATACAATTCACCATTTTACAACAAGTAATTCACCGTTGCCAAGTAATAACATTAATGACATCGATATTAATGGAACTACTGGAGAAGTGTTCTTCGCTACAAGCAAAGGATTGGTTTCTTTCAAAGGAACTGCTACAACGGCAAATGGAGATTTAAGTAACGCTTATGTTTATCCAAATCCAGTGCGTCCTGAATATTCAGGAACCGTAAAAATCAGCGGCTTATTAGATAAAGCCAACGTAAAAGTTTCTGATATTGAGGGAAATTTAGTTTTTGAAGCTATTTCAGAAGGCGGAACAATAGAATGGGACACTACTGCTTTTGGTAAATATAAAGTAGCATCTGGAGTTTATATGATCTTTATATCTTCTCAAGATGGAGCGGATACCAAAGTAAAAAAAGTGATGATTATTCGTTAAGAAATGTTCTTTGTTGTCAGCTCTCGGCTTCCCCAAATGACATACTAACTGACAACCGACAACTCACAACTCCTTATGCTCGTCAAAACAAAAGCTATCGTCATTTCTGCTCTTAAATTTCAAGAGAAAAGTTTGATTGTGAAATGTTTTACATTGTCAGACGGTTTAAAATCCTATTTTGTTCGTGATGCATTTTCTTCTCGAAAAACCAGTCAAAAAATAGCTTATTTCCAACCTTTAACGATACTTGAGATAGAAGCTATTCATAAGAATAAAGGCACTTTAGAACAACTCAAAGAAATAAAAATCAACACGCCTTTTCAAACCATTCATTCCGATATTGTCAAAAGTACCATGGCTTTATTTCTATCGGAAATGTTGCATCATGCCATTCATGAAGAAGAAAAAAATGAATCCTTATTTTACTTTTTAGAATCGGCTTTTGATTGGTTCGACCATCAGGATGAAATCACCAATTTCCACTTGATTTTTCTTCTAGAAACCACTAAACACTTAGGATTTTATCCAGATATTACAGAAATAAAACTCCCTTTTTTCGAAATGAAAGAAGGCGTTTTTTCTCCATTTCATAGTTTATCATCCCTAACCGAGCATGAAACCCAGCTTTTTAAAAAGCTAATCGTGTTAAAATTCGAAAACGACCAAAAAACTTTTCATGTGACCGAACGCCAAATCCTACTTAAAATCCTTATTGAGTATTATTGTTTGCATCTCGATGGCTTTAAAAAACCCAAGTCACTCGAGGTTTTGAAAGAAGTTTTTTCATAAATTTAATTTGATTTTTATTAAAGTATTCAAAGAATACAATCGAATTCTAAGTCAAACCCAACGAATTCTAATTTACAACACGTCTTCGTCATTAAATCTGTTTACCTTTAATTTTCAAAAACATTAATAAAGCTACTTATGAAAACAAAATTATTATTCACGTTGTTTTTTTTGGGACTAACACTAGCTTCCTTTAGCCAAACAGTAACAGTTCCCGATGCTAACTTTAAAGCAAAATTACTGCAAGCCAACACCGGAATTCAAATTGCAAAAAATCTTGCGGGTCAATGGTTTAAGATTGACAGCAATAGCGATGGTCAAATTCAAACCGCCGAAGCACTTCAAGTCAGTGCTTTGTACACCAATTTTTCTAACATTGCAAGCATGACTGGAATTGCTAGTTTTACGAATTTGAAAGTGTTGAGTTGCTATAACAATACAATCACAAGCATCGATGTTTCGGCTTTGTCGCAACTGCAGGAATTATATTGTTATGATAATAATATAGCTACATTGGTTGTGACCGGAACCGCTTTAAAGCGACTGGATTGTTTCAATAATCCATTTACGTTGTTAAATCTTACCAGTTTAATTACATTAGAATATTTAGACTGTACGAACACCAACATTGCGAATCTTAATGTTTCTAACTTAATTCATTTAGAGACTTTGTTGATGCCAAATCTCGCTAATACCACGTTGGTTTCTTTAAATGCTTCGGGTTGTACCAGTTTGGTTACGATTCCTGAATATATCAGCGGATCGGCTTTAACGAATATCAACTTTTCAAATTGTACTTCTTTGACAGGACTTCAAGCGTCAAATATTGTCAATTTAAGTGTTTTTAATGTGTCTGGTTGTACGACTTTACAATCATTGAAGGTAAACAATACAGGGTTAACCAACTTAAATGTTTCAGGATTAAATAACCTGAGTCTTTTGGAATGCGTCGGAAATCAATTAACTTCTTTAAACGTATCTGGATTGACAAATCTTTCTACATTAAATTGTATCGATAATCAATTGAGTGGACTTAACTTATCCGGATTAACAAACTTAGAAATTGTAGCTTGTTCAAATAATCAATTATTGTCACTAGATTTAACAGGTTTGGTTAATTTGTTTCAATTAAATTGTGATAGCAATCAACTGCTTTCGCTTGATCTTTCACAATGCGTTAGTATAAATTTTGTAAGTTGTGGAAATAATCAATTACTTTCTTTGTTTATAAAAAACGGAAAAAATGAAACCATTTATTTTTCTGGGAACCCAATTTTGTTATACATATGCACCGATGATTATGAAGCTGTATCAGTTCAATCTCAAGTAGATCAATTAGGATATACAAATTGCCAAGTAAATACCTATTGTTCTTTTGAACCAGGAGGAGTTTTTTATACGATTCAAGGAACTACAAAATTAGACGCTAATGCCAATGGTTGTGATGCTGGCGATTTAAATTATACGAATTTAAAATTCGACATCACCAACGGCACCAATACAGGAAGCTTCGTTGCAGATTCTTCTGGAAGTTATAGCATTCCAGTCATTGCCGGTACGCATTCCGTTACGCCAGCACTCGAAAACCCGAGCTATTTCTTTATTTCTCCAACGAATTTTCAAGTCAGTTTTCCTGCTACGGCTTCACCTTTCGCTCAAGATTTCTGTGTGACGGCTAATGGTGTTCATCCAGATGTCGAAATTACGCTTGTTCCTATCGACCCGCCTCGACCTGGTTTTAATGTGAAGTACAGAATGGTCTATAAAAACAAAGGAAATCAAATCGCCAACGGACAAGTAGGATTATCTTTTCAAGATGATGTGATGGATTTAGTGTCTTCGGTTCCAACAACTTCTTCGCAAGCATTAAATTCATTGATTTGGAATTACAGTAGTTTGCAGCCTTTCGAATCACGAACGATTGATTTTATAGTGAATCTAAATACACCCATGGAAACGCCACCACTCAACGGAAATGATCTTATTTCTTTTACTGCTTCTATAACACCAGTGGCGGGTGACGAAACTACTACAGACAACCAATTCATCTTACCTCAAACGGTTTTAAATTCATTCGACCCAAACGACAAAACCTGTTTAGAAGGCGATAGAATTACACCTACGATGATTGGGAAATACATTCACTATAAAATACGTTTCGAAAATACTGGAAATTTTGCCGCTCAAAACATCGTGATAAAAGACATCATCGACAGCGACAAGTTTGACGTCAGTTCCATGCAAATGACCAATGCATCTCATTCTTGTGTGACTAAAATATCGGAAGGCAATAAAGTCGAATTTATTTTCGAAAACATCAACTTTCCTTTCGATGACGCCAATAATGACGGTTATGTCGTATTTAAAATCAAAACAAAACCGACCGTGGTTCTCAACGATATTCTAAAAAATCAAGCGAGCATTTATTTTGATTATAACTTTCCAATTATCACCAACGAAGCCCAAACAGTCGTAGGAAATGCTTTAGCCAACCAACAATTCTCGTCTACGATTTTCAAAGTCTACCCGAATCCAGTCAAAAATCTATTGAATATCCAAAGCAAAGAATTGCCAACTAAAATCGATATTTTTGACACCAATGGTCGTTTGTTACAAAGCGCACCGATCAATAACAATCAAGCAGACGTAAGCAGCCTTTCTTCAGGAACGTATTTCATAAAAATATATTCCAAAGAGCATTCAGGTGTCGTAAAAATTACCAAAGAATAATTCATTTTTCAATTCAAATCAAAGAGGATGTTTGTAGAAGCATCCTCTTTTTTATTGGGGCGTGACCTCGCCGAAAAAGGCGGGTCGGGCTTTCTGCTCTATCTTTTGCTTTGCTGCGCGCCGCAAAAGGATGCCGCTTCAATCCCTCACGCAAAAACTTGCTCCTAACAACTTATAACTCACAACAATTTATTACTTTCGCAAATCGATTTTAGAAAAGGATCTCATGAGCACTAAATTTACAGAATACAAAGGACTTGACTTACCCACAGTCGCCTCAGAAGTTCTTGATTTTTGGAAAAAAGAAACCATATTCGAAAAAAGCGTTTCCACGCGCGAAGGCAATACGCCCTTCGTTTTCTTTGAAGGACCGCCTTCTGCTAACGGATTACCAGGTATTCACCACGTGATGGCACGCGCTATCAAAGATATTTTTTGCCGTTACAAAACTCAAAAAGGGTTTCAAGTCAAACGAAAAGCAGGATGGGATACGCACGGTTTGCCAGTTGAACTTGGCACAGAGAAAGAATTAGGAATCACTAAAGAAGATATTGGAAAGAAAATTTCCATAGAAGAATATAACGAAGCGTGCAAAAAAACCGTGATGCGTTACACCGATGTGTGGAATGATCTTACGGAGAAAATGGGTTATTGGGTAGATATGCAAGATCCCTACGTGACCTACAAATCCAAATATATGGAAAGTGTTTGGTGGCTTTTGAAACAAATCTACGACAAAGATTTGATGTATAAAGGCTACACAATCCAACCTTATTCTCCAAAAGCAGGAACAGGTTTGAGCTCACATGAGGTTAACCAACCAGGAAGTTACCGAGACGTAACGGACACTACTGTTGTGGCTCAATTCAAAGCCATCAACGAAACGTTGCCTAGCTTTCTTCAAAATTTTGGAGAGATTCACATATTAGCTTGGACAACCACACCTTGGACTTTACCTTCAAACACCGCTTTAACAGTCGGGCCAAAAATAGAGTATGTCTTAGTAAAGACATTTAATGAGTATACAGGTCAACAAGTCAATGTTATCCTAGCAAAAAATTTAGTCGGAAAGCACTTTAAAGGCAAATTTTTTCAAGTACCTGAATCAATAGATTTTTCTAAACTGGATAGTGAATATGACGGAACAGGAAGAATAGAAGTAATAATAGGAAGAAAACTTATCGAAAATGAATTCCATAATTTCTTTGATATTAAAGTTGGTAAAAAATCGAAAAATTTTGATAATTCAATATATGAAACTCTCGGATATGATTTTGATGAAGACACTATAGAGTTTATTGAAGCATCAGATATTCAGACTGTAAACAAGAAGTTTCCATTTCAAATCATAGCAGAATGCAAAGGATTAGATTTAGTTGGAATTCGCTACGAACAACTATTACCTTTTGCGTTACCATATCAAAATCCTGAAAACGCCTTTCGCGTAATCTCAGGTGATTTCGTAACCACTGAAGACGGAACTGGAATCGTACATACGGCCCCAACTTTCGGTGCGGATGATGCTAAAGTTGCCAAAGAAGCTGTGCCAGAAGTACCGCCAATGTTGGTGTTAGACGAAAATGGAAACCCAGTACCACTCGTTAATCTTCAAGGAAAATTCACTTCACACATGGGTGAACACGCCGGAAAATACGTGAAGAACGAATATTACTCAGAAGGAGAAGCACCAGAACGTTCTATCGATGTAGAATTAGCCATTCGTTTAAAAGAAGAAAACAAAGCTTTCAAAGTTGAAAAATACGTGCACAGTTATCCGCATTGTTGGAGAACTGACACGCCGATTTTATATTACCCACTCGATTCTTGGTTTATCAAAATAACCGAAATCAGAGACCGAATGTTCGATTTGAATGAAACCATCAACTGGAAACCCAAAGCCACCGGAGAAGGTCGTTTCGGAAATTGGTTGAAAAATGCCAACGATTGGAACTTATCGCGCTCTCGTTTTTGGGGAATTCCATTGCCAATTTGGAGAACCGAAGACGGAACGGAAGAAATTTTGGTAGGTTCTGTAGAAGAATTATACAACGAAATTGAAAAATCTATAGTAGCTGGAATCCAAAAAGAAAACCCATTCAAAGGTTTTGAAATTGGAAACATGACTGAAACAAACTATGATTTAATTGATTTACATAAAAATGTTGTCGATGCCATTACACTCGTTTCTGCTTCGGGAAAACCAATGCAGCGTGAATCCGATTTGATTGATGTTTGGTTCGATTCAGGAGCGATGCCTTATGCTCAATGGCATTATCCATTTGAAAACAAAGAAAAAATAGATCAGAATAAAGATTTCCCAGCGGATTTTATTGCCGAAGGTGTCGATCAAACTCGCGGATGGTTTTATACTTTACACGCAATTGGGACTTTAGTTTTTGATAAAATCGCTTATAAAAATGTAGTTTCCAACGGTTTGGTTTTAGATAAAAACGGTCAAAAAATGTCGAAACGTTTGGGTAATGCAGCCGATCCTTTCGAAACATTAAACGAATATGGAGCCGATGCAACTCGTTGGTATATGATTTCGAATGCGAATCCATGGGACAACTTAAAGTTTGACTTAGAAGGAATCGCTGAGGTACGGCGTAAATTTTTTGGAACACTTTACAATACGTATTCCTTTTTTGCCTTATACGCGAACATCGATAATTTTAAGTATTCAGAAGAAGAAATCCCATTAAATGAGCGGCCAGAAATAGATCAATGGATTATTTCTGAATTGAATTCTTTAATAAAAAATGTGGATAACTATTATGCCGATTACGAACCAACGAAAGCTGCAAGAGCGATTTCTGATTTTGTTCAGGAAAATTTAAGCAATTGGTATGTGCGTTTGTGTCGTCGTCGTTTTTGGAAAGGAGAATACGCTCAAGATAAAATCGCAGCGTATCAAACACTTTACACCTGTTTACTATCTATAAGTAAACTAAGCGCTCCAATCGCTCCGTTCTTTATGGATCAACTTTACAGAGATTTAACACAAACAACAAAGTCAGAAAATTTTGACAGCGTACATTTGGCTGATTTTCCGAATTCCGTTGAAAACTTTGTTGATAAATCTTTAGAGAGTAAAATGCAAAAAGCACAGACCATTTCATCGTTAGTTTTATCACTCCGTAAAAAGGAAATGATAAAGGTGCGTCAACCTTTGCAAAAGATAATGATACCAATACTTGACAAAAATCAACGTCGTGAAATAGAAGCGGTTTCTGACCTCATAAAAGCGGAAGTAAACGTCAAAGAAATTGAACTTTTAGACGATGCATCAGGTATTTTAATCAAACAAATTAAGCCCAATTTCAAGACACTTGGACCACGATTTGGCAAAGACATGGGATTGATTTCCAAACAGATACAGTCTTTAACGCCAGAACAAATCAACCAATTAGATTCGCTTGGTGTATTGAATATTGAAGTTTCGGGAAAAACAATAACTTTATCACAAGATGACGTTGAGATTTCTTCACAAGATATTGAGGGTTGGCTGGTTGCCAATTCGAATGGAATTACAGTGGCACTCGATATAACTATTACGCCAGAATTAAAAGAAGAAGGTATTGCAAGAGAATTGGTCAATCGCATTCAAAACATCCGAAAAGATTCTGGATTTGAAGTAACGGATAAAATAAAAGTGTATTTGCAAAACAATACCGAACTCGAAAAAGCAGTACAAGCTAATGAAAAGTACATCAAGTCGGAAACATTAACAGAAACGTTAGTTTTCGAAAACACATTAAACAACGGAATCGAAATAGAATTCGATACGATACAAACAAGAATATTAATTACAAAATAAGAAGCACATGGTAGATGAAATTGCAAGATACTCAGACGCTGAATTAGCAGAGTTCAAAGAATTAATTTTAAAAAAAATAAGCAAAGCACAATCCGATTTAGATTTAATAAAAAGTGCGTATATGAATGACTTAAACAACGGAACCGACGATACGTCACCAACGTTTAAAGCATTCGAAGAAGGAAGCGAAACGATGTCGAAAGAAGCGAATTCTCAGTTGGCAATTCGTCAAGAAAAATTCATTCGTGATTTGAAGAACGCACTATTCCGTGTGGAAAACAAAACCTATGGTGTTTGTAAAGTAACCGGGAAATTAATCAGCAAAGAACGCTTGATGATTGTGCCTCACGCTACAATGAGTATCGAAGCTAAAAATATGCAACGCTAAACAACAAGTTTATACAATAATTAACGCTCCAACCGGAGCGTTTTTTTTAGAAAATAGTATATTTTTGCGCCATTAAAATTTTAAAAATGTCATTACGAAACGCTTATCTTCTTATTTTTCTTATTCTACTTGTAGATCAAGTTTCTAAAATTTATATCAAGACCAATTTCGTTCTTGGAGAGGAAGTCAACGTATTTAGTTGGTTTAAAATTTTATTTATCGAAAATGAAGGAATGGCTTGGGGAACTAAAATACCAGGAACTTACGGTAAGTTGTTTTTAACCATTTTCAGATTATTAGCAGTTTCAGCTATTGGTTATTGGTTGTGGGATTCCGTTCACAAAAAGAGTTCAACCTATCTTATTTTTGCCATAGCATTGATCTTAGCTGGCGCATTCGGAAACATCATAGATTCAGTTTTCTACGGAATTACCTTTGACGAGAGTCACAATCACTTAGCAACGCTGTTTTCCGAAAAACCATATGGAAAAATCTTTCACGGAAAAGTGGTAGACATGCTTTATTTCCCTTTGTTTGAAGGAACATTTCCGAGTTGGGTTCCAATATGGGGCGGAGAATCCTTTAAGTTTTTCAACGCTATTTTCAATATTGCTGACATGGCAATTTCTACAGGAGTTGGAATTTTAATTGTTTTCAATAAGAAAGCATTTCACAAAGACTAGTAGTTTTAGGAGCTGATTCCTGCTATCCGTTTCAATCTTTTTTCAACCCTTTCAGGGTTATAAAAAAGGATTTCCACTGCTATCAGGGCTAGGCCTCAGAATTCATAGATGATTTCCGGGGTGACACAAAAATCGAGCTTTACATCGTTTTCAATAACATCATCAATACTCTTTTCGCCTTCAAAGAAAGACAGTCCAATTTTCAATGTTTCCGTTCGACATTCGGCTAAAAAAGAATCATAAAATCCTTTGCCATACCCAACTCGATTTCCTTTAATATCAAAGGCTAAAAGCGGAATAAAGACAACATCAATTTTAGTAACAGGAACTTCTAAACCCTCTAAAGGCTCCGGAATGTTATATTTGTTTTTCTTGAATTTCGTGTTGTCTGTCAACAAATAATGCGTCATTTTTAAAGTGTCAAAATTACTTTTCGAAACCGCGATTTCCTTATCTTTTCCAGAGAGAATATGGAGTATAAATTCGGTATTTACTTCTTTATTTTCAACGATAGGTAAAAAAACATGAAAATAGGTTTTCTCCCAAATAGGAAGTTGGAGTATTTGATTTGCAATTGCAACACTTCTTTCCTCGATGTCACTTTCGGAAAGAGAGTTTCGTAATTGGCGGTATTTTACTCGGAGTTCTTTTTTAGTCATGTTGTAAAAGTAATTAATCAACCTCTATTCATTATTAATTGTTCATTATTAATTATTAATTAATGTGCTATTTTTGTACAACAAATGTAGCTTCTTAAATGACGAATCCAACTCTTGAACTCCAAATACAATCCTTGCCTGACGCGCCTGGCGTGTATCAATATTATGATAAGGAAGAGAAAATTTTGTATGTTGGTAAAGCAAAAAATCTTAAAAAAAGAGTGTCTTCTTATTTTAATAAAATTCACGATACCGCCAAAACAAATGTATTAGTCAAGAAAATCGTAACGATTAAACACATTGTTGTTCCCACTGAATCGGATGCTTTATTGTTAGAAAACAATTTAATTAAAAATCTACAACCACGCTATAATGTGTTGTTGCGTGATGACAAAAGTTATCCTTGGCTTTGCATCAAAAAAGAACCGTTTTCTAGAGTATTTTCAACACGAAGATTGGTTAAAGATGGTTCAGAATATTTTGGCCCTTATACAAGTTTTAAGACGGTTTTTATCATTTTAGATATGATTAAAGAATTGTATCCTTTGAGAACGTGTAATTTTGATTTGAATCAAAAAAATATCGATAATCATAAATTTAAAGTCTGCCTCGAATATCATATCGGCAATTGTAAAGGACCATGTGAAGGACTTGAATCGATTGAAAACTATCAAAAAGAAGTCGATGCTATTCGAGAAATCCTCAAAGGGAATTTTAAAGAAAGTTTGAAAAATTTTAAGAAGAAAATGAACGAATTGGCTTTGAACTTGCATTTTGAAGAAGCTCAAAAAATAAAAGAAAAAATCGAAATTCTTGAAAATTACCAATCACGCTCCACTATCGTAAGCCCCAAAGTAACAAATGTTGAGGTTTTTTCTATTATTTCAGATGAAGGCGCTGCTTATGTCAACTTTCTTCAAATTGCACATGGCTCAATCGTTCGCTCCCATACTATAGAAATCAAAAAGAAACTCGACGAATCCGATGAAGAATTATTATCTCTAGCTATCGTTGAGTTACGTGAGCGATTTCATTTATTATCCAAAGAAATTATTGTGCCTTTTGAGGTAGAAGTTGGGGAACATGTTAAAGTCACAATTCCACAATTAGGCGATAAAAAACAACTACTTGACCTATCAATTAGAAATTCAAAGTTTTATCGTATCGAACAATTAAAACAAATTCAAATAATAGACCCAGACCGTCACACCAATCGAATTATGGCGCAAATGCAAAAGGATTTGCGATTGCAAGTTGAGCCAAGACATATCGAATGTTTTGATAATTCTAACATCCAAGGAACAAATCCAGTGGCAGCATGTGTAGTTTTTAAAGACGGAAAACCTAGCAAAAAAGAGTATCGCCATTTTAATATTAAATCCGTAGAAGGACCGAACGATTTTGCTTCTATGGAAGAAGTAGTTTACAGACGTTATAAACGAATGTTGGATGAAAACCAACCATTGCCTCAATTAATTATTATTGATGGAGGGAAAGGCCAATTGTCTTCCGCATTAAAAAGTATAGATGCATTAGATTTGCGAGGTAAAATTGCAATTGTAGGAATTGCAAAACGATTGGAAGAATTGTTTTATCCAGGTGACACTGCTCCGTTGTATTTGGATAAAAAATCAGAGACTTTAAAAGTAATTCAGTTTTTACGCAATGAAGCACATCGTTTCGGGATAACTTTTCATCGTGATAAACGTAGTCAATCGGCTTTAAATTCTTCCATTGAAACAATACCAGGAATAGGTGAAAAGACAATGTTGACATTAATTCAGCACTTTAAAAGTGTTAAAAGATTAAAATTAGCTGCCGAAAATGAAATTTCTGCGGTTGTTGGTGTGTCAAAAGCAAAAAAAATTACCGACTTTTACAAAACATCTAATCCGTAATTGCTTCATGAAAAAATTTGCTTTCCTTTTTTTAGCATTTTTTACTTTAATGAATTTGTCTTCACAAGAACAAGAAAAGAGAAAACCAAAAATTGGTTTGGTACTTAGTGGTGGTGGAGCGAAAGGATTTGCCCATATCGGAGTATTAAAAGTATTAGAACAAGCTGGAGTTAAAATAGATTTTATAGGAGGAACTAGCATGGGAGCGGTTGTTGGGGGGTTATATGCCTCTGGTTATAAGGCAGCTCAAATAGATTCAATCTTTAAAACCACCGATTTTGATGCGTTATTGAGTGATTATATTCCAAGATCTTCAAAGAATTTTTACGAAAAAAGGAATGATGAAATGTATTCGATTACATTGCCATTTAATAAAGGTAAAATTGGCATTCCAACTTCTTTATCTAAAGGAATGTATAACTACAATTTATTGAATAAACTAACCTATAACGTAAGACATATTCGGGATTTTAATGAATTACCAATTCCTTTTTTATGCATTGCAACCAATATCGAAACAGGCGAGGAAGTCCTTTTAAACAAAGGATATTTAGCGCAAGCAATGTTGGCAAGTGGTGCTTTTCCAACATTGTTTTCTCCTGTTGAAATTGATGGAAAATTGTTAGTAGATGGCGGTGTTACTAATAATTATCCAATTGAGGAAATCAAAAAACTAGGAGCGGATATCATTATTGGAGTAGATGTTCAAGACGATTTAAAAGACAGAAAATCATTAAAAGAAGCCACACGAATATTAGTTCAAATTACCAATCTACAAATGATTGATAAGATGAAGCAAAAAGTTGCACTTACGGATATTTATATCAAACCAGATATCAGTAATTTTGGTGTTATTTCTTTTGATGAAGGACAAGAAATTATAAAAAAAGGGGAAGAAGCCGCTTTTGCTCAATATGAAACAATTAAAAAAATTGGAGATTCAACTCGATTAAATTTTAAAAACACATTTCGAGTAAAAGCAGATACTTTAAACATCCAAAATATTATCGTCAACCCACTTCCGAAATACACAAGATCCTATGTAGTTGGAAAACTTCGAATGAAACAAAATTCCAAAATCACCTACAATGATATTAAAATAGGTATGGACAATCTTGCTTCAACTCAAAACTTTAGTGCGATTAATTATCAAATTGAAAAGAATAATGATAAAGACAATTTGATTGTTAATTTAACGGAGAATTCCACCAAAACATTTTTAAAATTTGCCTTGCATTATGATGATTTGTTTAAAACAGGTGCTTTAATAAATGCTACTCAGAAAAACAGTATTTTTAGGAATGATATCACCTCCCTTGATTTAATAATTGGCGATAATTTGAGGTATAATTTAGATTATTATATTGATAACGGTTTTTATTGGAGCTTTGGTTTTAAATCAAAATTCAATCGATTTACGCGCAATGTAGAAACAGACTTTAATAATGGAGAATTACTGAGTCAATTGGGAATTAGAAGTTTGAATATTGATTATTCTGAATTTACCAATCAAGCGTATTTGCAAACGATATTTATTCAAAAATTCTTAATAGGAGCTGGATTAGAGTATAAGCATTTAAATATCAAATCAGAAACAGTTAGTATTGCTTCTTCCAATTTTGAGAAAAGTGATTACGCAAGTGTTTTTGGTTATCTGAAATACGATGCTTTAGACAATAAGTTTTTTCCAAAAAAAGGAATGTATTTTTTTGGCGATTTTCAGACCTATTTGTATTCTTCCAATTACACCAAACAATTTAAAGAATTCTCGGTTGTTAAAGGAGAAATTGGTTTTGCACAAACCCTATTCAAAAAGGCAACAATAAAAATGCAGTCCGAAATGGGGTTTGCATTAGGAAAAGAAAGTGTTCACTTTTTTGATTTTATCCTTGGGGGCTATGGTTTTGCTCCGATTAGTAATTTTAAACCGTTCTACGGATATGATTTTTTAAGTCTTTCTGCGGATAGTTATATTAAAAGCGACATTACTTTAGATTATGAAATCTTTAAAAAAAACCACATCATTTTTTCAGCAAATTATGCGAATATTAAAGACAATCTTTTTGACTCAACGGATTGGATTTCAAGAATTAATTACTCGGGATATGCACTAGGATATGGTATTGAATCATTGCTTGGGCCATTAGAATTCAAATATTCTTGGTCTCCAGAAACAGGAAAAGGATATGCGTGGTTTAGTGTTGGATTTTGGTTCTAAGAAATAACCACTATAAAAATTATGTTTGATGTTATCGAAAAAATAATATATTTGACACAAGACCATAAGGTCGAACGGAATGAATTTAAATTAAATAACCAATAAAAACAGTAATTATGTCTATTTGGAGAAAAAAATCATTAACTCAATTATTAAGTGAAGCTTCGGAGTCTGAAAAAGGACTAAAAAGAACTTTAACTGCATGGTCACTTGTGGCTTTAGGAATTGGAGCAATTATCGGAGCCGGGCTTTTTGTAAGGACAGCAACAGCAGCAGCTCAGAATGCTGGACCATCTGTTACTATTGGATTTATAGTAGCTGCAGTTGGATGTGCATTAGCGGGTTTATGTTATGCTGAACTATCTTCATCTATTCCAATTTCAGGAAGTGCCTATACGTATACTTATGCTACAATGGGTGAATTATTAGCTTGGATAATTGGTTGGGATTTAATTTTAGAATATGCTGTAGGTGCAGCAACAGTTGGAATTGCATGGAGTGAATACCTTAATAATTTACTGGTCAATGTGCTCCATGTGAGCCCGATTCCTTATTCTTTATGTCATTCCCCATTCCAAAAATTAATAGATCCAACTACTCAAGAGGTTCTTCAGCAGGGAATTATCAATTTACCTGCTTTATTTATTGTTGCGGTAATTAGTTTATTGTTGATTAAAGGAACTCAAGAATCGGCTTTTGTAAACGGATTAATTGTAGTGGTTAAAGTAACTATTGTTGTATTAATTATTGTTTTAGGATGGCATTTTATTAACCCGGTTAATCACACACCCTACATTCCAGCAGCAGCTAATTTTACGGATGATCAAGGAATAGGACATCATTATGGTGGAATAATGGGAGTTTTAGGGGCTGCAGGAACTGTGTTTTTTGCCTTCATCGGATTTGACGCCGTTAGTACTGCCGCTCAAGAAACCAAAAACCCTAAAAGAGATATGCCAATTGGAATTTTAGGATCTTTAGCAATATGTACGGTTTTGTATATTCTTTTCGCGCATGTTTTAACCGGAATGGCAACAGTAGAAGACTTTAGAACTGGAGGTAAAGAAGCTTCTGTAGCTTTTGCTATCAATAAATACATGATAGGGTACGAATGGTTAGCTCAATTTGTAACGGTAGCTATTCTAGCTGGATTTTCTTCTGTAATATTAGTAATGTTATTAGGTCAGTCACGTGTTTTTTATGCGATGGGAAAAGACGGTTTGCTTCCGAAATCTTTCGGGGATTTGCATCCAAAATACAAAACACCTTATAAAGCTAATTTAGTTATTTTAGTAATTGTAGGGTTGTTTGCTGCATTTATCCCAGGAGATATTGTCGGCGATATGACAAGTATCGGAACGTTATTCGCATTTATTTTAGTGTGTTTTTCGGTTATTGTTTTAAGAAAAACAGAACCAGATTTGAAACGAGAATTTAAAACTCCTTTCGTTCCATTAGTACCTATTCTAGGAATAATTGTATGTTTGGCGATGATTTATGGTTTAGGCTGGACGAATTGGTTACGATTAATTCTTTGGTTAGCTATCGGACTTGTAATATATTTCGTTTATAGTAAGAAAAACAGTAAATTAAACAATCAAGATAAGTAAATTATAATAAGATAATAAAGGCACTAAGAGTTGAATGTTCCAACTTTTAGTGCCTTTTTTTATAGGTTGAAAATATCTTTTTATAAATGAAAATAAAAAAGGATTTTTTACGACATTTGTTACTATGAAAACAGTTTGGAATGGTTTGTTAGAGTATCTGAAATTTCTCATTAAGAGAAATCCAGAATGATTGAGACGGTTTTGCAATCGTATTCTTTATAATCATAAATCTAAATTATTAAACTATGCCTATATATCATAAACTTGGAAGTTTTCCACCAAAAAGACATACAATTTTCGAAAAACCTAACGGAGGTTTATATTACGAACAGCTTTTTGGAACTGAAGGATTTCACGGACATGCATCGTTATTATATCATGTTCACCGCCCTACTCAAGTCAAAGAAATCATAAAATCTTATTCTGTAGAACCCAAAATTGCAATCGGGAAAAATATCAAATCGTTATTGTTAAAAGGGTTTGAATTAAAACCAACCGAAGATTTTCTAGAAAGCAGAAAACCGATGCTCGTCAATAGAGACTGCACTATCGGATTGGCTGCACCTCAAAAATCACTCACAAACTATTTCTATAAAAATGCCGATGCCGATGAAATGATTTTCATTCACAAAGGAAAAGGAAAGTTGCGAACCATGATGGGCAATATTACTTTTAAGTATGGCGATTATCTTATTATTCCCCGTGGAATAATTTATCAAATCGAATTCGAAACTAGCGACAATAGATTGTTTTATGTTGAATCCTTTTCGCCATTCTATACGCCCAAACGCTACAAAAATGAATCAGGGCAACACTTAGAGCATTCTCCTTTTTGTGAACGCGATTTCAAATTGCTCACCGAGTTAGAAACGCATGACGAAAAAGGTGAATTCTTAATCAAAATTAAAAAAGAAGGGATGATGCATGAAGTGGTTTATGCCACACATCCTTTTGATGTCATTGGTTGGGATGGCTACAATTTCCCATATGGGTTCAGCATTCATGATTTCGAACCGATTACGGGACGTGTGCATCAACCGCCACCTGTACATCAAACATTTGAAACCGCCACTTTCGTAGTTTGCTCTTTTGTACCAAGATTATACGACTATCATCCGAAAGCTATTCCAGCACCATACAATCATAGCAATATCGACAGCGATGAGGTTTTATATTACGTAGACGGCGATTTTATGTCAAGAAACAATATCGAACAAGGTCATATCACCTTGCATCCAAAAGGAATTCCTCATGGGCCGGCACCTGGAGCAATGGAACGCAGTATAGGACACACGGAAACACAAGAATTAGCCGTTATGGTCGATACCTTCCGCCCACTAATGGTGACCGAAGAAGCTATGGGAATAGATGACGGAGAATACTATAAATCTTGGGTAGAATAAATGAGCGAATATGCGAATTTTCGAATACAATAAATAGTTATATGCCAAACAATATTATAAACACCAAACAGAATTTTATGGATTTTACAAACAGTCAGAGATATCGTGAAAATCTGATATTGAAAGAAACTTTTGAATTTGCAGTACTAATTGTTCAATATTCGGAAGTATTAGAAAACGAAAGAAAGTATGTTATTTCAAAACAAATTATTCGCTCAGGAACATCAATAGGTGCCAATGTTAAAGAAGCTCAAAATGCGGAAAGTAAAGCAGACTTTATACACAAGCTGAAAATCGCATTAAAAGAAGCTGATGAAACAGAATATTGGCTATTTCTATGCAAAAACCTGAATTACCATAGCCCAGACCATTTAATTCAAAAATTAAATGGCATCATTAAATTATTAAATAAAATCGTCACAACATTAAAGATTAAGCGTATACCTAATTCGCACATCAGCTAATTAACTAATCCGCTAATAAAATTTTAAATTATGTCAAAACAAGTAACTTCCGTAGATTACGGACTCGAAAAAATATTTGAAGGAGCACAAGATTTCCTTCCATTAATGGGTACAGACTATGTAGAATTCTATGTAGGAAACGCAAAACAAGCAGCTCATTTCTACAAAACTGCATTCGGATTTCAATCTCTTGCCTACGCAGGTTTAGAAACTGGAGTAAGAGACAGAACCTCCTATGTATTAAAACAAGATAAGATTCGATTGGTTTTAACGACTGCATTAACGAGCGATTCAGTTATCGGTGAACACGTAAAAAAACATGGCGACGGTGTAAAAATTATTGCACTATGGGTTGAAGATGCTAGAAAATCATTTGAAGAGACAACAAAACGTGGTGCTAAAGTATATTTAGAACCAGTTGTAGAAAAAGATGAATTTGGCGAAGTAGTTCGCGCCGGAATTTACACGTATGGAGAAACGGTTCACATGTTTGTAGAACGGAAAAACTACAACGGAACCTTTTTACCAGGTTATGTCAAATGGAAATCGGAGTACAATCCAACAACCATTGGTTTGAAATATATCGATCATATGGTAGGTAACGTGGGTTGGAATCAAATGAATATTTGGGTAAAATGGTATGAAGAAGTGATGGGATTTGTCAATTTTCTTTCGTTTGATGACAAACAAATTCATACGGAATACTCAGCTTTAATGAGTAAAGTTATGAGTAATGGAAACGGTCGAATTAAATTTCCTATTAACGAACCTGCAAAAGGAAATAAAAGATCTCAAATAGAAGAATACTTAGATTTTTATGAAGGTTCTGGTGTACAACATATTGCAATCGCTACCGATGATATTATTGCAACCGTAACTGAATTAAGAGCTCGCGGAATTGAATTTTTATCCGCTCCACCTCACGCATATTATGAAGACATTCCAAATCGTTTAGGAGAACACATGAGTATGATGCATGAAGATATAGCAGTAATTGAGAAGTTGGCTATTATGGTTGATGCGGATGAAGATGGCTATTTACTTCAAATTTTCACTAAACCTGTTGAAGATCGACCAACTTTGTTTTTCGAAATAATTCAAAGAATGGGAGCTAAAGGTTTTGGAGCAGGAAATTTCAAAGCATTATTCGAATCTATTGAAAGAGAACAAGAAAAAAGAGGAACTCTTTAATAAAAACGCTATAATTTTGAATTATTAATAAAATACAACGTTATAGCTATGTGTTTTTTAAACATTTCGTGTTAAAGTCGATATTTCTTTAAACTTATATCAAAATACAAGTATCTTTGTGCCAATAAAAAGGATGGAGTGGTTTCCGGAATTTTTTAATATAAATTTCATAATTTATATTTTTTGGTTGGTTAATAGCATAAAAACTCGGTCATAATTTGACTGAGTTTTTTTGTTTTAATACATTTGGAACAGAAATTGTATTTCGGGGCGAAATCAATTCCAAAAAATAAAATGAAAAAAATCACACTATTAGTTTTTATAGCCATTACTTTTGGGTTTAGTTCCCAGAAAGAAAGAGCCTTCGAAGAAGGAGAATGGTTTAAGTTTAGAATTCATTACGGTCTAGTCAATGCTGGTTATGCAACTCTCGAAGTAAAAGAAGCAATTCGGAATAATAAAAAAACGTATCACGCTATTGGTAAAGGATACACAACAGGTTTGTCAAGATTCTTTTTTAGAGTGGATGATTTGTATGAAAGTTATTTCGACAAAGAAACCGGAAATCCCTATCAGTTTGTTAGAAAAATAAACGAAGGAGGTTATACCAAAAATCAAGAAGGGTTTTTTAATCAAGAAACGAATAAAATACTTGTAAAAGACTATAAAAATTCTACAGAAAAAACACTTTCCTTTTCAGACAACACACAAGATATCGTTTCTACATTTTATTATCTTAGAAATCATCCTAACATTGACAAACTAAAAGTTGGTGAATCAATTGCGGTTGATATGTTTTTTGATGATGAATCCACTAAATTTAAATTAAAATTTATGGGTTATGAAGACATTGATTCTAAATTCGGAACAATTTCAACGATGGTTTTTAGACCACTAGTGCAATCTGGAAGAGTATTTAAAGAAGAAGAAAGTTTAACCGTTTGGATTTCGAACGATGACAATAAATTACCCATTCGTATCAAAGCTAGTTTAGCTGTTGGTTCAATAAAAGCAGACTTAGACGGATTCAAAGGACTTAAATATTCATTCAAAGTAAAAGTAAAACCTTAATGGAAATCAATGACAGTACTCAAGAAATTTTAAACAATTTAGAGCTAAAATTTCAAGCTATCAATCAAAAAACAGCAACCCATCTTGAAGGGTTGCTTTGGTCTAAGCCTATAACATATTGGGATTATATTCAAACAGATGCACTTTTAAATCTTCAAACTCAAAGAACTACTTTACCTGATGAAATGGTTTTTATAATGTATCATCAAGTGAATGAATTGCTTTTCAAAATGATTCTTTGGGAAATAAACCAAATTTCTAATCATAAAAAACCTAAAACAGAATTTTTTACCGAAAGACTTATGCGCATCAGCCGCTATTTCGATATGCTCACAACCTCTTTCGATATTATGGGAGATGGAATGGAAGTAGAGCAATACATGAAATTCAGAAATACTTTAACCCCAGCCAGTGGATTTCAAAGCGCTCAATATCGATTAATTGAGTTTGCCTCCACCGATTTGATCAATCTAATCGATTATCGTTTTAGAGCAACCATTGATAGAAATACACCTTACGAACACGCTTTCGAACATCTTTATTGGCAAGCTGCTGGAAAAGATCATCAAACGGGCGAGAAATCATTCTTGATTTTAGAGTTTGAACGAAAATATAAAAGCTTATTTCTTCGAGAAATGGAACAATACAATACCATAAATCTGTGGCAGAAATTTAAACAATTACCAGAAATTGACCAAAAAAACCCTGAACTTATCAAAGCCATGCGCCATTACGATTATACAGTAAATATTACTTGGGTAATGGGACATTTAAACGCAGCTAAAAAATATATAGATAGTGGTCAAGGCTCAGGAGAAGCAACTGGAGGTAGCGAGTGGAAAAAATACATGCATCCAAAATATCAAAGGAGAATTTTCTTCCCAGAATTATGGTCAGAAGAGGAATTAAAAAATTGGGGAGCAGAATCCTAAAAATCACAAAATCCAAAACTTTGAAAAAAGTATTTCTTTTTAGTATCGTTGTACTTACCTTATTTTCCTGTAATAAATCGGATAAAGAAATCGTATTTGAAGAAAGTAAACCTATTCCAATTGTAGAAAAATTCGGATTCAAATACAATGATTTCAATGTTTCTAATGACACGATTCAAAGTGGAGATACCTTCGGAAGTATTCTAAACCAACAAAATTTAGGCAATCAAAAAGTATACGATATCATTGAAAAAGTAAAAGATAGCTTTGATGTTCGAATCATGAGAATCGGCAAACCTTTTACACTTTTCAGATCTAAAGACAGAAATAAAAAATTACTAGCGTTTGTTTATCAACCTGATAGAGGAAGTTATTATGTAATCGATTTTAGAGATTCTGTTCAAGTAGTTAAAAAAATAAGACCAGTTTCATTCAAAAGAAGAACCATTTCAGGAAGTTTAGACGGATCTCTTTCTGAAGCCATCGAGAAAGAAGGTGTTGATGCTTCATTAGCCGGTAAAATAACCAAAATATATGCATGGTCCATCGACTTTTTTAAACTAAAAAAAGGAGATAAATTCGGAATCACATTCACAGAACGTTTTATCGATGATACAATATATGACGGAGTCGATAGCTTAAAAGCAGCCTTCTTCGAATACAAAGGCAAAACCATTTATGCTTTTCCGTTTGAACAAAAGGAAGGTTCCGGAAAATTAGATTATTTCGACAACGAAGGAAAAGCACTCAAAAATTTCTTCCTCAAAGCGCCACTAAAATTTGTAAATATTACGTCACATTTCTCCAAAAACAGATTCCACCCAGTACAATCAATATGGAAAGCTCATAAAGGAACCGATTATGCAGCTCCAACAGGTACCCCCATTATGACTACGGCTTCTGGAGTAGTAGAGCAAACTGGCTTTACGGCAGGAAACGGAAATTTCGTAAAAGTAAAACACGACAGAACCTATTCTACACAATACTTACACATGTCTAAAATTATAGCGCGTCGAGGGCAACATGTTAATCAAGGAGATGTCATCGGAAAAGTGGGAAGCACAGGTTTAGCAACGGGTCCACACGTATGTTATCGCTTCTGGAAAAATGGTGTTCAAGTAGACGCTTTGCGATTAAAATTACCGAATTCTGAACCTATGGACAAACGGAATTTGCCACGCTTTCTAACTCAAATGAAACCGCTTAAAAGTGAACTCGATAGTGTGGCTCAGCTAAAATTTAAAAAGTAAATGTAGGAGCTTTTCCAGCTATTCATTCCAACTTTTCATCAAAACACTCTGTTTTTAAGGTGTAAAAGGAGTTTCTTCGGCACTCTTTTTCACCAAAAAACAATAGTGTTTTTTCTTGCAAAGTTTCCATTACTATCTGGGCTAATACTTAACCGTTTATTTACAAACATAGTTGTAAATTTGCACTTCAAATAAATTAAAAAATATGGCTTTAGAATCTATAAATCCAACCCAAACGGCAGCTTGGCACAAACTGAAAAAACATTTCGAAACCATGGAACACAATTCTATGAAAGAAATGTTTCTTACGAATAGTTCTAGAACTCAAGATTTTCACATCCAATGGAATGATTTTCTTATTGATTATTCTAAAAATAATATAACCGATGAAACAATGAACTTATTAGTCGAATTGGCTAACGAAGTGCATTTAAAAGAAGCCATATCAAAATATTTCGAAGGAGAAAGCATCAATCAAACCGAAAATAGAGCTGTACTCCATACAGCTTTGCGAGCGTCAAAAAGCACTTCGTTAAGTATCGATGGAGTCGATGTAATTCCAGAAGTTTATGAAGTTAAAAACAACATCAAATCCTTTTCTAACGAAATAATCAACGGAACTCGAAAAGGATTCACTGGAAAAGCATTTACAGATATTGTAAATATTGGGATTGGTGGCTCCGATCTTGGGCCAGCCATGGTTGTTGAAGCTTTACAATTTTATAAAAATCATCTCAACGTTCATTTTGTTTCCAACGTTGATGGCGATCACGTAAATGAGATTATTAAAAAATTAAACCCAGAAACGACACTTTTTGTGATTGTTTCCAAAACGTTTACAACTCAAGAAACTTTAACAAATTCAGAAACTATTCGCAAATGGTTTTTAAAATCTGCCCAACAAGAAGATGTTGCTAAACACTTTGTTGCGGTATCTACGAATTTAAAAAACGTAACCGAATTCGGAATCGATGCCAAAAATGTTTTTCCAATGTGGGATTGGGTTGGAGGCAGATTTTCTTTGTGGAGTGCTGTGGGTTTATCGATTAGTTTGTCCGTGGGATTTGATAATTTTGACGCATTATTGAAAGGCGCTAGTAAAATGGACGATCATTTTAAAACGACCGAATTCAAACAAAACATTCCTCTAGTTTTAGCGCTTTTAAGCATTTGGTATAATAATTTTTTTGGAGCCGAAAGTGAAGTGATAATTCCATATACTCAATACTTGCAAAAGTTAGCACCATATCTCCAACAAGGAATTATGGAAAGTAACGGAAAAAGCGTCGGACGTGATGGGAAACGAGTAAATTATCAAACAGGGACAATTATTTGGGGTGAACCAGGAACCAATTCACAACATGCTTTTTTTCAATTAATTCATCAAGGTACTAAATTAATTCCTGCTGATTTTATTGGATTTGTTAAGCCATTATACGGAGATAAAGACCATCACAACAAACTCATGTCTAACTTTTTTGCTCAAACGGAAGCCTTATTAAATGGTAAAACTGCAGCGCAAGTACAAGCCGAATTTGATAAGCAAGGTGTTTCTAAAGAAAGAGCGGATTACTTGCTACCCTTTAAAGTTTTTGACGGGAACAAGCCAACCAATACGCTTTTAATTGATAAACTTACGCCTGAATCTTTAGGTTCTTTAATTGCACTGTACGAACATAAAATATTTGTGCAAGGGATCGTTTGGAATATCTTTAGTTATGATCAATGGGGCGTAGAATTAGGGAAACAGTTGGCTAATTCAATATTAGAAGAAATCAATTCAAAAGTCATTAATAAACATGATGCTTCAACGACTTTTTTGCTTCAACATTATTTAAGCAATAAATAGTTTACAGTTTTTTTAATGCTAAAACCATAAAGAAATCGTGAGCTTTTTTATGGTTTTTTGTGTATATTTGAAATTCAAAAATATATTTTATGTACGAAATCATCAAAAGCGCTCACTCGGGTTGGGCCTATTTAGTTCTTATTGCTTTACTTATTGCCGTTGTTAATTCCTTTTTAGGAATGAATTCAAAGAGAGACTTTACACCTAACGATAGAAGATTTGCCTTATTAGGGCTTATTGCAACTCATCTTCAACTTGTAATAGGTTTAATTCTATATTTTGTTTCTCCATTAGGTCTAGCATCTTTTGGTCAGATGAGCGATAAAGCCTTACGATTAACTTCTTTAGAGCATCCATTAGTAAATATTTTAGCCATTATACTTATAACTGTAGGTTGGTCTAAACATAAAAAGGAGTTGAAAGTCATTCAAAATTTAAAAGTATTACAGTTTTTTATGGTGCTGGTTTGCTGTTGGTTTTATCTAGAATCCCATGGTCTTTATGGTTTTAATTTAAAGAAAAGTAACTAAGAGTATTTCTTAATGATAGTTACACTCTACTAAGAGTTTCTTCAAATACATTTCAAATGAAAAAAGCAATTATTGTATTTTTGGTATTGGGTTTTGTAACAGTTGCAAATGCTCAGACAAACCCTAAGAAAAAGGCAATAACACCAGTTTTAAAAGACACTATTGCAATAGAAAAACCTGCAGTAGTGCAACCTGAAATTATTTTCAATGATACCGTAATTGCTGTTAAAGGGAAATATAGAGTATATAAGAAAAGTGCTCACGCTTCTTATTATGCCAATAAATTCAATGGAAGAAGAACGGCAAGCGGAAAGAAATTTGACAATAACAAATATACAGCAGCACATCGTAAATTCCCTTTCGGAACAATTCTCAGAGTAACAAACGAAGCCAACGGACAATGTGTTATGGTTGAGGTTACTGACCGAGGTCCATTTGTAAGAGGAAGAGAAATAGACTTATCAAAAAAGGCATTTATGGAAATAGCTAGTAACAAGAACAGCGGTAGTGTAATTGTGAAAATTGAAGAAGTTTATTAAATTATTTCCAGTTTTTAAAAGGGTTTTTGCTTATGTATGCATTATAAAATCGAATGTCATTGGTCACTTCTTTCCCCAACCAATTTGGTTTTAGAAAGATTTCGTTTTCATTAGTAAGTTCTATTTCGGCGATGATTAAACCTTCATTTTCACCAGAAAAAACATCCACCTCATAGATGTGTTTCCCAACTTCTACCTCATAACGTGTTTTATGGATTACCTCTTTTTCACAAAGAGCTATTAATGGTTTTGCTTCAGAAAGCGAAATTTCTGTTTCCCATTCAAATCGAGTCATTCCCGTTTCATTCCCTTTCCCTTTAATAGTAAGAAAACCACTTTCACCTTTAATACGAATGCGAACTGTTCTCTCAGGATTTGAATTTAAATAACCTTGAGCTATTTGATGTTTATGAGAAGCTTTGGTTTTAAAGTCCTCAGAAATTACTAAAAACTTACGTTCTATTTCTATCATGGTATGCAAACTTTAATTTCAAAGATACAGTATTATTTAACTAGCATAAAGTACAATTAACAAGAAGACTAGTTAAATTTGTTTAATGTCAGCATTGATTCCAAATAGAAAAATTATTCACGTAGATATGGACGCATTTTATGCTTCTGTAGAGCAAATGGACAATCCTTTTTTGAGAGGAAAGCCTGTTGCTGTTGGCGGTGGTGAAACCCGAGGAGTTGTTGCGGCGGCAAGTTATGAGGCTAGAAAATTTGGAGTTAGAAGTGCAATAAGTGGTTATTTAGCTAAGAAAAATTGTCCAGAATTAATCTTTGTTAAACCTCGTTTTGATCGTTATAAGGAAATATCAAATAAAATCCGGAAGATATTTTATGAATATACGGATTTAGTTGAACCACTTTCACTTGACGAAGCCTATCTAGATGTCACACAAAATAAAAAAGGGAATCCAAGTGCAACTTTAATCGCACAAGAAATACGAAAACGAATTTATAATGAAGTCGGATTGACAGCATCAGCAGGAATTTCAATCAATAAATTTGTAGCAAAAATCGCCTCCGATTATAACAAACCAAATGGTCAAAAAACTGTAAATCCTGATGAGGTTGTTGCTTTTTTAGAAGAATTGCCTATTCGAAAATTTTATGGCGTAGGAAAAGTTACTACTGAAAAAATGTATCAATTGGGAATTTTTACTGGTTTTGATTTAAAAAACAAATCAGAAGAATTTTTAGAGAAGCATTTTGGGAAGTCTGGAAATTTTTATTTTAATGTAGTGCGCGGCATTCACAATAGTGAAGTAAAACCTGAAAGAATCGCAAAGTCAGTTGCCGCTGAGCATACTTTTAATGAAAATTTATCTTCAGAAATATTCATGTTAGAGAAATTAGAACGCATCGCTGAAGAGTTAGAAAAACGACTAAAAAAGCACAATATTGCGGGGAAGACAGTTACACTAAAAATCAAATACAGCGATTTTACTTTGCAAACTCGTAGTAAAACGTTGCCATATTTTATTTCAGACAAAGCATTACTTCTAGAAACTTCAAAAGAATTATTATTTCAAGAACGTATGAAAGATTCGGTACGATTGCTCGGAATTTCCCTCAATAATTTAAATACTGAAATAAAAAAAACAGTCGTAGTTCAATTAAAATTTGATTTTTAAATAAAAAAAAACCTTATTTTTAAATGAAGGTTTTGAATATTGAAAGTTAAAAATTTACTTTTCTATTTCAGAAACACGTAATGTATTTACCATTCCTTTGTCCGCAACTGGCATAGCCGCTAAATTGATAAGGAAATCTCCTTTATCAACAAACCCTTTGTCACGAGCCATTTGATTGACATCTGTAACAGTATCATCTGTGCTGACATGTTTATCATAATAAAACGAACGAACTCCCCAAAGTAAATTCAATTGAGTAAGTATTCTTTTGTTGGATGTAAAAACTAAAATATGTGCCGAGGGTCTCCAAGCTGAGATTTGAAAAGCAGTATAACCACTATTGGTTAAAGTACAAATTGCTTTGGCTTTAATCACATTGGCCATCATAGCGGCGTGATGACAAATCGATTTTGTAATAAAACGTTTCGTTCTAACTTGTGGTGTATTTTGAGGCACTTGAATAAGCGGAGAATCTTCAACAGCATTGATAATTTGAGTCATTTTTTCAATAACTTGAATTGGATAATTACCAACTGAAGTTTCACCAGAAAGCATTACAGCATCGGCGCCATCCATTACAGAATTGGCGACATCATTTACTTCAGCTCTCGTTGGTGTTAAACTAGTAATCATCGTTTCCATCATTTGAGTGGCAATAATTACAGGAATACGGGCCGTTTTAGCTCTGTTAACTAATTTTTTCTGAATCAACGGAACTTCATGAGCCGGAACTTCAACTCCTAAATCTCCTCGAGCTACCATTAATCCATCACAATAAGCAACTATTTTATCAATATTAGCAACACCTTCTGGCTTTTCAATTTTAGCTATAATTGGAATTTTATGATCAGAGTGTTTTGAGATTAATTCTTGTAATTCCATCAAATCTTCTGCTGTTCTAACGAAAGATAGCGCAATCCAATCTACTTTTTGTTCAATAGCAAAAATGGCGTCTTTTATATCTTTCTTTGTCAAAGCGGGCAAAGAAACTTTAGTGTTTGGAAGGTTAACCCCTTTTTTAGATTTTAAAGGACCGCCTTGAATTACTTTACAAATAACTTCTGTTTTTTTATCGGTTTCGACAGCTTCAAAAATTAATTTCCCATCATCTAAAAGAATTCGTTCTCCTGGATTTACATCTTTAGGGAACTCTTTATAATTCATGTACACTCTTTGAGCCGTACCTGGAATATCTTCTGCTGTTTGAAATGTAATCAAATCACCATCATTAACAACAACATCTTCTTTCATTACACCAACACGAAGTTTAGGTCCTTGTAAGTCGCCTAAGATTGCTGTAGTATAACCAAACTCTTCGTTTAGGCCTCTTATTAAATCAATTTTTTCTTTCACATCACTATAATCTGCATGCGAAAAGTTGACTCTAAAAACGTTCACTCCTGCATCAATCATATTTTTTAAGACTTCTTTTGTACTGCATGCAGGACCGAGTGTGGCTACAATTTTAGTTTTTTTGTTATTAGGCATTGGTTTTAAAAAATTAAATTGTTTTTTGATTTTATATTTTCTGGAATTAAGGAATAAACTGCCGAAATTCGTTCGATTTGTTTTAATTGATCTACGATTTCTTCAACGTTGAAATCAGATGAATTATTTTCAATTTTCAATAAATAATCTACTTTCTTAAGTTCAGAGATTAGAAATACTTTTCTAGAAATTTCAACAGAACTATTTAAAAAAAGATTTTGTTTGGTGTTTTTTTGTGGCAGGTGAATGTCGTTTTTATTTTGAATTAAACACCATGTATTTTCCGTATTTTTATCTTCATAAGAATATTTTGTAAAAAAAGCTTCCCCTTCTTTTACAGTGACCTCAATTTCATCTTTATTTTTACTTAATAGAATAGGTAATTTTTGATTGATAAAATATGCTAATCGATAATCCTCTAAAGTACAATGAATCGCAATTAGATCATAATCAACATTATCAAATTCGTCAAGATATAATTTTAAGACTGCCATTTAAGGTATTAAATATGCCGTAAATATAACATATCTAACTGATAAAAAGCATTAAAAAACACCTTATACGTTGTGATTTCGCAACGAAATCGATATAGTACTAAGAAATTTTTATTTGGAATCTATTTTGTTTTGAAGAGCGAAGTAAGTTCTTTGAGATGCTTTTTCTTCCGCTTTCTTTTTTGAAGTTGCTCTTGCTTTAGCAATTACTTTATTATCGATACTTAATTTTACACCAAACAATCGCTCGCCAGTTATTCCGTTATCTTCAAAAACGTCATAATGAAACGATTTTTTTTCTTTTTGACACCATTCTATAACGAGGCTTTTATAACTAATTACCTTGCCTTCTAACTTTGCAATGTCAACATAAGGGAGGATTACTCTTGTTTGAATGAATTTCTCACAATAATCATATCCCAAATCCAAATAGATAGCTCCAATTAAAGCTTCAAATACATTTCCATGTATGTTTTCCCCAAAATGAGTAGTTGGAACTTTACTTTCGATGAATTTAATCAAATTAAAATCACGTCCTAGTTCATTTAAATGTTCTCGGCTTACAATTTTAGACCGCATTTTTGTTAAATATCCTTCATCTCCTGCAGGCGCTTTATTGAATAAATGTGCTGCAATTACAGCACTTAACATGGCGTCTCCTAAAAATTCAAGGCGTTCGTAGTTGATTGCATTTCCTTTAGAATCCAATTTATTGGAGGAACGATGGGTAAATGCTTTTTTATAAATAGCAATATCAGTAGGTTTAAAACCTAATATTTTTTCAAGTGCAGTAAAAAAAATCCCGTCTTCATTAGAACGGGAGTTTTTAAATAGTTTTTGAATAATATTTTTCAAAATTAATTTTCAAGTTTTTTGAAAAGAACACAAGCATTATGACCTCCAAATCCAAAAGTGTTACTCATAGCTACTTTTACGTCTCTTTTTTGAGCTATATTCAAAGTTAAGTTTAAACTCGGATCTATGTTTTCGTCGACAACTGTATGATTGATTGTAGGAGGAACAATTCCATGTTTCATTGACAATATGGATGCTATTGCTTCAATGGCTCCAGCAGCTCCAAGCAAATGCCCCGTCATTGATTTGGTAGAATTGATATTGATATTTTTAGCATGACTTCCAAAGACAGCACTAATTGCTTTCAATTCCGCAACATCTCCTAATGGAGTAGAAGTTCCGTGCGTATTAATATGATCTACTTGTTCTGGTTTCATTCCAGCGTCACGCAAAGTATTTTCCATTACGGCTATAACACCAATTCCATCTGGATGCGGAGCAGTTAAATGATAGGCATCTGAAGACATTCCACCTCCACCAACTTCACAATATATTTTAGCACCACGAGCTTTAGCGTGTTCGTATTCTTCTAGAACTAATGCACCAGCACCTTCTCCGAGAACGAATCCATCACGAGTTGCGTCAAAAGGTCTTGAAGCAGTTTCTGGACTTTCATTTCTTGTTGATAAAGCTTGCATTGAATTAAAACCTCCCATGCCCGCAATCGTAACAGCTGCTTCAGAACCACCAGAAATTATGACATCACACATTCCTAATCGAATGTAATTAAAGGCATCAATTAAGGCATTTGCCGAAGAAGCACAAGCTGAAACGGTAGTATAATTAGGACCCATAAATCCATTTCTCATTGAAATATGTGCAGGAGCAATATCGGCAATCATTTTAGGAATAAAAAAAGGATTGAATCTTGGGGTTCCATCTCCTTTGGCATAGCTCATCACTTCTTCTTGAAAAGTTTCTAAACCACCAATTCCTGCACCCCAAATTACTCCAACTCTATGTTTGTTGACATTATCTGCAGTTATTCCAGCATCTTGAATAGCTTCTTCGCTTGCTGCAACAGCATACTGAGCAAACTTATCCATTCTACGGGCTTCTTTGCGGTCCATAAAATCTTCAATATTGAAGTTTTTTACTTCGCATGCAAATTTTGTCTTATGTTTTTCGGTATCATAATACGTAATAGGAGCAGCACCGCTTCTACCACTTACAAGAGCATCCCAATATTCTTGAATGTTATTTCCGATTGGGGTAAGTGCGCCTAAACCTGTTACTACAACTCGTTTTAACACCATAATATTATTTTTGTTGTTTTGATTTTAAACAAAGAATACCCAAATATTTCTTCATGTATGAATATCATAAAAGAGACATGGGTATTAAATATCTTTATGATTGAAATTCAACCATTAATTTACATTAAAAAACAATAACACCCGTAAAAAATAAATTTACGGGTGAATTGGTTATTATTTTTTAGCTTCTTCGATGTAAGAAATAGCTTGACCAACAGTAGCGATGTTTTCTGCTTGGTCGTCTGGAATTTGAATATCAAATTCTTTTTCGAACTCCATAATAAGCTCAACAGTATCTAATGAATCTGCTCCTAAATCATTTGTGAAGCTAGCTTCTGTTACAACTTCGTTTTCGTCAACGCCTAATTTGTCTACGATAATCGCTTTAACTCTTGATGCAATGTCTGACATAATCTTTAATTTTAGTATTTAATTTGATGGCAAAAATAAAAAACTTTATTTTAAATCCACGATTTAGTTAATAAATGTGCACACGAATATAAAAAATAATTTCATAAAGAACCTTTAAAACCTTTTTTTATCATTTATTATTCTTTTTTTTGTGATGTATTTAAAGAACAATATGAAAAACATTGTGCTGTTTGCTTCCGGTTCGGGTACTAATGTAGAAAATATACTATTCTATTTTAATCAAAACCCAATTGCTAAGGTGGTGAGTGTTTTTTGTAACAATCCCAACGCAAAAGTTATTGATCGAGCTATTAAGTTTCATGTTCCTGTAGTTGTTTTTTCAAAAGAAGACTTTAATAACAATATAGTTTTACAGAAATTATATGAATACAAGCCAGATTTAATTGTTTTAGCAGGATTTTTACTTCAATTCCCGACTTCAATTATTGAAAAGTATCCGAATCAAATTATAAACATTCATCCAGCTTTACTTCCTAAATATGGAGGAAAAGGGATGTATGGTATGAAAGTTCACACAGCAGTTTTAGAGAATAAAGAATCTGAAACGGGAATCACTATTCATAATGTCAATGAGCATTATGATCAGGGTAATATTATCTTTCAGCATTCAATAACGATAGAAGACTGTAACACTCCAGAAGCAATAGCAGAAAAAATCCATCAACTCGAACAGCATTATTTCCCAAGAATTATAGAAAAAATCTTAAAGTCTAATAATCCAAAAATCTAACAATCCAAATGTCTCATCAAGTACATATTTACACCGATGGTGCTGCTAAAGGAAACCCTGGCCATGGTGGCTATGGCGTTGTGATGGAATGGGTTGACAAGCCTTATCAAAGAGAATTCTTCGAAGGATTTCGATTAACTACCAACAATCGAATGGAGTTGTTGGCGGTAATTGTAGGTTTGGAGAAATTGAAAAATTCAAATACGAAAGTTCTCATTGTTTCTGATTCTAAATATGTAGTGGATTCTGTAGAAAAAAAGTGGGTTTTCGGTTGGGAGAAAAAGGGATATGCTGGAAAGAAGAATCCGGATTTATGGCAACGTTTCCTCAAGATTTACCGTCAGCATCAAGTTGATTTTAAATGGATTAAAGGACATAACAACCATCGTCAAAATGAAAGATGTGACGAATTGGCCGTCATGGCATCACAACTAAAGGTACTTTCAATTGATGTTTTTTATGAAAAAGAAGAAGCGAAACTTTTGTAAAAACATTGTTTTTTCCGTTTTGTAACTTTCAAAGTTATGAACTACCTTTGACCCTTAATTTCAAACCTATCAGATGAATAAATTATTGATTGTTGGAACGGTTGCTTTCGACGCTATTGAAACGCCATTCGGCAAAACAGATAAAATTTTAGGTGGAGCAGGGACATTTATCGGTCTTTCGGCTTCGCATTTTAACTTGCAATCGGCTATCGTTTCGGTGGTAGGTGATGATTTTCCACAGGAATATTTAGATTTATTGACTTCGAGAAACATCGATATTTCAGGTCTTGAAGTAGTGAAAGGAGGTAAAACCTTCTTTTGGAGCGGGCGTTACCACAACGATATGAACTCAAGAGATACCTTAGCTACCGAATTAAACGTGTTGGCCGATTTCAATCCGATTGTTCCTGAAAACTTTAAAGATGCTGACGTAGTGATGTTAGGAAACTTGCATCCTATTGTGCAAACAGGAGTTTTGAACCAAATGACAAAAAAACCAAAACTGGTTGTTTTAGATACCATGAACTTCTGGATGGATTGTGCTTTGCCAGAATTATTAGACGTAATCAAACGTGTCGACGTTATTACAATTAATGATGAAGAAGCACGTCAGTTATCAGGAGAATATTCTTTAGTAAAAGCGGCTACTAAGATTCACACTATGGGTCCAAAATACGTAGTGATTAAAAAAGGAGAGCACGGTGCTTTGATTTTCCATGACGAACATATATTCTTTGCTCCAGCATTGCCTTTGGCTGATGTATTTGATCCAACAGGAGCTGGAGATACTTTTGCTGGCGGATTTGCAGGATTCATTACTCAACAAGGAGATGTTTCTTTTGAAACTATGAAAACAGCTATTATTCAAGGGTCTAACTTGGCTTCGTTCTGCGTTGAGAAATTCGGAACAGAGAGAATGGTGGAACTGAAAAAAGAAGAAGTAAATAAGCGCCTAAAACAATTCAAAGCGTTAACACAATTTGATATAGAATTATCATAAATTTATGCCTCGAATTCTCGGGGCATTTTTATTTACAATAACAATACATACAAACAGAAGCTGAAACAAGTTCAGCTTAAACATCACAACTACTATGAGTGACGCCATAAAACACGAATGTGGAATTGCACTTTTACGATTAAAAAAACCGTTAGAATACTATAAAGAAAAATACGGCTCGGCTTTCTACGGCATACAAAAAATGTATTTGCTGATGGAAAAGCAACACAACCGTGGTCAAGATGGTGCTGGCTTTGCCTCGATAAAATTAGACGTAGAACCCGGCGAACGTTATATTAGCCGTGTACGGTCAAATAAAAACCAAGCCATTCAGGATGTTTTTGCACAAATTAACGAGAGGATTAATGAAGAGTTGACATCACATCCGGAATATCAAGATAATGTAGCTTTACAGAAAGAAAATATTCCGTATATCGGCGAATTGTTTTTAGGACATGTTCGGTATGGAACCTATGGTAAAAACAGCATCGAAAGTGTTCACCCATTTTTGCGTCAAAATAATTGGATGCATCGAAATCTAATTGTTGCTGGAAATTTCAACATGACTAATGTTAAAGAACTTTTCAATAGTTTAATTGAATTAGGGCAACATCCAAAAGAAATGACTGATACGGTAACAGTTATGGAAAAAATAGGTCATTTTTTAGATGAAGAAGTGACAGAGTTGTATCAGGATTGCAAGAATAATGGGCTATCCAAAAGAGAAGCTTCCCCTATTATTGCTGAACGTTTGGATATTGCAAAAATTCTTAAAAAAGCTTCCCGAGGTTGGGACGGAGGGTATGCGATGGCAGGACTATTTGGACATGGAGATGCTTTTGTTTTTCGTGATCCAGCAGGAATTAGACCTGTTTATTTTTATGAAGACGATGAAATAGTTGTAGTCGCTTCAGAAAGGCCTGTAATTCAAACTGTTTTTAATGTTGATTTTGATAAAGTTCAAGAATTGCAACCAGGAAAAGCCTTGATAATTAAAAAAAATGGAGTGTTAACCGAAGAAGTAATTATTCCTGCTACAATAAAAAAAGCCTGTTCTTTTGAAAGAATTTATTTTTCAAGAGGGAGTGATGCAGAAATCTATCAAGAAAGAAAGAACTTAGGAAAGTTAATTTTACCTGCTGTTCTTACTGCAATAGAAAACGACACTGATAACACCGTTTTTTCTTATATTCCTAATACAGCTGAAACCTCTTTTTATGGAATGATTGAAGCTGCACAAGATTTTTTAAATCAAAGAAAAAATAAATACATTCTAGATAATAGGAAAACATTGACTAAGGAAAAGTTAGAAGAAATATTATCGGTTAAAATACGAACAGAAAAAATCGCAATTAAAGACGCTAAATTAAGAACATTCATTACCGAAGACAGTAGTAGAGATGATCTTGTTGCACATGTGTATGACGTTACTTATGGAGTTATAAAACACACGGATAACTTGGTGATTATTGACGATAGCATTGTTAGAGGCACAACTCTTAAAATGAGTATTCTTAAAATGATGGATCGACTAAAACCTAAACGAATTGTAATCGTTTCCTCCGCTCCTCAGATTCGTTATCCTGATTGTTACGGTATTGATATGGCAAAACTGGAAGGTTTAATAGCTTTTAGAGCAACATTAGAACTTTTAAAAGAAAAAAACCTTTATCACATTATAGAGGAAGTTTACAAAAAATGCAAATCACATGAAAACATAAAGGATGTAGAGGCAATTAATTTTGTCACAGAAATATATAAGCCATTTCATCCACAAGAAATATCTGATAAAATTGCTTTTATGTTAAGTTCATCAGATATCAAAGCTGAAGTAAAAATCATATTTCAATCCATTGAAAATCTTCACAACGCATGTCCTAAGAATTTAGGGGATTGGTATTTTACAGGAAGTTATCCAACTCCAGGAGGAAATAGAGTTGTTAACAAAGCATTTATGAATTTTTACGAAGGTAAAGACGCTAGAGCCTACTAAAAATAGCGTTTTGTTAACACTTTATCGAGTTTTGGTGTAGTTCATCTAAAAAGTTTGTTAATAACAATGTATCACTATACTTTTGGTAAACCATAGCATTAGTAGGTTAAGTTTATGGTAGATTTGGGGCAAAAAGGGTGAAAGAAATTTCACCTTTTTTATTTTACAATAATTCCATTAACCCCATGTAAAAGGTATATATACTCTTATTTGCCTATCATTCCAATTAATTTAGACTTTCGTAATCTTTTTGTTACAAATAGAGCATAGATTTACAGTACCATAATTTAGTAGGTTTAAGCTTATGGTAGATTTGGGGCAAAAAGGGTGAAAGAAATTTCACCTTTTTTATTTTAGTTAAGTATATAAAAGTAAAAGACCAGTTTCAATATTTTTGAAACTGGTCTTTTACTTTTATATTTAATATTTATTTTTCTAAAGCATATCGTCTAGACACTTCTGTCCAATTGATAACATTGAAAAAAGCTTCGATATAATCTGGACGTCTGTTTTGATAATGTAAGTAATAAGCATGTTCCCATACATCCATTCCTAATATAGGTGTTCCGCCACAACCAACATTTGGCATCAATGGATTGTCTTGATTTGGAGTTCCACATACATCTAACTTGCCACCTTTATGTACACAAAGCCAAGCCCAACCAGAACCGAACTGTGTTGTTCCAGCTTTAGAAAATCGGGCTTTAAATTCATCATAATTTCCAAAATCATTTTCAATAGCATTTAATAAATCTCCTGACGGTAGTCCACCACCATTTGGAGACATAACTGTCCAAAATAAATTATGATTATAAAAACCACCTCCATTATTTCTAACGGCAGCATTTTTCATGTCTAAGTTTATTAAAATGTTTTCAATGGTTTTACCTTGTAGTTCCGTTCCGTTGATTGCTGCATTCAAATTGGTTGTATAGGCATTATGATGTTTAGAGTGGTGAATCTCCATTGTTCGAGCATCTATATGAGGCTCTAGAGCATCATAATTATAAGGTAATTGTGGTAATTCAAAAGCCATAATATATAATTTTAAAGATTTATAAAAATTTTATTCAAAATTAAACATTTAACTTTGGAATTGAATAATACTTAAGTTTAATTTAAAAGGATAGTATAATAAATTTATTTTATAAATTATCAAAACCAGTATACAAAAAATGGAGATTCTTAATAAGATACAAAACCCTTCTTTTTCTATTTATGATGCTTCTGCTGGTTCGGGAAAAACCTATACACTTGTAAAAGAATACCTTAAAATTGTTCTAACTTCGAAAAGGAACGATGCCTATAGAAATATTCTAGCTATCACATTTACAAACAAAGCTGTGCATGAAATGAAGAGCCGCATTGTTGATAATTTATTTGAGTTTTCGAAAGAAAATACTAACGAAAAAGCAATTGAGTTATTGAATGATATAGCACTCGACACGCAGCTTTCGGTTTCTAAAATAAAAATAAAAGCAAAAATTATTATAAAGCACATGATTCATAATTATGCAGCTTTTGACATATTAACGATTGATAAATTTACTCATAAAGTAATTAGAGCATTTGCTCATGATTTAAATTTACCGATTATATTTGAGGTCACTTTAGATACAGATCAATTATTAAATGAAGCGATAGATGCAATAATTGCTAAAGCAGGTGAAGATTCGCAACTTACTAATTTATTAGTTGATTTTACGATAGAAAAAACAGATGATGATAAATCTTGGGATATTTCAAGGGAGATTTTTGAAATAAGTAAATTAATTTTCAGTGAAAATAATAGAAAAGAAATCTCATTACTTAATTCTAAAACTATTCCAGATTTTATAGAAATAAAAAATAAAATAATAAAGGCAGCTAAAAATTTAGAAGTCCAAAATCAAAAATCTGCAAAATCTGCAATAGATTTAATAAGTACAAATAAAATAGATATTAAATCATTTTCAAGAGCAACGTTTCCAAATCATTTAGCAAGTATTAGAGACGGAAAATACAATCCTAAAAATAAAAAATTTACTAAAGAAGAAGACTTTAGTATTAATAAATCGGCAGTTGATAGAGTAGCAATAGAATCTATTATTCCCGAATTACTATTAACGTTAAAAGAAATCTATTTGAAATTTGAGGAAATAGATTTTTATAAAGCATTTCTTAAAAACATTACTCCATTATCACTTTTAAACACCGTAAGTAACGAATTAATTAAAATTCAAAAAGAACAAAATTTACTTTCTATTGCAGAATTTAATACACTTATTTACAATCAAATTCATGATCAACCAGCGCCATTCATTTATGAGAGACTTGGTGAACGATACCATCATTTTTTTATTGATGAATTTCAAGATACTTCGGAATTGCAATGGAAAAATTTAATTCCATTAATAGACAATGCTTTATCTAGTGAGTTTGAAACAGGAGAAAAAGGGACTTTAATGATTGTTGGAGATCCAAAGCAATCTATTTATAGATGGCGTGGAGGTAAAGCAGAACAATTTATTGCTTTGAGTAAAGAAGTAAATCCTTTTCAGAATCCTGACAAACAACTTTTTCATTTAGACACTAATTATAGAAGCTATTCTGAAATTATAGATTTTAATAATGATTTATTTAATTTATTATCAGAAAAATTTGACGATTTAGATTACAAAGATTTATATCAAAACCATAGTCATCAATTGCATAATCTAAGAGTTGGAGGTTACGTTAATCTCACTTTTTTAGATGTGCATGAAGAAACAAAAGAATCTTTGGATTTTGAAATTGAATTAGATAAAAACGATTGTTATTGTAGAGTTACATTTCAAAAAATAGATGAAATCATTTCAAAAGGATTTCAATTTAAAGACATTGCTATACTTACAAGAAAAAGAAGTCAAGGAATTCTAATTGCAAATTATTTAACAGAGAAAAATATCCCAATAATTTCCTCTGAAACTTTATTGATACAAAACGCTACTGAAGTTCAATTCATCATCAATGTTCTAAAATATATAAAGAATAAATCGGATATAGAATCAAAGGCAAATTTTCTTTTATTTTTAGCCGGAACACAAAATGAAATAAAGGATCCTAATGATATTATTTCTGATGGAATTAAAATACTAAACGAAAACGATTTTGAAGACTGGTTAGTTAAATTTGACATATCAATTAAATTTAACGATCTGAGAAAAAAGTCTTTGTATGAGGCAGTTGAACTAATAACGAAACTATTCATTAAACAAAATCACAATCATGCTTATATCCAATATTTTTTAGACATTATTTTAGAAAGAGATTACCATAAACAAGCTGGAGTTTCCGATTTTTTAGCGTTTTGGGAATCAAATTCAGATAAATATAGCATTCCTTCACCTGAAGGAAATAATGCAATTAAAATCCTTACAATTCATAAATCAAAAGGGTTAGAATTTCCAGTAGTTATCTTTCCTTTTGCTGAAGAAGATTATGAAAGAAAGCCAAAAGACAAAATTTGGTTAAATTCGAATGAAACAGATTTTGGGTTAACTAAAGTTCTAGTTGAAAACAGTAAAGCAATTACAGGATTTGGAGAAAATGCTTTACATACGTATAATCAACAAAAACAAGAAGAATTATTAGACAATATAAACATTCTTTATGTTGCATTAACTCGTGCTGAAGAACAACTTTATATTATTTCTAATGCAATACAACCTAAAAAAGATGGAGAGTATCCATTTAATATGGCGTCATTTTTTATTAACTATTTAATTAATAAAAGTATTTTTAACTCATCGAATTTAAAATATGAATTTGGAACTTTCGAAAAATTATCTAAGTCAAATGAATATCAGAACAATTCAAAAAGTATACTTCAGGTTGCTCAAAGATTTAATATAAAAAACATTAAAATTGCACAAAAAGAATCGCTTTTGTGGGATTCACATCAACAAGAAGCTATTGAATACGGGAATATTATACATGAAATATTATCATATATAAATACTAAAGAAGATGTAAATATCGCAATTTCTTATGCAATAGAATTAGGGTTGATTTCATTAAATCAAAAAAAGGCAGTTTGTGATACAATTCTTGAAATAGTATACCATAAAGAATTAGAGCCCTATTTTTTAAAAGAGAACAAAGTTTATAACGAAAAAACAATACTTCAAAAAGGAGAAAAATCAATTAAACCTGATCGAATTGTAATTACACTAAAAAATGAAGTTTTACTTTTAGATTATAAGACGGGTTTGCCTCAAGAAAAATATAAATCTCAAATTGAAAATTATCAAAATGTTTTAGAAAAAATGAAATTTAAGATTACTAAAAAAACATTGGTTTATATAGGGGATAAAATTAAAATTGTTGAATTGTAAATACTTAAAATTAAAAAAAATGTACGGAAAAATTAAAGAACACCTACGAACCGAATTAGAAACTATTGAAAACAATGGGATTTTTAAAAAAGAAAGAATTATTACATCACCCCAAGGGTCAGAAATAAAAATTGAAAGCGGAGAAACAGTACTTAATTTCTGTGCAAATAATTATCTGGGATTATCTTCTCATCCTGAAGTGATTCAAGCAGCTAAAGATACTCTAGATTCACATGGATTTGGAATGTCATCTGTCCGATTTATATGTGGCACACAAGACATTCATAAAACACTTGAAAAAAAAATAGCTGAATTTTATGGAACTGAAGATACAATTTTATACGCAGCAGCTTTTGATGCTAACGGAGGAGTTTTCGAACCATTGCTAAACGAAAATGACGCAATAATTTCTGATAGTTTAAACCACGCTTCTATTATAGATGGTGTTAGATTGTGTAAAGCGGTAAGATATCGTTATGAAAACAGTAATATGGAGGATTTAGAACAACAATTAATCTTAGCAAACAATAACGGAGCACGTTTTAAGATAATTGTTACTGACGGAGTGTTTTCTATGGATGGTATTGTAGCTCCATTAGATAAAATATGTGATTTAGCGGACAAATATGATGCAATGGTTATGGTAGATGAATGTCATGCTGCTGGATTTATAGGAGCAACTGGAAAAGGAACTTTAGAAGCTAAGAATGTAATGGGACGAGTAGACATCATTACAGGCACGCTTGGAAAAGCATTAGGAGGAGCCATGGGTGGATATACAACTGCTAAAAGAGAAATTATTGAAATTTTGAGGCAACGTTCTCGTCCGTATTTATTTTCGAATTCATTAGCTCCATCAATAGTTGGTGCTTCAATTAAAGTCTTTGAATTATTAGAAAAAGACAATTCTTTAAGAGATCGATTAGAATGGAATACTAACTATTTTAAAGAAGAAATTAAAAAAGCCGGATTTGATATTATTGATGGGGATTCTGCAATTGTTCCGGTAATGTTATATGATGCTAAATTATCACAAACTATGGCAAATGAACTTTTAAAAAGAGGCATATATGTTATTGGATTTTTCTTTCCCGTAGTTCCAAAGGATAAAGCTAGAATCAGAGTGCAACTTTCAGCAGCTCATTCAAAAGAGTATATAGATAAAGCTATTTTAGCGTTTATAGAAGTGGGTAAAATGTTAAATGTGATATAAATATCACTTCATTAAGCTTTTAGTAAGTTTTTTTTAACATTTCATTTTGTAGTTATAAAATTAGGTATTACTTTTGCCTTACAAAATATTGTAATCTAACAAAATTTAAGTATGAAACATCTTAACAAATTATTTGCTGCTGTGGTAATGTTTATTGGACTGAGTTCACAAGCACAAGATAGTAACAATCCATGGGCTATTTCCTTTGGAACGAATGCCGTAGACACTCGTGTTAGTGCAGCTACAAAAATGGAAGATCAATTTTCCCAGTATTTTAATGTAAATGACAACTGGAATATTCTTCCTTCTGTTTCTTACATTAATGTTTCAAGAAATGTTGGCGGAAATTTTTCATTCGGAATTACTGGTTCGGTAAACAGAATTAAAAGATGGGTTGAGCCTAGAGTTACTATTCCAGGGGATTATCCAGTAATTAACCCAGGAGATTTAAGCTACTATGCAGCAGATGGGGTTATTAAATATAGTTTTGCAAATATGTTTGGTTGGAAAGTTATAGATCCTTCTGTTCATGTAGGTGGAGGTTATACTTCTATGGGTAAAGCAAGTTATGGAACTGCAAACGGAGGTTTTGGATTAACATTTTGGTTTACGGAGATGGTTGGATTGTCTTTTCAATCTACTTACAAATATTCATTTGATGATGATTCAAGAATTCCAGAACAAAATGTTCCTTCACACATGCAACATTTCGCTGGTTTGACTTTCAAATTTGGTGGAAAAGACACTGACGGAGATGGAGTATATGACAAAGATGATGCATGTCCTGAAGTTGCAGGATTAAAACAATTTAAAGGATGTCCAGATACAGATGGAGATGGAATTATTGACGGTAGCGATACTTGTCCAGATGTACCAGGTTTAGCTGAATTCCAAGGTTGTCCTGATACAGATGCTGATGGAATTGCAGATAAAGATGATGCATGTCCTGAAGTTGCAGGTCTAAAATCATTAAATGGTTGTCCAGATGCTGACGGAGATGGTGTTGCTGATAAATCAGATAAATGTCCTCAAGTTAAAGGACCAAAAGAAAATGGCGGTTGCCCTTGGCCAGATACAGACGGAGATGGAGTTTTAGACAAAGACGATAAATGTGTAGATGTTAAAGGTCCTGCTTCAAATAATGGTTGTCCGGTAGTTGCTGCACCAACCACTGAAGTAATTAAAAAATTAAATGATTATGCTAAAACAATTTTGTTTGATACTGCTAAATCTACATTCCAGAAACAAACTTATCCAGTATTGCAAGCTATAACTTCAATATTGAAAGAATACCCAGATTCTAATTTTAGTATTGAAGGTCATACAGATAGTGATGGTAAAGATGCATCTAATCAAACATTATCTGAAAATAGAGCTTCAGCAGTTAAAAACTATTTAGTTGAAAATGGTATTAATGCTTCTAGATTGTCTTCTACTGGATTTGGTGAAACAAAACCAATTGACAATAACAAAACTAAAGCAGGTAAAGCTAACAATAGAAGAGTTGAAGTTAAATTGGTTAACTAATACATTCTAAAATATTTTCAAAAACGCCTCGATTTATCGGGGCGTTTTTTTATTTTTATACAATGAAACAATCTACATTTCTTGACAAAATTGCTGAAATTGTAATTAAGAATTATAGTGATTCATTGTCAAATACTATAATAATTCTTCCAAATAAACGAGCTAAGACTTTTTTAATTGATGCATTAAAAAAACAAATTGACAAAGCCGTTTTTTCTCCTGAAATACTAAGTATAGAAGAGTTTGTTCAAAACATTTCAAATCTTCGTGTGATAGATCCTATAGAATTAATGTTCGAATTCTATGAAGTATATTTATCGATAACAGAAAAATCTCAACAACAAACATTTGAATTATTTGCCAATTGGGCAAAAACATTATTACAGGATTTTAATGAGATTGACCGCTATTTATTAGAGCCAAATAAAATTCTTAAATATTTAGACAATATAAAAGAAATAGAACATTGGTCTTTAGATGCAGAACCTAAAACTACTCTTATTCAAAAACATTTAGAATTTTGGAAATTACTACCAGAATATTATGCTAACTTTTATTGTTATTTATATAAAAAAGGCAAAGGATATCAAGGGATGATTTATAGAGAAGCGGTTAATAATCTTAATGAATACATTACTTTAATTCAAGATAAAAAAATAGTGTTTGCAGGATTTAATGCTTTAAACACGGCAGAAGAAAAAATCATTGAGCAATTATTAATTTCAAAACAAGCAAAAATATATTGGGATGGTGATGAAGCTTTTATGAATGACACCTCTCATGACGCAGGATTGTTTTTAAGAAAATATAAAAACACTTGGAGCTATTATAAATCCAACCCTTTTGAATGGATATCGAATGAATTTTCTGAACCAAAAAACATTCAAATAATAGGAACTCCAAAGTCAGTTGGACAAGCTAAAATAACAGGAAGTATTATAGACAATAAAAAAATAGCAAATCCAGATGAAGATTTTAATAGTACCGCTATAATTCTTGGAGAAGAAAATATATTAGTGCCATTGCTTTATTCTTTACCCAATAGTGTAGGAAGTTTAAATATTACTATGGGTTACTCAAGTAAAAATAATCCAGCACAAATATTAGTGGCAAAATTATTCAAATTACATTCCAATGCCCTATCTAGAAGCGATAAAAGCTATGTTTTTTACTACAAAGACATCCTTGATATTCTAACACATCCTTTAATAGAACCTTACATAAATGGTAATGAATTAGTATCCAGAATTAATAAAAACAATTATACATTTATTTCTCATCATAAATTATTTGAATTACAGAATGACCATAACACATTGTTTCATCTGTTATTTGATAAATGGGACATTGAGGTAAGTTTAGTTTTGGAAAATGTTTCAAGTCTTTTACATGCGATTAAAAACTTTTTGAATAATGATAATGAAGAAGAAAAGATCGCAAAAGCTTTTCTTTATTCTATTTTTAAAACTATTAATAAACTTATTAATTATTCACTGCAATATAAAAACATTAATTCTATAACTACCTTATATTCAATTTATAAACAAATCATCGATTTAGCCGAAGTTTCCTTTGAAGGTGAACCTCTTAATGGTTTGCAAATAATGGGTGTGTTAGAGAGTCGTGTTTTGGACTTTGAAACGGTGATTATTACCTCTATGAATGAAGGCAAATTCCCTGCTGGCAAGACATACAATTCTTTTATACCTTATGATGTAAAAAGAGAATATGGTTTACCGACTTTTAAAGAAAAGGATGCGATTTATACGTATCATTTTTATCACCTTTTACTAAGAGCTAAAAACATTTATTTAATCTATAATACAGAAAGCGAAGGATTAGATGCAGGTGAAAAAAGCCGATTTATAACTCAATTAGAAATAGAAAAACAAACGAAACACATCGTTTCTCATGAAATATACAATGCCGTTTTGCCAGAAATTGTATATCAGCCTAAAGTTATTCCAAAATCAGAATCTGTTATGTTGCGTTTACAAGAAATGGCTACAAAAGGATTTTCGCCTTCTGCATTAACAAGTTATATTCGAAATCCAATGGATTTTTATTTTCAAAAGATCCTGCATATTCGAGAGGTTGAGGAAGTTGAAGAAACAATAGCTGTGAATACACTAGGTACTATTATTCACGAAACATTGAAAGTCCTTTATTTACCTTTTGTTGGGAAATATTTAAGTGACTTCCATCTACAATCATGTTTGAAACAACTAGAGGATGAGGTTTTACATCAATTTAAATTAGTTTATAAAGAAGGAGAAATTAAAAAAGGACGTAACTTATTGGCTTTTGAAGTAGCAAAACGACATGTTTTTAATTTTATTAATTTAGAATTAGAAAGATTAAAAGCAGGCGATACTATTAAAATATTGGCATTAGAAACAACGTTTGAAAACATGCTCGAACATTCAGATTTACCCTTTCCTATTTTAATTAAAGGCAACGTAGATCGTATTGAGGAACGAAACAATACAATACGAATTATCGATTATAAAACCGGAAGAGTTGAAAAACAAAACGTTGGTTTGAAAACATGGATTGGGCTTACAGAAGATATTAAAAACGACAAAATTATTCAAGTATTGGCCTATGCCTATATGTATCAAAAAGAAGCGAATGACAAGCCGATTGAAGCTGGAATTATTTCCTTTAAAAATTTAAAATCCGGCTTTTTACCATTTAGTTTTAAAAATGATAATGAAGTTGTGACAACTATTAATCAAGAAATTCTTGGAGGTTTTATAGAACAAATCGTAATATTATTAAAAGAAATAGTAGATCCTCAAATTCCTTTTAAAGAAAAGATATAATTAATGAAGCTTAGATTTTTTGATAAATTCTAAAATTGCATTTAAAGTACCCTCTCTGTTTTCAATAGTACTCATATGCCCATCTGGAAAAGAAATCAAACTAGCATTCGTATTCTCTATTTGAGAGCTATTTTCCTGATAATTCAACACACCATCTTTTTTACCTAAGATGAGTAATTTAGGATAAGAAGTTAAATGCAATACAACTTCTCTGTCTTTTCTGATTTTCATTCCCTCTAAGGCAGCAACAATACCTTGTAATGGAGTTTTTAAAGCTTCTAGCTTCACCAATTCTATTTCGTGAGTCAACTTCAATCTATTATCTTCACTAAATAAATTAGCAATTGAAAGCCTAACAAAAGTTGAATAGTCTTTTTTAACTGCTTTGATTGCTCGATCTCGATTTGTTTTACGTTCTTCACTATCGGCTCTCGAAGTCGAATTCATCAATACCAAACCTTTCATAAATTCAGGAAACAATTCCGCAAAAGCCAAAGCAACATAGCCACCCATCGAATGTCCAATTAAAATTGCTTTCCGTATTTTCAATTCCAATAGTACATGATGCAACATGTCTGCCTGATCTTCCATAGTATGCACATATCCCAAACATTCCGTTGCTCCGTGACCTAATAAATCAATCGTAATAACTCGGTTTCTTTTAGATATTTCAGGCAAGAATTCATTCCACATCGTTTGGTTTTCTAAAAAACCGTGAAGCAAGACAATTACGCCGCCTTTGCCTGTTTCGGTGAAGGAAATGAAGGTTTTTTTGTAGAGGATGTTTTTAGTCACTTTTTTCATTTCAGAATTCAGAGGCAAAATTATGATTTTTATTTTTGAAATAACTTGAGATTCAATTCGAAATTATAAAACCTATATCTTATTTTTATACATTAGTGGTTTAATTTTCAATTGTTTAATCAAATATCAAATAGTATGAAATCAAAAATTAAAAAATCAATAAAGATTGCGTTTTTGTTTGCATTGTTGTTTATAGAAATTTCTTGCGAGAAGAAAAAACCAATTGAATTAGATAAAAGGCCAATAGATGCTAATGCTCATATATATGATACGATTCAAATTGGAGAACAAGTTTGGATGAAACAAAATTTTAGAGGAAGTAAGTTTATTGATAGTTCAGATATACCAAACAATCTAAATCATGAAGAATGGCAGAGGAACATTTTAGGAGCAAGTTCAAATTACAATGGAGATGTAAATAATGATATTATATATGGGAAACTTTACAATTGGTATGCAGTAAAAAAAGGCATATTAGCACCAAAAGGCTGGCATATTGCCGACGTAAAAGATTGGGACGAACTTAATAATTTTTTAGGACTAACTAATGCTGGGGATAATATGAAAGCAACTTGTGTTTGGGAAAAGGATTCAAGATGTGATAACACAAACAGTTCAGGCTTTTCTGCATTACCTTCTGGAGTAAGAAATCATGTTGTTACTTATGATGGGGACAGACAAGGAGCTTATTTTTGGACTCCAACAATCTCTTATACAAAAAACGGAGAAATTCATCCATGGAATTATCAAATTGGTTATAATCATCCAAATATGGGAAAAGAAAATAATTATCATCCTCCTTATGGATTAGCTATCCGTTGTGTAAAAGATTAATGTAAAGAACTCTGTTTGATTTAGCTTTAAGATCCAAAACATTATATTAATTGTTAAATAAAAAAAAACGACCCACTTCCGTGAGCCGTCTATCTTCTATTATCTTTTCTCTAAACTAAGAATTCATCAAATTTTCAATTTCCTCCACTTCAATCGGAATGTTTCGCATCAAGTTGAATGCAGCTCCTTTTTCTTGAATTACCATATCATCTTCGATACGAATCCCAAATCCTTCCGCGGGAATATAAATCCCAGGTTCTACAGTAAACACCATATTGGCTTGCATAGGTTCGTGTAATAATCCATAGTCATGCGTATCTAAACCCATGTGATGCGACGTTCCGTGCATAAAGTATTTTTTATAAGCTGGCCAATCTGGATTTTCATTTTGAATGTCAGCTTTGTCAATTAATCCCAAACCAAGCAATTCCGAAGTCATAATTTTCCCAACTTCAACATGATATTGTTTCCACAAAGTACCTGGAACGAGCATTTTGGTTGCTTCGTTTTTTACTCGTAAAACCGCATTGTACACTTCTTTTTGTCGATCTGAAAAACGACCTGAAACAGGAATCATTCGAGTCATATCGCTTGAATAATTGGCATATTCTGCCCCAACATCCAATAAGATTAAATCACCCGATTTACATTGTTGATTGTTTTCAATATAATGCAATACGTTAGCGTTGTTTCCAGAAGCGATAATTGGTGTGTAAGCAAAACCTTTCGAACGATTTCGTACGAATTCATGAATTAATTCCGCCTCAATTTCATATTCAGTAACATTAGGTTTTACATAAGATAATAATCTTCGGTATCCCAATTCAGTAATGTTACAAGCTTGTTGTATTAAATCCAATTCTTCACTTTCTTTTATAGAACGCAAACGCTGTAAAATAGGATTACTCTTGGCCACTTGATGTGCAGGATATTTCGATTTCCACCATTTTACAAAGCGATCTTCTCTAGTTTCGGTTTCAACTGCCGCACGATAATGTTCATTAGTATTAATGTAGATTGTATCGGAATAGGTCATCATTTCATTTAATATTTTATGAAAATCTTGCAACCAATAAACCGTTTTAATTCCAGACACTTCAAAAGCGCGCTCTTTGGTTAATTTTTCACCTTCCCAAATAGCAATGTGCTCACTAGTTTCTTTTAAAAACAGCATTTCACGTTGATGTTCATAAGGCGCATCAGGAAAAATAAGCAAGATACTTTCTTCTTGATCAACTCCCGACAAATAAAAGATATCGCGATGTTGTGCAAAAGGCAAACTACTATCTGCGGAAACAGGATAAATGTCATTAGAGTTAAAAACCGCAACACTATTAGGTTTCATTTGAACACTAAATTTAGAACGATTTTTTATAAAAAGATTACGGTCAATTTGATGGTATTTCATAGTTTCTTTTTTTGAGATGAATGTAAATTCAAAATTAGGGAAACTATTTTCTTATTGACTAGCCAAATGGCACTAATTTATGTTTTTCCGAATACGACTCATATGTCTTGAAGAAATTCCAAGAAAAGAAGCGAGGTAATGTAAAGAAACCTGTTGAATTAATTGAGGTTCTGTAACGAGTAGTTTTTTATAGCGTTCTTCTGGAGTTAATGTCAGTAAATCGATGCGGTAATCGTCAATTAGACAAATTTGTTTTTCAATTAAATTGTAATAGAATTGACGGAAAGCTTTGTTTTCTTCTTTCAAAATTTGAAAAGTTTTCAAATCCAAAAGCCATAATTTACAATCAAAAAGCGCTTTAATACTTTTTCGAGAGGGTTTTTGAAATAAAAAGCTATACAATGAGGAAGTGAAAGTGTTTTTTAGCGCTAAATAGGTCGTTTTTTCATCGTCTTCTATAATAATACGGTGCTGTAAAATGCCGCTTTCTACAAAACAGAAATACGGACATACAGCATTTTCGTTTACAAGAAATTTATTTTTCTTAAGTTCTATTAATGTAAAAGAAGTTTCAAGCTCAACAATAAATTCATCCAAAGAGGCATCGTCAATTATCAATTGTAAGTAATTGTATAAATCGCTAGTGCTTTCCTTGGATTTCATTTTGAATGTAAAATTGTAACAAAAGTAAAGGAATTGAAATAGGTTACTCAGACATATGCAAGAAATTTGTTTTTTTGAATAGAAGCACAGTGTTTTTTGTTTAAGTCTAAATTTTATAAAACATTAAAAAACAGTTGTTTAAAGATAATTTCTACGGATTTTAGTTGAACATTTTAAAATCATTATAAATTACAACGAAAAGGTTGTAGTTAAAATCAAATAGCCTTATTTTTGTTTGATTTTTAAAACAAATTATACATACTTATGGCAAAATCTGCATTAATGAAGTCATCTTTAGCGAAGAAATACTGGATGGCTCTAACAGGTTTATTTTTATGCTTGTTTTTAAGTGGTCACTTAGCGGGAAATTTACAATTGTTAGTTCCCAACAACGCGTTGAATTTTAATAAATACGCTTTGTTTATGACTTCAAATCCAGCAGTAAAAATACTTTCTTATCTTACCTACATTTCAATTCTCTTTCATGCTATTGATGGAATAATGTTGGCTTTTCAAAACAGAGCAGCTCGACCAATTGGGTATGCCAAAAATAATGCTTCGGCAAACAGTCCATGGGCGTCTAGAAACATGGCAGTTCTTGGAACGATTGTTTTGGTTTTTATAGTTACACACATGGTTAGTTTTTGGGCTAAAATGCATTTTGATGAAAAAATGCCATTACAAACAGTTATGATTTCTGCGCAAGGACAATCACAAGAGTTTTACTTAACGACTGATGGAGGTTATTTGCCAAAAGCTCAAATAGATCAAAAATCAATTTTAATAAAAGACAAAACAGATTTTTACGATGCCGGGGCAAATGTAAAAATTAAAGAAGGGTATAAAGATTTATATAAAATCACAATAGAATTCTTTAAAGACCCAAAATACGGTTTGCTTTACACATTGTTGTATGTATTATCAATGCTTGTGTTGTCTTTCCACTTATTACATGGATTTAGTAGTGCTTTTCAAACATTAGGACTCAATCATCCAAAATATACACCCACAATTAAAGCATTTGGGAAAGGATTTGCAATACTAATTCCTTTGTTATTTGCGATTATTCCAGTTTACATTCATTTCTTTCTAAAAGCATAATTGTATGGCATTAGATTCAAAAATACCTCAAGGTCCAATTTCAGATAAATGGACAGATTATAAAGACCATCTAAAATTAGTTGCTCCCAACAATCGACCAAAAATTGATATTATTGTTGTGGGTACTGGATTAGCTGGAGCATCAGCTGCGGCTTCCTTCGGAGAAATGGGCTACAATGTAAAAGCATTTTGTTTTCAAGATTCTCCAAGAAGAGCGCATTCAATTGCCGCACAAGGGGGAATAAATGCTGCAAAAAATTACCAAAATGATGGTGATAGTACTTTTAGATTGTTTTATGACACTATCAAAGGGGGTGATTATAGAGCAAGGGAAGCCAATGTACATCGATTAGCAGAAGTTTCAGGAAATATTATCGATCAATGTGTGGCACAAGGGGTTCCATTTGCTAGAGATTACGGTGGTTTATTAGACAATCGTTCGTTTGGAGGAACTCAAGTACAACGTACTTTTTATGCTGCCGGACAAACAGGTCAGCAATTATTATTGGGTGCTTATTCGGCTTTATCAAGACAAATCGGATTGGGACGTGTTCAAATGTTCAACCGTCATGAAATGTTAGATTTGGTTAAAATAGATGGAAAAGCTCGAGGAATCATTGCACGAAATCTTGTTACAGGTGAATTAGAAAGACATTCTGCTCATGCGGTTGTTATCGCTACTGGAGGTTATGGAAATGTATATTTCCTTTCTACAAATGCCATGGGTAGTAATGTAACTGCGGGATGGAAAATCCATAAACAAGGTGCATTATTTGCCAATCCATGTTTTGTTCAAATTCACCCAACTTGTATTCCTGTTCACGGAACCAATCAAGCGAAATTGACTTTAATGTCCGAATCACTTCGAAATTCTGGACGGATATGGGTACCAAAGAAAAAAGAAGACGCACAAGCTATTCGTGAAGGAAAATTAAAACCAACACAACTAGTTGAAGAAGATAGAGATTACTTTTTGGAAAGAAAATATCCTGCTTTTGGAAACCTAGTTCCTCGTGATGTAGCTTCTCGTGCTGCAAAAGAATTGTGTGATGAAGGACATGGAATTGAAGCGAACGATACTAATGAAGGCGTTTATTTAGATTTCTCTACAGAAATTCAAAATAAAGGAAAACAAGCTGCTTATGCAAAAGGAAATCACAACCCGACAGCAGAAGAAATTACCACTTTAGGGAAAAAATGGTTGGAAGAAAAATACGGTAATTTATTTACGATGTATCAAAAAATCACGGATGAAAATCCTTATGAAACTCCAATGAAAATCTATCCAGCGGTGCATTACACTATGGGTGGCGTTTGGGTGGATTATAATTTGCAATCTACTATTCCAGGATGTTTCGTAGCAGGAGAAGCGAATTTCTCTGATCACGGAGCCAATCGTTTAGGTGCTTCAGCCTTGATGCAAGGTTTAGCGGATGGTTATTTTGTATTGCCGTATACGGTTTCTAATTATTTAGCCGATGAAATTAGAACAGGAAAAATCGCTACAGATTCTCAAGAATTTGTTGATGCTGAAAATAGAGTTAAAGAAACAATCAATAAATTCCTAAACAATAAAGGTTCTAAATCGGTAGATTATTTCCATAAACGATTAGGGTTAATCATGTGGAATAAAGTCGGAATGGGAAGAAAAGAGGCAGGTTTAAAAGAAGCTATTGCTGAAATTAGTGCATTAAAAGAAGAATTCTACAAAGAAGTTAATGTTCCAGGAAATTCAGACGAATTCAATCAAGAATTAGAAAAAGCATTACGAGTAGCTGATTTCATCGACTTAGGTCAATTGATGGCTATGGATGCATTGCAACGTAACGAATCTTGTGGCGGTCACTTTCGTGAAGAATATCAAGATTCAGAAGGCGAAACACTTCGTGATGATAAAAACTTCTCTTTCGTTGGAGCTTGGGAATACAAAGGGGATGATATTACAAAATCAGAACTTCATAAAGAGGAATTAAAATACGAGTTTATTAAAATCGCAGCTAGAAATTATAAGTAATAAGAAAGAAAAATGAGATATATATTATTTTTTTTAGTTTTTTTCGATATCAGTTTAGCAGCTTCTCAAAATAATTATAAAAATGGTAATCAACCTTTTCAGAGTCCAAGAGAAGGAAAATCACTAGTATACATCACTAGATCTGGCGGTGCCTTTTTAGTTAATTTCAGAATATATAAAGACTCCAAATTTATAGGAGCATTAACATCAGGAGATTATTTTGTTGTTGAATGTGAACCAGGGAAACATTTATTTTGGGCTGCATCTGAAAACAGAGATTATGTTGAAACCAATGTTGAAATAAATAAAGTTTATGTAATCAATGTAGAAGCCCAGATGGGAGCATTTGTGTCTGGAGTATCAATTGTACCACAGGATCCAAATAATAAGAAACATAAAAAGAGGTTTCATAAAACAATTAAAAACGAAAACGCAGTTGTTTATGATGAAAAGCTAGTTTTAGACGACAAGTCAGATAACATTGAAAAAGGGTTAAAAAAATATGAAGAATTAAAGAAATCTAATTCAACTAAAATTGAAATTCTTTCAACTAACATGAATTTCGTTGATTCAAATAAGCCTGAATAAATTATTGATTTGAATAAACAGGTTGAGTGAATCATATAAATAAAAATTATTTTAAAAAACGATTAAAAATGTCAACAGCAAAAAACATCAATATAAACCTTAAGATTTGGCGTCAAAAAAACGCTCAAGCTAAAGGAAACATGGAAACGTATCAATTAGACAATGTTTCTACTGCCAGCTCATTTCTAGAAATGCTCGATCAATTGAATGAGCAATTAATTAATGAAAAGAAAGAACCCGTAGCTTTTGATCACGATTGTCGTGAAGGAATTTGTGGGATGTGTTCTCTTTACATCAATGGTAGAGCTCATGGTCCGGATACTGGAACTACAACTTGCCAATTGCACATGCGTAAATTTAAAGATGGAGATACTATTTTTATAGAACCATGGCGATCTAAAGCTTTTCCTGTAATTAAAGATTTAGTTGTCGATAGAAGTGCTTTTGATAGAATTCAACAAGCAGGTGGATTTGTATCTGTAAATACCTCTGGAAATACTATTGATGCCAATGCCACTCCCATAGCTAAAGACGATGCAGACAAAGCTTTTGAAGCTGCTGCTTGTATCGGTTGTGGTGCTTGTGTGGCAACCTGTAAAAACGGCTCTGCTATGCTTTTTGTAGGCGCTAAAGTATCTCAATATGCATTATTACCACAAGGAAAAGTAGAAGCTTCTCAACGGGTATTAAATATGGTGCGTCAAATGGATGAAGAAGGTTTCGGAAATTGTACGAATACTGGAGCTTGTGAAGTAGAATGTCCAAAAGGCATTTCATTGGAAAATATTGCTCGCATGAACAGAGAATATTTGAAAGCAAGTATTTCGTAAAATTACTAGAACTAAAATACAAAGGCGCATTCATAAATATGGGTGCGTTTTTTTATTTTACATATTTTTTTATGATGATAATTTAAAATGGTAAATTTCAAGTTTTAATAAACTAATTTTGAAGTCATTACTGATTTATCACTTTAATATTTAATTAAAATAAACACGATGAAATTAAAAATAATCCAAACTCTTATATTGATTCAACTGTTTCAATTAAATATAAATGCTCAAGTAGAACAAGGACCTACTTCCATAAAAAGAGCTAGTAAAATGACTGTTGTGACTAGTTTAGCATCGAGAAAGTCACTTAGTTTAGCGCCTTTAAATTTAGGTGAAGCGAAAGATAAAAAATCAGGAAAAAACATTTCTGTTTATGGGAAAGGTTTGCCAAATGGGGATGATCCATTATTTAGAAAAAACGAAGCTGCTCCTAAATTGAAAAGTAGAACTCCTACAATTGTTTTTGATGGAGCATCTTCTACTTCACAGCCTTCAGATCCTGCAGGTGCAGTAGGACCAAATCATTATATAATAGTTTTTAATACAGGTTTTAGAATATTTGATAAACTTGGAAATCCATTAACAGCTCAACTTAATACAAGTAATATTTTCCCGTCGAGCGGATGCTGTGACTTAACGTGTGTCTATGACATACAAGCTGAAAGATTTATTATGACATTTTTAGGAGATGGTGTTCAAGTGGCAGTAAGTCAAACTTCAGACCCTATTAATGATGGTTGGTATGTATATGATTTTCCAATGAATACGGATTATCAAAAATTATCTATATGGAGTGACGGTTATTATTTCACAGCGAATAAAGATTCTGGACAGGCAGATGTTTCGGAAGTTGTTTACGCTTTAGATAGAGAAAAAATGTTAGTTGGTGATCCCTCAGCACAAATAGTAGGCTTTCCATTGCCAGGAATTATCACTAGTGGTTTCTATAGTCCACAAGCATTTAATGTAACAAGTTCAAATTATCCTGCGCCTGGAAATGTACCTATCGTTTACATGCAAGATGATGCTTGGGCAGGAGTAACTGAAGATCATTTGAAATTATGGACAATTAATGTGAATTGGAACGCTCCATCAAGTTCAACTATTTCGACTGGACAAACTTTAGTTACAACACCTTTTACTTCTGTTTTTGATGAAGGTAGTTTTGTAAACCTTCCTCAACCTTCTGGCGGAGCTACAATAGATGCTTTGCAAGCAACAATTATGAATCAGGTGCAATTTCGAAAGTTTTCTTCTCATAATTCTGCAGTTTTAAATTTTGTTGTAGATGTAGATGGGAGTTCAGAAAAGTTAGCAGCGGTTAGATGGTATGAACTTCGACAAGATGGAGATGGTTTACCTTGGTCGATTTATCAAGAAGGAACTTACAGCGCGCCGGATCAAAAGAATGCATGGATGGCTAGTATGGGAATAGATGTTCAGGGAAATATTATAATGGGTTATTCAGGAATGGGTGGATTAAACAATCAAACATTAAGTTCTTATTATACAGGAAGATATGCAAATGACCCGCTAGGAATAATGACAATAGAGGAAAATGTTATTGCAAATGGAAACTCGAATATACCAGGTACCCGTTATGGAGATTATAGTCAAATGTCTATAGATCCTTCAAATGACAAATCATTTTGGTTTATTACAGAATATATGAATTCAGGGAGAAAAGATGTAGTAGGGGTTCTACAAATTGCTCCAAATTTCATCAATGATGTAGGTGTTGTAAATATTACAAATCCGGATAATGGAACTCTTTCAATTAATGAAACTATAACCGTTTCTATTTTTAATTATGGACAAGATACTGCCACCAACTTTCCAGTTTCATATCAAATAGAGGGAGGAACGATTGTCACTGAATTGTTTACGGGAAGTATTGAATCCGCTTCATATGCAGAGTTTACTTTTACTGCAACTGCTAATTTATCGACAGAAGGACAGACTTATATAATTACCGCATTTACAACTCTTTCTTTAGATGAAGATATTTCAAATGATTCTTTTACTAAAAATGTAACACATCTTAATCCAAAAGACATAGGTGTAAGTTCTGTAGTTACCCCAGTATCTGGAACAAATTTGACTGCAGCTGAAAATATAACAGTAGTAATAAATAATTTTGGAGGACAATCACAGTCAAACTTTCCTATATCCTATAATCTAAATGGGACTATTATAACAGAAACATACACAGGGATATTAAACTCTAATAGTGCTGCTAATTATACATTTATTCAAACTGGAAATTTCGCAACTTTAGGGAGTTATGTCTTAACTTGTTATACCAGTCTCAATGAAGACAGTAATTCTAATAATGATAGTGTCACCGTAAATGTTGTAAAAAGTAATTGTCAGCCAAATTCAAATTGTAATTTAGGAGATGGTTTCAGGCTATTTCAAACAGGAACAATTAATAATATTTCGAGCTGTGGTGCTAATGGTTATAGTGACTTTACCAATTTGTCTACTGATTTAATTCAAGGAAGTACAAATGATTTAACGATGACTACAAATTATGGAAATCAGACAGTTACAGTTTGGATTGATTTTAATAATGATTTTGTATTTACTACAAACGAAAAGGTCGTTAATAATTATGAAATTGCAAATGGACAAAATGCTGGTAATTATACTGAAACAACTTCTTTAGTTATTCCTTTAACAGCGACATTAGGAGAACATTTCATGAGAGCTAAAGCAAATTGGAATAACGTTGTGCCAGAGGATTCATGTGATGGAACTCAATATGGAGAAACCGAAGATTATAAAGTTACGATTGTTAGTCCTGCTTTAAGCAATCAAGAATTCATATTAAATAATTCTCAATTGAATGTTAGATATTTAAAAGATAATTTTTTCGAGATTTCTCTTGAGCAATCAGAATACATTGAGCCTCTTACTTTTACTGTATTTGATATTTCTGGGAAAAGACTCGTTTATCATAAAGTTAAAAACAAAAACGGGAAATATACTTATGATTTAGATATGAGTTATGCCGCAGCAGGGATATATTTAGTTAGATTAGGGAATAATCAATTTGGGAAAGTGAAGAAAATTATAGTAAACTAGTTTATGTCACTAAATTAAATCTTTATTTATTCTTTAATAGTAAATAAATGCTTCAATATTATGAAAATAGCCATAATTCAATCTAATTTAATTTGGGAAGATCCATCAGCAAACAGATTTTTTTTTCACAATACTATCAATGAAATAAAAGAACAAGTTGATTTGCTAATTCTCCCAGAAATGTTTTCAACTGGCTTTACAATGAATCCAATTGAAGTTGCAGAAACAATGCAAGGAGAAACAATTCAATGGATGCAAACTATCGCAAAATCTAGGAATTCCGCAATACTTGGAAGCCTGATTATTAAAGAAAAGGACCGTTTTTATAACAGACTAGTCTTTGTTTATCCAACTGGAGAATTAGTGAAATATGATAAAAAACATTTGTTTTCATTAGCCGGAGAAGATAAAGTTTATACAGCGGGGAATGAAAAAGTAATTATTGATTACAATGGATTTAAAACATGCCCATTAATTTGTTATGATTTGCGATTTCCAGTTTTTTCAAGGAATGTTGAAGATTTTGATTTGCTAATTTATGTGGCAAATTGGCCAAAACCTCGAATTAATGCATGGGATATTCTCTTAAAAGCTAGAGCAATAGAAAACCAATGTTTTGTAATTGGAGTTAATAGAATAGGCACTGACAATAATCAACTTGACTATATTGGTCACTCTCAAGCAATAGATTTTTTAGGAAATTCTATCATTGTTCCTCAAGAAAACGAAGGTGTTTTTATTCTTACTTTAAATAAAAATGACTTGCTTTCAACACGAAAAAAACTCGATTTTTTATCCGACAGAGATACTTTTACTCTTTTAAAATAAACGTTTGTTGCACGTCCCAATTAGCTCTAACATCAATTTCTTTAGGAAAATATATTACGTTTTCAGGTTGTTTTTTTTCTAGAAAATTACCGGAATCCCATACTTTATTTTTATTTTCATCGTATATTAATCTCAGAGAATAAACTTCGGGTTGAATTAAATTAAAATCAATTTGATTGCTGTTTTCAGAGTAATAAGTGTATTTAACTTCTCCTTTTTTATCGGTAAGCTCAATGATTATGGGAAATGTTTTTACATTTTCTAAATTCAATCGCAAATTGCCATAATCGGAAATGTTTTTCGTTTCAAAAGCAAAAGTCACTGGTTTTTTATTGGTTTGATTTAAAAAATCAATTAAAGCATCTGGAAGTAATTTGAGAGTATATTTTTCTAAAGGTTCTTTCTTAAAAATGATTTTTATGGCTAAATTTATTTCATCGTATTCCGTTTTAAAAGATATTACTATAGAATCTTTATTCATCAATTGTATTTTTGAATCATCAATTTTTGAAAGTGGAAAGTTCGTTTTTAAAATATAATCCTCATTTAGCGGAAGTACTTTAGTTGATTGGGAAGTTACATTTAATGAGTCTATTTTTTGGGCTTTAATTTTAAAAGAATAGTCTTTCACATAGGCGTTTTTAGAAATAGAAAGCTGTAAAGAATCTATGGCAGATTTTTCCATTTTAAAAGGTTTAAACCACAATTGAAGTGAATCTTTTTTAGGAATGTTAGTAACTCTAACTGGAACATTCTCATTTCCTTTTTTTAATATCAATTTTACATCTTTTATATCACCTTCATAGCCAAGAATAGCAGAATTACCAGAAGTTTGAGAAGGTTTGAATACTTTTAATTTTTCGGTTTCTTTAAAAAGTTTTATTTCAAATAAAGAATCATTTGGAATTGTAATTACGGAATTATGGAACCCTATTTTTTCTGTTTTAGCGTCAAATCTATAATTAGAAGCGCTTTCCTTTAAAGCCACTAGAAAATACTTTCCAGCTTTGATGTTTTCTATTTTAAAAGAAGAATCTTCATCTGTTGAACTAGAAATATAACTGGGGTTGTTTTTATAGACGATTGAATCGTTGAATTTTTCGTTCATTTCATACAGCATTACAGTAACTGCTTTTTCGGGTGTTTTTTCTAAAGCGTCCTTTATTGTTCCTTTTAAGGATAATGAATCGATAAATGGCCCAGTGGAAAACACGTATTTGAATTGAGGATAGGGGTTTCCTTCATTATTGTCTTCAATTGATTGACCAAAATTCAAACTATATGTAGTGTTGGTTTTTAAAGAATCAAGAAAATTAATAGTAATTGATTTACTTGCCGATAAAGGCAAAATTTGTGGATTTTTAGTTAATGGAGGCGAAATTATTAATTGCTTATTTACATCTTTTAATTTTACATATTCATCGAAAGTTAATTTTATAGATTTACTATTAAAATTAGTAGAAAAATTCTTCGGAAAACTCAATTTAAGCACTGGAGCTATAGTGTCTTTTGTTCCTCCAGTAATAGATCCGCGTTTAGCACAGCCAATTATTGTAAGCAGTAAAAGAATAAAGAAGAAAATAGGTGCTTTTTTCAACGTTTGTTTTTTAGAAAGACAAAATAACAATTATATTTTATGGAATTGAAATAAAATGTTTACTAAATCGTAGTGTAAACACATTAAATTGAAAAATACAATAAAATTGGTAAGGATACATTTTGTTGCAGATGTGTTCAATGTACTTATAAACAACACTACAATACATTTTAAAGTATTTATTTACACAAATAATCAATGAGACATAGACATGCAAACGATACTTATTTTTGAACCAGGTATTTTTAAAAGTGCTTTGCCACAAGCCTCTAGAGTAGAACCAGTAGTTAAAACATCATCGATTAGCAAATAATGTTTATTGTGATTATTAGTATCAAATGTGACATCAAATAGAGTTTCATTATTAACATCGATTCGATTTAATAAGTTTTTTCTAGTTTGTGTTTTAGAGTATTTGGTTCGAACTAATAGAATTTCATTAAACGAAACATTAAAATTAGCAGCCAAAGTTTTACCGAAACTAGTCACTTGATTGTATCCTCTTTCTCTCATTTTCCTTTTATGGATTGGAACAGGAATAATTTCATCTATTGTTTCAAGAATTGCAATTGATTTCAAATCTTCAGAATACCAATTCCCTAATACAGTACCTATTTCTTCATGACCTTTATATTTTAGATTATGAATTAATTGTTGAACTATGCCCTTTTTATGAAAATAGATAAAAGCAGCAACAAATTCTACAGGGATTTTCCCATAAAACTTTTTGAAAGCTTCATTTTCAAGATTTAAATGATGTAGAGTCAATGGAATTTCGTGACGACAACGTGTACAAATTACACTTTCACTCAATAATAATAAGGAATTGCAGCCTAGGCAAACCTTAGGATAGAAAAGGTTTAGAATATTTTCGAACATCTTTATGGCGTTTATAGTATAAAAATATAAAAAACTTCGATTCGATGTTGTTTTATGTTCCTTTTTAAATTCACTTTTTATATTTTTGCAGCACTATGGCAAAACAAGAAGATTTATTTAAGAATGTAGTTTCGCATGCAAAAGAATACGGATTTATATTTCCGTCAAGCGAAATATACGATGGATTGAGTGCAGTTTATGATTATGCTCAAAACGGAGTTGAATTGAAGAAAAACATTAGAGAATATTGGTGGAAAGCCATGGTTCAAATGCATGAAAACATCGTCGGATTGGATGCAGCTATTTTGATGCACCCAACCACATGGAAAGCTTCTGGACATGTGGATGCTTTCAATGATCCATTAATTGACAATAAAGATTCTAAAAAAAGATATCGTGCTGATGTTTTGATTGAAGATTATGCTGAAAAACTTCATCAAAAGGCCGAAAAGGAAATTGAAAAAGCAAGTGTTCGTTTTGGAGATGCCTTTAACAGGGAGGAATTTGTTTCAACAAATCCTCGGGTGATGGAATATTTAGCAAAGAAAAAGGAAATCTTAGAAAGAATGGCTAAATCACTTGGAGATGAAAATCTTGAAGATGTAAAAGCTTTAATTGAAGAATTAGAAATAGCAGATCCAGAAACAGGTTCCAGAAATTGGACTGATGTGAAGCAATTTAACTTAATGTTTGGCACCAAACTCGGGGCATCAGCAGAAAGCGCCATGGATTTATATTTGCGTCCAGAAACAGCTCAAGGTATTTTTGTAAACTTTTTGAATGTTCAAAAGTCAGGAAGAATGAAAATTCCATTTGGGATTGCTCAAACGGGAAAGGCTTTTAGAAATGAAATCGTAGCCCGTCAGTTTATTTTCAGAATGCGTGAATTTGAACAAATGGAAATGCAATTTTTCGTAAAGCCAGGCGAGGAAATGAGATATTATGAATACTGGAAAAAAACCCGTTTAAATTGGCATTTATCACTAGGATTAGGAAAAGAGAATTACCGTTTTCATGATCATCAGAAATTAGCTCATTATGCTAATGCAGCGGCGGATATTGAATTTAATTTTCCTTTTGGATTTAAAGAATTAGAAGGAATTCACTCGAGAACGGATTTTGATTTGAAAGCTCACGAACAATTTTCTGGAAAGAAAATGCAGTATTTTGATACAGAAACCAATGCCAATTACACGCCTTATGTTGTTGAGACTTCAGTTGGTTTGGATAGAATGTTTTTAGCGGTATTCTCTAATTCATTAAAAGAAGAAACATTAGAAGATGGTTCAATACGTACGGTTTTACAATTACCTTCTGTTTTAGCACCTACAAAAGCGGCAGTTTTACCACTAGTTAAAAAAGATGGGTTACCAGAAATTGCTCGAAAAATCATTGAAGATTTGAAATGGGATTTTAGTGTAACTTATGACGAAAAAGATGCAGTCGGAAGACGTTACAGACGACAAGATGCACTAGGAACGCCGTTTTGCATTACTGTTGATCACCAAACTATTGAGGATCAAACGGTAACAATTCGATATAGAGACTCAATGAAACAAGATCGTGTTGCTATTTCAGATATAAAGTTGATTATTGAAAACGAAGTATCTATGAAAAACTGGTTGATGAAAACTAATTAATACAATTAGTTATTAAAATTTAAAAAGCTCACAAGTTAGTGGGCTTTTTTTATGTCATTTCTTATAAAATTTCCAAAACATATTATTTTTTTAGAGTTTGAAGCCATTGAAGAAGTGATAATTTTTCATCTTCTTCTACGACCTCTATTTTTGCTACTTTAGTTGAAACTTTAGCTTTTTTTACAAAAGGTTGATTGTTTTTCTTTTCAAAAGTATCATCATTGTTCTTCCTATACAACTTGATTCTTTGAATCATATACCAAGCAGATTTTTGAGTAATCTCAAGTTCTATACTTAGTGCAACAGAATTTATTTTACTTTTTTGTGAAGAAATAATCCAGATGGCTATAAACCATTTTTGCAAATCTATTTTTGTATTGTGAAATAAGGTGCCGGTTTTTACATTGAAGTATTTCCCTGATTTTTTGCATTTATACGTGTTCTTCTTACAAAAATATACTGTTGAGCTAGAATCAAACGGACTAACTATTACAGCATTCCATCGCAAAACCTCTAAATAGTCAATGCATTTTTGCTCAAAGGAGAATGCTTCTAATAAAGCTTCTTTGCTTGTAAAATCTAAATCTAACATAAGAGTGTTTCAAAGAAGCAAAAATAGATAAAATTGTGTAAATAAATATATAAATTTTATTTTCATTCAAAAATTATCTAATAAATTACTCAACCAGAATGCAGTTCAACGACTATTTTTTACCATTCAACAATTAATGTTAACAATCTATACATTTCTATTAACAATGCGCTTTAGAATTGACTAAAAGCAGTAAATTAGCACACAGTTTTTTAATAAAAACTAAAAGAGTTCGTCCCAAACCTACTTTCATTATTCTTAAAATCTACCTATGCTTAACTAAACCCAATTTAGTATAAGCTTACATGAGACATTCTTTCATCATTATTGACGATGAATCGGAAAGCATTCTAAAAACACTGTCAGTGGCAGCACGTTTTCAGAATTTACATTTCGTTGCATCCGCCAGTTCCTATGAGGAAGGACTGAATTTAATCTTAGAACACCAACCAGCTATAGTTTTCCTTGAAATCAATCCTTTAAAGAAAGAAAGCAACTTATCATTGATGCTCATTAATGAACTCTATCGCTATCTGAATGTAATTCCAAAAATTATAGTTACTTCAAGTAATAAGGAATTAGCATACGAAGCGCTAAAACATGGCGCTTTCGATTATTTAGCAAAACCAATTGACGGTAACGATTTAAGAAAATCTATTTTACTTTACGAAAAGGCTTTGAAACTACCTTCTACGTTTAACTCAAAAGAAATTCCCGAATTGGTTCCTGTAAAGCAACAAGCGAATACTATCATTATTCCGGAGACAGCAATCAATGAAATTCCAGTAAATGATTTTAAAGTTGAGGTAGTTGAAGAAACCCAATCCATACTTGATTCTTCTGAGGTAAATACAGAAACAATCGCTACAGCCGATTCTCAGGAAGTAGAAGAACTGGTTAAAGTTGTTCCGTTTCAATCGGAAGTTCACAAAGAAGACAAGCCCTTGATTATTTGTGTAAAATCATACGGTGACTACCGATTTATAGAAGCTAAAGACATTTGCTATTTGCAAGCGGATAATAACTCAACAGATATTCATTTATATAATGGCGAAATGATCACGGCATTTAAAACACTAAAGCATTTCGAAAACGTGCTTTCCTTTCCTTTTATTCGAATTCACAACAGCTATATTGTCAACATCGATTACGTATCAAGAATACATACGGGGAATTCCGTATGTTATATAAAGAATACCACAACGAAATTACCGTTTTCTAAATCTTACAAAGAGAACGTCGATGCGATCATTAATAGCATCACAAAAGGCAATTATTTAGAGATTTAGCCTAATTCGTCAAATTCATCCACACGAATTTGATAACCATTCACTACCAAACGAATACCATCCACCATAAACACCTGTAACTACTAGGTGTAACGAGACATGCTATATACTTTTACATCGTGAACTGTAATTAAGGTTTGCAGAAAGTTGAATTATACTAATAATAATATAAAGTCTCAAATTATGAAAAAAGCAATTTTAACATTCGGATTATTTTCGTTAATGATGGTATTAACGTCGTTTACGAGCCCAGAGATTGGGGGAGCTACCTATCCTGGTAGAACATTAACAAACGAAATAGGGGGAGCTACTTATCCTGGTAGGACATTAACAAACGAAATAGGGGGAGCTACTTATCCTGGTAGAACATTAACAAATGAAATAGGGGGAGCTACTTATCCTGGTAGAACATTAACAAACGAAATAGGGGGAGCTACTTATCCTGGTAGAACTCTGACAAATTAAAATATAAAATTTTAAACTATATTTAAAGACTTTCAAATATTTGAAAGTCTTTTTTTATATCTTTATTTTATTATTTTAACAATGTTCAATTTTGAATTTGAATCATAAAACAATTATTTTAACATGTTTCGTTTTTTTATTTTTTAGTTGTAATAAAAATAAAAAAATGATCTTTCTCGAGTCTAGTTCTTCAGATTCGATTGATATTTATATAAGGATTGCTCAAGATATTAATCTGCAAGAAGAGATTCGTCAGATTAATAATAAAAAAGCTTATTCTATACTATATAACCAAAGTAATAGTCAAAGTAATAGAGAAAATCTTCTAACAGTTGCAAATGTTTTTTTAAAATGTAATAATCACAATGATTTTTCTAAAACAATTAACGTTTTAATAAATAGAGCAATAGAAGTTAAGGATACTTCTATGGTCGCTAATTCATATAATAAAATTGGGAATCATTATATAGACTTAAATAAGAATGATAGTGCTTATGTATATATAACTAAAGCAGAAAAGTTTTATTTAAAATTAAATGACAGCCTTAATTTAGCTAAAAATTACTTAGATAAGGGTTATATTCAATTATCGATTGGGGATTTTTCAAGTTGTATACAATCATCTATTCGGTCTTTAGGATATTTAAAAAAATCCAATGAATTCAAAAATCAATATTTGGGATGTAATTATATTGGTATAAGTTCAGGAGAATTAAAGGATTACACTAATGCAATTATTTATCATAAGAAAGCACTAGAAATAGTAAAAAAACTTCAAGATTCTCAAAAATTTCATTTTTCTGAAATTACACTAAACAATATAGGTGTAATCTATCAAAATTTAAACAATCATGCAGAAGCTATAAAAAGTTTTACTTTGGCTTTAAATGAAGCGGAATTACTTAATGATAATCCAGACTTATATTCCAAGTTAATTGATAATTTGGCTTATTCAAAATTTAAATCAAAAGATAATAATGGACTTCCAAAATTATTTTTTAAATCCTTAAAAATAAGAGAAAAAAATAATCTGCCGTCTGGAATTATTGTTAATAAAATTCATTTGTCCGAATTTTTTGCTAAAAATGGCGATACTGTCAATTCGCAAAAGTATGCAATAGAAGCATTAAAATTAGCTAAAGAAACAAAAGTTTCTGGAGATTTGCTAAGCTCTTTAAAACAATTATCATTGGTAGAGCATAGAAACGCAGGGAAATATTCGAAAGAATACATAAAGATTAGCGACAGCCTTCAAATAGAAGAGCGCAAATCCAAAGACAAATTCGCCCGTATAGCCTTCGAAACCGACGAAATCATCCAAGAAAAAGACAAACTCGCCGAGCAAAACCGCAGCCTTCTCTATTTCTTTATAGGAACCTTATTTGTGGGGTTATTGTTGTTTGTCATCCGTACCCAACGGGCAAAAAACAGAGAACTTTTACTCAAACAACAGCAACAAAAAGTCAACGAAGAAATCTACAACCTCATGATTTCTCAGCAAGCAACCATAGAAGAAAACCGGGTTAAAGAAAAAAAACGTATCGCACAAGAATTGCACGATGGCGTTTTAGGAAGATTGTTTGGTGCTCGACTCAACCTTGATAGTTTGAACCGTTTTAGTGATGACGAATCCATCACCAGTCGTTTTAATTACTTAGCGGAACTCAAAAATATCGAACAAGATATTCGGGAAATTTCGCACGATTTGAATAGAGAGAAATACGTGTTGATTAATAATTTTGTCGCGATTGTTAGTAATTTAATAGAAGAACAAACCAATTCTTTTGAAGCAGAACTAACTTCTTCGTTAGACGAAAGTATTCAATGGGACAAAGTTTCAAATGCCGTAAAAATCAACTTATACCGTATTCTTCAAGAATCCCTTCAAAACATCAATAAATATGCTAGTGCAAAACATATTTCGGTAGAATTCAAAAAGGAAAACGATCAGATTGTGTTTACAATAACCGATGACGGAATTGGCTTTGATGTCAACACCAAAAAGCGAGGAATCGGTCTTCAAAATATGCAATCTAGGGTGAACGAATGTGAAGGAACCTTCGACATTAAATCGAAAAAAGGAAAAGGAACGACAACAGTTGTTGCTGTCCCCATAGAAAAGAAAAACATTGAAGTAGAATGAAAGCGTTACTAAACATACTCATTGTTGATGATCATCCTACTATGATAGAAGGATACAAAAGCATATTGTCTGCAAAGTACAACCTGCAACAAGAAATAACAATTACTACCGCCTATAATTGTCAAACGGCACATCAGTGTATTATTGCTGCCACAGAAAATTTCGACATTGCTATTATTGACATGATTTTACCTCCGTACGAATTAGAGAATCTTTTCTCAGGAGAAGAAATAGCGCTGCTGATCCAGAAAGAACAACCCAATTGTAAAATCATGATGTCTACTTCGCATACGGAAACATTTGTGCTGTATAATCTCATTAAGAACATCAATCCTCAGGGCGTGTTGGTAAAAAGTGATTATACTTCCGAAGAATTTTTAGTGGCTCTAAATATTATTTTAGCTGGAGAATCCTATTATAGCGTAACCGCAAAGCAAAGCATCACAGAAATTCATCTCGAAGACAATTATTTAGATTCCTACAATCGTCGTATCGTTTCCTTATTGGCAAAAGGAATCAAAACCAAAAACCTACCACAACATTTAAACATCTCTATGAGTGCCATCGATAAACGGAAAGCACATATAAAAGAGGTCTTCGACATCGTAAAAGGAACCGACGAAGACATTATTAGAGAAGCTAAAAACAGAGGTTTTATTTAATTTAACAATTACTGTAGAAAATCTAGAATAGAAGTTTCTGAATGTTTCTTATTTTTAAAACTAACTTCAATTAAAATAGTTGCTTTTGAAACTTTCAGGATACATAGGGCTAAGTATTTTCTTTTTGCTTATTGGATGTTCAGACCATAAGCAAAAAAAGAACGATGCTTTGAATGATAGTATTGTTCGGTATATACAATTAGGAGGCGACCGAAAATCAGCGTGTGCAAAACGATTTTATTATAATGAAAAGGTATTGCCAATTTTGTTGCAACAGGAAAATGATTCTTTGAATAGTGATGCTATATTAAAAGTAGCAGGTAATTTTTCTAAACTTTTTGCTTGGAAAGATCTAAAAAAAACCTCTGAAATAGTTTTAAAGAAAAGTCTTTTAAAAAACGAGGACTATTTTATTGGGCAATCGTATCGTTGGTTGGGGGTTTATTATGTAAATGTGAGTATTAATGATAGTGCCTTTTACTTTTATTCTAAAGCAGAGAGAATTTACAAAAAATTAAAAAATCAAAAAGAATTATGTAGAATTAATATAGACAAAGCCTTAGTTCAATATTACGTTTGTGATTATATTGGAAGCGAAACATCTGCAATAAAAGCATTAAAAATTGCCAAAAATGATAATTTAATTGATTTACAAGCAGATTGCTATTTTTATTTAAATTTTAATTCTAATGAACTTCAAAATTATAAATCAGCCATAGATTACAGTACAAAAGCTCTAGAACTTTGCAAGAATAATCCAAAATTGTTTGACCCTAGTGATATAGCATTTTCTTTAAATCAAATTGCCTATAGCTATTATAGATGTGGAAAAATAGATCAAGCCATAAATTATTATAATTTGGCATTAAAGAAAGCTAAACATGCAGTACTTTATCCATCAGCATATTGTATGATGCTAGATAATTATGCCAATGCTAAACTTAAATTTTTGGGTTATAAGGATGTTGAAAAATTTCACATTAAAGCAAGTTGCATAAGAGACAGTCTTCACATAGATCAAGGTCGAAATATAAACAAGATCTTCCTCTCCGAATACTACCAAGCCACCAACCAAATTCCCAAAGCACAACAATTTGCTCACGAAGCCTATACGCTTTCTAAAAGTTTTAGAAATGCTTCTGACATGCTCTTGTGCCTCAAGCAACTCTCCAAAGTAGATACTCAAAACGCTTTAAAATACTCCCAAGAATACATTCGAATTTCCGATAGCATGCAGCAACTCGAGAGAGTTACCCGCAACAAATTCGCAAAAATCGCCTACGAAACCGAAGAAATTACCACCGAAAAAGACGAAGCCATTCAACAAAAACGAATCTTTTTTGGGATTGCCGTGTTGCTATTTATCATTGGATCTCTTGTAGTATTGTTGCTAGTCCAAAGAGCCAAACAAAAAGAATTATGGGTCCTGCAAGAGCAACAAAAAACCAACGAAGAAATCTATCAACTTATCCAAAATCAGCAAAGCAAAATAGACGAGGCGAGACATATTGAGAAAAAACGCATTGCGCAAGATTTACACGATGGCATTATGAATAGATTGTCTTCTACACGGCTCAATTTACATATTCTCAACGAAAAAGCAACGCCAGAAATCATTAAAAAATGTTTGCCGTTTATAGCAGGAATACAAGACATTGAAAAAGAAATCCGAAACGTGTCGCATGATTTAAACAAAGATGCGCTGTTCAACAAAGTGAGCTTTGTAGCGGTTGTTGAGTCTTTCGTAGCAGAACAGAAAGAACATTTTAAAGGAAAGTGTCATTTAGAGATTGATCCAACAATCAATTGGGAATGGCTCACGAGTTTTCAAAAAATAAATATTTTTAGAATCTTGCAGGAAGCTTTTCAAAACACCAATAAACACGCACAAGCTCAGAATATTATTATCAGTATTCTTAAAGGTGAAAATCAACTTTTGTTAGAAATTTTTGATGATGGTGTCGGATTTTCTTTTAAACAAAAGAAAAAAGGTATAGGTTTGCAAAATATATATTCGAGAGCAAAACAATGTAATGGAAATGCAGAAATCAAATCGGATATTGGCACAGGAACAACATTGACAATTACAATACCTTTCAATCCCATTTTATAAAAAATAAAACCATGGCAATACCCGTAAATATCTTAATCGTAGACGATCACCCTTTTATCATTGAGGCCTATAAAAACGCTATCAAAGGCTATAATGCTAACGGCGAATACGAGTTTTCAATTACCCAAGCTAAGGATTGCAAAACGGGTTATGAAGCCATAACTGAAGCTCCGTCACCATTCGGGATTGCTTTTTTCGATTTGAGTATGCCTATCTATGAAGAGAAAGGAATTTTTTCGGGTGAAGATTTGGCGCAACTCATCAAAAAAGAAATGCCTGATTGCAAAATTATTTTGCTGACAATGCATACAGAATTGTTGAAGATCAATACCATCATCAAAAACATTAATCCAAACGGTTTGGTCATCAAAAACGATTTGACTTTTGATGAACTCCTAATAGCTTTCGACAAAATCCTTAAAGAAGAAAACTATTACAGCCAAACGGTTGTGAAATTGGTAAGTCAAATTCAGTACGACAGTATCGAAATCGATGCCTTCGACAAACAAATCTTATTTCATTTGTCTAAAGGAACAAAAACCAAAGACATTCCGCAATACGTTCCGTTGTCACTAAGTGCTGTCGAAAAACGAAAATTAAACTTAAAAGACCTACTCGAGATCAAAGGTGGAAGCGATATCGATTTGATTCGAGAGGCCAAAAACAAAGGATTGTTATAGGTAATTACGGGAAACCGTACCAAAAAATGTGGGAAACCGTAATGGGTTTTGAGGGAAACCTCAGCCATCGATAATGAGTTTCGAAGTAATTTAGCAGTATGTTATTGATGTAGTAGTCGTAGCATATAAAAAATAAATTACAAAGTAGTTAGTATCGAATTTAAACCTTTTTGTCCCAATCAGAAAAAATACCTATTAACTTACTACTAGTATAGAAAAAGCGACAAATTAGGGAGTGTCGCTTTTTTTATGCCTTAAAATAAAGGAAACTTACATGACCTTATATTCCTTATATGGTTCAAAATAAAAAAACAATTTAACTATTTTATTCTTCACTAATCGAATCCCAGCCTCTAGCTTTCAAAGGAATTTTGGTGTCGGCACGAGTAATGAGATGAATACCTTCACTTTCTTGAACCATGTGTCCAATAATCGTAAAATTGGGATTTCCTTTTACTTTATCAAAATCTCCCATGTCAATTGTAAATAGCAATTCATAATCCTCTCCACCATTTATAGCTACAGTAGTGCTATCAATATCAAATTCTTCACAAGCATTTATAAACTGCGGGTCAATCGGCAATTTATCTTCATACAAATTACATCCCACACCAGATTGCTTACAAATATGAATAATCTCTGATGACAATCCATCAGAAATATCAATCATAGAAGTTGGTTTTATTTCTAAAGCGTGCAATAAAGTGCGCACGTCTTTTCGAGCTTCGGGTTTTAATTGGCGTTCTATCAAATAAGTATAGGCATCCAAATCAGGTTGGGAATTCGGATTCACTTGAAACACTTGTTTCTCCCGCTCTAAAACTTGCAAGCCCATATAGGCCGCGCCAACATCACCAGTAACCACTAGCAAATCGGTTTGTTTCGCACCATTTCGGTATACAATTTCATTTTCATCCGCTTCGCCAATAGCCGTAATGCTAATGATTAATCCTTTTTGTGAAGAAGTAGTATCACCGCCAATCACATCTACTTTATATTCATTCGTCGCCAACGTAATTCCTGCAAACAATTCCTCCAAAGCTTCTAAAGGAAACCGATTGGAAACCGCAACAGATACGGTAATCTGTGTCGCTTTAGCATTCATCGCACAAATGTCAGACACATTCACGACTACCGCTTTGTAGCCTAAATGTTTTAGTGGCATGTACGCCAAATCAAAGTGAATTCCTTCAATCAATAAATCTGTAGAAACAACTACTTTCTTATCTTTAAAATCCAAGATAGCAGCATCATCACCAATTCCTTTGAGAGTGGAAGGTTGATTAATTTCGAAGTTTTTGGTTAAGTGCTTAATTAATCCAAATTCGCCCAATTGAGCAATACTCGTTCGTTGCGGAGATTTATCTTCTATCATTTTTTTATTTTGTAAGGCGCAAAGGTACAAAGATACAAAGGTTTTTAAAGGCTAAAGTTTGGCAGATTTGTGAAATGAACTGCTGTTACTCCCAAATTTTTTCCGACCTTTCAATGAAAATAAGCACTATGAAATCCTACGATATCGTTACTTTAACAGTAAATCCAGCACTTGACAAAAGCGCTCAATTTTCAGGTTTGATTGCCGAGCAAAAAATTCGTTGTCAAGATCCAAGATACGACGCAGGCGGTGGCGGAATTAATGTTTCCAAAGCCATTCATCGATTGGGAGGTGAGACTTTAAGCATTTTCACTTCTGGTGGACCAATAGGGAAAATGCTGGAAGAATGTCTTCATAAAGAAACCATTCCAACTCAAGTAATTCCAGTGCAAAATTGGACAAGAGAGAACTTCGTTGCCTTTGACACCCATACCAAATCGCAATACCGATTCGGTTTTCCAGGAGCAACGCTTTCGCCAAATGAACAGCAGCAAATACTTTCCTCAATTAAAAAAACAACTGCGAAATACTTAGTGCTTAGCGGAAGTTTAAATGAAGGATTGCCTGCCGATTTTTATCAAAAAATAGTACAATTGACTAAAGAATCAAGTACAAAAATAATCCTAGATACTTCAGGACCAGCGCTTGAAAAAGCTGTGAAATCAGGAGTCTATTTAGTTAAACCAAACGTCGGGGAACTGGCAAAACTCATCGGAGTCGAAAAACTAGAAATGGACGAAGTTGCCGCTGCTGCAAAAAAACTCATCGCAAAAGGAAGTGCTGAAATTGTAGTGGTTTCTCTCGGGCCTCAAGGCGCAGTCTTGGTAACCAAAGATAAAACAGAATTCATTCCGGCACCCAATGTAGTGAAAAAAAGCACCGTTGGAGCAGGAGATAGTATGGTTGGAGCTATGGTTTGGGCGTTGTCTCAAAACAAATCTTTAAAAGAAGTAGTGCAATGGGGCGTTGCTTGCGGATCGGCTGCTACCATGAACGAAGGTACGCAACTCTTCAAAATTGAAGACGCCGAACGTTTGTTCCAGTGGTTGCAAAACAAATAAAAAACCCGATCACTTGCGCAATCGGGTTTGTCTTTATTCTATTATCTTGACTCTTTTTTCTTTTTAATCATTCAATTTCAATACTGCCATAAACGCTTCTTGTGGAATTTCTACATTTCCCACTTGGCGCATTCTTTTCTTACCTTTTTTCTGTTTTTCTAACAGTTTTCGTTTTCGAGAAATATCACCACCGTAACATTTAGCCGTAACGTCTTTACGTAAGGCTTTGATGGTTTCCCTCGAAATTACTTTCACCCCAATTGCCGCTTGAATAGGAATATCAAACTGCTGACGTGGAATCAATTCTTTCAGTTTCTCACACATTTTTTTACCAATATGATACGCATTATCCACGTGAATTAAAGAAGATAACGCATCAACGATAGTCGCGTTCAACAAAATATCCACTTTCACCAAGTTCGAAGTACGCATTCCAATCGGCGAATAATCAAACGAAGCATATCCTTTAGAAACTGTTTTCAAACGATCGTAAAAATCAAATACGATTTCTGCTAATGGCATGTCGAAAGTCAACTCTACACGTTCGGTAGTTAAATACGTTTGGTTAGTTATTAAACCCCGTTTTTCAATACACAAACTCATCACATTCCCCACAAAATCAGATTTTGTAATGATCGTCGCTTTGATATATGGTTCTTCTACATGGTCTAATTTAGAAGGTTCTGGCAAATCACTCGGATTATTTACAACTTGTCCTTTTTCAGGATCTTTCTTAGTATAAGCCAAATACGAAACGTTCGGAACTGTAGTAATTACAGTCATATTGAACTCGCGCTCTAAACGTTCCTGGATAATTTCCATGTGCAACATGCCCAAGAATCCACATCGGAAACCAAAACCTAATGCAGCTGAACTTTCAGGCAAAAACACCAACGATGCATCGTTCAATTGTAGTTTCTCCATCGAGTTGCGCAACTCTTCATAATCTTCCGTGTCAACAGGATAAATTCCGGCGAAAACCATCGGTTTTACATCTTCAAATCCTGTAATCATATTCGTGGTTGGTGTTTTGGCGTCGGTCAAAGTATCACCTACTTTTACGTCTTTCGCTTCTTTAATTCCTGAGATCAAGTATCCAACATCGCCAGCAGAAATAACTTGTTTCGGAACTTGATTCAATTTCAAGGTGCCAATTTCATCTGCAAAATATTCATTGCCAGTCGCCATGAATTTAATTTTTTGCCCTTTTCTAATTTCTCCATTTTTCACACGGAAAATAACTTCGATACCTCTAAAAGGATTGTAATGAGAATCGAAAATCAACGCCTGTAAAGGTTCGTCAACATTTCCTTTGGGTGGCGGAACACGTTCAATAATTGCCGCTAATATATTCTCCACGCCAAATCCGGTTTTACCCGAAGCGTGTATAATTTCTTCCAATTTACATCCCAATAAATCCACAATATCATCGCTCACTTCTTCCGGATTGGCGCTGGGTAAATCCACTTTATTCAAAACGGGAATGATTTCCAAGTCATTTTCTAAAGCCAAATATAAATTTGAAATCGTCTGTGCTTGTATGCTTTGTGCCGCATCTACAATCAAAAGTGCACCTTCACAAGCCGCAATCGAACGAGACACTTCATACGAAAAATCTACGTGACCTGGCGTGTCAATCAAATTCAAAATATAATCTTCGCCTTTATACGTATATTCCATCTGAATCGCATGACTCTTAATTGTAATTCCGCGCTCGCGCTCCAAGTCCATATTGTCAAGCAATTGTGCCTTTTCTTCTCTCGCCGTAACGGTTTGAGTTGCGCCTAAAAGACGGTCTGCCAACGTACTTTTTCCGTGGTCAATATGTGCAATAATGCAAAAATTCCGTATATGTTTCATTTTATCTGTCATCCCTTTTGTCTTGTCTCTTGCGTTTTTTCTTCATTTATTCTGATAGCGTTCCCTATGGGTCGGGCTTTCCGCACTCGCTTTTTTTGCTTCGAAAACGTAGCCAAAAAGAGCTCAAACAATTGCTCCAATCCCTAACGCAGTTCGGATTACCCTAGTAATAATCTGCAAATATAACGCAATCTTTCCATTAAAAAAGGGCAATTCAAAAAACGAGAAACTGCATACCATTAAAAATTTGTAATTTTGGCTCAAAATTTCACTCATGATCAAAATTGGCAACATCGAATTACCTGACTTTCCCTTGCTTCTCGCCCCTATGGAAGACGTGAGCGATCCGCCTTTTAGAAGATTATGCAAAATGCATGGCGCCGATTTGATGTTTAGTGAATTTATTTCCTCAGAAGGATTAATTCGTGATGCCATCAAAAGCCGTCAAAAATTAGACATATTCGATTACGAACGCCCTGTTGGGATTCAGATTTTTGGTGGAGATGAAGAAGCAATGGCACTATCTTCGAAAATTGTGTCGACTGTAAACCCCGATTTGATTGATATTAATTTTGGTTGCCCAGTAAAGAAAGTAGTTTGTAAAGGAGCTGGCGCCGCGGTTTTGAAAGATATCGATTTGATGGTACGCTTGACCAAAGCAGTCATTCGAAGTACGGATTTGCCGGTAACCGTAAAAACCCGTTTGGGTTGGGACGAGAATTCGATTAATATTGATGAGGTTGCGGAACGATTGCAAGATATCGGCGTACAAGCGTTATCCATTCACGGCAGAACGCGAGCGCAATTGTATAAAGGCGAAGCTGATTGGTCGCACATTGCACGAGTGAAAAACAATCCAAGAATTACCATTCCAATTTTCGGAAATGGAGATATCACTTCGGTAGAAAAAGCTTTGGAATACAAAAACAGATATGATGTTGATGGTATTATGATTGGCCGTGCTGCAATAGGATATCCTTGGTTTTTTAATGAAGTCAAACATTATATTGCTACAGGAACACATTTACCAAAACCTACTATTGAAGACCGAGTAGAAGCTGCTAGAAATCACCTTCAATGGGCAATGGATTGGAAAGGACAGCATTTGGGAATTATAGAAACACGAAGACATTATACCAATTATTTTAAAGGATTACCGAACTTCAAAGAATACCGAACTCAAATGGTAACGAGTGAAGATCCGGATGCTATTTTCGAAACGTTTGATACGGTTTTGGAAAAATTCAGTGGAATGGAAATACTTTAAATGGAACACGGACTAAATCTGTGCTAATCTGTTAAATCCGTGTTGAAAAAATTACAATCATCCTGGTTTATGTGAACTCGCGTTAGGGATTGAAGCATTGTTTGAGCTCTCCCGATTTTTTTTCGGGAAGCGAGTGCGGAAAGCCCGACCCGCCTTTTTCGGCGGGGAACGCCCAAAAAATTAAAAATCTTCCAATAATTTTTTAGACACTCGACTCGAAGCAATCCATGACGCTACAACGCCCAGAGAAATAATCGTCGCCAAAACAATTGCTACGTTTTGAAAAGAAAAAATCACGGGATACGCTAAAGTTGGTGTGATCATAATGAGTTGAAACTGTTGCTGTAATACTACAATTCCAATTCCTAAAACAAGACCGAAAATTCCTCCGAAAACGCTCAATAATGTCCCTTGTAAAAAGAATATTTTCCTCAGGTCTTTCACTTCAGTTCCTAGATTAAACAATGTTTTTAGATTGTTTTTCTTGTCGAGAATCATCATAATTAAAGCACCAATTAGATTGAAAAGCGCAATGATAATCACTAATGTAAAAATGAGATAGACTGCAATATTTTCGGTGTTGAGCATTTTGTATAGACTATCGTTGAGCTGCGCTCTGTTTTTGACGGTAACTTTGTTGGAAAAGATTGTTTGGATTTGATTGATGATGGCTTTTTCATCTGCATTGGGTTGCAGTTTTATTTCAATCGCTGAGATTTGATTGGGTTTGTAGTCGAGTAACGATTGCGTTAAACCCAAATCTGCAAAGACGAATTTAGAATCTAGATCTTCGCTAATGGCATAAATTCCTACGGGTGCCAATTTGCATTTATTGAAGGCGCTTTCAGGGTTTTCGATTAGACCTTTCCCTGCTTTAGGTACAAATACTTCAAAAGGATGATTAAAATCGAACAGCCCCAAAGACAATTTTTGACAAATCCCATAACCAACCACAACTTGATTGGTATTTGGTTCGAACCATTCCCCTTGATAGATGTTTTTATCAACAGGATTTACTTTGGAGAAAAGCGAATCCACTCCTTTGATAAAGGTTACTTGTTCTTTACCGTCGAACAAAAACAAGACACGTTCTTCAATGATTCTACTTGCATTGAAAACACCAGTGAGTTGAGAAATTTTCGAGAATTGTTGTGGAGTTACTAGTAATGTTTTCCCAGTAGTGTTAGAGATTTTAAAATCTGGATCAAAGTCATTACTAAAAGATAAGCTAAAATCTTTAAGGCCGCTAAATACGGAAAGTACTACAAATAAAGCCAAAGCTCCGACGATTATACCAACAGAAGCGATGCCATTAATGATATTAATCGCGTTATTTTTACTAGCGCTTATTAGATATCGTTTGGCTATGTAGAGCGAAAAATTCAAGTTAAAATTTTCTTCTTCGTTCTAATAAGTCTCTATTTTCTATTGGGTTTTCTTTAGAGGCTAAAGCATTGTCAATTTTTTCGATGTAATCTAAAGAGTCATCAATAAAAAAAGTAAGATTGGGTACTTTGCGTAATTGCAAACGGACACGTTGTGACAAATCATGTTTAATTAAAACAGAATTCGTCTTTATTGCAGCAAGAGTTTCTTTGGCTTTTTCTTGTGGAAAAATACTCAAATGTACGGTGGCGACAGACAAATCTGTTGTGACGGTTACTTTAGAAACGGAGATTATTAAATTAGAAATGCCGTTTTTACGTATTTCACCTTGTAAAATATCTACTAAATCTTTTTGAAGAACTCCTCCAATTTTTTTTTGTCTGTTCGTTTCCATAGGGCAAATGTACAATTTTTCAGTAAAAAATAGCTACTGAGTTGTTGAGTAACTGAATTCCTGATTTTATTTAGGAGCTATTTCCTGCTCTTCGCTTCAATCTTTTATGCCAAAAAACGGCACAAAAGGATAGCCGCTGCGATCAGGGCTAGGGCAAAATTCTTATATTTGACTTTTTAACCAGCTCAGCAACGCAGTTACTCAGCAACACAGCAACTTTAAAAATGAGAAAAATAGAACATATTGGTATCGCTGTCAAAGATTTGGAAGTTTCTAATGAAATATTCGAAAAATTGTTTGGAGCACCGCCTTATAAATCAGAAGAAGTATTAAGCGAAGGTGTTAAAACGTCTTTTTTTCAAAATGGTCCTAATAAAATTGAATTGTTAGAAGCGACAAATTCAGAAAGTCCCATTGCAAAATTTATTGAAAAGAAAGGTGAAGGAATTCATCATATTGCATTTGATGTAATGGATATTGTTTCAGAAGTAAAACGTTTACAAGAGGAAGGGTTTGTAGTTTTGAATGAAATCCCTAAAAAAGGAGCAGATAATAAACTGGTTGTTTTTTTACATCCCAAATCTACCAATGGAGTTTTGATTGAATTGTGTCAAGAAATAAAATAACATTGTTGGATTTAAAGATTGTTAAGTAAGAATTTAAAAAGCGTAAAGATCGAATAATCCAACGATCTAAAAATCAAATCTAATATTCCTATAAAGATTTGGAATGAACCAAAATTAATAGTAATATTGCAACCTCATAAACGGTCCTATAGCTCATTCGGTTAGAGCAACTGACTCATAATCAGTAGGTGCTTGGTTCGATTCCAAGTGGGACCACAATAAGGCTTTCAAAAAGGGAGTCTTTTTTTTTAATTGTTTTTATAACTTAAAGAGAAAAATTACGTTAAAATAACTTATTAACATATAGTTGTATTTAAGTAAGTTGTATTTTTGCTTTTCGGAATAAATAAAATTATAATTTAAAAAACATTTTGACAAAAGGAATTTTTATTTACTTTTACGACCTATGAAAATTGTCCCTGGTAAAATTTTATATTTTTTGATCCTTTTTGGAGCTACTACTTATGCAGCACCAACAGGACCGCCACCTCCTGGCGTTCCGCCTCCAGGCCTCCCTATTGATAGCGGAATATTGACTTTGGTCCTTGTCGCATTACTTTATGGGATTTATAAAATAAACAGATTAAAACTAAATAAAAAAACTCCAATGTAAAATTGGAGTTTTTTGTTTTTAGGGTTTTGTTATTTTAATGTATATAATCGAGTAACATATTTACCGATAACATCAAACTCTAAATTGATTTTAGAGCCTATTTTAGAGCTATTAAAATTAGTATTCTCATATGTGTATGGAATTATAGCAACACTAAATTCATTTTTCTTCGAATTAACTACAGTCAAACTAACACCATTAACTGTGATGGACCCTTTTTCTATAGTAAGATTGTTTAAGTTTTCATCGTATTCAAAAGTGAAATACCAACTACCGTTTGAGGATTCAATTTTTTTACAAATTCCAATTTGATCGACATGACCTTGCACAATATGTCCGTCAAGGCGATCTCCTAACTTCATTGCGCGTTCTAAATTAATACAATCTCCAATTTTCCAATCTCCAAGATTTGTTTTTAAAATGGTTTCGTGAATTGCTGTTACAGTATAGGAATCCCCGTTGATATTAATAACAGTTAAGCAAACGCCATTATGCGCAACACTTTGGTCGATTTTAAGTTCTGATGTAATGGAAGATTGAATTGTAATATGAAGATTAGCCTCCTCTTTATTTATATCTTGAATCATTCCAAGGGTTTCTATTATTCCTGTAAACATTCTTGTTTTATTTTACTAAATTTGCACTTCAAAATTAGCAATAAATAACGCGAGCAGCATGAAAAAAGCAGAAAATATAATCGTAGGAATTTCAATCGGAGATTTAAACGGTATTGGAAGCGAAGTGGTACTAAAAACATTTGAGGATTCTAGAATGTTAGAATTTTGCACTCCTGTTATTTTTGCCAATGTTAAAATCTTATCTTTTGTAAAAAAGACATTCGAATCGGTATCTATACTTCACGGAATTGATCATTTAAATCAAATTGTCCCTGGGAAAATTAATGTTTTAAATGTATGGAAAGAAAGTGTAGAAATAAATTTTGGAACTAATGATGAACAAGTTGGAAAATATGCTATCCAATCTTTTGTAGCGGCTACGAATGCATTGAAAGAAGGTGTTGTCGATGTATTAGTTACTGCTCCAATTAATAAATTTAATATACAATCGGAGGAATTTAAATTTCCAGGACATACGGATTACCTAGATAAAGAATTAGAAGGCAATGCTTTAATGTTTATGATAGATGGACATTTAAAAGTAGGTCTACTTACAGACCACATTCCTGTAAATGAAGTTGCAAAACATCTGAATTCTACTTTACTAATTCAAAAAATAGAAACAATTAAAAAAACTTTAATTCAAGATTTTGGACTCAACAAACCCAAAATTGCTGTCTTAGGCTTAAACCCTCATAGCGGTGATAATGGTGTTATCGGTAAAGAAGAATTAGAAATAATTACGCCAACGATAAAGTCATTGTTTGAAAAAGGCACCATGGTTTTTGGGCCATTTCCTGCAGACGGTTTTTTTGGAAGCAATCAATACAATCAATATGATGCTGTTATTGCAATGTATCATGATCAAGGATTAATCCCTTTTAAAACTCTTTCTTTTGGGAATGGAGTTAACTTTACTGCAGGGTTGAACAAAATTAGAACTTCACCAGATCACGGTACAGCTTATGATATTGCTGGAAAAGGAATTGCGGATTATAATTCTTTTAAAGAAGCGGTTTATTTGGCAATAGATGTGTTTAATTCTAGAATTCAACACCAAGAAATTGCACAAAACCCTATGAAAATAAAGGAAAAGCAACTTGAAAAAAATAATCGCTAAAAAAAAGCACGTAAGAGTTTTGATTGTACAATAATTTTATATCTTTGCGCTCCCGAATCATTCGGACAAATTGGTGTTGAAATGAAACAATTAAATGAGTTTTTAATTCCATTTATAGGGTTAAAATTAGGAAAACATCAGTTTGAATATCAAATAAGTAAGTCGTTCTTTGAAGATTTTGATTTTGATGAATTTGAAGATTCATTAGTTAAAGTCAATGTAGTTTTAGAAAAGAAAAGTACAATAATGGAGCTTTCTTTTAAGCATAAAGGAACCGTAAATGTTCCTTGTGATTTAACTGGAGAAATGTTTGACCTACCTATCAAAGGAAAAATTAATGTTGTGGTCCAATTTGGAGAACAATTTAATAATGACAATGAAGAACTTTTGATTTTACCACATGGAGAACATCAAATAGACATCAAACAATATATTTATGAAATGATTGTTTTGTCGGTTCCATTAAAGAAAACCCATCCAGGCATTAAGGATGGAACATTGAAAACACCCGCTTTAGATAAATTAAAAGAATTAAGTTTAAAAGATCAAAAGCAAAGCATACAAGAAGAAGAAATTGACCCGCGTTGGGACAAATTAAAAAAACTATTAACGGATAAATAATATAGTAAATGGCACATCCTAAGAGAAAAATCTCCAAAACAAGAAGAGATAAAAGAAGAACACATTATAAAGCTACAGTAGCTCAAATTGCAACATGTCCTATAACTGGAGAAGCGCATTTGTATCACAGAGCTTATTGGCATGAAGGCAAAATGTACTACAGAGGACAAGTTGTTGTTGATAAATCAACTGTTGCACTTGCATAATCAACTGTATTAAACAATATTTAAACTCTCACAAATGTGGGAGTTTTTTGTTGTTTTTATTTTTATTTAAATAAGTAGTTTTTAAAACAAATTTGTTTTAGATTTTTTTGTAATTTCCAACTCTTTATTAGATTCTAGAATTTAATAAAATTTAATAAAAAAACATGAATAAAATTACAGCCGCAATCACTGCAGTTGGAGCTTATGTTCCAGAATATATACTTAGCAATAAAGTATTAGAAACAATGGTTGACACCAATGACGAATGGATTACTACTCGTACTGGAATTAAAGAAAGAAGAATACTAAAAGGGGAAAAACTAGGAACCTCATACTTATGTATCAAAGCAGCAGAGAATCTAATGAAGAAAAATGGTTTAAACCCATCTGAGATTGATTTAGTTCTTGTTGCCTCTACAACTCCTGATATGCCTGTCGCTGCAACTGCAGTTTTTGTCGCTACTCAAATAGGCGCCGTTAATGCTTTTGCTTTTGATATACAAGCTGCATGTTCAGGATTTTTATTTGGAATGTCAACTGCCTCTGCCTATATTGAATCAGGAAAATATAAAAAAGTACTTTTGATTGGTGCTGATAAAATGTCTTCAATAATTGATTATACCGATAGAGCAACCTGTATTATTTTTGGTGATGGTGCTGGTGCTGTATTGTTTGAACCAAACCACGAAGGTTTAGGTCTGCAAGATGAATTATTAAAAAGTGATGGTATAGGAAGAGATTATTTAAAAATTGATGCCGGTGGATCTATATTGCCCGCTTCAAAAGAAACGGTTGAAAACAGACAACATTATGTCTTTCAAGATGGGAAAACAGTATTCAAATATGCAGTAACCGGAATGGCAGATGTAAGTGAAAAAATAATGCAAAGAAATAATTTAACTAAAGAAAGTGTAGATTGGTTAGTTGCTCATCAAGCAAATAGGAGGATTATAGATGCTACTGCCAGTAGAATGGAATTAGATGAAAGTAAAGTATTGATTAATATTGAAAAATATGGAAATACAACTTCTGCGACTTTGCCTTTGTTGTTAAACGATTTTGAACACGTATTTAAAAAAGGAGATAATATAATTTTTGCTGCTTTCGGAGGTGGATTCACATGGGGATCTATATATTTGAAATGGGCATATAACAAACAATAACTTAAAACAAATAATATGGATTTAAAAGAAATTCAAAACCTAATCAAATTTGTATCAAATTCAGGTGTTGCTGAAGTAAAATTAGAAACAGGTGATATTAAAATTACAATCAGAACTACTTTAGAAGGTAATAGTCCAGACATTACCTATGTACAACAGGCTCCAATGCAACAAGCATTGCCACAAGCAGCACCGGTAGCGCAAGCTCCAGCAGCTCCAGTTGATGCTGCACCAGTAGATGAAAGTTCAAAATACATCATTATTAAGTCTCCAATCATTGGAACTTTTTATAGAAAACCATCACCAGATAAGCCAATGTTTACGGAAGTTGGGAATACAATCGCAAAAGGAGATGTTTTGTGTGTAATTGAAGCAATGAAATTATTCAATGAAATTGAATCGGAAGTTTCTGGTAAAATCGTTAAAATATTAGTGGATGATATGTCGCCAGTAGAATTTGATCAACCATTATTTTTAGTAGATCCATCTTAAGAAATTTTAAATTTTAAATTTTGAATAATGAGTGGTCATTGTTTAAAATAATTTAAAAATTAAAATTCATCATTTAAAATTTCTAACTATGTTTAAAAAAATATTAATAGCCAATAGAGGTGAAATTGCACTAAGAGTAATTAGAACCTGTAAGGAAATGGGAATCAAAACAGTAGCGGTCTATTCTACTGCCGACGCCGAAAGTTTGCATGTGAAATTTGCAGATGAAGCAGTTTGTATCGGACCTCCACCAAGTAATTTGTCCTATTTAAAAATGTCAAATATTATAGCTGCTGCTGAAATAACAAATGCAGATGCAATTCATCCAGGTTATGGTTTCCTTTCTGAAAATGCTAAGTTCTCTAAAATTTGTCAAGAACACGGAATCAAATTTATTGGTGCTTCCCCCGATATGATTGACAAAATGGGAGACAAAGCTACAGCTAAAGCTACCATGAAAGAAGCAGGAGTTCCCTGTGTTCCTGGTTCAGAAGGTCTTTTAGAATCCTATGAGAATGCACTAGAATTATCTAAAGAAATGGGGTTTCCAGTTATGTTAAAAGCGACTGCTGGAGGTGGAGGGAAAGGAATGCGTGCCGTTTGGAAAGAAGAAGATTTACTTAAAGCGTGGGAAAGTGCGCGTCAAGAATCGGCAGCTGCCTTTGGAAATGATGCAATGTATCTTGAAAAATTAATCGAGGAACCACGACATATAGAGATTCAAGTAGTTGGTGACTCCTATGGAAAAGCATGTCACCTTTCTGAAAGAGATTGCTCCGTTCAACGTCGTCACCAAAAACTGACAGAAGAAACACCTTCACCGTTTATGACGGATGAATTGAGAAATAAAATGGGAGAAGCGGCTGTAAAAGCAGCTGAATATATTAAATACGAAGGAGCAGGAACAGTAGAGTTTTTAGTTGATAAACATAGAAACTTTTATTTTATGGAAATGAACACTCGTATCCAAGTAGAACATCCAATAACAGAGCAAGTAATCGATTATGATTTAATTCGCGAACAAATTATGGTTGCTGCTGGAATTCCAATATCGGGTAAAAATTATTTTCCAAATTTGCACGCTATTGAATGTCGTATTAATGCGGAAGATCCTTACAATGATTTCCGTCCTTCGCCAGGAAAAATTACCGTTTTGCATTCACCAGGCGGTCACGGTGTTCGTTTAGATACACACGTTTACGCGGGTTATACAATTCCACCCAATTATGACTCTATGATTGCAAAATTGATTACTACTGCTCAAACGCGTCAAGAAGCTATCAATAAAATGAAACGTGCTTTAGATGAATTCGTAATTGAAGGTGTTAAAACAACGATTCCTTTTCATAGACAATTAATGGATGAAGAAAGGTATGTGTCTGGAGATTATACTACTGCCTTTATGGATACCTTTAAAATGAATGATCCAGAATAAATAGTTTGATTTTAATGAGTAAATAAAAACCACCGCTAAATACGGTGGTTTTTTATTTATGAAAGTTTTATTGCTTGATAAAACGTTTTACAATAGTTTGCCCTTTCGAAGTAACTTCTAATAGATAAGTTCCTGTATTCATATTAGCAATTGAAATAGCGTCATTTACAATTTTACCTTGAGCCATTTGTTGTCCTAAAAGATTTACAATTCTATAGGTAGCATTTTCAATGGAAGATGTAAACAATACATCACCACTAACTGGATTCGGATACAATTTTAAATCTAAAGATTCAGGAATAGAATCAATTTCTCTAGCAACCGAAGTAATATTTACGGTATAATCTTCAACTTGTCCATAAGTGTAAGAACCACAAGATGCTGGAATCGCATTATACTTCATTGAAACTCTCATTCTTTTTGAACCTAAAGAAGTTCCAGCAGGAATAGTAACTGTACCAGTAGCAGGTGTCACAGTAGAGGTCGCTTTTGAGAAAACAAGTTCTCCGGCATCAGTAAATACCCCATTATTGTTGTAATCAATCCAAACTGCGTAACCTTCTGTCCAAACGGTACTTGTCCAAAATGGAGTAATTGTAATTGAATAAGCTGTTCCAGGAACTGCATTTGTTGAAATTGCTGTAAAATTTTCATATCCAGCCGTTCCTGTCGAAGCATTGTTTATGGTGCCAAATTGAACTCTTCCAATTCTCTCATCAGTGGTTGTTGTCGCAGAAGAAGTACAATAAGTAACAGTAGTAGCCAATGTAGTTACATTAACTGTATTACTTGCAAGTGAAACATTTCCAGCAGCATCTCTAGCTTGAACGTAGAACGTATAAGCAGTAGAAGCGGTTAATCCAGTTACTGCAAAAGTTGTTGCGGTAGTGGTTGAACCTAGTAACGTTGTTCCTCGGTAAACATTATATCCAGTAACAGCAACATTATCTGTAGCTGCTGTCCAAGATAAAGATGTTCCAGAAGAAGTTGTTCCAGAAACTGATAATGTTGGAGCAGAAGGCGCCGTTGTATCTGGAGTTAACGTAGTTACATTAACTGTATTACTCGCAAGTGAACTATTTCCAGCTGCATCTTTAGCTTTAACTGTAAAAGCGAAAGTTGTTGAAGAAGCTAATCCAGTTACTGCATAGGTTGTTGCAGTAGTTGTCGAACCTAATAATACACCATTATTGTATACATCATAACCTGTTACAGCGACATTGTCTGTTGCGCCTGACCAAGTTAAATTAGTTGATGAAGTTGTTGTACCAGAAGCTACTAATGTTGGTGCAGTCGGAGCAGTTGTGTCTGGAGCAGGAGCTAAAGTTGTCGCAAATGCTGAAGCACTTTGTCCTGATTGATTTCCTGCAGCATCTCTAGCGCTTACTGCGAATGTATAAGCAGTTGAAGGCGTTAATCCTGTAACTGCAAATGTCGTAGTAGCTGAAGTACCTATTAAAGTAACTCCTTGATAAACGTTATATCCTGTAACTCCTACATTATCTGTTGAAGCTGACCAAGAAAGATTTGTTGTTGTTTGAGTTGTTCCAGAGGCAACCAAATTAAGTGGAGTTGAAGGAGCAACAGTATCCGTAGATCCAGCTGTAATAGTAAAATTAGTATTAGAAACATCAAAGAAAATATGATTGCTTCCTTTTACCATGATTCTGTTTGTAGTTCCAGCAGTATTAGGAATTGTTACAGCTTCAGTTCCATCATTTGGTGTAGCGGCAAGCAATGTCGACCATGTAGTTCCGCTGTTTGTAGAAATTAGGATATCCACATTCGCACAATTAACGCCGTTAGCAGTAGTTCCCGCCACAGCCCAAGTTACGGTTTGTGATGAACCTCCAACGTAAGAGACAGCAGTATTAGGAGATGTTACTGAAAATGGTCCTGCAGTTGCATTTACTGTAACAATCATATCATCACTGTTGTTTGCAGGTCCACCAGCTCTATTGTCTCTAACGGTCATTCTAAAATTTAATGTTCTTGCTACAGAAGGCAATGCTTCTACAGTCAATTCAGTACCAGCAGTCGTTGTAGCTCCAGTCAAAACAGAGGCCATTCGTGGGAAATATCTTGTAGAAGAAGTTGAAGAACTGTAAGATCTAAAGTTTACTCCAGAAGTTTTTGTAGCACTTGGAACTGTTGCATTTGTTTGAGAATCCATTTGTTCCCAATTGTAAGTCAAAGCATCGCCATTAGCATCTGTTGAAGTACCAGTAAGCATAAAAGGGGTGCTTTTAGGAACAGTGTAATCTAAACCTGCATTAGCAGTTGGTACAGCATTTCCAGTAGCAGTATTGGTTTGACACGTTTTCGTTTTGATATTATTTGTTACTTGTTGAATACTAGCAGCATGAAAATAAGCGTCAGAATGAGGTTGTACGTCTAATGCAGTAATTCCCGCATAACCCATAATTGTAGATCCTGAACCTGGCTCCATTTGAACACCAGTACCTTCATTGCTTTGCGTAAATGTATGATTAGCTCCAAACTGATGACCGAGTTCGTGAGCCACATAATCAATATCAAAATTATCTCCCTGAGGAATATTGTCAGCAGGAGAAGTAATTCCGCTTCCTTTAGAACCATTGGTACAAACACATCCGATACAACCCGCATTTCCACCTCCACCGGAAGCACCAAATAAATGACCAACATCATAATTAGCTTCCCCAATTACAGAAGTTAAGGTAGATTGTAATTGTGAGTTCCAACTAGACATTCCTGAAGCCGCTGAATAAGGATCTGTAGAAGCACTTGTATAAATCACCAAATCAGTGTTGGCAATTAAGTTCATATGAACACCAAAATCTTTTTCAAAAACACCATTTACACGAGTCATCGAAGCATTAATTGCTGCTAAAGCAAGCGCTTTTGTCCCTCCAAAATAGGCAGTATATTCACCTGTACAAGACATTGCTAAACGGAATGTTCTTAAAATAGCATCGTCTGCATTTGGTCTAGCGGCTATTGTAGTAACAGCTTCAATATTTTCTGCAATTACTTTACATTCAAAACGGTTTAAAGAAGCCGCTTTGTCTGATTTTCTATAAACTACATAAGCACTTAAATCGGTAGTATAAGGCTCGATAAATTCAGCAGACTGATCCGCTCTAATTACCATAGTTTGTAATCCCAAAGGAGAAACACTAAAATAAATTGTAGCGGTCGGATTTTCTATTCCTTGCCCGATATACGATTTTATTTCTGGATAACGAGCTGCTAATTGAGGATCCATGTTTGAGGATTCCTGAATGCGGTAATTTTCTACTTGTCCTTGTGAATTTGGAAAAGAAACAATACTATTTGAATTGTTATTAGAAGCAAATCGCTTCGGTGCATTCATTAAGGATTGTTTTAATTGATTAATGTCAAGTTGAAATAACTTTGGGCTAATGATAGATTGTTTGTTAGCAACCGTCACTGCAGCTGAATTCTTAACAGTAGCTTTCCATAAAGATTTTCCTGACTGTGCAAAGGAAAGACTCGTAATTGCAATCATTGCAATCGATAGTAATTTGTTTTTCATAATATAGAATCTAGTTTTGGGTAAATAGTGGTCAAATATAAAATTATTTATCAATTGATAATGAAAAGATTGAATAAATTAATTAACATATCAATAATGATTGGCGCGATATAGTATGGCTTGTGCAATAAATTACAAAAAAACATATAATTAACGAAATACACCTTCTCTTAATTTTCTTACTTTTTGATTGAATAAAATAACTTATTTTTATAAAAAATTTTCCAAATGAATTTGAGTTATTGGGAACTTAAAAATTGGTTCACTAACGTTGATTATACGATAGTTGGAAGCGGAATAGTCGGACTACATGCTGCCATGCATTTAAGAGAACGCTTTCCTCAAAGTAAAATTCTTGTTCTCGAAAAAGGAATGCTTCCTCAAGGAGCGAGTACTAAAAATGCTGGTTTCGCTTGTTTTGGTAGTGTTTCTGAAATCATGGATGATTTTATATCACATACCGAAGAAGAAATCATTCAATTGATTCAAAAGCGTTGGAATGGCTTGCAATTATTGAGAAAAAGATTAGGAGACGAAGCAATAGATTACAAACCTTATGGTGGTTATGAATTATTTTTAAAAGAGGAGGATGAATTTTATCAGAATTGCTTAAATCGAATTCCATTTATTAACGAAATCCTTAAACCGTTATTCAAAGCTGAGGTTTTTTGTAAAGAAATCGATCGATTTAATTTTAAAGGAATACACGAATATCTTATATTCAATCCTTTTGAAGCACAAATAGATACTGGAAATATGATGCAAGCTTTATTGAAGTCTGCAATTTCTCAAGATATTTTGATCTTAAATCAACAAACAGTAACCGCTTTTCATGTATCGCATAAAGGTGTAGAAGTGGCTTTAAATGATTTTACCTTTAAAACAAAAAAGTTACTTTTTGCAACGAATGGATTTGCAAATACATTAATAAATGCAGAAGTTACGCCAGCTCGCGCTCAAGTAGTAATCACAGAACCAATTCAAAATCTAGATATCAAAGGAACTTTCCATATTGATAAAGGGTATTATTATTTTAGAAATATAGGCAATAGGATTCTTTTAGGCGGTGGAAGAAATTTAGATTTTGAAGGAGAAACGACAACTGAATTTGGCGAAACAGCACGCATTCAAAACAGATTAGAATTCTTATTAAAAGAAGTAATTTTACCCAATCAAGATTGTAAAATTGAACATCGTTGGAGTGGTATTATGGGACTAGGCTCCAGTAAAAACCCAATTGTTTCGCAAGTCTCTGAACACGTATATTGCGGAGTTCGTTTAGGCGGAATGGGCGTTGCAATTGGTAGTATAGTAGGAAAAGAACTCGCAGATTTAATATAATTAGTATGATTAAAAAAAGTATTCGATTGGTTTTTAAAGGGCTACTTTGGTTTTTAGGACTTTCCATCCTTTCTGTTATAATTTTTAAATGGGTTCCCGTTCCAATTACACCTTTAATGATAACACGTGCCATAGAAAATAAATGGAGCGATAAAGAAATGGTCTGCAGTCATGATTGGGTACCGATAGAAGATATTTCTAAAAATCTACAAAAAGCAGTAATTGCTAGTGAAGACGGAAATTTTCTAACCCATCATGGTTTTGATTTTGGAGCTATTCAAAAAGCTATGAAAAACAACGAAAAAGGAAAAAAAATAAAAGGAGGAAGTACAATATCGCAACAAACAGCCAAAAATGTTTTTCTTTGGCAAGGGAGAAGTTACCTCAGAAAAGGATTGGAAGCCTATTTCACCGTATTGATTGAATTAATTTGGGGAAAAGAACGCATCATGGAAGTATATCTTAATAGCATCGAAATGGGTGATGGAGTATATGGAGCTCAAGCAGCCTCACGGTATTGGTATCGTAAAAACGCTGAGGATTTAACTAAAAATGAAGCAGCTGGTATTGCGGCCATTCTTCCTAACCCGAGGAGATTTAAAGCCACAAATTCCTCTTCCTTTATAAATAGAAGAAAAAGTCGCATTGTGAAACACATGAATTATGTTGGAAAATTAGACTATTAGTTTTAATGGAATATATTAAAAAAAGAGCTCTTTTATTGAGCTCTTATCATTTATGCAAATAAAGGAATATATTGTTTCCAGTGTTTGTATATTAAAATAGCATTCAAAACGCTAACCAATAAAGCTGCACTAACTCCAGGGATATCTAAAAACACATGAAAAAGCAAAATATTTATCGAAATTGGCGCTAACAATATTAAAGCAAATGCAATCCATTTTTTAAATAAAAGCATTGCTCCAATAATAACTTCTAAAATACCAACAAATGGGAATATATAACCTGTTGCGCCTAAAGAATTCATAAAATCTGCCGCAGAACCTGTTGGCGGTGGAAGTGGAATAAAATGCAAAAACTTATTGCTTCCAAAAACTACAAGTAAAATCCCTAAAACGACTCTAACGAGTAAAGTAAATTGTGAATTCATAAAATATATCAGTTAGTTAAAAGTTAAATAAAATCCTAAATTAATGTATTATTCTATTTAAAAAACAGAAATTATGGTCAATTCAAAAATACAATTCATAAAAAATAGATATTAGTTTTTTTTAAAAACTTATTAAAAGGTTATTAAAAATTTCAAATCATAAATAAGAGGGTTATTATTAATAGTTCTATATTCACAAAAAAATAAGAGTTACATGAAGAATGTACTAATAACAGGTGCTTCAAGCGGTATTGGGAAAGAAACAGCATTGCATTTTGCAAAAAACGGATGGAATGTAATTGCCACAATGATTTCTTTAGAAGAAGGAATTGCTATTCAAAATATACCCAACATTCATTGTTATCTATTAGACGTAACTTCTACAGAAAGTATTCAATTAGCCAAAGAAAAAATCCTTCACGACTTTGCTACAATTGATGTTATCATAAACAACGCAGGAATCGGTTATCGAAGTTTTGTAGAATTATCCGAAGATGCTAATATTAATAGTATTGTAAATGTCAATTGGCTTGGTGTTGTTAAGGTTTGTAGAGCTTTTATCCCAGTTTTTAGAACTCAAAACTACGGTCAAATTATCAACATATCTTCTATTGCAGGTTTGGTAAATTTGCCTTTAGGAAGTTTCTATCATTCGACAAAACAAGCTGTTGAAAGTTTTTCAGAATGTATGGCTTATGAATTAATGGATTTCAATATTTCAGTTTGCACAGTGCAATTTGGAAATGCTGCGACGAATTTTCAAAATAATGTCACTAAATCAGCAGCTTCTGGAATTTCATCTTACGATACATTAATGAATAAAGTCACGGATATTCTTCTTAAAAAAACAGCTAAAAATATTGACTTGACTCCAAGAATTACTCAAAAACTATTGTCAATTGCCGAAAATCCTGACTCAAATTTCAAAAGATATTCTATTGGTTTTGACGCTAATATCATGAAAACTCTTCGTGCTATGTTTGGGTATCGTTTGTTTAACAGGATAATTCGAATATTTGTTTTGAAATAAGAAGTTAACCGCTAATCATTGATAATGCATTAGCGGTCAATTATAGAATAGTTAAATCGTAAAATTCACACCCAAAACAACCGTTCTTCCAATGTTTGGAATGCTATCGGTTTTTAAGCGTGATAAATGCGCGATATAGTTTTTATTCAATAGATTATTTCCATTCAAATTCAAATCAAAAACAGTCTTTCCAAGTTTTATCTTCCCACCCAAACCGAAATCAAATAACGTATAATCATTCGATTTTGTTTCAAAACCATCCACATTATTTTGGTCAAAAGTGTGATTCATATGAAATGAAGCAAATCCTTCACTTAGCCAATTCTTGATTTTGAATTCAGCACGAAAAGTATTGTTCCAATTGTTAGCCGGAATTAAAGGTAAATATTCCCCGTCTTGTTTTCTCCCAGTTACGGTTTCAAAACTACTTTCAAAATGCAACCAATCTAAAGGATGTGGATGTATGTGAAAACCGAATTCACCACCATACAAATTCGCATTGTTTTGAATGTAGTTAAAGACGTCATTCGCATCAATTTGAATTCCACTCGGCGCACTATAAATAAAATGATTGATGTGATTGTAAAATCCATTGACGAAAAATTCAAAATGACTGTTGTTATATTCTAAATTGATGTCAGTTTGAATATTCTGCTCGTTTTTTAAATATTTGTTTCCAACTTCATATCTATTGGTGCCTTCATGAACCCCATTTGAAGTCAATTCCGCCAGATTCGGAGCTCGGAAACCCGAAGCTACATTCAAACGTAAAGTTAAATCTTCTATTAATTCCGTTTTGTATCCTAAAGAAGCATTAAAACTATCAAAGCTTTTATTGATGGCTTCAAAAGACCCTTCTTCTCCAGAAATTCCTTTTGCTTTACTGATGATTTTCCTGTTGTCGAACCGCAATCCAGCTTGAATAACATTCGATTTCCATTCGTAATTTAGTGTTCCAAAAACGCCATAGTCAGTAGTGTTTGCATCAGGTATTAAATATTCTTCACCTGAATTTTTGTTGGTTTGATACATCCCTTGAACACCAATAATGGATTCTATTTTGCCAAATTTAGGCGGATGAAATTTAGCATCGTAATTGAAAGTTTTCAGTTTCATATGTAAAACAGCTATGTTGCTATCTTCAAATTCACTTCTGTCATTTTCGACATAGCCGACATTGAAATCTAATTTAGATTTTTGAAAATACAACACGTTATTAGAACTCAACAAATGATTGAAAACTCCTTGTTTGGGAAACGTTGTTTTTTTACTTGTAGTTTGATTTTCAATTCCGTTTTCTGGAATGCCTAAATCCAATCTGTTGTAATTATAACGAAACACACTCGAAAATTTTGAATTAGAATATCCGATTCCAGTTTTAAAATCACTTTCGTTATACCTTGTGTTGGTTACTCTATCACCATTTGGAATCTGATAATCGGAATGTGTGTTGTAACTTCCACGTACTAAAAATTTCCAATTTTCAGCGGAGGTTTTCAAGCCTAAACCAGTCGAACTTCCCAAAGTATTCGAAAATATTTTTTGGCTAAAATTAGTTTTAAAAGTATGTGCTTCTGCAAATTTTTCAGGATTGAAATACAGTACACCACCCAACGCATCCGACCCGTAAAGCAACGAAGCTGGACCTTTGATCACTTCAACACTTTCAATTCCAGAATCATTCAAACCTAAACCATGTTCGTCTCCAAATTGCTGATTTTCTACTCGAACACCTTGTGAATAGACTAAAACTCGATTGCCGCTTAATCCACGAATAACAGGTTTACCAATAGAAGTTCCTGTAGAAACTTGAGATACACCCGGTATAGTTGCTAAACCTTCAATTAAAGTAGAAGTTCCTTTTTGTTGTAAAGATCGCATACTCGCATGTTCGACTTTCATGACGTTTTGCGATTGTAATTTGTTGAAAGCTGTCGAGACAATTACTTCGTCCATTTGAAAAGCTTTTTCTTCAAGAAGAATATCCAAGGTATTTTCTTTTTGTTGAACAGCAATGGATTTATTTTGAGTAGCAAATCCAATAAAACTGAAGGATAGTTTCAGATTGCCATTGGGAAGATTTTTTAAGTTGTATTTTCCGTTTTCATCGGTAGTTGTTCCTTTGTGAATTTCAGGAGCATTAACGGTAACGCCTTTTATAGGTTGGTTTTTCGAATCTGTCACCGTTCCTGTTACAGAATTTTGCGCAGATAGAATAACAGATAACCCTAGAAATAGGAATGTTATTATTTTTCTCATAAGTAAAGTGTTATTGTTATCAATGATAGAATGCTTTCAACTTGTGATTGAAAGTCAAGACTTTATTTAAACAATAGCACTTGGTGGACCTCGAAGCGAATAAGAACTTCCTGAAAACGAAATAATAATTTCAGACGGAACGGAGTAACAATAGGGTATTAATCCTATTGCAAAATGTAGATTACTTGAAAAAGTTTCAGGATTGATAAAGTTGCTAAACGTAAATTCACAAACAAAACAATGATCAAATGGATGATGTTGATGCGATATCTCGGTTTGCCCTGTGTATTTGTGATGACACTCTTTTTTAGAAAAAAGCTGATTAATATGTTCAAAGGAATGCATTGATTGTAACAGCATCGCAAACAATACTGTCATCATTAAAACCGAATTGACTATAACTAACCTTTTTTTCATCCAGACAAATGTAATGAACACAATAAAGAAATCCGTTCGCTTTAACAAAATTTAAATTTTGTAAAAACAAACGGACCTAATTAAAATATATATTACTTTACACCAAGTGATTTGCAACTAAATATTCGGCAATTTGAATGGTATTCGTAGCAGCACCTTTTCTTAAATTATCAGCAACAATCCACATATTTAGAGTGTTCGGTTGGCTTTCATCTCTTCTGATTCTACCCACGAAAACATCATCTTTTCCTTGTGCATACATGGGCATTGGGTAGGTATAAGTGTCGGTATTGTCTTGCACAGTTACCCCAGCAGTTTGATGCAATAGTGCTCTCACTTCATTCACATCAAAATCATTCGAAAACTCGACATTTACGGCTTCACTATGCCCACCAACTATAGGAACTCGAACGGCAGTTGCTGTAACAGCAATAGATTTGTCGCCAATAATTTTTTGAGTTTCACGAACCAATTTCATTTCTTCTTTGGTATATCCGTTTTCTTCAAACAAATCACATTGCGGAATGGCATTTCGATGAATTGGATATTTGTAGGCCATTTCACCTTGAACACCAACATATTCGTTTTCTAATTGTTTTACGGCTTTAACTCCAGTGCCAGTAATGGACTGATATGTAGAAACAATGACACGTTTGATGTTGTATTTTTTATGTAAGGGTGCTAAAACCAAAACCATTTGAATTGTAGAACAATTTGGATTGGCAATAATTTTATCTTCTTTCGTCAATAAGGAAGCATTGATTTCAGGAACGACTAATTTTTTTGTTGGATCCATTCTCCAAGCAGATGAATTATCGATAACAGTTGTTCCTGCAGCAGCAAATTTTGGAGCCCAATCCAATGAGGTTTGCCCACCTGCTGAAAACAAAGCAATATCTGCTTTCATATCAACTGCAGTTTGCATCCCAACAACTTTATATTTTTTTCCGTTGTATTCTATTTCTTTACCAACTGATTTTTCAGAAGCCACTGGAATTAATTCTGTGATTGGAAAATTCCTTTCCGATAAAACTTGAAGCATAACTTCTCCAACCATTCCGGTTGCACCTACAACTGCTACTCTCATCTATAATTGAAATTGATTAATTTGAAAGCAAATATAATCAATCTGATATAAAATGAATAATTCAATTTTTGATTCTAAAATACTTGCTAATGAATCTTGCTTTTATGTAATTTTTTAACAGAATTCTACAACATTGATTTGTTATCTTTGTTAGGCTAATAATTTAAAAACGCTTACAATGAAAAAGATAATTTACCTCTGTGTATTAATTTTTTCTTTTCTGTCACAAGATGTTGTTGCTCAGATAAACCATATTCGATGGGGAACGAGCAAAAACCCATTGGAAGGGCTTACGATAACTTGGCAAAGTACTGGAACTACTGACATGATCAAATGGGGATATACAGCTGCTTTTGAACAAGGCACATTTTCTGGTGTAGGAAGACAAGGATATTCGGATACTTTTTTTGATTATAAATTCCCGATTTTAAATGCAGATTCTACATTGTATTATCAGTTATTAAATTCACAAAACAGCACTTGGACTTCAACGAAAACTTTTAATACAGTGCCTCCGTTAAACACTACAATTTTTTCTTTTATTGCTACAGGTGATAGTCGAGGGGGTGCTCCTGTTTGGCAAGCGATTTCTGATTTGGCAAATTTGCAACAGACGGATTTAACTATTTTCAATGGAGATATTGTTTCCGATGCGGGAATCGCTTCACAATGGGATGATTGGTTTGATGCGGGTGCTCCCTTTTTAGAAAAGAATTTAGTTTTGCACGCTTTAGGAAATCATGATGCCTTAAGTATTCCAAACTATCTCAATAATTTCGAATTACCAAAATCAACCTCTGGAGTTGATGGGACAGAATTATACTATGCCGTAAATTATGGAGAGGCCGTCATTATATCTCTAGATTCTGAAATTCCGGAGGATACGGATCAATATAATTGGCTGATTACAACTTTACAAGCCAATCAGAATAAAAGATGGAAAATCATAACCTTTCATAAACCATTTTATACCATTGGTCCACACATAGGGGAAATGGATGACTATTATACAACATGGTGGAAAGCTTTTGATGACTATGGTGTCGATTTAATTTTGACTGGGCATGATCATATGTACGAACGCGCTAAACCAATCAATAGAAACATTAGTACTACTTCTCCTGTATTAGTATATGGAAGTGGACCTAGTGAAGGACGGTGTCAAATTGTTTGTGGAGGTGCCGGAGCAGGACTGACTAATTTATCAAGTGGATGGTATATCGAAAGTTTCTTGAGAAGTCATAATTTCTGCAAATTTGATGTGACTCACAATACGTTATGCGGAAATGTATATGACGAAACAAACCTTCTAATTGATTCTTTCTGTATCGATAAAACTCCGTTAGCAACAGTTACTCAAAAGACAAATTTCAATCCAATAGTTTTGGCACCTAATCCAGCTATTGATACTTTTAGAATTGATTATACCTCTACAAATTATGGGGAATTAATAATTTCAGTTTTTGATATGAATGGGAAGTTAATCAATACAAAAAAATCACAAAAAAAAGATTTGGAATTTTCTTATAAATACGATGCATCTCAATTGCAAAGCGGTGTTTATACTGTAGAATTGCAAATGGGAAATCAAAAAGATCATGCGTTATTGATTAAGAAATAAATATAATGGGCGGAAACAAAACGATTGAAATTGTAGCAAGAATAGGAGTTTTTGGCACTTTTTTAGGACATGGAATAGCAGCTTTATTTGTAAATAGTAATTGGATTCCTTTATTAACGTGTTATGGATTTTCTGTAGATAACGCTAAAAGATTAATGCCATTAATTGGAATGCTTGATATTGTTGTAGCCTTTATTATTTTAATTTACCCCATTCGGATTGTTTTAATTTGGGCTGTTTTTTGGACGTTCATGACCGCATTAAGCCGTCCAATTTCTGGAAGTGAATGGATCGAATTTGTAGAACGATCTGCCAATTGGTGCTTACCTTTAATTTTATTGCATATGCAAGGATTTCCAAAATCTTTCCCCTCTTTATTTAAAATAAAAGCATAAAAAAATGGAAGATGTTTGTCTTCCATTTTTAAATTTAGTAAAACCAAATTTTATTTTTTTAATAGATCTCTAATTTGTGTTAGCAATTCTTCTTGAGAAGGACCAGATGGAGCAGGAGCTTCTGCTGGTTTTTTCATTTTACCATAAGCTTTAATAATCAAAAACATTACAAAACCTACAACAATCAAACTAACAATTGTGTTAATCCATGCGCCATATCTAACAGCGTTTTCTGGACTAGTAATCGCGCCAGCAGCATCTTTTACTTCCGGAGACAAAACGTATTTCAATGCTGAAAAATCCATTCCGCCAGTAAGCATACCAACAATTGGCATAGCAATATCAGCCACAAATCCATTTACTACAGCGCCCACTGCACCTGCCATAATTACTGCAACTGCGAATTCAATCACGTTGCCTGTCATAATAAAACTTTTAAATTCTTTTAACATAATAAATTGAGATTAGTTAGTATATAAATTAATTAGTTAGCTAAAATACTTAAAAAATTAACATAATATTAAATTGTAATAAAAAAAAATTATTCTCTAAAGAAAACTCTTTTTACTCTTTGTGAAATACCAGTAAGAATTTCGTAGGGAATGGTTTGTAGTTTTTCGGCCATATATATCACTGTTGGACTTTCTCCGAAAATAGTTACGGAATCTCCTTCTGCGCAAGAAACATCGGTAACATCGACCATAAGCATATCCATGCAAATACTTCCGATGATTGTTGCTTTTTGGTCGTTGATGGTTACAAAACCAAATTCATTGCCCCAATGTCTTGAAATTCCATCTGCATAACCAATTGGAATTGTTGCGACTTTGGTTGTTTGTTTTGCTATAAATCGACGACCATAACCAACACTTTCACCAGCATCAATCGTTCGAATTTGAGAAATAATCGATTTTAACGTACCAACATTTTCTAAGTTGGGTTGTTCTTCAGGATCGTTTGAAATGCCATAAAGTCCAATTCCTAATCGGACCATTTCATATTGAGCTTTAGGAAAATTACTAATTCCAGAGGTGTTTAATAGATGACGGATAGGTTTTATCTTTAATTCTGAAATTAATTGGGAGGACATTTTTTCAAATAAATCAATTTGGTACAATGCAAATTCATGATGATTTAAATCATCACTAGTAGCCATATGTGACAAAATGCTTTTTACCAGAACCAAAGGATTTTCTTTTAATATGTCTGTCAATTCATTTAATTGTTCTACTTCAAAACCCAAACGATGCATTCCCGTGTCTAACTTAATGTGAATTGGATATTTTTTCAATTTCTTTTGTTCAGCGATTTTCAAAAACGCCTTCAAACCTTTCAAACTGTAAATTTCAGGCTCCAACTGATGTTGAATAATAGCAGAAAAACTCGTAGTTTCTGGATTTAACACCATAATTGGCAAATGAATCCCATCATTTTTCAAAGAAATACCTTCGTCAGCAAAGGCAACTCCTAAATAATCTACTTTATGATGTTCGAGTAATTTTGCTATTTCAAACCCGCCGTTTCCGTAGCCAAAAGCCTTCACCATGACCATCATTTTGGTTTTTGGTTTGAGTTTAGATTTGTAGAAATTTAAATTATGACTAATCGCATTTAAATTGATTTCGAGTACCGTTTCGTGCGTTTTTTCTACTAAGGCGGACACTATTTTTTCAAAATGTAAGGAACGCGCACCTTTAATTAAGATTGTTTCATTCCCAAAATTCAAACTGTCTATTTGTGTTATAAAAGCATCCGTATTAGGGAATGTAATACAATTTAGAAATTTGTTTTTAAATTTAGAAATCGTTTCCCCAACTCCAATCACACGGTTAATTTTATTCGAAATAATCATTTGTGAAACCCTAGAATACAATTCGTCATTCGACAAACCACTTTGAAAAATATCCGATAAAATCAACGTTTTCTTTTTGTATTGCTTTTGACTTTCTAAAAAATCTAAAGCGATTTTTAAAGATTGAAAATCGGAACTATAACTATCATCTATTAAGGTGGTATTGTTAATGCCGTTTTTTACTTTCAACCGCATTTCTACAGGATATAGCAAATCGACTCTGCTTTCAATTATTTCATGTTTATAACCAAAATACAATAAGGTCATAATGCATTGAATGGTATTTTCTATAGCGGCATCATCTTGAAAAGGTATTTTTATTTCAAAAACAGAAGTAGCATACCGAATTTTTAAAATGGTTTTGTCTAGAATTGATTTTTTGGTGATAAATACATCAGCATTTTCATCTTTAAAACTCCAAGTAAATGTTTTTAATTTTGGATTGATAAACGCATCAATCGATTTGTTTTTATTACAAATAAGAATCTTAACACGGGAGAAAAGTTTCAATTTCTCCTTCATTTTTTCACCAATATTGGCAAATCCTTCATCGTGTGCGGACCCGATATTGGTTAAAATTCCAATAGTTGGTTTTAAAATTTTTTCCAGTTTTTCCATTTCATTGACAGTAGAAATACCCGCCTCAAAAATGCCTAAGTTGTGTTTCTCGTTGATGGCAATCACAGAAAGCGGAACACCTACTTGTGAATTGTAACTTTTTGGGCTTCGAATAATATTATAATCGGGACTTAATAGAAAATTCAACCATTCTTTGACGATTGTTTTTCCATTGCTACCCGTGATTCCGATTAAAGGAAAATCAAATAAGTCTCGATGGTAGGCAGCAAAATGTTGTAAAGCCTCTAAAGTGTTTTCTACAACTAAGAAATTGGCTTCGTCTGATAAGTTCTCAGGTATATGTGTAACAACAAAATTACGAACTCCCTTTTCTATTAATTCTTCAATATAAACATGCGCGTCATTATTGGGGCCTACAATAGCAAAAAACAAAGTTTGTGCTCCGTTTTGAAGTGATCGACTGTCAATTGCTATGTTTTCTATTAAGGTATTCGGATGATTGCCAAGCCATTCGGCATGAAGAATTTTGGCTATATTTTTTATAGATAAAATCAATTTTATTCTTGATTTTTAGTAGTTTTTTCGGAATCAATTTCTTGAACTTTTCGCATGGCTCTATAATAAGCAGCTCTGCTCAAAGGTTCGTATTCTTCTGTTTCTCCAAGAAAAACAAGATTATCATTGTCTGTTTTTCGGAAGCTGTAGTTCGCTAAATTTCCGGTTCGAGTGCAAACAGCATGCACTTTAGTTACGTATTCTGCTGTTGCCATAAGAGCAGGCATTGGTCCAAAAGGATTCCCTTTGAAATCCATATCCAAACCCGCAACAATAACACGAATGCCAGAATTAGCTAAATCATTGCAAATTTTAACGATTTCATCATCAAAAAATTGTGCCTCGTCAATACCGACAACATCACAACCTTGAGCTAAAATAGCGATATTGGCTGCAGCAGGAACTGGAGTGGATCGAATTTCATTACTGTCATGCGACACTACCATTTCATCATGATAACGCGTGTCGATAGCAGGTTTGAAAATTTCAACTTTTTGTTTGGCAAATTGAGCTCGTTTCAAACGACGAATTAATTCTTCTGTTTTGCCCGAAAACATAGAGCCACAGATTACTTCTATCCATCCAAATTGTTCTTTATGATTGACTGTATTTTCGAGAAACATTTTGTAGTTTTCTGGTGCTTAAAATGAATAGATTTTATTACTTTGTATACTAAATAATCCGATATAAAAATTAGTATATTTACGCCGTTGTCAAAAGTAGAAAATTTTTACGTAAGGTTACTTCTTCCTTTGATGAAATAAACAGTAAAGAAGATAATTATTAAAAACGAACCCACCCAAGGTAATTTTAAAGTTATGAAAAAAAAGTTGGAAGCCGAATTAATTAGCATAGCGCATCGAATTTTAAAACTCAAAAACAAATCAGATTTAATTCAATTGCATCAAGAAACTCAAAAACTCTATGAGAAATTGTCTGTATTACGTTTTGTTGAAGAAAATCTCTCAGATGTAAAACCAACAATTGGGCTAGCTGCAATAGAAGAAATAATTGAAACAGCTTTTGAATCCAATCAGAAAGTGTCTTCAGACACAGAAATTGAATCTGAAATCGAACAAGATAATGAGGAAACTTCAAATATTGAAGAAGAAATCGTTGTTGAAGTAAATGAAGAATTGATTCCTCAGGCTTCATTAGAAATAGAAGAAGAAGCGTCTGAAGAAATAGAAGAAGAAATTCAACAATCTATAGAAGCAGAACATGTTAAAAAAGAATTACATGAAGAAGAAACTTCATTTAAACCTGCTTTCGAATTGTCTTTTGATTCTAAAGTAGAAGAGGATGAAGTGGAAGAAGTCTCAAAATCAACGTCAACGCAAATAACATTTGATGATTTGTTAGGATCTGATTATGTAGATCCTGTTTTTGTAAAACCAGAAGATTTAGCGATTGAGAATGAAACAAATGCTCCAAGCAATGTGATTCCAATTGGAAGAAGTTATAACGATTCAGCTCCGGTAATTTCTATGAATAACGATTTTAATTCAATTTCAATTAACGATCGAGTTTCTAAAGGAATTATTATTGGTTTGAATGATAGAATAGCTTTCATGAATCATTTGTTTGCCAATAGTAGTGAAGATTACAACCGAGTATTATCTCAATTGATGACTTTTGATACGTTTCAAGAAGCAGAAGATTTCATAGAAAATATGGTAAAACCTGATTATAACAATTGGGAAGGCAAAGACGAATATGCGGAGCGTTTTATGAATATTGTAGAGAAAAAGTTCTCTTAAATACAAACACTAAAAGAAAAATATAGCCACGAATTCACGAATTAAAAAAAATAAAAATTCGTGAATTCGTGGCTTTCAAATAAAAAATAAGATTTCAAAAGATGTCAAAACTATACATCGTTCCTACGCCAATTGGAAACCTAGAAGATATGACCCTTCGTGCCATTCGAATTCTAAAAGAAGTCGATTTGATCTTAGCGGAAGATACTAGAACTAGTGGAAAACTTCTCAAACATTACGAGATTTCGACTCATATGCATAGTCATCATATGCATAATGAACATAAAACAGTGGAGAATTTAATAGCACGACTTAAAGCAGGAGAAAATATCGCTTTAATTTCAGACGCTGGAACTCCAGCCATATCTGACCCTGGTTTTTTATTAACTCGGGCTTGTGTTGAAAACAATATTGCTGTGGAATGTTTGCCTGGCGCTACTGCTTTTGTTCCTGCACTAGTGAATAGTGGTTTGCCTAATGACAAATTTGTCTTTGAAGGATTTCTACCTGAAAAAAAAGGAAGACAAACGCGTTATTTAGCTTTAAGCGAGGAAACAAGGACTATGATTTTGTATGTTTCCCCACATAAATTAGTAAAAACATTGGCGGAAGTTATCACGTATTTTGGTGAAGATCGTCAAGTTTGTGTTTCAAGGGAGTTATCCAAACTTCACGAAGAAAACGTTCGAGGAACCGCTAAAGAAGTCTTAAATCATTTTGAAAACAAGCCCCCCAAAGGTGAGATTGTGGTTGTAGTTGCAGGCAAGTCAAAGTGATTTTTGGGCGTTCCCCTTGGGTCAGGCTTTCGCACTCGCTTTTTTTGTTGCGTAAACTTCACAAAAAAGAGCTCAAACAATCGCTCAATCCTTAACGCAGTCCGCAGAAATTAGATTATTTTACTTCCAAATCTACAAAAGAAAAAGACTTCCCACTAAACAAACCTTTGTCTGATAATTTCAAATCGGGTATTACCAATAAAGCCATAAAGGACAGTGTCATAAAAGGTGCTTTTAATTGGCTTCCAAGTTCTTTTGCCATGGCATCAATTTCTTGATAACATTTTCCTGTTTCCCAACCGTCTTTATCACTCATAATTCCGGCGACAGGAAGTGCTAATGATTTCATATTGTCACCTTCAACAGCACAAATACCACCAGTATTTTCTATGATAAGGTTGACCGCTTTACAAATAGCTTCGTCTGATGTTCCTACTACTACAATATTGTGACAATCATGCGCTACAGAACTTGCAATCGCACCACTTTTTAGGCCAAAGTTTTTAATAAATGCGATAGCAGGTTTCGTATTTTGATATCGATTGACAACCGCCATTTTTAAGACATCATTTGATATATCAATTAAAATATTACCTTTTGATAATAAGACTTCGTGATGAATTTCATTTGTTATGAGTTGACCTTCTAATGCTTCGATTACTCTAATTTTTGTCGATTTTCCTTCTATATTAAAGTCTGAAATACTCTTTTTTGAAGTATTAAAGTTGTTTGGTGTTTCGAAGGAGACATTTTCAATAAATGATTTACCATTTTCAGCCACTAATTCACCATTAATGTAAGTTTGAATAACCTTAAAATCAATTAAATCTTTTACAACAATAAAATCTGCAAGATCATTAACTTGTAACAATCCTACATTCATTTTGTAATGATGTACTGGATTGACACAAGCAACTTGCAAGATTTTAAAAATATCAATTCCTTTAGCAACAGCTCTAGCACAAAGTGCATTAATGTGGCTCACAATTAAATCATCAGGATGCTTGTCGTCCGAGCAAAACATCATATTTTCAAAATGCTCTGGTAGTAAATCAATCAAAGCTTCGAAGTTTTTGGCGGCGCTTCCTTCTCGAATTAAGACTTTCATTCCCAAAGAAAGCTTTTCCTGAGCTTCATCAAATGTAAAGCATTCGTGATCGGTTGTAATTCCAGCTGCAATATATTTTTTGATCGGTTCGCCACGTAATCCAGGCGCATGACCATCTATGGGTTTGTTGTAATGTTTTGCCCATTCAATTTTCTTCAACACTTCTGGATCATCAAATAGAACGCCGGGGTAATTCATCATTTCAGATAAATAAAAAATATCAGGATGAGCCATTAATTCTTTAATATCATCCGAATCTATAATGGCTCCAGCAGTTTCAAAAGCAGTTGCAGGAACGCAAGAAGGAGCACCAAAGTGAAACTTCAACGGCACTTTTTTACTGTTTTCAATCATATAATAAACTCCTTCTTTTCCCAATACATTAGCAATTTCATGTGGATCTGAAATAGTAGCTACTGTACCATGAAGCACTGCTAATTTTGCAAACTCAGAAGGAACTAACATCGAACTTTCGATATGGATGTGAGCATCAATAAAACCAGGAAGAATATAGTTTTTTACATGATGTTCTTTTTCTAAAATAGCAATAATTCTTCCATTTTCAATAGTTATTTCACCCGAATAAATTCGTTTGTTTAATATGTCTACAATTTGCGCTTGAATATTCATAGAGTATTTAATTTAAAACAAATAAAGAAAATTTTTTGAAATGATTTTTCATATCAATTGTAAAGTTGCTTCTATTTGTTTTTTTACTAAATTTGAAATAGAAATTAAATACTATACACCAAACAAATTTTATCTTATGCGCTGGACACTAAAACCCCAACCAGAATCCGCAAAAGTTAAGCATCTTATGGATGTTTTAAATATGGATTCAATTACCGCAACTCTTTTATTACATCGCGGCATTTCAAATTTCGAAGAAGCAAAAGCTTTTTTTCGCCCGAATCTTGCTGATTTACACAATCCCTATCTAATGAAAGATATGGATTTAGCGGTTAATCGCATTGAAAAAGCAATTTCTAATCAAGAAAATATTTTAGTTTTTGGAGATTATGATGTAGATGGTACAACTGCAGTTTCATTAGTTTCATCCTATTTAAAAACCATCTACCCAAATGTCGCGACTTATATTCCTGATCGATATGATGAAGGATATGGCATTTCTTATAAAGGAATCGACTTTGCGGAGGACAACGAATTTTCTTTAATTATTGCTTTAGATTGTGGAATAAAATCAATAGATCATATTGACTATGCTCAATCTAAAAATATAGATTTTATCATTTGCGATCATCATCGTCCTGGAGAAATTTTACCAAAAGCAGTCGCAGTCCTAGATCCAAAACGAAAAGATTGCTGTTATCCTTACGATGAACTCTGTGGATGTGGTGTAGGTTTCAAATTAATTCAAGCTCTAGGACAAAACAGAAATCAAAGCGTTGAGGATTTTGTTCCTTATTTAGATCTTGTAGCCACTGCAATTGCAGCAGATATTGTTCCGATGACGGGTGAAAATCGTGTGTTAGCTTATTTTGGATTGCAAGTAATTAATTCTTTTCCTCGCCCTGGAATAAAGGCTTTGATGCAACAAATTAAAAAGAAAGAACTTACCATAACAGATGTGGTTTTTGTAATAGCGCCACGAATTAATGCAGCTGGGCGTATTAAACATGGAAATCATGCAGTGGAATTGCTTACGGAATTTAATACTGAACAAGCAAATCAGTTTGCGTCGGAAATAGAACAGTATAATTCAGACCGTAAAGATTTAGATCAGCAAATTACTAAATTGGCAATACGTCAAATAGAAGACAATAATGAAAAAGAGAGATTTACAACCGTTGTTTTCCAAGAAGATTGGCACAAAGGCGTAATTGGAATTGTCGCTTCTCGATTGATAGAAGTTTATTACAGACCTACCATTGTTTTTACCAAAAGTGGAGATAAGTATGCTGCTTCAGCTCGATCTGTAGTGGGATTTGATATTTATAATGCATTAGAAGCTTGCGCGGAACATTTAGAGCAATTTGGAGGTCATATGTATGCGGCGGGGATGACTTTGAAACCTGAAAACTATCAAAAATTTAAAGACGCATTCGAAAAAGTAGTTGCCGAGACAATATTACCAGAAATGTTAACTCCAGAAATTGAAGTAGATGCTGAAATTGATTTTACTGAAATCACACCAAAACTAACGCGAATTCTAAAGCAGTTCGAACCTTATGGACCACAAAATCGAACCCCTGTATTTTTGACTAAAAACATCGTTGATACAGGATACGGAAAAACAATTGGATCCGACAATACACATTTGAAATTAACAATCAAGCAGAAAAATTCTGCAAATTATGCTGCGGTTGGGTTTAATCTAGGAGATAAATTACCTTTAATCCAAAATAAAAAACCATTTGAAGCAATTTATTGTATTGAAGAAAATGAATGGAATGGTACTGTTTCAGTACAGTTGAGACTTAAGGATTTGAAATAAATTATTCGAATTTTTTCAATTCAAAAGTAGTTCCGTCGAAAACACCGTAAGTGAAATAGCCAATCCAGTCGCCTAAGTTTACATATTCGGAGTTTTCACCCACTTTGAGAACCATTGGTAAATGTCGGTGTCCAAAAATAAGGTAATTGTAGTGTTTCGTTTCTAGTTTTCTTTTTGAATACTGAACCAACCACTCATTTTCTTCTCCAAGAAATTTAACATCTGCATCGCCAGATATTAATTTGTTTTTGACTGAAAGATAATGTGCTATTGAAACTCCTATATCTGGATGTAACCATCGAAAAATCCATTTGGAAAGTGGGTGAATAAATACTTTCTTCATTCGTTTATACCCTTTGTCTCCAGGGCCTTTTCCGTCCCCATGTCCAATTAAAAACGTTTTGTTTCCAAAAGTATATTCTTGATTGTCGTGATAAACTATTATGTTCAACTCTTTTTCAAAATAATCCTGCATCCATAAATCATGATTTCCCACAAAAAAGTAGATGGGAATGCCACTATCTCGAATTTCAGCTAATTTTCCTAACACACGAACAAATCCCTTCGGCACCACTTTTTTATATTCAAACCAAAAATCAAATAAATCGCCTAATAAAAATATGGCTTCCGCATCTTTCTTAACATCATCAAGCCACGCTACAAATTTTTGCTCTCTCGGAAAGCTTAATTCGGGAGTTGGAGCGCCGAAATGTTGATCGGAGGCAAAATATATTTTTTTATTTGGAGTCATGTCAGGAGTCTAATTTATGGAAATCAAATTATAAATTATCACTTGCAAACCACTGTGCAAAAGAAGTATCTGTTTCTTGTAATTTCAAAGAATGCAATTCGATAGATTTTGGCAATCTGTTTTTAATTTTTTGCGCAAAATCAACTACCATGTTTTCACTAGTTGGCTGATAATCTACAAGAATCACATGGTGTCCTCTGCTTTTTAATTCATTTGCTAATTCAATATGAGGTGTAGTTTCGTTAAATACTGTGGCATGATCAAAATGATCAACAATTTCTTCTTTGACGATTTTTTTTAAATCAGAAAAATCGATTACCATTCCAAATTTTACGTTTGTTCTATCTGAAATAGGAACTCCAATAACAGTAACTGATAATTTGTAACTATGACCATGTACATTTTTACATTTCCCATCATAGCCATATAATGCATGACCCGTTTCGAAACTAAATTCTTTGGTTATTCTGATATTACTCATGAAATAAAATTTGAAGCAAAGGTAATTACTTTTGAAATAAACCAACGACTTTTTAATTCAGACAATTAATTCCAAAAAAAAGTCGCTAAAAAGCGACTAATTATAGAATATTTCTTTTTTATGGGTTTTGTTGAAAAACTTGCGTTTCATTTCTTTCAGCAGCTCTTACATTAATCACATTGTTATTTTCTTCAATTACAAATGCTACAAAATTCATGTTTTCTATATTAGTAACATTTGCTGGTACTGGCACCGAAAAATTAGTGGTAACTGTTTGATTGTAATTGGTGTTAATAAGAGGATTTCCCAAAAGATTAGTTAATGATGCTCTTAAAACATGATTGTGTTCAAAATTTGGAATTGGATTTATTGCGCCATAAAAATTTGAATAGTTAGTTTGTCTGTAAATCAACTTATCTTCTAGTACATATACAACCAATTTTAAGTTCGAATAATTTTGAGCAAATTTCACACTTACATCGAGATTTATAGTGCCGCCTGTTATCGTTGAATTTAAAGCCAGACCTAGTCCGCAATTATTACTTGTTAAATTGATTACCTGTTGAACATTATTAACCTCAGGGAATGTCCAAGTTGTCGTTCTATTTAATCGTGATTGTGGTAATGCCAATTCACTGTTTGGGGATATTAAATCCTTTAGTGGCCCGATTCCAACAAAGTTGAATGGATCATTTCCATTGTGTATGGCAACAGAAACCACTCTGTCTGATTCTTCCTTAACTTTTTCAATTGCATAAGAAACTCGAGCACAATTACCACACCATGTTCCGGTGTAGTCTTCTATTAGTGTTTGTTTTCTAAAAAGCCCTGAAATTGGTTCTGCATCGACACTGTCATCAACTTCAATCGGACTATAAATAGCCTTTGTGTCGCTACAAGAAGTAAAAAATATAGTTAAAATTAGAAATCCAAAATAGGTAGATTTTTTCATAATAATATTCATAAAAAATTATAATACAAATAAAACAATTTATATTTTATTTTAATGATAATAATTTATTTATTTGCATACAAATCAATAACATTATGAATAAATTACAACTAGTTTTCTTTTTTGTTGGATTGAGCGTATTGGCTCAGAAACAAGTCCCAAACCTGAGTCTAACAAACTTAGAAGGCAAGTCACTTTCTTTAAAAACAGATTTTGCAGAAAAAGATAAATTGTATGTTTTTTCCTTTTGGGCGACTTGGTGTACGCCATGCATCAATGAATTAGATGAGATGAATGAAGTACAAGAGGAATGGAAAAAAACACTAAATTTTGAAATTATTGCAGTTGCGACTGACGATTCTAGAACTCAAAAAAGGGTTAAACCACTAGTCAACGGAAAAGGATGGGATTATAAAGTGTTATTAGACACTAATCAAGATTTCAAAAGAGCTTTATCGATAGTCAACATTCCATATACTATTGTCGTTAAAAATGGCGAAATTGTGCACATTCAAAACGGATATGTGCCAGGAAATGAAAAAGAATTAGTTGAAAAACTAAAAACACTTTAATCCATGAAAATGAAATTGGTTACCCTCATGGTTTTTGTTACAATTTACACCCATGCACAAGATTTAATTAAAGAAGAAAAAATAAATTTTTACGGTGGATTTGAATCCAATTCTCAATGGTATTTGAACGACAAAGGTTTAAAATACACTCATCCCGATATTCCATTGCGTGAAAATAGTTACTTGTTTTTAAATCTAAAATATAAAAATTGGATAACCGGAATCCAAGTCGAATCCTATGAAGATCAAGCTTTGTTAAATTTTAATACTCGTTATGATAAAACGGACGTTGCAACTTATTTTTTGCAATATAAAATGGACAAAATTGACCTTACTGCTGGCTATTTTTACGAGCAATTTGGAAGTGGTTTGTTATTTAGAAGCTGGGAAGACAGAGCGCTTGGGATTAATAATTCATTACGTGGAGGAAGAGTAATATTTAAACCTACTAGTTATTTTACCTTGAAAAGTATCTATGGTCGGCAACGAACAGGATTTGACATCTCTAATAGTGAAATCTACGGTGTAGATACTGAAATTGTTTTGTCGGATTTATTTGCAATGAAAACCTCGGAATTGTCATTTGGATTAACTTATGTTGGAAGAGAAGAAGAGGTTTTAACCACACCGAATCCTGAATACAATAGTTTGACAAATGGTTATGCTGCGAGAATAGATTATTCTCATAATGGATTCTATTTTTCTTCAGAATATTCAATAAAATCAAAAGACGCGGTCGTTGAAGTACAAGGCCAAATAGAAGACAATTTTATAAAAGCAGGGAATGCTTTGTTGATGAATATGGGATATTCCAAGAAAGGATTTGGATTAGATGGTACTTTTAGAAGGCTTGAAAACATGGGTTTCTTCTCAGAAAGAATAGCTAAAGGGAATGCTTTTAACGACCGAATCATGAATTTTGTTCCAAGTTTAACCAAACAACATCATTATAATTTAGCTAATATATATGTGTATCAATCTCAGCCAAGTATTTTTTTAGGTGATGAAACCGTATTGAAAACCGGCGAAATTGGAGGGCAATTGGATGTGTTTTATAACATTAAAAAACAAACTATTTTAGGAGGTAAATACGGGACTAAAATAGCTGTAAACATGTCGAATTGGAACGCTTTAGGAGGAGATTTTTATCTTCCTAAAAAGGATTATAAAACTGAATTTTTAGGATTTGGAAGGAAGTATTTCTCAGATTACAATATAGAAATCACAAAAAAATGGAATCAAAAATGGCAAACCGTTTTTACCTATATCAATCAATATTATAATAAAAAACTAATTGAAGAAACCTACGACCTAGTAAAGACGAATATTATTGGCGCAGAAGCATCTTATAAATTTAATGATTCAAAATCAATTAGAGTAGTGGGAGAACATATGTGGGCAGATTCAGATAAAAAGAACTGGGCGGCTTCCACAGTAGAGTTGAATCTAAATTCAAAACTTTCCTTTTTCACTTCCGACATGTATAATTATGGCAATGAAGATTCCGAATTAAGAAATCATTATTATAATTTAGGTGGGGCTTTTAGACATAAATCAACAAGAATTGCTTTAAGTTATGGTCGACAAAGAGGTGGATTAGTATGTGTAGGAGGTGTGTGCCGAATTGTTCCTGAAAGTTCCGGAGTTTCTTTGTCATTGAATACGACTTTTTAATTTATATTTGCGCTACAGTATGGGGGATTAGCTCATTTGGCTAGAGCGCTTGCCTGGCAGGCAAGAGGTGGTCGGTTCGAATCCGATATTCTCCACAAAAAAACGCGATACTTTTTGGTATCGCGTTTTTTTTATTGGTTTCAATTATTTTTTATTTATCATCAGAGATATATGTTTTATTACCGTTAGAATTGATATAATATCTTCCTCCTCTTGGCCCAGTATATACTTTTTTACCATTATACATCCCAGTAACTTTATCCGCTACTTTAGGCGCTTTTTCTGCAGTTTCTCTAACTTTTGGAGTTGCCTTCTTGGTTTCTTTCTTTGCTTTTTCAGTTATTTGTTTGCTTTCTTTTTTTACAGTTTCTGATGCCTTTTTTGTTTTTTTCTCAGCTTTTTCTGCCACTTCTTTTACTTCTTTCTTGGCTACTTCCTTTTCTTTTTTGGATTTAGAAATTGCTTTTTTAGTTTCTTTTTGAGTTTTTTCAGTGACTTTCTCTTTTTTTGTTGTGGAAGCTTCCTTTTTAGAAGTAGCTTTCTCTTTCTTCGCAGCGGCGGCTTCTTTTTTAGCAGCAGCCTTCTCTTTCTTATCTGCAGCGGCTTCTTTTTTAGCAGCAGCTTTCTCTTTCTTTTCTGCAGCAGCTTCCTTTTTAGCAGCAGCTTTCTCTTTCTTCTCTGCAGCGGCTTCTTTTTTAGCAGCAGCTTTCTCTTTAGCTACTTTTTCTGTTTTTGCTTTTGAAGCTTTTTTAGTTTTCATTTCTTGTGCATAAAAACTAGTAGAAAAAACCAACAAAAAGCACAATACAAGAATTTTTTTCATAATAAAATAATTAAGTTAAACATAAATTAAAGTTACAAATTAAAACCAAATAAATATTATAAATTTAAAAATAGGCTCTCAATTGTATATTTCCATTGTGAATGGTTTGGCTGGTTTCACTTTTACGACCTTGATAATTGATATTAATATCCAAATATTGTGTTAGGTTTTTCTGAATTAAAAGTCTCCAAATCATATTCTTACCAGCTTGAAGACCCTCTAACATTTGAAAGGCAACTGGTGAAATTGCATCTCCTTTAAAGGTGTTTTCAAAAAGTGAAAACTCTCCATTCATAGTCAATTTTTTTTCGCTTGAATACGTAAATGAAGTTCCAACACGAGTTTGTTTTAAACTTTCAAGTTGGCCAATTTGATTTTTCTTGTTCTGAAATTCATAAAATATATCCCAACTTGCATTTTGAGAAAACAAATAGGATATTTTTGGAGCCAATTGATATCCTAAAATAGTAAAATTTCTTGCGGTGTAATTCTCAACTAAAGTTTCTGTTTTTAAGGTCTTCCCAGTAAATGAAAACAACCAATATTTTTGAAGTAAATAATCATATTGTAGTTGATGAGAACTATTGTTGCTTTCTTGTGAACCCACAGAAAGAAGATTTTTAGCCCGATTTAATGTATAAGTATAAGATACAGAATGTTTTTGTTTGCCTCGATTATAATAAAAACTATTTCTAAAACTAGTACTTAATCCTAACAAATTTTCCTCAGATTCAGAAAATGGATTCAAATCAAAATTATCTCCATTTCTTTCTATTTTTCGATCTATTAAAAAGGAAGTTTGATTATAAAAATAAGAAAGAATTTTTTTTAATCCTTTTTTATTTTGCCATTGATTTGGGTTTAAGGTCACCGATTCTGAAAATTTATTTTGATGTGTTTTTACAAATACTTGATTAGGTAAGAAAATTCGAATGTATTTGGCTTGATCAGGAAAAGGTGCTATTTCAAACTCTTGCAACTCTTGAAGTCCATTGTTATTATAATCATTCCAAGCATAAACTCCTTGTCCGGCCTCTACTTCTAAATAGGTAAATTCTTGTTGCGGAATCGAACCCGATGAAGTTTCAAAAGAGGTTGTACTTTGTATTAATTGATCAAAAAACCGATCCATATAAAGTACTCTTGAATTTAAAGATGGTTCATCCTCTCTTGTTTTGTCTTCGTATTTTAAATTTCGATAATTGACAAAAACGGCTAAATCACTTTTTGTATTTTGAATTAATTTAGATTTTAAAAAATAAGATTGTGAAACATTGACTCTTTTTAATAAGCCGTTCTGTAAACTATCATTGGTTCGATGCAAATATCCAACTTCCATATATACTTTGGTGCTATCTCCACTTCCTAATAATGCACCGTATTCTAAAAAACGTTGACTTAATAAACTAAAAGTGTTCGTAGATTTTATTTTCTCTTGATTGTCTTCCAATCGAATCGAAGTGCCCACCCAGTTTTTTTTGAAATGGTATTTAACTTGAGATTGATTTCTTATAAACTCGGAACTAGAAACAGCTCCATTGCTTTTCAAAAAACTTCCTTTGTTTTGAATGTTCCAATGATTTAATTGAAATAATACAGTCGCACTATGCCTATTACCATTAAAATTTGAAGAGAAATTTAAATTTTCAAATTGATAGATGGCACTTCCTTTTTGAGGCAGCTTAAACTCTAATCCTGAAGTAATAAAACTTTGATTACCGGATGCTAAATTTAAATTCCAATCTCTATCAAATTCGATAGTATACAGTCGTTCAATAGTTCGAAATTCTTTCTGCACAAATAGATAGTTGGTAAAGGCATCTATTTGCCAATTTGAAGTAAATAGTCGTTGTTTGGCATTAATTTTACCCGCCACACCTTGATTATCATTATCGCCTAATGAGGAAAACAAGTTCAAATCATTATTACTAATCGCACTTTCAAAATCAATAATAGTTTTTTCTGATGGATTGTACTTGCCAAAAAGTGTTGCAATTTGTATTTTGGTCGGTGCAATCAATCGAATAATTGGCTCGTAATTCCCTTGATTTACGCCAACATATTCGTAAATTTTTCCAATTGCTGCAGTATTTCTTAATTGATAACTCCCTTGATTTTCACCTACCAAACTAAATTTTACATTATATAAAATGTCATTTGGTTCGGAAGAATATTCAAATACGTCAACAGAATTGACTACTGTTTTTTTATATAATATTTTATTTTCTGAATACTCATCAATATAGGCTGAGGGTGCAATCATTAAGTCAGGATTATCACCAGCTTCAACCAATATTTGAGCTTGTTCCGCAGACAGATTTTGTTGTAATGATTGGTTTTTTAAATCATTTTCTGAATAGATGTTCGTGCCAATACTCCATGTGTCTCTTTCGTGAGAAGCTCCAAAATAAGTTACAAAACGGCTGTAATTTCTATCCGAAAACTGATATTCAATACTGATTCGCATTTCTGAAGTAATCGGGAAAAGTGAAGTAAAAACAACTTCTCCAGCATTATAATCTATAAGGTAATCATTGTTTTCACCACGTTCTAACAAGATTCCATTCACATACACTTTTTCCGAACCAGAAACCACCAAAATAAATAATTCACCATTAGAACCTCGTAATTTATAAGGGCCTTGATTTCCTTCTTGTCCGACAAAACTGCTTTTAGCATATTGACCTCTAACTAATGCGGCAGAGGCAAATACATTGGTAGTATTACCTTCTTTACCAAAATTAAAATTGGTAGACAATCCTTGTACTTTCTTATTAAAATTCAGAAACTTAGATTTTCTATTCTCTAAAAATAAATCTCCAGCACGTATACTCCATTTATCACTAAATAATTCAATAAATATCTGATCAAATTCATCCAATTTCTGTGAATATCCGCTACTTTGCAAGGGTATGTTACTGTCTTGAATGGAAGCCCGTAAACTTACTTTGTCGGAGATTTTTCCTGTGATTTGTAGATCCAGATTAGAGTTAACAGAAGCATTTTGATTGTTGCCAATGCTTATGCCTCGAGTTATACTTCCCGAGGTGTACAGACCCTGAAAAGGAACAAACTTCTTAAATGGATCTCGAGAAATTTTATACAAATCATAAAGCCCGTTTTCACTTTTAACCACGCGACTCGCATCATAAATGCTATATTCTTTGGTCAGATATTCTGGAAATTTTAGATAGCGAACTGTTATTGTATCGGTATTTATTATATAATTTTCTTTAAAAACTAGCGTGCCTTTTTTAAAGTTCATCTGATAAAAAGTAGAATCTAAAACTTCTTCCTTGGAGTTTAATAACTTAAAGAAACTTGAATTGACACTTACTGAATCAATTTGAATTGTATCTCGTGTGGCAATTATTTTCTTTGATTTATAAGGCGTTTCTATTTGTTGGGCTTGAAGTCCAAAACAACTTAAAACAAAACAAAATATGATTCTTTTAAACATAAGTTTAATAACGTAATGACTTCAAAAGTAGTGTGTTTTATTGTATTTCTTGGTGTTATATTTCTCAGAAAATATATAATAATGTCTATTATAATCGTTAGAATAGGGTACCAATAAAAAAACCGTCTAATTGCTTAGACGGTTTTACTTTAATCCTATAATGTTGTTTTACATTATTTCTTAATAATTCTAGTAGCTGATTTTTGTCCAACACTATTTTCGATAGAAAGAATATAAACACCAGAATTTAAATTGGTAACATCTAATGAATGATTACCGATAGTTATATTTTGACTAGCTAAAGATTTTCCATTCACATCAAATAAAGTATAGTGAACATTTTTAGAAGCTATCATTTCAATTTCATTCGTAACGATATTTGACTTTAATGTTATGCCTGATTGCTCCAATTGATTGAAGTTAGAAACTCCTAAAACTGAAACATAACGATACGAAAAGGTAACTGAATTTCCAATTTCAACGCCACTATTATTTAATTGATAGAATTTAAAAACATACTCCACAGGAATAGCGGTGTTTATTCCTGAATTTAAATTCAAGAAATGATCAAAATTTCCGTTTTCACTATTTGGATCTATCATAGCAGGAAAATTTGGCGGATAAGAATTTCCAGCTACAATTGTATTTAAACAAACATCTCCTAAGCACAACTGAACATTAGTTCCGTCTGTATTAGTAAAACTTATACATTTTACTTTTACATTCATTTGTTCATCAGAAGCATTGTAAACTTTAATCCCTAAGTAAGATCCTGGATCTTCAAAAACATCAAAAGTCAAGACATCACCATCGTTAATTGGCGTGCCATCTAATCTTTTCAATGTCATTTGAGCTGATGCAGCAAAAGTGAAGAGACCTATTAATGCAATGAATATTCTTTTCATTTCTATTAGTTTAATATTATTTTTTCAGTAGTAGTAGCATTTTCACTAGAGATTTTTGCTAAATACATTCCTTTTTGTAATCCAGACAAATCAATGTTTTTATCTTTAGTTACATTAGTAGCAACGAAAACAACTTTTCCAGTAACATCTACAATGTTTACATTTACTGGAGTTGTAGTATTGATATAAAGAATACCTGTTGATGGATTAGGGAACAACTTCACTTCACTAGTTTCGAAATTACTAACTGCAAGTAACGTAGTAGATAACGAATTCGGCAATGCTAAAGTAGTACCAAAACTACCAACAAGTTGAGTATAAACGGAAGCATTCGTATCATCAAAAACTTCAATTCCATGTGGAGTAGCTCCAAGTCCCCAACCATCTCCATATGAATCAAGTAGGTTTATGGAATAACAAACACCAGCTGGCAAAGTAACATTGTGAATTTTTGTAGTATTCGCATCAGCACCACCACCATTAGCACTTCCAACATAAGGACCACCAGACGCTACAATTGTCCCCGTACTGTTTTTAATATTCCAAGTAATTTCTGTTGGGTAATTATCGGTATATATTTTTACAACAACATTTGATGAAGTTTGAGCAGCTGTAGAAACTCCCATTTCAGCACTTGCAATAGATGGATTGAAAATCGGATTTGAATTTACAGTTGCAACTTCAACAGTATAATCGGCTGTTGGGTCATAAATATAACTGTCAAATGTTAAAATTCTTGTTGTAAATCTTGGCATAGAACCTGTGTAGTTTTTAGTTGCTACTACAGTACCATTTTCTTTTAAATTTAAAGTTGCAGTAGTAATTACGTTTTCACCAAAATTTTTCATTTTAGCGACAGCAGCTCCTGTAGTTGAACAAAATGAATTTGTATTGTCAATAGCACCTACATTATTTTGCACACCCGTTAAAGCACCACAATTTGTGTTCACATCCGTACGAATTGAACTTGCTGTACGACCCGCCATTTCAGTAACTAATCCGTTTGGACATATTCTGAAAACAGTTGGGAAATAAGTGATTTGGTATAAACTACCAATATTGCTTCCGTCAATGATAGGATAAGGTGTGCCAGCAATCCAGTTTCCTTGAGAAGTAGGCGTGTTTCCTAATAAATCCTCATTACCTGTAGTAGCGTCACCTTCTACAAATAAGATAACCACTTCTTCAGATCCTTCTGCACCATAAGCTCTATTTAGATCTTCTAAAGCACCTGAGTTGTGAAAATTCCAACATGGTCCACACCAAGAGGCAGAAACATCGATAATAACGGTTTTTCCAGCAGCTAAATAATCTGCTAAATGATGCGAAACACCATTGATATCGGTTGCAGTAAAGTCTGGCGCTACACTCCCAGGAGCAATTTGGGCATTACTTTGAAAAGAAAGTAATAATAAAGCAAAAAATAAAGTAATTTTTTTCATGTGAAAGAGTTTAAAGGTTTGGTTTTTAGTTTGTTCAAGTTACAATAATAGGAATATTATTTTAATTTTTTTTATAAATAGAAAACTTTATGATTTTTTATTTATCAATAATCTCTTTTGTCACTAATTGCATTGTTTCTCTACTCACTTGTTTCAACAATACTACTTTATTTTCTTCCACCATTTGCGCTGTTTTTTCATCAAAATGACGAATCGTATACAACGAAACATTTTCATTATAGGCGACTTTAAATTTTTTAGAAAGAATATTTTTTAACATCTGAAAATTGCCAAACTTATCATCTATACACACCGAAAAACTAATCGCCGAATTTTGTATCAAACTCACTTTCATCTTATATTCATGCAACAATGCAAAAATTTCACTGATATTTTCTTCCATAATAAATGAGAAATCAATCGAAGAAAGCGACATCAACAACTGATTTTTCTTGACGATAAAACACGGCAAATGAGGTTCTAAATCAACGCCTTTCGAAACACAAGTTCCAGAAAGCAAAGGTTCTATAAACGATTTTACATACAACGGAATTTCCTTTTTCTGCAAAGGCTGTAACGTTTTGGGATGTATAACACTCGCACCATAAAAAGCCAATTCTATCGCTTCACGATACGAAATCTGATGCAACAAACTTGCATTTTCAAAATAACGCGGATCGGCATTCATCACACCAGGCACATCTTTCCAAATCGTAACACTTTCCGCATTCATACAATAAGCAAAAATAGCCGCCGTATAATCCGAGCCTTCTCTTCCCAAAGTAGTAGTAAATCCATTTTCATCAGAACCAATAAACCCTTGGGTAATATGCAAGATTTTCTTTTTAGCAATTTTTGAAATGCTCTTTTGAGTCAATTCCCAATTCACTCCCGCATCTCTATAGGTTGCATCTGTTTTGATATAATTGCGAACATCCATCCAAGTGGTTTTGAGATCCCGATAATTCATATAATGAGAAAGAATTGTAGTCGAAATAAGCTCCCCATAACTCACAATCTGATCGTACACAAAATTGTAATTAGGAGACTTATTGTGACTTAAAAAGTAGTCTAAATCAGCAAACAAATCATTTACCGCTTTGAAAACAGGATTTTTATCCTCTTCAAACAAATCCAATAAAATCTGATTGTGGTATTTTTTCACTTCTTGAATCGAAGATTGCAACGAAGACGCTTTCTCAATATAATCTTTCACAACAATTTCTAGGGCATTGGTCGATTTACCCATCGCAGAAACGACCAATAAGACCTCTTCATAACCCACTTTTTGTAAAAGGTCATACACATTTTTAATTCCAGCAGCATCTTTTACAGAAGCGCCTCCAAATTTAAATATTCTCATATTTAGATCATTATATTATTAGAGTTTAGAAAAGCATCGATTCCGTTCTCATCCATTTGAGCCACACGCCAATCTTCAAGTACTTTAGCACCCGATTTAACATAGAAGTCAATCGCCGGCGTATTCCAATCGAGAACTGCCCACTCAATTCTTCGAACTTTATCTTTTTTTCCTTGGGCAATTATTTCGGTATAGAGTTGAAATCCCAATCCAGTTCCACGCATTTTTTCTTTTACAATCAAATCTTCCAAATGAATGGTCTTCCCTTTCCAAGTCGAATAGCGATAATAATACAAAGCCATCCCAACGATTTGGTTATTTAGTTCAGCAATAAAAGTGTGAAATAGCGGTGTGTTTCCGAAACCATCTCGCTCTAAGTCAGCCACAGTAACGACAACAGCATCGGGTTCTTTTTCAAAAGCAGCAAGTTCTTGTATCAAACTCAAAACTGCAGGCATGTCTTCTTTTTGTCCTTTTCTAATAGTCATTTTTAGGAGCTTTATCCCGCTGTTTGTTCCAATCTTTTCAGGATTGATTTCCCCTCGCAACGCCCCTTCGCTATCACTCGGGTCGCTATGCTTCAGGGCAATCCTAAAAAGGATTTCCACTCCCATCGGGGCTAGGGTTTTCGGTTTCAAAAACAAATATACAATTCTAGGAAACTATCTAATAAAATTTGATGCAATTTCATAAAAAAACCGATATTTGCACGATTAACTACAACGATTTCGGAATGGAAGAACGCAACAAAACCCTCGGTGAATTTATTATTGAAAATCAAAACGCCTTTCAATATTCCTCAGGAGAATTATCTCGAATTATCAACTCCATTCGTTTGGCCGCCAAAGTGGTCAACTATAAGGTAAACAAAGCAGGTTTGGTAGATATAGTAGGCGCCGCTGGAGAACAGAACATCCAAGGGGAAGACCAACAGAAACTTGATGTATATGCTAACGAGATTTTTATCCAAACCTTAATCAATCGTGAAATTGTATGTGGAATTGCTTCAGAAGAAAACGACGATTTCATCACAGTTTCGGGTTCAGATAAAAGCCACAACAACAAATATGTTGTATTAATGGATCCGCTAGACGGTTCTTCCAACATTGATGTCAATGTTTCTGTTGGAACCATATTTTCTGTTTTCCGTCGTATAACACCAGTTGGAACACCAGTTACACTTGAAGATTTTTTACAACCTGGAATCAATCAAGTAGCGGCGGGATATGTGATATACGGAACTTCTACAATGTTGGTCTATACAACAGGACATGGAGTTAACGGATTTACCTTAAACCCAGCAATTGGCACATTTTATTTGTCCCATCCCAATATGCAATTTTCGAAAGACGGTCCGATTTATTCCATCAATGAAGGAAATTATGTGCATTTCCCACAAGGGGTGAAAGATTATATCAAATATTGCCAATTGGAAGAAGGCGATCGACCTTATACTTCAAGATATATAGGAAGTTTGGTTTCGGATATTCACAGAAACATGATCAAAGGCGGTATCTATATTTATCCTACAAGCTCCAAAGCACCAAAAGGTAAATTGCGTTTACTTTACGAATGCAATCCGATGGCATTTATTACCGAACAAGCAGGTGGAAAAGCCTCCGACGGATTCGGAAGAATTATGGAAATTGAGGCAACTGAACTCCATCAAAGAGTTCCTTTTTTCTGCGGAAGTTATAATATGGTAGAAAAAGCAGAAGAATTCATGCATTTAGCCAAATTGAGTAAATACTAAAAAAGAACCCAGTAAATTTTTACACTTACTGGGTTCTTTTTTTATTAGATAAATTGAATTATTTATTCATGTGTTGCATTTCGTAAATAAAAGTATCTAAATCTACATTAGCACCAATCAACACAAGAGCTTTATCTACAATATAATTATTGTTGGCAGGAGTAAATCCTAATGCCAATCCAAATTTTTGCAATAATTTAATTTGAGTTTCACCCAAATGATGGTCTACATAAACCATGCGCGCCAAGTCATACAAACGCTCTAATCTTTGCGTGTATAAATAAGGAGGATTGATTGGGTATTTTAATGGATTTTCAAGAATTTCTTCATATTCTGCAGCAGAAATTTCAAGATGTAATGCCAATTTGTCTAGGAATTTTTTTTCTTCTGGAGAAAATTTTCCGTCGTTTACGGCAACACGAACTATAGCTGAAAAATGACCTTTGTTTCGGTTCTTAAATTCGCTATCAAATAAATCAGAAAATGACATAAGTTAGGGTTTAAATTCTAATGCAAAGATATATTTATTTCGTTTTTAATTGAAACTATTTTACTGGATTTTGTTAAAAATTCTATTAGGGTATTTTTATTTTCAAAATATCTCGTTTTTCAAAATATATTGTATGTTTACAAGACCTATTTCATAAATGAATAAGTAGATGACAGATTTTTGGATTTATGTTGAAATTGGTTTAAAACATGTGTTGAATCTAAATGGCTACGACCATGTATTGTTTTTGATGGCGTTGACAGTTTCTAATTCGTTTCATGAATGGAAACGGATGTTGCTTTTCATTACAGTTTTTACCATTGGACATACATTAGCCTTAGTGCTTTCTGTTTTCGATGTGCTTTGCATTAATGAAGGATTGGTTGAGTTATTAATTCCAATGACCATTTTAGTTACTGCATTGTTTAATTTTGTAATGTTGAGAAAATCATTTAAAAAAGAATCTATAAAAAGCACCATTTTGATTACTTTGTTTTTTGGTATTATTCACGGCTTGGGATTTTCTAATTATTTTAAGACAATTCTTCCAGGAAATGCTTTGGATAAAATAGTACCGTTATTCGAATTTTCAATTGGAATCGAAGGAGCACAAATGGTAGTTGTTTTAACTGTTTTGATATTGTCTTATAGTGTTCAAAACCTTTTTAAGGTTACAAAAAGAGATTTCTCAATGGTAATGTCTGCAGGTATTATCGGTGTAGTTTTGCCTTTGATTATAAAAAATGAAATTTGGAAAACTTTCACATGGAATTAAAAAAATTAAATAAATACGACAAAGCTTACCTTCGAATTGCAAAAGAATGGAGTCAGTTGTCATATTGCAAACGCAAACAAGTAGGAGCAATTATAGTTCGGGATCGAATGATTATTTCAGACGGTTATAACGGAACCCCTTCGGGTTTTGAAAATTGTTGCGAAGATGAAGAAGGATTAACCAATTGGTATGTTTTACATGCAGAAGCCAATGCCATTTTAAAAGTAGCTCGGTCTACTCAAACGTGTGATGGAGCAACACTTTATATCACATTGTCACCTTGCAAAGAATGTAGTAAATTGATTCATCAATCGGGTATCAAAAGAGTAGTTTATCAGCATGGATATAGAGATACTACAGGAGTTGATTTTTTGGTAAAAGCGGGTGTTTTTGTAGAACAAATAGAAGATTTAGAATAATTGAATAAAAGAAATTTATATATCCCAATTTTATTATTTGCCACATTAGCTCTAGGGGTTTTGTTGGGAGGGATATTAAATTTCCCAATCGACCGTCCAACTTCCATTAACAACAGCCATAAAAACAAACTCAATAGGTTACTTGAATTTATCAATACGGAATATGTTGATCAAATTGATACCGATTCAATAGTTGATTTAACGGTTACAAACATACTGGCTCAACTTGACCCACATTCTGTATATGTTCCTCCAAGTGAACAAGCTGATCTTGCTGAAAGTATGAGGGGTAATTTTGTTGGGGTTGGGATAAATTTCTTTATGTTTAATGATACAATTTCTGTAATTAATCCTATAGAAAACGGACCCTCAGAAAGAGCAGGAATTCAATCAGGAGATCGAATTTTATTTGTTGACAAATTAAAAATGTTTGGTAAAAAACTCCCGTTTTATAAATTGTTCCCTAAATTTAAAGGAGAAGAAGGATCTCAAGTTGAATTAACTATTTTTAGAAAAAAAGAGAATAAAATATTCAAAGTTAAAATTACCAGAGAAGTAATTCCATTGCATAGCATTGATGTTTCAGTGATGTTAAATTCAAACACCGGCTACATAAAAATTAATCGATTTTCAGAAACTACTTATAAAGAATTTGATAACGATTTAATAAAATTAAAACAATCCGGTGCTAAATCAATTATTATTGATGTAAGAGAAAACGGCGGTGGCTATATGGAAACAGCTACTAAAATAGTGGATGAATTTTTAAAAGATAACGAACTAATTGTTTTTACTAAAAACAAAAAAGGGGAAGTCGAGAAAACCTTTGCAACAAAGAATGGTCAATTTGAAACGGGAAAAGTAGCGGTTTTAATAGACGAAAATTCAGCCTCTGCAAGTGAAATTTTAGCTGGAGCAATTCAAGACAATGACCGTGGAATTATCGTCGGCAGACGTTCGTTTGGAAAAGGTTTAGTGCAACGAGAAATGAATTTCGAAGATGGCTCTGCAGTCCGTTTAACAGTCGCAAGGTATTATACACCTTCAGGGAGATCAATACAGAAACACTATATTAAAGGAAATGAAATAGCGTATCAAAATGATTTTAATACTCGTTTTCTTAATGGAGAATTGTATGAAAAAGACAGTATTAAGATTGCTGACACCTTAAAATTTAAATCAAGTAAGGGCAATATTTTATATGGAGGAGGTGGAATTGTTCCAGACATTTTCGTGCCTTTAGAGGGAAATCGAGGTGAAGAAAGTATCGTGTATATTGTTGAACAAACTGAGATTATTGATCATTTTGTATTCGAACAACTTGATAAATCTTTCACAGATTTTAAAAAGGTAACCTATAAGATGTTTTTAATAAAAATGGAAAATACGGAACAGTATTTCAATGCTTTTCAAAAGTATTTAGAAAAAGAGGGCGTACAATTAAATTTATCAAAGAACAAACTTTTAGTAAAACGGTATATAACAGCTGAATTTGCTAAACAACTTTATGGGAAACAAAAATATTATGAAATTATTTTAAAAGAAGACACTATGGTTCTTTCGGTTTTAAATCAAAAATAATTAAGTTATTTCGTGAAGTTAAAGGATAAAATTATTTGTTTTTTATACTGTCGTGACTTTGAGTATCGATTCCATTATTCCACAAAGTCAGTATGTCTGTAGCAACAGCAGCGCCACTTCCGGCAGCTATTGTTAATTGACTTCTCCAACCTGCTAAGGTTCCAGCAACATAGATTCCTTCAGTTACTTTATGATCTGCATTTAAGAGATAAATGCGTTGTTTTTCAGTTACAGCTTTGGGATGAGGTGCTACAAATTGCATCAATCCTTCAATATCAAAAGTGTTTGAATACCCTATTGCAACTACAATATGTTTGGTGGTATACGTTTTTTTATTTGTGATAACAGTGAAATTTGGAGATTCGCCTTCTATCCGCATTACTTTTTCGCCTTCAATTTGTAGAATGTCAGGATATAATACAGACAAATTCTTTAGGCTGGAGGTTAATAAATCAGCACCCAAAGTACCTGGAGGAATTCCATAAGCATTATTAAATAGGGCTTCTTGTAATGAAGAAGTTTTCTGATGAGGAATAATTCCAATTTTCTTATCTGCGGCAAAAGATTTTTTGTGAGCAGAACCTAATACTAAAGCACAAGAAACACCAGCAACTCCACCTCCAAAGACTAAAACATCAAACATAAATTAGTTGTCTTTAGTTTTTTCTACAATCATTTTCGACATTTTAAAAATAAGTAGGATACACACAGCGCAAAAAGAAGCAGCAATTCCTATTAAAGCAACCATACTGTTGCCTTCAAATAAATGATCAAAATCAAGAAGAGTGATATTGAAAATGATTAATGCTAGTGCAATAACAACTAAAATAGTAGTAAAAATTTTCATAAGATTACATTAATTTGGAGTGAAAGTAATACAATGGATTTAAATGAACAAACCTTTAACATTCGAAGCAAACAATTTAACAGCAATCGCTAAAAGCACTACGCCAAAGGTTTTTCTCACAACACCAAGTCCGGTTTTGCCTAACATTTTCTCAATTTTTGACGACGATTTCAGAACGCCATAAACGACAATAATATTGAGGATAATAGCTACTACAATGTTTTCAACGTAAAACTGTGATCGCAAAGAAAGCAAAGTGGTCATCGTTCCCGCGCCTGCAATTAGTGGGAATGCAAGTGGAACAATTGACGCAGAACTTGCTTCTCCATCGCGATAAATTCGAATACCGAGAATCATTTCTAGCGCTAAAAAGAACAAGACAAGTGAACCTGCTACGGCAAACGAATGCACATCGATACCAATTAATTTCAGAAACTCTTCTCCAATAAATAGAAAGACAATCATAATGATGGCAGCAGCAATAGAAGCCTTGCCCGATTCGATATGCCCGTGCTTTGTTCTCAAATCGACTACAATCGGAATGGTTCCTACGATATCAATGACAGCGAAAAGTACCATGCCGATAGTGGCTATTTCTTTAAAGTCGAAGTTCATGTTGTGAAGAATTAGGACGCAAAAGTACCGAATTTGTTGTCTTTTAAAGCTAAATTGAAGTTAATTTTGGTGATGTAATTTGTTTCGTTTTTTCGAAAGCATTTTAAATCAAAATTGCACTTATCTTTGCCCTATGTTTCAACTAGGTAAAACCATCGTTTCAGAAGATATTTTAGAAAAAGAATTTGTGTGCAATCTTTCCGCATGCAAAGGCGCGTGTTGCGTTGATGGCGATGCTGGAGCGCCTTTGTCTGAAGCTGAAACCAAAATTTTAGAAGACATCTACACCAAAGTAAAACCGTTTTTACGACCAGAAGGTATAGCTGCCATAGAAGCGCAAGGCACATGGCGCAAAGGAACTGATGACGATTTAGAAACACCATTGGTAGACGAAAAAGATTGTGCTTACGTTATTTATGATGGCAAAACCGCACTTTGTGGTATCGAACAAGCTTACAATCAAGGTGCAGTCGATTGGAAGAAACCAGTTTCTTGTCATTTGTATCCAATTCGAGTGAAAGATTTTACTGAATTTGCGGCTGTCAATTATGATAAATGGGAAATTTGTGACGATGCTTGTTCGCTAGGCAAAGAATTAGAAGTTCCTGTCTATAAATTTGTGAAGGAAGCATTGATTAGACGTTTTGGAGAAAATTGGTACGCTGAATTAGAAAAGGTCGCAGCCGAGTTAAAAACGAAGTAAGTCATTTATTTTTCTGCAATTTTTTGATTGCTTTTCCTCTTGCTGAATTTGTTAAAATTGGCAATATCTGTATCTGCTACAACGCTTGTAAATAGGCGTTTTTTTATTTTATTCAATTTTATAACCTTGATTTTAAGGTTTTTACAAAATATCAAAAAATTCCTCGCTAAAAATCAATTTGTTAAAAACTATCTTCGATTGTGAATAAGTTTGGCTTTCATTTTCCGTTACAAAAGTTAATCTTTGTAGGAGTCAAAAAGCACTCTCTTTTTGATACAAATTCACACAATTCACAAACAAAAGATGTCAGCGATAGAACCAATTCTTCAAGAAAACAAAAACCGTTTTGTAATATTCCCTATAAAACACCATGATATATGGGAATGGTACAAAAAAATGGAAGCTAGTTTTTGGACTGCAGAAGAAATCGACTTACACCAAGATTTATCAGATTGGAACAACAAATTAAATGATGACGAAAGGTATTTTATTAAACATATTCTCGCATTTTTTGCTGCTTCAGATGGTATCGTCAACGAAAATCTAGCAGAAAACTTTGTCAATGAAGTGCAATATGCTGAAGCTAAATTTTTCTATGGTTTTCAAATCATGATGGAAAACATTCACAGCGAAACCTATTCATTGTTGATTGATACGTATGTTAAAGACGAAGTTGAAAAAAATCAATTGTTTACTGCGCTTGAAGTGTTTCCAGCTATCAAAAAGAAAGCGGATTGGGCTTTAAAATGGATTGAATCAGATTCGTTTGCCGAAAGACTTATTGCTTTTGCAGCGGTAGAAGGTATTTTCTTCTCAGGAGCATTTTGTTCTATTTTTTGGTTGAAAAAACGTGGATTAATGCCTGGACTTACTTTCTCTAACGAATTGATTTCTCGTGATGAGGGCGTTCATTGCGATTTTGCAGTGCATTTACACAACCACCATTTGGTGCATAAAGTTCCTAAGAAAAGAATTAAAGAAATAATTGTAGATGCTTTAAATATTGAAAGAGAATTTATAACCGAATCCCTTCCTGCAAGTTTGATTGGAATGAACGCTAATTTGATGACACAATATTTAGAATTTGTAGCTGACCGATTGTTAGTAGAATTAGGCTGCACAAGAGAATATAACGCTTCAAATCCGTTTGATTTTATGGACATGATTTCGCTGCAAGGGAAAACCAATTTCTTCGAAAAAAGAGTGGCTGAATATCAAAAAGCAGGTGTTATGAGCACGGATTCTGAATCTCAAAAAATATCTTTTGACGCCGATTTTTAATTTAAAATATCTCGCACCCGAGCAATAGCGAACGGACGAAGTAAAGACGCGGAGTCGCAAAGTTTTAAAAGTTTCTTTCTAGTTTATCTTGGCGCCTTTGCGTCTTTGCGAGCTAAATTAAAAGATTAGTAATTTATCTCAAAGCCAATTTTTATACTACACGCCAAATTTGAACGGATTGCCTAGCCCCGATAGAAGGGAAAATCCTTTTTTGTTTTTACGAGAATTCCCTCGACTGCGCTCAGGGTGACAAAAACAAAAAAGATTGGAATGATAGCGGGATTAGCTTCCAAAAACGAAAACACAAATAATCAAGAATAGAAAAGGGATTTTCTGTTTCTTAAAAACAAAAGAGCACTATGTATGTAGTTAAAAGAGATGGCCACAAAGAGCCAGTAATGTTCGACAAAATTACGGACAGAATTAAAAAACTTTGCTACGGTTTAAACGACTTAGTCGATGCCGTAAAAGTAACCATGCGCGTTATTGAGGGATTGTATGACGGCGTGTCTACTTCAGAATTAGATAATTTAGCAGCAGAAACCGCCGCATCGATGACCATTGCGCATCCAGATTATGCACAATTGGCAGCCCGTATCGCGATTTCTAATTTGCACAAAAATACGACCAAATCGTTTTCGGAAACCATGAATGAAATGTATCATTATGTGAATCCGAGAACCAATCTAAAAGCACCATTACTTTCGGAAGAAGTGCATGATGTGATTCAAAAGAACGCAGAGTTTTTAGATTCTCATATTATATACAATCGTGATTTTAATTACGACTACTTTGGTTTCAAAACCTTAGAACGTTCCTATTTGCTGAAAATAAACGGTAAAATTGTAGAGCGTCCGCAACATATGTTGATGCGTGTTTCGGTTGGTATTCATTTAAATGATTTGGATGCAGTGATTGAAACCTACGACTTAATGTCGAAAAAATTCTTTACGCATGCAACCCCAACTCTATTCAATGCTGGAACTCCAAAACCACAAATGTCGTCGTGTTTCTTATTGTCGATGCAAGATGATAGTATTGATGGAATATACGATACACTAAAAAACACGGCTAAAATCTCACAATCGGCAGGTGGAATCGGTTTGTCTATTCACAATGTTAGAGCAACAGGTTCTTATATTCGAGGCACAAACGGAACCTCTAACGGAATTGTACCTATGTTGCGAGTGTTTAATGACACCGCTCGTTACGTAGATCAAGGCGGTGGAAAACGAAAAGGAAGTTTTGCGATTTACTTAGAAACGTGGCATGCGGATATTTTCGAATTTTTAGATTTGAAAAAGAATACGGGTAAAGAAGAAATGCGTGCAAGAGATTTATTTTTCGCGATGTGGACTTCCGATTTATTCATGAAACGTGTACAAGAAGATACCACTTGGACTTTGATGTGCCCGAACGAATGCCCTGGATTGTATGATGTTTATGGCGATGAATTTGAAGCACTTTATATATCCTACGAAGAAAGAGGCAAAGGAAGAAAAACCATCAAAGCTCGTGAGTTGTGGGAAAAAATTCTAGAATCTCAAATCGAAACGGGTACGCCTTACATGCTTTATAAAGATGCCGCAAACCGTAAATCAAATCAGAAAAATTTAGGGACAATTCGATCTTCGAATTTGTGTACAGAAATCATGGAGTATACTTCAGTAGATGAAATTGCAGTGTGTAATTTAGCCTCGATTTCGTTACCCATGTTTGTAGAGAACGGAGTATTCAACCACGATTTATTGTATAGCGTTACCAAACGAGTTACACGCAACTTGAATAAAGTAATCGATAGAAATTACTATCCCGTAAAAGAAGCGGAAAACTCAAACCTTCGTCACCGACCAGTAGGATTAGGAGTGCAAGGTTTGGCAGATGCATTTATTTTATTGCGCATGCCTTTCACCAGCGACGAAGCCAAAAAATTAAACCAAGAAATTTTCGAAACCTTATATTTTGCAGCTGTAACTGCTTCGATGGAAATGGCTGTAGAAGAAGGACCTTATTCTTCTTTCAAAGGCTCACCAATTTCACAAGGAGAATTCCAATACAATCTATGGGGATTGAAAGACGACGAATTATCAGGACGCTGGGATTGGGCTTCTTTACGCAAAGAAGTAATGAAAAACGGTGTTAGAAATTCACTTTTAGTGGCACCAATGCCAACGGCTTCTACTTCTCAAATTCTTGGAAATAATGAAGCGTTCGAACCGTATACTTCCAATATTTATACGCGAAGAGTATTGTCTGGAGAATTCATTGTAGTCAACAAACACTTGTTAGAAGACTTAGTAAAACAAGGATTGTGGAATGAAGATTTGAAACAAGAAATCATGCGCAACAACGGATCAGTTCAAAATATAGATGCTGTTCCTCAAGATTTGAAAGAACTATACAAAACCGTTTGGGAAATGTCGATGAAAGACATTATCGATATGTCGCGTCACAGAGGTTATTTTATCGACCAATCGCAATCGCTTAATTTGTTTATGCAAGATGCTAATTATGCGAAATTGACTTCAATGCATTTCTATGCTTGGCAATCTGGACTCAAAACAGGAATGTATTACCTTAGAACAAAATCAGCTGTAGACGCTATTAAGTTTACACTTAACAATGATAAAAAAGCAGAACCGACAACCGAAGCAGCTGCTACTGTAGAAGTTTCAGAGCCAAATGAAACTGGTGAAATGTCGGCAGAAGATTTCAAAGCCATGATCGAACTAGCCCGAAATGCTGGTCCCGATGATTGCGAAATGTGTGGATCGTAATTTTTGAGACGATTACAATCCCATCAAAAAACAGCTATCTTTGGGTAGCTGTTTTGTTTTTTAGAAGCTATTCCTGCTATCCGCTAAATCTTTTGTGCTAAACGCCAGCACAAAAGGATACCGCTACTATCAGGGCTAGGACACTAAACTTCGAAGTTCATTATTCGTTGTTGAAAATTCAAACTTTAAAAACTAGAAATTTATTTACAGTTAATATTATTTATGCATTTAATTAGAACCACTTCAGACAATCCCGACTTCCAAAAATTGGTTGTTTTATTGGATGCGACTTTAAAAATTCTTGATGGAGATGAACATGCTTTTTATGCGCAATACAACAAAACAGCTGCGATAAAAAATGTAGTGGTTTGTTATCATGAATATCAAGCAGTGGGATGTGGAGCTTTTAAAGAACATGAAAAACATCAAATAGAAATCAAAAGAATGTTTGTCTTACCTGAAAAAAGAGGGAAAGGAATCGCATTAAATATTTTGAAAGAATTAGAAAACTGGGCTAAAGAATTAGAATATTCTAGTTGTATTCTCGAAACCGGAAAAAAACAAGTGGATGCCATAGGATTGTATCAAAAAGCAGGCTACCAAACAATCCCAAATTACGAACAATATAAAGGAATGGAAAATAGCATTTGTATGCAAAAGGAAATTTAAACACCAAACAATCAAAAATGAACTGGGAACAACTTTTATCACTCAAACGACAAGGCGACACGAGCAAACGTTTGCGCAAAGAACAAGATGACACACGTTTAGGCTTTGAAGTCGATTACGATCGAATTATTTTTTCCGCTGCTTTTAGAAGTTTGCAGGATAAAACTCAAGTCATTCCACTTTCTAAAACAGATTTTGTTCATACTCGACTTACGCATAGTCTAGAGGTTTCCGTTGTAGGACGTTCCATCGGAAGATTAGTAGGAAAGAAAATCATCGAGAAATATCCATACTTACAAGCGGTTCATGGTTTTCACATGAATGATTTTGGAGCCATTGTCGCAGCAGCCTCGTTAGCACATGACATCGGAAATCCGCCTTTTGGACATTCGGGTGAAAAAGCGATTGGCGAATATTTTTCTATTGGTAATGGAAAGCAATACAAAGAACAGTTATCAGGCAAACAATGGCAAGACTTAATCGATTTTGAAGGCAACGCCAATGGTTTTTCGGTATTGACCGCTAGTCGACCTGGAATCGAAGGAGGATTGCGAATTTCCTATGCTACATTAGGAGCTTTTATGAAATATCCGAAAGAAAGTTTGCCTAAAAAACCAACAAAAAACATTGCAGATAAAAAGTATGGTTTCTTTCAATCGGACAAAGAATTCTTTCAAGATGTCGCTTCAGAATTAGGAATGATTTCCAATAAAACTGGAAATGATGTTGGTTTCGAAAGACATCCTTTGGCGTATTTAGTAGAAGCAGCCGATGATATTTGTTATACGATTATCGATTTTGAAGACGGTATCAATTTAGGGTTAGTTTCCGAAGATTATGCTTTAGAGTATTTAATTAAATTAGTGAAAGACACCATCGATACAGCCAAATACAAAACCTTAACGACACGCGAAGACCGAATAAGTTACTTAAGAGCATTGGCTATTGGAAACTTAATTAACGATGCCGTTCGCGTATTTATTGAAAATGAAGAATTGATTTTACAAGGAAAGTTCCCCTTTGCTTTAACCGACAAAAGCAAATACAAAGCACAAATGGATGACATTATCAAGTTGAGCGTTAAGAATATTTATCAAAGCCGAGAAGTAATTGAAAAAGAATTAAAAGGCTATCAAATTATCAATACTCTTTTGGATAAATTTATTACAGCCTATAACAATCAACATGAAGGAAAAATGACAAGCTATGATAAATTGCTTTTACAAATTCTACCGGAAAAACATCATATAGAAAAAGCTACTTTATACGATAGATTATTGCATATATGTCATTTTATTTCATTGCTTACAGATGGCAATGCATTGCTATATTATCAAAACATTGTAGGTTTTAAACATTAGATTGTTAATGTTTTAATGGAATGTTTGAAAAATTAAAAAAAATGATTTAAGTTTGTTTCTCTAAAAAAAATAACTATGAAAAAAATTACACTATTAACCGCTCTGATGATTTCTTTTATTGGATTTTCTCAATCAAATAAAAAAACTATTCAAACCTATTTAGAAAACAATCGAGCTCAATTTGGGTTAACAACTCAAGACATTTCAGATTTGACAATTTTGAATGAATTTCAAGGTAAAGGAACTAGTATAACAAGTTGTTATGTAGCTCAAAGACACCAAGGAATTGAAATATTTAATGGACAATCTACAATTGCTATAAAAGACGGTAAAGTTTTAAAAGTAGGTAGTAATTTGTATTCCAATATCGCTCAAAAAGTAAATACTTCATCGCCTTCATTGTCTGTAATGGATGCTTTAAACAGAGTATATATTAGTTTAGGGTATGCACAAACTAATTTTTCTATTTTAGAATCTACAGATGGAAAGAAATTTAGTATCACTGATGGAATACATACAGATCCAATATTAGCTAAATTATCGTATTTCCCTACCAATGATTCTAAGTTAGAATTAGCTTGGGGTTTTCAGTTTTATTCTCTTGACACCAAAAACTATTGGGATATTAAAATAGATGCAGTAAACGGTACTATTTTAGACAAAAAAGATTTAACAATTAGTTGTAATTTTGGCGAAAGAGGTCATAAATCACACGATCATAAAAATAATTTTAGTTTTGAAAAAAACGTTTTCAATCATTCAAATTCTTCTTTGTTAGCGGTTACTCCAGCTTCATATAGAGTAATACCGTTTAATTTCGAAAGTCCAAATCATTCACCATTCGAATTGATTACTACAACAGGAAATGCGTTAGCATCTCCAAACGGATGGCATGATGTAAATACTACGATTGGAGGAACAAATGCCGCTTTAAGATATACATTTACTAGAGGGAATAATATATTAGCTCAAGAAGATGCAACTGGTGATAATGGAACCGGTATTAGAGCTGAAGGTGGCGCTTCATTGCTTTTTGATTTCCCATATGTTAATGGTGTTTCTCAAACACAACAACCAACTACTTATACTTCAGCTGCGACTACCAATTTGTTTTATATGACAAACATCATGCACGATATTTGGTATCAATATGGTTTTGATGAAGCCAATGGTAATTACCAACAAAGCAATTTAGGTAGAGGTGGAGTAACTTCAGCTACTGGAGATTATGTTCAAGCTGATTCACAAGATGGATATTCTCAAACAACTCCGACTTTAGATAATGCCAACTTTACTCCTACAAATGATGGAGCAAGACCAAGAATCCAAATGTTTATGTGGACATCAGGCGCACCTCCAACAGATTATATTCAAATTAATTCTCCAGCGAATATTGCGGGTCCAATGACTGCAACAACAAATGTTTTTGAAGGTACAGATAGAATACCTGTACCAGCCGCTCCAAATGGAATTACATCAGATTTAGTGCATTATGAAAATGCTCCAAATCCTAATACGAATCCTATTAGTGCGCATAATGCATGTGTAGTTGCGACAAATCCTTTTGATTTAAGTGGTAAAATTGCATTGATTAGAAGAGGAAATTGTAATTTTTCTAACAAAGTTAAAAACGCTCAAGATGCAGGAGCACTTGCGGCTATTGTTTATGACACTGTTGTGAACAATCCAGTTCGTTTATCAATGAGTTCTACAGGTTTATTAGGAATTACGATTCCAGCAATATTTATTTCAAGAGAAAAAGCAGAATCTTTACTTGCAGAAATGGCTCTTGGCCCTGTTAATATTAAGATTGAAGTTCCTAGTAATTTGTATTTGTATGCTGATGGAGATTTTGATAATGTAATTATTGGGCATGAATATGGTCACGGAATATCAAATCGTTTAGTAGGTGGAGGTCTTTCAGGATGTATGACTAATTATGAGCAAATGGGTGAAGGTTGGTCTGATTTCTTTGGATTAATCAATCAAATAAAAGTAGGTGACAATGGAGCTACTCCAAAAGAAGTCGGCACCTATGTGATCAATCAACCAGTTAATGGTTTTGGTTTTAGAGACTTTCCATATTCTACAGATATGACAGTAAATCCGAGAACATTTGCTGGTACCAATACTCCAATACCAACGGATCCTGCTGATACTGCATATAGATATATAGTTGGAGAATTCTGGACATCATGTTTGTGGGATTTAACATGGGCTTATATCGACAAATACGGATATGACCCAGATATTTATAACGGAACAGGAGGAAACAATAAAGTGATGCGATTGATAGCTGATGCTTTAAAATTAGAATCTTGTAACGGAACAAACATTGTAACCGGAAGAGATAATTTGTTAGCGGCAGAACAAGCAACTTCAGCAGGAGTAGACAACTGTATGATTAAAGAAGTGTTTCTTAGAAGAGGAGTTGGTTTAAATGCTTCTTCTGGAAGTGCTAATGACTGTAATGACCAAGTTGAAGACTTTACACTGTTTCCAGCTGGTCCAAATTGCGTTTTAGCCGTAAACGATTTTGAAAAAGAAAATTTAATACGAATTTTCCCAAATCCTTCTAACGGTACAATCAATGTTAGAGTAAATCAATTTGTTGGAAAAATCAATATCCAATTAGTAGATCTTAATGGAAGAGTAGTATATAATTTAAATGAAGATAACTTTAATATTGAAAAAGCTATCAATATTAATAATCTTCAATCAGGAATTTACCTTCTAAAACTTACGGGGAATAATTTAAATTATTCTCAAAAAGTAATAAAAAATTAATAATAATCAATTGACAAAAAACCAAGTCTTCGGATTTGGTTTTTTTTTTCAATTGATTCAAAAGTTTACTAGATGTATACTTGAATAGTATAATTTCAATAGTAATACATGCTATATTTGATGAAATAAATTAATAGAATTAACTATGAAAAAAATTATTTACATTTTTGTTCTCTTTATATCTGCTATAGGATTTTCACAATCCAATAAAGAACTAATAAGAACGTATTTAGAAGATAATAAATCTCAATTTAAATTATCGAGCCAAGACATATCGGATTGGATCATAGAAAGTGAAGTAAATGGCTCTGGAACAAAAATCACGAGTTGTTTCATTCTTCAAAGATTTAATGGAATTGAAATATTTAATGCACAATCTAATATTTCTATAAAAGATGGAAAAGTTATTCAAATTGGAAATAATTTTCAAAGTAATATCTCCCAAAAAATTAATGCAACTTCTCCATCTATTACTGTAATTCAAGCAATTAATAAAGTATATAATTTATTAGGAATTAGCCCATTTAATACGATAGCTATATTAGATTCAAATCTTCATCATTACACTTTAACTGATGGCAACCAAGAAGAAGTTATTCATGCAAAACTAGTATACGAAAGTGTTTTAGTTAATTCATTAAAGTTAGCATGGGCTTTTCAATTTTACTCTCCTGATGCAAAACATTTATGGGATATAAGAATTGATGCTTTAAACGGTACGATTCTTAAACAATACGATTTGAATTTGAATTGTAATTTTGGAAAACCATCAATTGTAAATACGAAAAGCAAACACAATTTTAGCTTTGAAAAACAAGTGTTTAACCCAAAAAGCAATTCTATTTTAGCATTTAACCCTGCTTCCTACAGAGTAATACCTTACAATTATGAAAGCCCAAACCACCACCCTTTTGAATTAATTACTACAACAGGAAATGCGTTAGCGTCTCCAAACGGTTGGCATGATTCTAATGCTTTGGGAGGAACTGTTACTACATTGAATTACACCTATACTCGTGGGAATAATGTGTTAGCTCAAGAAGATGCAGATGGCAATAATGGAAATGGTATACGTGCAGAAGGTACAACAGCATTGAATTTTGATTTCCCTTACGGAGGTCAAAACTTACAACCAACGGTCTATACTTCTGCTGCTACTACGAATTTGTTTTATACAATAAATTCTATACATGATATATGGTATCAATACGGTTTTGATGAAGCAAGTGGAAATTTTCAACAAAATAATTACGGAAGAGGTGGTGCAGTTACAGCTACAGGAGATTATGTATTAGCGGATGCTCAAGATGGTTATTCACAAACAACCGCAACCTTAAACAACGCTAATTTCTCAACTCCAAATGACGGTGCCAGACCTAGGGTGCAAATGTTTTTATGGGATGTAGGAGCTCCAGCAACAGAATTTATTAGAGTGAACTCTCCTGCAAATATTTCAGGTACAAGACAAGCTACTACTAATATTTTTGAAGGAACGGATAGAATTCCAGTTCCTTTAGCTCCAAATGGAATTACTTCCAACTTAGTTCACTATGAAAATGAACCAAACCCTAACACAAACATAATTAGCATTCATAACGCATGTATTCCTCCAACAAATTCATTAGCCTTAAATGGTAAAATAGCATTAATACGAAGAGGGAATTGTAGTTTTTCTAATAAAGTTAAAAATGCTCAAGACGCAGGAGCGACGGCTGTTATTATTATGGATTCAATTGCAAACAATCCAACAAGACTTTCTATGAGTTCAACCGGTTTATTAGGAATAACTATACCAGCTGTATTTATTACTAAAGAAATTGGAGATGATTTATTGTTAGAAATGGCCAATGGGGATGTTAATATCACTTTAGAATCTCCAGCTAATTTATATCTTTTTGCTGATGGAGATTTTGACAACGGCATTATTGGACATGAAGTTGGGCATGGTATTTCTAATCGACTAATTGGTGGTCCTACAAATTCTTCCTGTATGACCAATGGGGAACAAATGGGAGAGGGATGGTCAGATTGGTTTGGTTTAATGTTACAAATTAAACCTGAAGACACAGGTGCTGAAGCAAGAGGAATAGGTACTTATGCTATAAATGAACCAATAACTGGAGGTGGAATTAGAGCATTTCCTTACTCAACAGACATTGGAATTAATCCTCTAACCTTGGTGGATTCAAATGATAATGAACCTCATAATAGAGGTGAAACTTGGACAGCAGTTCTTTGGGATTTGACTTGGGCTTATATTAATAAATATGGATTTGATCCAGATATATATAATGGGACAGGTGGCAATAATAAAGTAATGCGTTTAGTTATCGATGCTTTAAAATTACAAGCATGTAATTCAGCTTCATTTATAAGTTCACGAGATAATATTTTTGCTGCAGATGAAGCAACCACAGGAGGTCAAGATTTTTGCCTTATCGCATCAGTTTTCGAAAAAAGAGGAATGGGTTTAAATGCTTCATCAGGGGATGTTAATATAGCGACAGATCAAATAGAAGATTTTACTCCTTTTCCAGCTGGACCAAACTGTTTGTTAGCTGTTGACTATTTCAAAAATGATGATTTAGTTAGAGTATTTCCTAATCCAACAAATGGTTTATTAAATATTAGAATTAATAAATTTGTTGGAAAACTAACCTACCAACTTATAGACATAAATGGTCGTATAATATTGAATCAAACTGAGAATAATTTTAATATTGAAAAATCAATCAATATTAGTAATTTGGAATCAGGGGTTTATGTTTTAAAAATAACGGGTAATGATTTAAATTATTCACAGAAATTGATAAAAAATTAATTTTATTATTCAACAGGTTTAATAAAATCCAAATCGAAAGATTTGGATTTTTTTATGTTTTTTAAAAAAATGAAACGATAGATTCAACGTCAATACCACATATCTTTTGTAGTTCTGCAATCGATCCATGTTCTATAAATTGATCCGGAATACCTAATGTTGTAATTGGAATGGCATACTTGTTTTCTGATGCAAACGAAATAATAGCACTCCCAAAACCGCCTTGAATAACTCCATCTTCCAGGGTTATTATTTTTTGAAATGTGTTAAAAATGGTATGTAATAATGGCTCGTCTAAAGGTTTTATAAAAGCAAAATCATAATGCGCTATTTCGATTGGGTTTTCTACTTGATTGAGTGCTTCAATAACATTATTGCCGATAGTTCCTGTCGATAATACAGCTATTTTGCTTCCTGCTTTAATGCAATTTGCGTCACCAATAGAGACTTTTTCGAATGGTTTTCGCCAATCTACAATAACACCACGTCCACGTGGATATCGAATGGCAATGGGATGTTTTAATCCTAATTGAGCTGTATATAATATGTTTCGTAATGCCTTTTCATTTAAAGGAGCGTATACAATCATATTGGGAATACATCGCAAATAAGCCAAATCAAAAACCCCATGATGTGTAGCTCCATCTTCTCCAACCAAACCCGCTCGATCTAAACAGAAAATAACTGGTAAATTTTGTAATGCCACATCGTGAATGATTTGATCATAAGCACGTTGCAAAAAGGTAGAATAGATATTACAAAACACAATCATACCTTGTGTCGCCATTCCAGCGGATAAAGTCACGGCATGTTGTTCGGCAATTCCTACATCGAGTGCGCGAGTTGGGAACTCCTCCATCATATATTTTAAGGAACTTCCAGAAGGCATTGCTGGAGTAATCCCAATAATTTTTTCGTTTTGACGAGCTAACTCTAGTAAAGTAAGTCCAAAGACATCTTGGTATTTTGGCGGCAAATTCGCTTCCGATTTCGGAAGAATATCCCCAGTGAGTGCATCAAACTTTCCTGGTGCATGATATTGTACTTGATTGTCTTCGGCTTGTTGTAATCCTTTTCCTTTTGTAGTGATAATATGGAGAAACTTTGGGCCTTTTATTTTTTGTAAGCGTTTTAATTCTTTGATTAAAGCGAAAATATCATGACCATCAATCGGCCCAGAATAATCAAAGTTCAACGACTTAATCATGTTGTTTTCCTTTGGATTTTTTCCTTCTTTCACCGCCGTGAAATAGTTTTTTAAAGCCCCAATGCTAGGATCGATTCCAATAGCGTTGTCATTTAAAACTACTAATAAATTAGCATCCGTAACTCCAGCATGATTCAGTCCTTCAAAAGCCATCCCAGAAGCGATAGAAGCATCTCCGATTACCGCAATGTGCTGTTTTTCGAAATCACTTTTTAAATTTGATGCTAAGGCCATTCCCAACGCTGCTGATATGGATGTAGAAGAATGTCCAACGCCAAAAGTATCGTAAACACTTTCACTTCGTTTTGGAAAACCAGAAACGCCACCTAATTGTCGGTTAGTATGAAACTTATCTTTTCGTTCGGTGAGGATTTTATGCCCATAGGCTTGATGACCAACATCCCAAACTAATAAATCTTCCGGCGTATTGAAAACGTAATGTAAGGCAATAGTGAGTTCAACGACACCAAGACTTGCGCCAAGATGTCCTTCTTTGACAGCTACGATATCGATGATAAAATCACGGAGTTCCTGAGCCAGTTGCGGAAGCTCTTGTTCGCTCAGACGGCGTAAATCGGTAGGGTCTTGAATCTGTGAAAGCAGCTGCGACATACGAAATTATTGATGCGCTAATTTACAACAATCGTTTTAGTTTCTTATGGATTTGTATCAATATGTATTTTTACTTTGCCTTTGACAGCTTCTTCTTTACACTGAGGTGGTCGCGGTTGCTGACTCGATGGTGAAAGCACAACATCTCCTGTAGTTACCGTAGGTATTGATTGTACTTTCTGTGTTTGCAATGCTCTTGATTTTTTTGAAATTACAGTATCATTTTGCGGTCGAACGGGTGCTCCCATGATTACATTATCGCTTGGATCTTCTTCGACGATTTCTACCTTTTCGATGCTTTGTTTATTGCCATTGGCATTAGAGCAGCTTAAAAGCGATGTGCCCATGGAGACTAACAATGCTAGTAAAAACATTTTGTGAAATTGGGTCTGCGAATACAATACGCGCACTGGAATGCTGATTCTGATTGATTCGAGCTGTTCGTTGTTGAACCTTCCACAGATTTTTTTGCCATGGTTTCGAGTGAAATATTCCTGAATTTCAGGAGCTTTCATTTGGGTAAAATCGACTACGCTTTTGGTGCAGCTGCCGCAGAATCGACCTTGTTGGTTCGGCGTCATCGCGTTCCAATCTTCGTGACATGGCTTTGGAATACTGATTTTGAGTGGTGCTTCCATGATTTGTTTGTTTTTAGCATAACGCAAATGTGGACTAAAACCGTATTTTTGTCGCATGGAAAATATTTTCACCGACGAATATTTCATGAAAAAAGCTTTGCAGGAAGCTGAAGTTGCTTTTGAAAAAGGCGAAATCCCAGTTGGAGCGGTTATCGTTATTGATAACAGAGTTATTGCTTCTTCGCACAATCTAACGGAAATGTTGCATGATGTTACGGCTCATGCTGAAATGCAATCTATAACTGCGGCGGCTAATTTTTTGGGCGGGAAGTATTTGAAAGATTGTACCTTGTATGTAACGCTTGAACCTTGCCAGATGTGTGCGGGAGCTTTGTATTGGAGTCAAATTACAAAAATTGTTTATGGTGCTTCTGATGATAGTCGAGGTTTTATTACCATGGGGACGCAATTACACCCGAAAACAGCTGTAGTTTCAGGCGTCTTAGCGGAAGAAGCAAGCGATTTGATGTTGCGTTTTTTTGCAGAGAGAAGAAAGAATTAGCTCGCACCCGAGTGATTAGCTAATTGACGAAGTAAAGGCGCAGAGACGCAAAGTTTAATAAGGATTAATAAGTAAGAAATTACCCTAGCCCAGATTGCAGTGGAAATCCTTTATTGTTTTTCTTTAAAACAATAAAGATTGGAGCGTAAAGCTGGATAAAGCTTCTAATAAAAAAACCGCCACTCGAGGTGCAACCGAACAGGCCGGAGGCAATCTTTCGAAAGGCGGTTTTGTTTTGAATTTATTCTAAAATATCTTTTCCAGATTTGTCATAGAAATGATATTCTAAGTACGTGTAAGCGTCACGTGGTATGATTTTCACCCATTTCTTATGTTCGAAAAACCATTTCGAACGTAAGGATGGAAAACCTTTACTGAGGTAAGCAGCCACAAAAGGATGCACATTGAGTACTACTTTCTTGTGGGTTTTTAATAATCTTTCTAAATCGGAAGCAATTTTATCAATGATTAAGATTGGCGCTTCTATTTCTCCGTTTTCATTGTTTGGATCTTCTTCTCTAGTTTTGATATTTACTTCTGGTCTTACGCGTTGTCTAGTAATCTGGACTAGCCCAAATTTACTCGGTGGTAAGATTTTGTGTTTGGCTTTATCATCGCTCATTTCTTCTCTTAGGAAGTCGAACAACACTTTTCTATTTTCTGGATCTTGCATATCGATAAAATCGACTACGATAATCCCGCCCATATCTCTCAAACGCAATTGTCTGGCGATTTCTGCAGCGGCTATCATATTGACTTCCATGGCGGTATCTTCTTGGTTGTTTGCTTTATTCGAACGATTGCCGCTGTTGACGTCGATGACGTGTAAGGCTTCAGTATGTTCGATGATAAGGTAAGCACCTTTACTCATGGATACGGTTTTTCCGAAGGAAGTTTTGATTTGTCTTTCTATGTTGTATTTCTCGAAAATGGGCGTGTCGTTAGATTGATAAAACTTTACAATTGATTGTTTGGATGGTGCAATTTCTTCCACGTAATCCTTAGTTTCTTGAAACAACTCTTCATCATCAATGTAAATACCACTAAAGGTATCATTGAATACATCTCTTAATATGGAAGAAGCTCTGTTGAGTTCTCCTAATACTTTAGACGGATGATGTGCAGTTGGTAATTTTTTACACATTGCAGTCCATCTGCTAAGCAGGTTCTGCAAGTCTTTTTCTATTTCGGCTGTTTTTTTGCCTTCGGCTACTGTACGAACAATAACGCCGAATCCTTTCGGTTTGATGGCTTGTACTAGTTTTTTAAGTCTGTCTTTTTCTCTTCTTTCTTCTATTTTTTGAGAAACAGAAACACGATCTGAGAATGGAACAAGAACAATAAAACGTCCGGCTAGAGAAAGCTCTGAGCTAATTCTTGGTCCTTTGGTGGATATCGGTTCTTTGACGACTTGTACTAATACAGATTGATTGGATCCAAGCACTTCGGCTATGGTTCCGTCTTTATCAATCTCTTTTTCAAACTGAAAGTTTTTTAGGGAGAAATCTTTTATTTTACCTGCGCTTACAAGTTTTATGAATTTCAGTTGGGAAGCTAGATTTGGACCTAAATCGTGATAATGTAAGAAGGCGTCTTTGTCATGGCCTACATTTACAAAAGCTGCATTAAGACCAGCAACAGGCTTTCTTATTTTAGCGATAAAAATATCGCCTACTTGAAAGTTGCTTGCTTCTTGTTCCTTGTGTAATTCAATTAGTTTTCCATCTTTTAATAAGGCAAAATCTACGGCTTCAGAACTAGATCGGATGATTAATTCTTTATTCACTCTGTAAATTTTTATCCGTACGAAAGCGGAAAGCTGTCAGCTGTTAGCTGTTGGCTTATCGCTTGAAGTAAGGATGGATTAAACAATATTTTAACAGGTATTGGTACCCGGCGAGTCTAAATTGCTAGATTTTTGGATTGTTAGCTTCTTAGAAATCTAATAATCTAACAGTCTAACGATCTGAACTCCATTTCAATGAACGTTTAAAAAGAAAAAAGTAGTATTAAACTACTTTTTCTTTTTGTGTCGGTTAGCTCTCGCTCTTTTCTTACGTTTGTGCGTTGCTACCTTATGTCTTTTTCTTTTTTTACCACTTGGCATAGTTGGTGATTTTGTGATTAATAAATATTTTTATTTTGCTTCGTTATTCGTTTTTACTCCTTCAACAAATACTTTTGCAGGTTTGAATGCTGGAATATTATGAGCTGGAATTTTTATTGTAGTATTCTTAGAAATGTTTCTTCCAGTTTTTTCAGCTCTTGTTTTGATGATAAAACTACCAAAACCTCTTAAATAAACATTGTCTCCAGTTTCTAATGAATTTTTTACTTCTTCCATAAAAGATTCTACTGTGGCTTGAACATCTCCTTTTTCAAGACCTAACTTTTCTGAAATTTTTGCTACGATATCTGCTTTCGTCATTTTCTTTCTTAATTTAAAATTTGTTATTTTTTTTGAGGTTGCAAATATATGAATTTAAAAAACAATTAATCAACCTAATTCATTAAAATTTAATTACATAAACTTTTACTTTTGTCTACCAAATTTGCATTATGGATTTTGCTAACTCTTTAACCCAATGGTATCTAAAAAACAAACGTGATTTGCCTTGGCGAAACACCAAAGATCCGTATTTGATTTGGCTGTCTGAAATTATGCTGCAACAAACAAGAGTCGCGCAAGGAACGCCTTATTATTATGCTTTTAAAGAAGCTTTCCCAACGGTTTTTGACTTAGCAAATGCTTCCGAAGAACAAGTTTTAAAATTATGGCAAGGATTAGGCTATTATTCACGTGCAAGAAATCTTCATAAAACGGCTCAATATGTTGCAGTTGAATTGAATGGTGAATTTCCCAAAACCTATAATGAATTATTGAAATTAAAAGGTGTTGGCTCTTATACAGCTGCTGCAATTGCTTCTTTTTCCTTCAATGAAGATGTTCCTGTAGTTGATGGAAATGTTTTTCGAGTTTTGTCAAGATATTTTGATATAGAAACGGATATTGCTTCGTCTTCGGCTAAAAAAGAATTTACAGAATTAGCAAAAGAATTGTTGCCTAAAAATAATTCAGCAGTTTTTAATCAAGCGATTATGGAGTTTGGTGCGTTGCAATGTGTTCCTCAAAATCCGAATTGCAATCAATGTGTTTTAAATTCGGGTTGTTTAGCCTTGCAAAAAAAGAAAGTGCAATTGTTGCCTATAAAATCAAAGAAATTGAAAGTCACTAATCGGTATTTTAATTATCTTGTTTTTTCTGATACCATTAATAAAACCATGATTCAGAAGCGATCAAAAAAAGGAATTTGGCATAATCTCTATGAATTTCCATTAATTGAATCGTTACAGGTTTTAGAATCAGAAGATTTTCAAATACAATTACACCAACAGAATTTTATTGATAATGGAATTATTTCTTTTGAAGAATTTAATTCAATAAGTCGTGTTCACAAATTATCTCATCAACATTTGTATATAAAATTTTGGAAAGTCAATGTTGATGGAATATTAAATCAAGGAATAGATTACGTTACGTTACTTACTTTTCCTTTCCCAATAGTACTTTTTAATTTTATAGAAAAGGATTGGAATTAGTTTTTAAAATTTTACTACATTTGAATAAAATACAATACCACACAAAATGAGCGGAACGTTAAATAAAGTCATGTTAATTGGTCACTTAGGTGAAGATATAAAAATGCACTACTTCGATGGAGGCAACTGTATAGGAAGGTTTCCTTTAGCAACAAACGAAACTTATATCAACAAATCGACTAACGAAAAAATAACATCAACAGAATGGCATAATTTGGTTGTACGTAACAAAGCTGCTGAAATTTGTGAGAAATATTTATCTAAAGGAGATAAGATATTTGTAGAAGGAAGAATCAAATCTAGACAATGGCAAACGGAAGATGGTGTCACGAAATATACTACAGAAATTCAAGTAACTGAGTTTACTTTTCTTACTGTGAAAAAAGAAATAGAATCTAATAAAGGCGGAATGACTGATGCTAAAAGCCCTAATTTTGATTCCCATGAAAGCCCGATGTCTGAAAATGATATGCCTTTCTAATTGTTTAACTAACGTATTTTAATTTGGACCCAGAGCCCAGTTTTAATCTATTTTCTACCATAGACACCGATTTACTCTTTGGTTTTATTGGAATTTTCATATTGCTTTTTTGTTCAGCAATTCTATCTGCTGCAGAGGTAGCTTATTTTTCTTTAACTCCTAAAGATATAGACGAATGCACTCTAGCAAATCCAACAAAAACTAAAATTATTACTTCTCTTTTAGAAAAACCTAAAAAATTACTAGCAACACTTTTAGTCGCTAATAATTTCATTAATATTGGTGTTGTCATCTTATTTTCTTTCATTGGGAAAAATTTATTTGAATCAATAGCATCTCCACTTTTAAAATTTGTAGTTGAAGTTATCTTAGTCACATTCTTAATCTTATTATTCGGAGAAGTTTTACCTAAAGTATATGCAAATAGGAACAACATAAAATTCGCCAAATTTGTAGTATATCCTATCTCTATTCTCGATACGTTACTTTCGCCCATTAGTATGCCAATGCGCTCTTTGACTATTTTTTTACATGATAAATTAGGAAAACAAAAAAGCAGTTTTTCAATAGACCAATTGTCTCAAGCATTAGAATTGACTTCTTCTGAAGATACTTCTCATGAGGAACAAAAAATTTTAGAAGGAATAGTTTCGTTTGGGAATACAGACACAAAACAAGTCATGAGTCCAAGGATCGATATTTTTGCTCTAGAAATTTCAGAGTCTTTTTCGGAGATTTTGCCCAAAATCTCTGAAAAGGGATATTCTAGGATTCCGGTATATAAAGACAATATTGATCATGTAGAAGGCGTTTTGTTTGTAAAAGATTTGATTCCACATATTAATAAAAAAGAATTGGATTGGATAACTTTAATACGAGCTCCTTTCTTTGTTCCAGAAAATAAAAAACTTGATAATTTACTCAAAGACTTTCAAAGCATGAAGAGTCATTTGGCTATTGTAGTTGACGAATACGGTGGAACATCTGGATTGGTTTCATTAGAAGATGTAATTGAAGAAATTGTTGGAGATATCAGTGATGAATTTGATGATGAAAACCTCAGTTATTCACAAATAGATGATAAAAATTATCTTTTTGAAGGAAAAATTAATTTAAAAGATTTTTATAGAATCATAGATGTCGATGAAAATCTTTTTGAAGAAAGAAAGGGTGAAGCAGAAACATTAGCGGGATTTATTCTTGAAATAATTGGTAATTTTCCAAAGAAGGGACAAAGAATTCCTTTTGAAAATTGCCTTTTTATAATCGAAACATTAGACAAAAAACGCATTAAACAAATAAAAGTAACCCTTGAATAATATAAAAACTATAGTTGTAAAAGCAGTAATTGCATCCTTTGCAATGATACTATTAATTAGTTGTAAAAAGGATGTCTTGCCAAAACCGTCAAGTCAGTTACGGCTTGATTATCACACCGCTAAATACGCTCATTTTGAAAACGAATGTCCATTTACTTTCGACATTAACGAAGAATCTATTATAAAAGGAAAAACGGATTGTAATTTCACAATTAATTATCCCAAAATGAAAGCGACGATTTACTTGAGTTACAAACCTATTCAAAACAACATTAATTTCCTTTTAAAAGATGCGCAGAAATTAACGTATGAGCACGTAATAAAAGCTGACGATATTTTAGAACAACCTTTTATCAATTCGGATCATAAAGTGTATGGAATGTTTTATCAAGTGAATGGAAATGCAGCAACTAATGCACAGTTTTACGTAACCGATAGCGTCAAGCACTTCTTGGATTGTTCGGTGTATTTTTATGCAAAACCAAACTTTGATTCAGTTATGCCAGCAGCAAGTTATGTCAAAAACGACATGCAGCGGTTAATGGAAAGTTTGCGTTGGAAGTGATTTAGTAAAGAGGTATAAGAAGAAAGAGCCAAGAAACAAGATTTTATAAGTCTTGTTTCATGGCTCTTTTTTCTATAAAAGAATATATTATTTCGACGCAATCATATTCGATACCTTATAGGTTTGCCCATCAGCGGTAGCTTCTACAATTTTTGTCAATGTCTCTGGAGTTTGAAGAGAATTGTCAAAAGAAACAACAGCTTCTTTTTTATCAAAATCAACGGTAGCTTTTTGAACTCCATTTGTTTCGGATAATTCCTTTTCAATTGTTTTAGCACAACCAATAGCACAAGTCATTCCGTCTATAGTAAAAGATGCGGTTTGAAGTTTTTCTGGGTTAATCGATGATTTTAAAACTATATTTTTTTCTTTTGGAGCACTTTCGGTTTGTTTGCAACCTGAAAAAAGTATTCCTGAAATTGAAGCAGCTAAAATTAATTTTTGGAAGGTCATGATGTTAAATTTTAAAATGAATCCTAATCAAGATTCAAATTCGCATACAAAAATAACTAAAAAAAGAAGGGACAATTCATAAAATTATTACAAATTTGAGCATTCAAAAGCCTTTTATGAAAACAAAAGAATTAAAATGGATTTACTTATTTGTTCTTGCCTTAATTTGGGGCAGTTCCTTTATATTAATAAAAAGAGGGCTTATTGGATTAAACCCGCTTCAAGTTGGGTCCTTGAGAATTATTTTTGCAGCGCTATTTTTAATTGCAATTGGGTTTAGAAGTTTACCCAAAATTCCGCTACATCAATGGAAGTATTTAGCTTTGACAGCGTTATTCGGCACATTTATTCCAGCCTTTTTATTCGCCATTGCACAAACACAAATTGACAGTTCGGTAAGTTCAATTTTGAATTCACTTACGCCTTTGAATACTTTAATTATTGGTACATTATTGTTTGGATTGCAATTTAAACGAATACAAATCATTGGCGTTTTCATTGGTTTTCTTGGCACGACTTTATTGATCTTAAATGGCGCAATTCACCATCCAGAACAAAATTATTATTATGCTATTTTAGTTTTGATTGCGACTTTATGTTATGCTACTAATGTCAATTTGATAAAAAAATATTTATCGGATTTATCCCCTTTAAGTATAAGTACAGGTAATTTTACTGTCATGTTATTTCCAGCCCTAGTTATCCTGTTTTCATCAGGTTTTTTTGATACAATGTATCAAATAGAAGTGAAAAATGCTGTTTTTTATGTTATGATTTTAGGAATCATAGGAACAGGAATCGCGAATATTATCTTTTTTAAATTAATTCAGATGTCATCGCCAGTTTTCGCTACTTCGGTGACATATTTAATTCCAATCGTTGCCTTCTTTTGGGGAATGTTAGATCAAGAAATGCTGACTTTAGTGCAATTGGTTGGAGCACTAATCATTTTATTTGGAGTTTATCTGACTAGTAAAAAGTAAAATAGGCTATTCATAGTAATAGCCTATTTTATTTATTATTTAATAACTATTGAAAATCAATATCGGAAACACCTTCGTTGATTTTGACATCTGTAGTTGTAAGTAGGATTTCCATTCCAATATTAATGGTATTCACATAGGGAATTTTGATTCCGTTTACCTCTCTATAATCACTAAAATTACTTGTTTGAGATAACAGTTGACCATTAACATCCATAGATTTTATTTCAGCTACTTTTAAACCGGATTTCATATCATAATAATATTTAGAATTCCCGTCTTTTAATATATAAGTGTCGGAATCATTATATTTTTCAATTCCTTCTAATACGACTTTTGGGTTATTAATTAAAACTAATTCATCAAAAGGAATAGCACTCGATTTCATTTCACTTAATTCATAACCAATAACTTCTTTTCTTTGACCTTGTTGAATAATATAGGCTCCTTTTTCATTGACTACTTGTTTCATCATCGACATTCCCATGACTTTTATTTCACGCATTTGTTTATTGGTGATTGTGGTTTTAGAAGTCAATTCAATTGGTGCTCCTTGAAAAGTTCCGGAAGAAATAGTAAATATTGATTTTACATTTTTCAATGCCTTTTCTCCTCCTATGGCGGCAATGTATTTTTCTAGAACTGATTTAGCAGTTACATCTTTTGGAATTGCAATTTTGTAAATTGGTTTTTCTGTTGGATTGCCATATTTGTCAAAATAAAACATTGGGATTTTTAATTTTTCTATGGCAGGTAATATTTCAGCTCCTTTTCCTACCACAACGATACGTTCTTGGTCGGGCAATATATATTTATTCGCCACTCGCATTACATCTTCCGCTGTCACGGCATTTATCTTTTCTATATATTTTTCATAGAAATCTTCAGGAAGCCCTTGTGTTTTGATATCTAAAGCATAACCTGCAATTGTTTCAGGTTTTTCTATCTCCATTACAAATTGACCGATATAACTTGCTTTGACATTTTTCAATTCTTTATCGGATACTTTTTGAGTTCGAATCCGTTTTATTTCATTAAGCATTTCTACAATGGCACTATCCGTAACGGCATTTCTAACTTGTGTAAAGGCAATAAATCGAGAAATATATCTGCTATCGCCAATACGAGATCCAGCGTTATAAGTCCAAGCGTTTTTCTCTCTCAAATTCGACATAAGATAGCTATTATAATCCCCGCCCAAAATTTGATTTGCTACAATTGCTGTGAAATAATCGGGATCTTTCATTTTTAATGTACACAAATTTATCACGGCAATTTCAGATTGCACCGCATTGGGCATATCTACAAAATTGATTTGAGTATTCTGAACATCTTTTGGATTGGAATAACTTAAATTTGGAGCTGTTGCTTTTTGCCAAGGTTGGAATGCTGATTCAATTTGTGATTTAATTTCCTCGAAAGTAACATCACCCATTACAATTAGATAGGCTTTTTCAGGAACAAAATAATTAGTATAATTTAAAAGAATATCGTCTAGAGTAATGCTATTGATAGATGTTTCCGTAAGATATTCTCCAAAAGGGTGGTTTTTGCTATAAGTCAATACATTCTCGACTCTTCTTGCAACAGAAGGGACACTTTTTTCAGTAATTTTTAAACCATCGATAAGTTTTGTTTTTTCTTTTTCTAATTCAACATTAGTAAAGACAGTATTTAATGCGCCTTCAGCCATCAATTCGAGTATTCTTTGAGAATATTTAGACAACCCACTAGCATAAGCGCCTCTATTACTAAAACGAATAGAAGCTCCTAAAAAATCTATTTCTTCATTAAAAGCATCTTTTGATATTTTTTCTGAACCACTTCCTATGAGGGAACTTGTCAATTCAGACGTCCCTTTTTTTAAACTTTCCAAATAAGGAGCGTTGTCTATAGATAGATTGAAGGAAACTCTTGGGAGCTTATGATTTTCTACAACCATTACTTTTAATCCGTTTTTTAATTCAAAAGATTGCGGTTTTCCGATGTTTATTTGTGGCGCTGGACCAGGTTTAGGCTGCATGTTGTTTTGAGCTTGAATACTATAAACTAAAAGAAAACTTACTAATAAGGATACTATATTTTTCATAAAAGTGAAATTAATTTTGTGTTTTGTCTTTCGATGGAATATAATCTAAAAGCAGTCTTTGGTTGGCATTCAAATAGTTTTTAGCAACTGTTTTAATTTCTTCACGAGTAATTGAACGATAGGTTGTGATGTCAGTATTTATCAAATTGATGTCGCCATAAAGCAAATAATACGACGCTAAATTTTCTGCAATTCCTTCTACAGTTGCAAAGTTGTTTACAAAATCATTTTCTATTTTATTTTGTAGTTTTTGAAAATCTCTTTCAGAGATCAAATCCGTTTGAAGTTTTAGAATTTCTTCGTCAATTTCTTTCAAAATGGAACTTGTTGTGTTTTCACCAAGTGGGAGTCCGTATAATATATACATTCCATAATCTTCTTGATTCATTGTAAAAGCACCGATTTGCAATGCCATTTTTTTGTCGTCAACAATTTTTTTGTACAATCGAGAACTTTTCCCATCGGATAATAAAGTAGAAATTAATTCCAAGACTCTAGCATCTCTAGTTTTCATAGATGGGATTCGATAGGCGGCTACAATAGCTGGAATTTGAATGTTAGCATCTTCAAAAGTAGCTTGAAGTGTTTTTGTAATAGGCTCTTCAGTTATTGCTGTTTTTTCAACAGTCGGCGCTTTTTTAACTAGATTGAAATATTTATTAATCCATGAGGTTGCTTCTGAAATTTCAAAATTCCCTGCCACAACTAATACGGCGTTATTAGGCACGTAGAATTTCTTATTAAATGCTTTGAATTCTTCTAAAGTCGCGGCATCAATATGATCCATCGAACCATCAATATCCCATCGGTACGGATGTTTGACAAATAAATTCTCTTTGACAACTTTGATTACGTTGCCATACGGTTGGTTATCTACTTTAAGTCTTTTTTCTTCTTTTACTACTTCTTTTTGAGTATCCACACCAATTTGATTGATGACTGGATGCAACATACGCTCGGCTTCCATCCAAATGGCTAATTCAAGATTATTAGAAGGGAAAACTTCATAATAATAAGTTCGGTCTACCGAAGTGTTGGCGTTGTTGGTACCGCCATTTCCAGAAACAATTTTCATCCATTCGCCTCGGCCGATGTTTTCTGTTCCTTCAAACAAAAGATGTTCAAAAAAATGAGCAAAACCAGTTCGATTTGGATTCTCGTTTTTGGTGCCAACATGATACATCACAGAAGTAATGATTACTGGAGCTGATTTGTCTTGATGTAATATTACATGAAGCCCATTTTCTAAAGTAAATTCTTCAAAAACAACTTTTTGAGCTGATGCTAAAAGGGCAAAGGCAAAAGTAAATAGAGCGAACAGCGTATTTTTCATATATAGAAATTAGGATGCTTTTAGGTAGCGGTTTATTAAATAGTGTTATGCCAAAAGTAAGTTTTTTTGATAAGGACTGAAAGTTCAAAGTAAATTAATTGACCGATAGAAATGTTGGTTTGCGTGAGCGATGGGAGCGATATCCTTTTTCTTGCTCCTTTAGCAAGAAAAAGATATAGCGGACAGCGCGACGGCGTGAGACTTTTGTTGCATTTAGCATCAATGTTCCTGACGCCGGCACGCCATAAATTTTAAATTAAAAACTTTTTTCACAACTAGTTGCGAGAATGGGATTTAGTTGTATATTTGCATCCATTTTATAAACAAATAAACATCATTGTTATGTACGCAATCGTAGAGATAGCAGGGCAACAATTTAAAGTAAGCAAAGACTTAAAGGTTTATGTTAACCGTTTGACTAATGAAGAAGGTTCAAAAGTTTCTTTTGAAAAAGTTCTTTTATTAGATGATAACGGAAACGTAACTTTAGGCGCCCCAGCTATAGAAGATGCTTCAGTAGAAGCCAAAGTGTTACAACACTTAAAAGGAGATAAGGTAATCGTTTTCAAAAAGAAAAGAAGAAAAGGATTCAAAAAGAGAAATGGTCACAGACAGTTTCTTACTCAAATTGTAATCGAAGGAATCAGCTCGACTGGAGCAAAAAAAGCAGCTCCGAAAGTAGAGAAAGTGGTTGAAGCAAAAGCTTCTAAAGCTGGAGATGATTTAGTAATTATTGAAGGAGTTGGTCCAAAGGCTGCTGAAGCATTGGTAGCTGCAGGAATAGACACTTTTGTTAAACTTGCATCAGCCAGTTCTGATTCAGTGAAAGCTATTTTAGAGGCATCTACTTCTAAATTATCACATTTAGATCCAACTACATGGGCACTACAAGCTCAATTAGCAGCGGATGGTAAAATGGACGAGTTAAAAAAATTACAAGATGAATTGAATGGCGGTAAAGCTATTTAATTAAGTATTAACAATATAAAAATTATACGTCATGGCTCACAAGAAAGGTGTCGGTAGTTCCAAGAATGGTAGAGAATCAGAATCGAAACGTTTAGGTGTTAAGATTTTTGGTGGTCAAGCTGCAATTGCTGGAAACATCATAGTAAGACAAAGAGGTTCTAAACATAATCCAGGTGAAAACGTTTACATTAGTAAAGATCATACTTTACATGCAAGAGTTGATGGAGTTGTTCATTTCCAAAAGAAAAGAGATAACAAATCTTACGTATCTATCCTTCCATTCGAAGCATAATAACTAAGATTTATCTATAATAAAAAACCCGATTCATTTGAGTCGGGTTTTTTTACAGGGTTTTATTTGATGATGATTTTCTTGGTTTCCGAAATGTTTTTCTCGTCGGCAAATCGAATCATATACGTTCCGGAAGCCAATTCTTTCGTGTCTAAGGAATAATTGGTAATTCCATTTAAGTTTATACGATTTGATTTTATGGCTTTACCTTGCAAGTCAAAAAGCGTAGAATTTACATGTTCTCCATTTGGCCAATTGATCGAAAAAAGAACAGCATCGATTTCAGAATAGCTTACAGTTACAAAACTATTTTCTTTGTTGGACTGAATAGTTCCAAGAATGCCATCATATATAGCAATTTCCCCGATATTGATACTGTAATCAGGAATAGCAGTTTCAGATTCGAATCGAAAACCAATCATAGCAATTTCTCTTTGAGAAAAATTTGTTGGCAATGAAATTCCTGCAGGAATCCATTCAGACAAAGGATTGCTTAAGGTTGAAAATTCATACTTCTGTAATGGCTCATCTGAAAAAACTAAAAGCAATTTAAGGTGAGGGTCAGCTGTTTGGCTTTTATACATCCAATCACATTGAATATACGCTTGGTCAGTAGTGAGCTTAGTTTTATATAACATTAAATCTATAGAATGATTCGCAGGCAGATTACCGCTTACTTTCAACGAGTTTCCCAGCACAAAAGCATCTTCAAAATCCCATGTTGCTGAAAGCAGATTGTTTTCTGAAAAAGCCCATTGCCATGTTGGTAATATGGTTTGTTTGTTCATGTCATGCCAACTTTCATTGCTGAAAACAGCATTGTTATAGAATTTTTTTATTCCGTGCCCTGTGCAGAAATTAGTTCGGAAAGGCAATGTAGTGATTACAGATGCTTCAGGAATCCAGTTCGATAATCCTTTAAATCCTACTGCGTCAACAATTCCAGGGTTACTGTCATCACCGGCAAACAAATGATTTTCTGCGTTGTAAAACGAAGCATAATCAGACGGGTCATTGTTGAAATTGGTGTAAGTCGAATTGTTATAAATGCAGTTTGGTGCAAAAATCCCTAAGGAAGTAAAAGGTGTTGTAGTATTTTCATGCAAATTCGTCATAAATGTATTGCCGCTAGTTTCAAAATTTCCTTGGTTTCTTCCGGGCCAAATATCAACGCCAGTAAAAACATCGAATGAAGATCGACCGATTAAGTTTGCTCTAGTTCTTGATGCAGTTGGAAAAACAGTACCATTCCACGAAAAATTAATAAAAATACTACTGCTTACTCGGGTTTCAAACGTGCCATTCAGGTCTTGGTCGTCTTGAACAAATGGGCTATTGAGCGCTGTGAGTCTATTCTGCCAGCCTACAATACCAGTCAAACGCATTGCATCGTACCACATGACTTCTTTACCTAAAGCTTCTGCTTGTGTTGTCAACTCTTGAACAAAATCTTGCATCAATAAAGCCGTCGTTGCATTGGTAGCCGTTTCCTCATTGATAAACCAGCCGTCAAAATTATAATACTGCATCATGGCAATCATCCTTGGAACTGCAACAAAATTTCCACTAATATCTTGTTCTAAGAAATTTGTTAGTGTTGTTGTAGATCCACCAAAAGCAGTTGGTGCGAAGAATACATTTCCAAAAACCTTAACGCCATTTTTATGTGCTGCATTTACCCATGGAGAAGAGGGTAATTGAATCGTTTGTGAAGCGGTGCCTCCAAACCAAACTAGTTTATCGATATACGCCCAGTGGGTAAAATTGTATAAATTGAATTGACTTTGCTCCCCAAAATAATTTCCAAAATTATTCATCCCATCAGGTAAATAGGCAATTTTCATGTCGTTTGACAAGGCTGGATTGAATTGCGATGCCATATTGGTATAGCGCGGTGCCAAGTTGACCGTTGCAATCAAATCAGTTGAAGCGGTTGATCCAGTGGATGTCCACTGTTTCATTTCATCAACAGTTAAAATATACGGAGCGATGTTGATAATTTGCGAAAAGCCATGTGCTCCAATCAATAGCATAATGAATAGCGTAGTTTTTTTCAAAGCAGTGTTGTTTTGTAGTTAGTAAATCAGAGTAAATATAAATCAAAAAACCCTCACTTCACAGCAAGGGTTAATATGATAGTATTAAAATCTAAGAATTTAACAATCCAAAGATCTAACAATCCAGTTTAGTATCTGTAATATTCCGGTTTGAATGGCCCTTGAACACCAACCCCGATATAATCCGCTTGGTCTTGACGTAAAGTCTCCAATTCAACGCCTAATTTAGCTAAGTGTAACATCGCTACTTTTTCATCTAAATGTTTTGGTAACATATATACGTCATTGTTATACGCAGCGCTATTTTTCCACAATTCAATTTGAGCTAATGTTTGGTTCGTAAACGAGTTACTCATTACAAAACTTGGGTGTCCAGTTGCACAACCTAGGTTTACCAAACGACCTTCTGCTAAAATAAGAATGTCTTTTCCAGCAATGGTATATTTGTCTACTTGTGGTTTGATTTCAACTTTAGAAGCCCCATGGTTAGAATTCAACCAAGCCATATCAATTTCATTATCAAAGTGACCAATGTTACAAACGATTGTTTTGTCTTTCATTTGTTCGAAATGACTTCCTAAAACGATGTCTTTGTTTCCAGTCGTAGTAATGATAATATCCGCAGTAGCAATAACCGTATTTAATTTTTTTACTTCAAAACCGTCCATCGCTGCTTGTAAGGCACAAATTGGGTCAATTTCAGTTACAGTTACAATAGAACCAGCACCTCTAAAAGATGCTGCGGTTCCTTTTCCAACATCACCATATCCACAAACAATGACTCTTTTCCCAGCTAACATGATGTCAGTAGCACGACGAACTGCATCTACAGCAGATTCTTTACAACCGTATTTGTTATCAAATTTCGATTTCGTAACCGAGTCATTCACATTAATTGCTGGCATTGGTAAGGTTCCTGCTTTTACTCTTTCGTACAATCTGTGAACTCCCGTTGTAGTTTCTTCTGATAAACCTTTGATTCCAGCAACTAATTCAGGAAAACGGTCAATTACCATATTGGTCAAATCTCCACCATCATCCAAAATCATGTTCAATGGTTTTCTGTCTTCACCAAAGAATAAGGTTTGCTCAATACACCAGTCAAAAGATTCTTCATCTAAACCTTTCCAGGCATAAACCTGAATTCCAGCAGCAGCAATAGCAGCAGCAGCTTGATCCTGAGTAGAGAAAATGTTACAAGATGACCAAGTAACTTCTGCTCCAAGAGCAATTAAAGTTTCGATTAAAACCGCAGTTTGGATTGTCATGTGTAAACATCCTGCAATACGAGCTCCAGCAAGTGGTTGTTCGTTTTTGTATTCCGCGCGAAGTGCCATTAAACCTGGCATTTCGGCTTCAGCCAATTCAATTTCTTTTCTTCCCCAAGCCGCTAGAGAAATGTCTTTTACTTTGAAAGCCACATAAGGCATAGTCGCTGTACTCATATTTATAGTATATTTGTATTATAAAATTTTTGCAAATTTACGTAATAAGTTTATAAAAAAACTAATTTCAAGGATTTTTATACATTGTTTAACGGTCTAATTAATAGACCACTAATTAATATTTTTTTCAAGAGCTATTTCCCGCTTTACACTTCAATCTTTTAATTTTTAAAGAAAAAACAA
>JAYVZG010000041.1:0-32879 GCA_043783565.1 Flavobacterium sp. | reverse complement strand
TTATAGAAACATCTTAATTGTTCTCACAGATGGATATATTTATTATAAAGATTCTAAAATCAAAGAAAACAACGCAACAACTTACCTTACTCCAGAAGTTATTAGAAGTAATAGACTAAACACCTCCGATTGGAGTCAGAAAATTAAAAGTCAAAAATTAGAATTCATTAAAGCCAATAATGATTTATCTAATCTGGAGGTTTTAGTTTTAGGTATTCATCCCGATCCAAAAAACCCTTACGAAGAGGATGTTATCAAAGCATATTGGAGCAATTGGTTTGAGGCTATGAAGGTAAAACGGTATGAAATTAGAAATGCTGATATTCCTTCTAATATAGATAAGGTAATCAAGAATTTCATCTCCAAAAAGTAGAATTTAAATACTATCTTTATTTCCTTATTGACAAAGCAAAATTATGATAAAGAAAATATTATTAGTTTTAATTGTCATTACCACAACATCTTTTCATAGCGTTGAAACAGATGTATTTATATGCGGGAAACAAGGTGCGAAAAAATACCATTATACAGAATCGTGTCGTGGTCTTAATGCTTGCAAGCATGAAGTTGTAAAGGTTACAAAAAGCAAAGCAAAATCCTATGGTTTGACACTATGTGGTTGGGAAGATTAAGTGGAGATATTTATATATTTTTAGACACAAAAAATGCTCAAAAAAACCTTCTTTTTAGTTGTAATTTCCTGCTCCTTTACTCTTCACTGCCAAATCAAAATTCTATCTTGGAATCTTGAAAATTTCGGCAAATCAAAATCTCAACAAACAATAGAATTCATAGCAAATGTTATAAAAGATTATGACATTATAACTATCCAAGAAGTTGTTGCTGGTCATGGCGGAGCACAAGCAGTAGCCAAACTCGTTGATGAATTAAATCGCAAAGGAAGTAAGTGGGATTATGTAATTAGTAACCCAACTTCTAGTAGTGCATATAAAACAGAACGCTATGCATTTATTTGGAAAATAACTAGTGTCAAAAAAGTCGGCGAAGCTTGGCTTGAAAAAAAATATCATCTAGAGATTGACCGAGAGCCTTTTTTCTGTACGTTTCAATATGAAAACAAACAATTTACCATTGCGAATTTTCATGCCATTACTAAAAGCAAACATCCTGAAACTGAAATTAAATATTTCAAATTTATACCTCAAGAATATCCAAAATGCAATATTCTTTTTATGGGTGATTTTAATTGTCCGCAATCTCACTCGGTATTCAATCCATTAAAAAAAATGGAATATCAACCAATTTTAATTAGCCAAAAAACATCCTTAAGAAAGAAATGTAAAAATGGTACTTGCCTAGCATCAGAGTTTGATAATATGTTTTATAATACTGCAAAAATTAAAGTGAATCGTTCAGGAATAGTAAACTTTTACAAGAATTTTGACTCACTAGAAGCTGCTAGAACTATTTCAGATCATATACCTATTTGGGCTGACTTTGATTTTAGGTAATTTTCACGATTTTTTTTTAATTAATTGGTTATTCAAACTATCAATATACCACTGCAATTCATACAACTGAATCAAATGACTATCATTCTCAGGAATTTGCCCCAACTGCACAAAATTCAAATTTTCATACAATGATTTTTCTCCCAATAAATCTTGCATGATAATGAAAACAGCTTCGAGTAGAATTTTGTTATCACAGTAAATAGTGAAGTCTTTGAGGTATACCACAATATCTAGTTTTTTCTTTTGTTCTTCTGGGTTTAATGGAGCGAATTTTAATTCACTTGTTTTGAGAATTAAGTCGCAGAAAATGTAAGGTTCGTCTAGTCCGTGCTTCATTTTTTCAATTTTAGTTGAGGGTTGTAAGAATGCTTTCACTTCCCAATTTTTGATTCTTGGCGCTGCATTTACAAGAGTTTCCACGTAACTGAAGTAAAGCGGGTTTCCGTTTGCGGTTATGATTACTTGGGCTTTTTCTCCTAGTTTCTTAGGGAAGAATAGTAAGTAGTCTAGGTGATGACAGTAGTTTTTCATGTGGCGGTCTAGCCAGAAGTTGATTTGTTTGTAGGTTTTGTCGGGTTCGTTTTGGAGGTTGGAGATTGTTTTTTGATTGATGGTGAAATAGTTCCAGAATGTGGTGGTGGTTTTCATGGGTTTTGTTTTTTGTTATCAGTTCTCGGTTGTGGGTTGTTTTGCTCGCAAAGGCGCGGAGGCGCAAAGTTTTTGTTGTTAAATTGCTTTGATTTGCTCGCAATCGTGGTTAGCGTTTGTCGGTAGTGGTTTTGTCATAGGCGATGAGGTTTACCATCTCTCTCAATCTGCTCCGGACACGGTTGCCGTAGTAGTTTTCTATTTCGGTGGCAGATAGGTTGGTGGTTATGTGGGTTTGGACTTTTTTGGTGGTGAATAAATCGTAGCGACTTAGTAGAATTTCTGCCATTACGTTGCATTCGTTTCCGAAATATTTTAGGTTGTTTTCTGTTCCTAGGTCATCGAAGCAGTAGATTTTTGGCTCGGATTGGTAGAGTTTTCCTTTGGAATATCTGTGAATTACTTCGTAGCCGTCTTGGATGAATTCGAAGCTGATGTCACGGGTTGGTTTTACTATGAATTTGTGTTCGATGGGTGTTAAGTATTTCATGATGTTTAGGATTGATGTTTTTCCACAACCGACAGGTCCGGTTAGTAAAATTCCTTTGGATAAGCTGATGTTGAATTGGAAACAGGTTTGTTCGTCTTTTAGAAAATAGGCGATGAGTTTGTAGATTATTGGATATTCGGATTCGAGGATTTGGAAATGGGAACCGTAGAGGTCTTGGCCTTTGGTTTGTATCCAGGTTATTACTTCTTGATAATCATAATGGCTCTGAATAGTCTTTATCATCTGAACTGCTGAGGTTTCCTGCTCTGTTTTGTTGGTTTCCATAGGAAATGAATTTGTTTACGTTTAGCATCCAGTTTTGTGCAGCCGCTTGCCAATCGACCATTGGTGTTTTACCTCCGACTAGCCATCCGTTGCTAGAGAAGTAATTGAAAAATTTTTGGGCTTCGAGTTCGGGGAAAGAATTTTCGAGAAAATAGGTTTTGACTTCTTGTGAAGTTGGCTGGTTTTCTTTTTTCGAGGAATTTTTTTGCCGCCAGTTTTCTATTTGATTTTTATCGGTGGCGACGAATGCCTCCGGCATTTCATTTGGTTCATGTTCTTTTTTTAAATATGAATTTTCAATATCAAAATTTTCTGCGAGCTCGTTCTCGTTTACACCCTTTGAAATGTTTGTATTGTTTATATAGTTTATAGAAGATACTAATGCTTGTCCACTGCCAGTCCCAATACTAGTCCAGAGCTTGTTTACTACTTGTCCATTAACTTGACCAATATCTGGTTCGTTTTTTAAACTAGTTTCCTTTTCATTCTTTGGAAAAGGCTTTAGATCATCCGAGAAATTGAATAGATAAACATGACTTCCTTTGAATGGATTATAGGATGGTTCATATTTTATATATCCCAAATAATGTAGATTTTTAAGGCACTTGTGATAGGTTGATTTTGAGCTTATTTTACTGATTCGCATTACTTCGTCTCGTGAAATGCTTATAGGGTTTTTGAATCGATTGCAATTCCAAAATTGAAATATTGCCATGTATAAACTCACGTGAGTTGGATTGAGTGTTCGGTCATTGGCTACTTTTTCGAAAAAACCGGTTAGGTGTTTTATGTAGTTCATTTTGGTTTGTGGATGAGTTCGCTTCGCTCGTAAAGACGGTTATTTGAAAAGGGTAGGGTTTGCTCGGGTTTTGTTTTGCTCTAAGAGATTTTCGATTATTTCGGAAGAATAAAAGATCATTCCTCCGATTTTAGAATAAGTAAGCGTTCCGTTTACTCTTAAGTTTTGCAATGTTCCTGACGATATGTTTAGGAGCTTTTTTACTTCATTGGATTTGAGCCACTTTTTTTCGTTTTGTTGTGGTTTAGTCTTTAGAATTTCTTTGAAATCGTTGATTAGTAAATCTCGGAATTCATACAGGTCATCTTTTGTAATTAATTGCTCACGAAAGATTGGATTTTTAGAGGTGTTCGCGAAACTAGCGTTTTCGATTGCCATGATAATTGGATTTAAAATTAGATGACAAATAGAATTATTTAATTAGTATCAAAACAGTCACAGGGGTACTAGTACCCCCGACAAATAGTAGTAAAATCAATGGTTTTGAAGAAAAAAGTTTTTTGAAGCATTAATGTTACTATTAAATTTATCTTTTTATAGTAAATTTGCTTCAATAAGAATGAAAGAGGTTATTCCTCGAAAAATATAAGTAGCGAAAGTTATTTTACTGTGCCACAGAAAACCGCCAAATTTTTTAATTGCACCAGAAAATATACTGTTCGCCCACGTAAAGCGTGGGCTCAGTGTATTGGTGCAATGGGTGCTTGGCGGTGCCTCTGTGGCTGATATGACTGATGTCCCACGCTGCTGTTTTGTAATCAACCTAATTGGGACTTAGGAACATATTCGCCAATTATGAATACAAACAATTCTACGCCCATTAGTCCAGAACTGGAAGATTTTATGAAACTTCAAAAATTTTCCAGTCTGGAGGAACTACTAGCTATTGAAAACGAAGATTTATTAACGCTTGAAGGCTTTGGATGGCGTTTGATGAAAGAGGTATTAAAGCTTCGTGAGATTGAGTAAGGCGATGATTTTTTCTCGAACAATGTTTTTGGTGGAATCTTCCACATTGTAGTATTTTGATCTGAAACTTCCGGTTGAAATTTTGTCGGTCATAAGGGTTTTGAAATTATCTGCCATAAACCGGAATACTTCACTATGATTATCATGTTTTATGATATCGGTCTGCAATAACAGATTTGAAAAATAGCTTAACTGGGCTACAGATAAACCGGATAGTAATTTGATTTTGTTACCGGAACTCTCAACTTGTGGAAGATTTCCTTCAAAATTAATTTTCTTTCTGATATATTCCGCTTCTTCCTCTAGCCAATTGACGAGTTGCTGTTTGATTGAAGGCAGTTTTGATTTATACTTCAAACTCACAATACTAGGGCTTTGGTTTTGTATTTTTAGCATTTTGAAAAGTGCATCTAAGCTTTGAATATTAGTATCGCATTGCTCTAATTCTTCGGTTATTATATCCGTTAAATAATCAAAAAAAGGTAGTGTGTTTAGGTTTATTTTGAAAAGCCAATCTGCTAAAATTTTGTTTGTTAATTCAGGTTTATCATTTTTCAGCATTTTAAAAGCCTTTAAGATAAATCTACTGCAATAGCTGTATTCATAACAAGTAATAGACTCGTTAATATTGCATTGTTCTAATTTATGAATGGGGTTTAACGCAATTTTCAATAGCTTCTTATCGATGCCTAAACTATTGATTTTTGATTTGATGTAATCGCTTTTGAAAACTAGATCATTTTGTGTTCTCAAAACAGTATTATTGGAAACTCTAATGTTAGGATTTAGGAATGAGAAATATTCCGATTCTAAAAAGGAAAGTAATCTTTCAGCGAAAGTAAATACTAGTTTTAAGCAATCGATTCTGTCATAATTTATCGAGATACTATATAAATCATCGACGTTGTTAGGATTGATGCGTTTGATTAGTTTTGAAGTAAACTTATCGAGTGCATATTGGTTTTTATGAATGAATTGGGTTATTTGTTCTGTTGTTTTACATTTTAAAACTTTAGCTTTAATAAAGGTTTCAATGACTTCATTCTCGTTTTTTAGTGTATCGTAGCAGTAATTGAAGAATTGGATTTCTTTGGTTTCTTTTTGAATGCTATCATCCGCTTTAATGTATAATTGGATTACTTCATGATTATTTTTCCAATAGAATTCCTTTGTTGCTTTTTTGATTTGAAGTTCAGAAACAATTTGATCAATTAATGGAATGTAGTTATTAGGTGCTACATCGCTATAATACTTATAGTCAATCGCGCATGGATGCAAACTATTTAGCGAGTTGCCAATGTTGTAATTGATTTTTCCATTTTCTTCTTGAAACGAAATGGAATAAAGCACGATATTTTCAAAAGTACATTCCTGGAATGTCTTTTTAGCATCTTGATCTAGTGAGAATTTAGGATTCTTAATCTCACACACAAGACTTTCGAAATTGTCTAAGATGTAATTTAATTTCATGAAATTCGATATAATCTGTATGGCGTATATAATTTTCAACCATAAAAATAATCAAAAAAGAATACCAATTACAATTAAACCTCATAAAATGCTATAAAATGTATTGTCATTTATACTGATATTAATTCTGCTGCTGCTTGTTGATTCGCAAATTTATTTCTCAATGCAGTCATATCTTCACTTACTTTTTTATCTAATATTTTAGCATAATGTTGCGTTGTTTGTATGTTTTTATGTCCAAGCATTTTACTCACCGTTTCGATAGGTACTCCGTTAGTAAGTGTTACTGATGTTGCAAAAGTATGTCTTGCCATGTGGAAAGTTATTTCTTTTTGGATATCACATAAATCGCCAATTTCTATGAGATAGCCGTTCATTTTCTGATTACTTAAAATGGGTAAAATTGTGTCTTCATTCAAGCATTTGGGATGGTTGGCATATTTTAGAATAATTTCTTCCGCGATTGGAAGCACTGGAATTTTCGACTTGGTATCTGTTTTTTGTCGATTCTTGAATATCCATTTTTCGCCATCAATGCCTATTCCGATATGGTCTTTTTTTAATCCTTTGACATCAATGTAAGCTAAACCGGTATAACAAGAGAAAATGAAAATGTCTTTCACTAAAGTTAGTCGTTCTGATGAAAACCGTTTGTTGTAGATTTTGTGAAGCTCTCCTTCAGTAAGGAAATCTCGTTCGACCTCTTTCATTTTGCCTTCGTATCTGCTACAAGGGTTTTTATCCAACCAATCGTTATCCAAACAGATTTTGATTATTTTTCTGAAATTTCTAACATATTTCACAGCGGTGTTATTACTACATTTTTTTACACTTCGCAGGTAGAACTCAAATTCCGTTACAAATGCAAAATCAACTTTATTAATGCTAATATCAGATAGATTGTATTTCCATGAAATAAATTCTTGAAGGTGTTTTAGTGAAATTTTGAAACGTTCCAATGTTCCATAAGCATAACCATTTCCGATAAGCTCTTCGATTTTATTATTATGATCCTGGTAAATCGGAATCAGCATTCTTTCTCGTTGGTGTGTTCCTAGTATTCGGGATTTGAAATTCTCTAAGGATAATTCTTCGTTTTTATGGATTAACTCCATTTGAATATCAAAAACTTTAGATTTTATCAAATCAAGATAGCTATTTATTGTTCTAGCTTCTTCTGTGTTGCCTTTCATTTTCGACGATTCTACTGACCATTTCGATTTTTCAATGAATCTTTTGGAACTGAATTCGAAACGTTCTCCATCAACAGTTAGCCGGATATAAATTGGTAGTCTTTCGGTAGCGTTGGTATTTTTACTTCTTAAATAAAAGTGCAGTGTAATTTTTTCTTTCATGGCGGTAACCTTTTAATTATTATTCAATTTATACTTCTGAGTAATAACAAACAAGATGTCCAGATTTCGTCTTAGTTCGTGGACTAGCTTTTAACACCTTTGTTTGCAAGACCTTAAGGTTTTTAGCGATGCCCTTTCAATAGAGATTTTAAGGGCATCGCTTTTGTGTCTTAAGATTTAAGATTGAATGAATAATTTGAAATGTACCTAAAAGCAAAAACCCGATAAATCCTAAGATTTATCGGGTTTTGATACCATTTGTTTTTTAACTTGTGGGCGATGAGGGATTCGAACCCCCGACCCTCTGGGTGTAAACCAGATGCTCTGAACCAACTGAGCTAATCGCCCGAATGCGTGTGCAAATATAAGTTACTTTTTCATATTTGCAAACAAAATTCCATTTTATTCTAAAATTTCTGCAACTACAAATGTACTGCCTCCTACAAAGATAAGGTCTTCTTTTACTGCCTTCCTTTTAGCAGCTTTATAAGCTTCTGAAACTGAGCTATAAACTTCTCCGATTAATTTAAACTCGAATGCTTTTTCCTTCAAAACAGCAGTCTCTAGTCCACGTGGAATATTAGGTTTGCAAAAATAATAGGTGGCTTTTTTTGGGAATAAAAGTAAAATATCCTTCAATTCTTTATCATTTACAACGCCTAATACTATATGTAAATCGTTATATTCCTGTTGAAGTATTTGTGCAATTACTATTTTTAATCCATCCCAATTATGTGCGGTATCACAAATTACTTTTGGAAATTCTTGTAATTGTTGCCATCTTCCACGCAATCCAGTATTTGTAATTACATTTAATAGACCGCTTTTGATGTGTGATTCCGATATTTTGAATTCATCAAGTGATTGAAGTACTCGAATAGTTTTTAAAACAGTCTTCTTATTTAAAATTTGATAATTTCCCAATAATGCTGATGGATAATCTTCCTTTATTTCATCAGAGGCAAAGAATATTTCAGAACCATTTTCTAATGCTTTATTTTGAAAAACAACTTTTGTTTCAGGGGTATATTCCCCAATAATTACGGGGATAGTAGGCTTGATAATACCTGCTTTTTCATTGGCAATCAATTCTAAAGTATTTCCAAGAAACTGAACGTGATCCAAACCAATATTTGTAATAACAGAGACCATCGGATTGATAATATTGGTGGAATCTAATCTACCGCCCATTCCGACTTCAATAATAGCAATATCTACTTGCTTTTCTTTGAAATACTCAAAAGCTAAACCAACACTCATCTCAAAAAAACTTAGATTGTTATTTTCGAAAAATGTTCGATGTAAATGAATAAACTCTGTAACGAATTCTTCAGAAATTTCAGTTCCATTAATTTTAATTCGTTCTTTAAAATCTTTCAAATGTGGCGAAGTATAAAGTCCAACATGATAACCAGCTTCTTGAAGAATGGATGCCAACATATGTGATGTCGATCCTTTGCCATTGGTTCCTGCAACATGAATGCATCGCAAATCCTTTTCTGGGTTGCCTAATCGTTCTGCAAATAAAATAGTATTGGTTAGATCCTTTCTATAGGCCGTTGCACCTTGAGTTTGGTACATTGGTAATTGATTAAACATCCAATTGACAGTATCCTTGTAGTTCATTACTTTTTAATAAAAATTTCTAATTGTAAAATATTTTCTACTTTTTTTAGTTTAATATTGTGTAATCGTCATTGACGGTACAAATTTGAAATTAATTATCCTAAAAGTCTAAAAAACAACAACAAATATGATTACTGCTTTTTTACAAATACAAGCCGATACGATATCGCAAATCAATCCAGCGGAAGTAGCTAAAAATTTACCAATAAATACAGAAGTTTCCGTTTTGGAATTTATTTTTAAAGGTGGTTTTTTTCTAATACCAATTGTTATTTTACTTTGTTATACTATTTACCTTGTTTTTGAAAGATTTCTGTTCATCAATAAAGCGGCTAAAATTGATCAGCATTTGATTAAAGATATTCGAGTAAATTTGAATTCGGGTAATTTAGAAATGGCATGTACAGCCGCAGAAAGAAGCGGAAACGCTCAAGGGAATATTTTGAAAGAAGGAATTTTAACCATTGGAAGACCCATTACCGAAATCGAATCGAATATGGAACGTGCCGCCAATATCGAAATTGGTGAAATGGAAAAGAAATTAGGACAACTCGGATTAATTGCTGGGATTGCTCCGACTTTAGGATTTATTGGGACCATTTCTGGGGTTATCAAAATATTTTATAGTATTTCAGTTACAGAAGATATCAGTATTGGTAACATCTCTGGTGGTTTGTATGAGAAAATGATTAGTTCTGGTGCAGGTCTAATTGTAGGTATTTTAGCCTATAGCGCTTACCATTTGTTCAATGGTAAAATTGACAGTTTTGCCTTGGCAATTCAAAAACAAGTATTAGAATTTGTAAATATTATTCAAAGACCAAATCATGGCGATAAAACGAAATAAACGATTTCATGCTGAAGTAGCAACTTCATCACTGAGTGATATCATGTTTTTCTTGCTTTTGTTTTTTTTGATAATATCAACACTAGCCAATCCAAACGTGATTCGAATGACTTTACCCAAGTCGAAAACCAACGAGAAAACCAACAAGCAATTAATCACCTTATCAGTAACAGAAGAAAAACGTTTTTTTGTAGATAAAGAAGAAGTTGTTTTTGAAAAGTTGGAGGAAAAGTTGCTCTCGAAAATGGATGCGTCAAAAGACCAAACAGTGGTGATTCGAATTCCTTTCAATATGCAAGTCCAAGATTTAGTAGATGTGCTTCAAATAGGCGTAAAGAACAAATTGAAGTTTGTCATCGCTACCAGTCCGAAGTAGATTATTTTTAATATTGAATTTTAAAATTTATTCAAAATACACTAAAATATTTTAGCCACAAATTCACTAATTAATCGGTGAATTCGTGGCTAACTTTTTATAGTTAATAACAATAAAAAAACTACAATTTTAAACATGGATTCCAAAGCTTAGCAAGGATTAATCTGTGCAAATCTGTGGAATCCGTGTTAAACAAACCTTATCTTAATTCAAATTGAAATTATAAATAATAATTCCAACTTGCTTGTCTGGAGCATCGCTATCAGGTTGCCATTTGGTTCGTAATGCGGCACTTTTCGCTTCGTCTAAAAGACATTTTGCGGCATTGGTTGTTCCTCTTGTGCCTGGTTTCGCGTCAATAACATTACCGGATTTATCAACTGAAATTTGAACTGCTACTTTTCCTTGTTCGTCACAAGTATAATTAGGTGTTGGTTTTATCAAAGCTTTTCGGTTTCCTAAGTAATAACCAGTGCCATTACCATTTCCCGTTCCGCTTCCTGACCCTGAACCATTTCCTGATCCAGAACCACTTCCATTCCCAGAGCCAGAGCCTGTTCCCGAACCTGTTCCTGAACCGCTACCACTATAACCGCTTGAAGAAAGTTTACCATCTGGACGCCCTTTATTGCCTCCAGTCTTATCATTACCATCACCACCTTTATTAGAGTTTAATAAGTTGGAAAGTGCATCGTTCGTATTTTTTGAAACTTTAGGTTTTTCTACTACTGGTTTTGTTTCAGGTTTTGCAACTGTTGGTGTCGTTTTTTTCGGTTTTTCATTTTTAGGAAGCGCTACAACATCATTGGCTGCATCGTCTTCTGTGATGACATTGTCTTCTGGAGAAGCAACGACAGGAGCTTGTTTGGCTTCCTCATTTACATTCAAGGCCTCACTTTTGAAATTTTCTCCCATTCCAAAATCACTGTCTCCGAAGTTCATTTCGATGCCACCGCCACCGCCGCCGCCCATTAATTCTTTTAGGTTGGAAGGTGGCCAAAATCTGATGAAGAATAAAATAAGTAACAACAAACCCATAACAATGGTTGTCAATACTATCGATTTTTGTTGGTCTTTATTCAGAGAAATGTCCATACTATTGTTTGTTTATGAGACTTCAATTCTTTTTAAGAACGAATAAATGTACTAAAAATTGTTTTTATAAAACAGTTAAACGAGTTGTTTTAATGCGATTTCAAAAGCTGTAGCACTAATATTAGTTTTTGATGAATTCAATTCATGCGCTTTTTGAATAGCATTTTTAATGATGTTCGACGTATCTGAAAAAATAGCTTCATCGGTCATTTGAACTTTCTTTTCCATGAAATACGCAAAAACTCGAGCCATTCCACAATTGGAGATGAAATCGGGAATCAAACTAATTTTTTGATCGACATGCTCCATGATCGAACCGAAGAAAATTTCTTTGTCCGCAAAAGGTACATTCGCTCCGCAAGAAATAACTTCCAATCCTGATGCAATCATTTTATCCATTTGATTTTGAGTAACTAGTCTTGATGCGGCACAAGGTGTAAAAATGTCAGCGCCTAAGGACCAAATTTTCGCATTGATTTCTTCAAACGGAATCATGTTGAAAGCCACCAATTTATTCCCGTCTTTGTTCAAAAACAACGTGCGTATTTGCTCGAAAGTAAATCCATTTTCATTAATAATACCGCCCTCTCTATCGATAATTCCTATCACTTTTGCACCCATTTCTGCTAAGTAAAATGCTGCGGCCGAACCTACATTTCCAAATCCTTGTACAATAGCTTTTTTACCTTTTACATTACCTCCATAAATACTATAATAATGACGAACCGCTTCCGCAACTCCGTAACCCGTAATCATATCAGCCACCGTATATTTTCTTGAAACATCTGGCGAAAAATTGGGGTTCTCAATCACTTTCACGACTCCTTGACGCAATTGCCCGATGCGGTTGATTTTATCCGCTTCGGTTGGTTTGAAATGTCCGTTAAAAACCCCTTCTTGTGGATGCCAAACACCACATTCTTCGGTCATTGGAATCACTTCATGAATTTCATCGACATTCAAATCACCGCCAGTTCCGTAATAACTTTTTAGCAACGGAGAAACCGCTTTGTACCAACGTTGTAAAACTCCTTTTTTTCTTGGATCATTGGGATCAAAGTTGATTCCTGATTTGGCGCCACCAATCGCTGGACCCGAAACAGAAAATTTCACTTCCATCGTTTTTGCCAAAGAAAGTACTTCATTCATGTCTAAACCTTTTCGCATTCGGGTTCCTCCGCCTGCAGCACCGCCTCGAAGCGAGTTGATGACGGTCCAACCTTCTGCCTCAGTTTCGGCATCTTTCCAATTAAAAATAATTTCGGGAGTTTTATCTTCGAATTTTTTGAGTAAATCTTTCATGAATGCTAAGTGTAATTTTTTTGTGCTGCAAATGTAAATTTTTAATAGAGAAATGAAGTAAAGTTTTAGCAATAAATTACACCCGAACTATGGTCCGATTTGGCACCTGTAACGCTTGATAATACATTAACTTCTCCTCTCAATTTCAAAACACCTAACAAGCCAAAAATCAAAGCCTCTTTATATTCCAACAATTTTGAGTCAGGGATTGTTATCGCAATGTCAGGCAAGTAAAATTCAATTCTTTCGATCAAGAAAACATTGTAAGCACCTCCGCCTGTAATCAAAATCTTGCCTTTCTTGATAAGCAATGCGTTGGCAATTTGGAAAGCTACGTGTTCGACAAAGGTGCGCATTTTGTCTTCTGTAGTCATTGAATAAGATTCCATCAAAGGCAAGACAACTTCTTTCACATATTCAAAACCCAATGATTTTGGAAAGGATTTTTGATAAAAGTCCAGTGCATTCAAATTGTCGAATAATGCGGAATGAAGTTCTCCCGATTTTGCAATTTTCCCACGATCGTCATAATCAAAACCCAATTGATTGGCGTAAAAATTCAAAACGGTGTTGACAGGAGAAATATCAAAAGCGATTCGCTGTCCATCTTGTTCAAACGAGATATTCGAAAAACCGCCCAAGTTCAAACAATAGTCAAAATCCGAGAATAACAAACGATCACCAATAGGCACAAGTGGTGCGCCTTGACCGCCCAGTTGTACATCTTGCACTCGAAAATCGCACACAACTCTTTGCTGGCATATTGCCGCAATTTCCGGAAGGTTTCCAATTTGCAATGTGAAGCCGTTTTGCGGTTGATGTAGAATCGTATGCCCGTGTGAACAAACTGCATCGATGTTTTTGAGTTGGTGTTTTTCGATAAAGTTTCGAATGATATTTCCTAGTAATTGGGTGTAATTTCGGTTAATTTCGGTTAGTTGATTTTCATTAAAATTTACTGCCGACTTCAATTGTTTTACCCAGCTTTCATCGTAAGGAATCGTTTTGCATTCTAAGATATGAAACTCCCATCGGTTGTTGTGGATCGTAAACTCAATATGCGCCAAATCGACGCCATCGAGCGAAGTGCCGCTCATCACGCCAATAATTTTGTAGTACTCTTTTGTCATGGCCTAAAAATACAAAAACCATCGAATGTTTGATTTTTTATTTTACTAGGTTGTGCGGCTTTGTTACGAAAAGGCAATCAAGGCATTCTTCAAATTCTAATTCAAATCGTTCGAATTCTAACTCAAAACTATCGAATTCTAATTACAGTATTGTTCTTAAAATAAATTTCTTAAGTTTGTGTTAAGAATTAATGAATTAAAAAAGGATTGCTATGAAAAACATTACTAACTCAACTCTAAAAAAAATATTGCTTTTCTTTTTGTTGGTGTTTGCAACAACAGGATTCGCGCAACATTTCACTGTGACTTTAGATAATTTTATGTCAACTTCTAATACTTTTGAAGTGGATGTTATTTTGATTGTTGATTCGCCTGCAGAAGGAGTTCGTTTATGCGCGGTGTCCGCGGGAATCAATTTCAATCCAGCCATTTTAGATGGTGGTACGCCTTGCACGACTCCTAATTGCGGCTCATGGTCAATGATCGATGGGACAACAGCGCCAGAAATTACTGCAAATGGCGGCTTAAATCCATGGGTCATGACAACTCGTAATACATATGACCAACTTAGAATTGTACAAGCAGCCAAGGCAAATTCTCTTGTAGATCTGGTTGCAGGATCCTACAGAATCGGTAGGTTTAGATTTACCAATACGGTGCCATGGGCAGTAGATAGCAATCCTGAATTATGGTTAAGTAATACAAATGCATCAGGGGCTACAAATACAATTGTTTCATTTACTGATTTTGGCTCGACAACTTTTATACGTACTGCTTCAACAATCACAGTTCCTCATTATGTCACTATGGGTTACATAGAAGGGGCACCTTTACCAATTTTTCGTCTTTTGAACAGCTCTTTAGCAACAAGTTCTCTAGAAGCATCAGAACAAATTGCAACTGCTTTTCCAAACCCGTTTTCGAATACTTTCCAACTCAACTTAACTACAGTTTCAAACGAAATGGTTCAAGTGAGTGTTTATGATATGTTGGGGAAATTAATTGAAGATTTTAATATTGAAAGCAACGGTATAAATTCCTTTTCATTTGGCGAAAAATATGCTGCTGGGTTTTATAATGTGAAAGTTTCTCAAGGCGATAAAACGCAAGTACTTCGAATGATCAAACAATAATTTATTAAAAAAATAGATCGAAAAGCACCTGCCATTGTAAGTGCTTTTTGTTTTTTTACTTTGAGTGAGAAAAATTGATAAAGGCCTTCAAATTGAACAAACCCAAAAAAAATACGGCAACCTGCAAATCTCAAATAATAATGCGATACATTTGCATGAGTATCTTTCAAAGCACAGCTAATCAAACAACTAAACAATAATTATGATAAAAAAAACTACTTCTTTACTACAAAAAATCATGTTGCCCTTTTTCTTAGTTTTTTCTCTAATAGGATACGCGCAACATTTCACAGTGACTTTAGATAATTTTATGTCAACTTCTAATACTTTTGAAGTCGATGTTATTTTGATTGTTGATTCTCCTGCCCAAGGAGTTCGATTATCTAGCCTTTCAACAGGAATTAATTATAATCCAGCCATTTTAAATGGTGGCACACCTTGCACTTATACCTCTATGTCAGGTTGTGATTCTTGGATTTTAGTGCCAGGAACAATTGATCCGGAGCTTACCGCTAATGGAGGATTGAATACTATAGTCACGACCAATAGAGCTAATCCTGTTGGCCATTTAAGAATTGTACAAGCAGCTAAAGCTACTTCTCTTATAGATATTCTTCCGGGAACTTACCGAATCGGAAGATTTAGATTTACTAATACAGTGCCCTGGGCAGTAGATAGCGATCCAGAATTGTGGTTGTCGCCGTCCAATAGTGCTGGTTCGTCAAACACTATTGTGACTTTTTCTTATTATGGTTCGACGATTGCACCAATAAGTTATACCACAACGATCATGGGTCCTGGCGGTCAGCCGGGTGTCACTTTAGGTTATACTTATGGATCTCCAATGCTTAGAGTATTAAACAGTTCATTGGCAACAGTTTCGTCTGAAGTTTCGTCAGAAATTGCAACTGCTTTTCCAAACCCTTTTTCGAGTACTTTCCAACTGAACTTAACAACGGTTTCAAAGGAAATAGTTCAAGTTAGTGTTTATGATATGTTGGGGAAATTAATTGAAGATTTTAACGTTGAAAGTAATGGCATTAATTCATTTTCTTTTGGCGAAAAATATGCTGCTGGGTTTTATAATGTTAAAGTTTCTCAAGGCGATAATACGCAAGTACTTCGAATGATCAAACAATAATTTATTTTCAAAATAGATCGAAAAGCACCTACCATTGTAGGTGCTTTTTAATTTTATATGATGATCGAAAAGTTGAGATGAAGGAATCCCAATTGAACAAAGCCCAAAAAATACGAAAACGTTTGAAATTTTAACTTTTTAATGATACATTTGAAAACCAAAATTAAAAACGTCCCACTTTAGCATAAAACACATGGATTTTAATCTTACTGAAGAACATTTGATGATTCAACAAGCCGCTCGAGATTTTGCTCAAGCAGAGTTGTTGCCAGGAGTAATAGAAAGAGACGAACACTCCAAATTTCCCACAGAACAAGTCAAAATGATGGCGGATTTAGGTTTCATGGGAATGATGGTCGATCCGAAATACGGCGGTTCTGGTTTGGATAGTGTGTCTTATGTGTTGGCGATGACTGAAATTGCCAAAGTAGATGCTTCGGCAGCAGTAATCATGTCGGTGAATAATTCTTTGGTTTGTGCAGGTATAGAAAAATATTGTAACGAAGAACAAAAAATGAAATATTTAGTTCCCTTAGCAAAAGGGGAAGTTATCGGAGCATTTTGTTTGTCAGAGCCAGAAGCAGGATCAGATGCTACTTCACAAAAAACAACAGCAATAGATAAAGGTGATCATTATATATTAAACGGAACTAAAAACTGGATCACCAACGGAGCAACCGCTTCTACCTATTTGGTTATTGCTCAAACCGATGTAGAGAAAAAACACAAAGGAATTAATGCCTTTATTGTTGAAAAAGGTACACCTGGATTTGAAATCGGCCCCAAAGAAAGAAAAATGGGTATACGGGGTTCGGATACACATTCATTAATGTTTACAGATGTAAAAGTGCCTAAAGAAAACCGCATTGGAGCGGATGGTTTTGGATTTAATTTCGCAATGAATGTCTTGAATGGCGGACGAATCGGAATTGCATCACAAGCATTAGGAATCGCAACAGGGGCTTATGAATTGGCATTAAAATACTCGCATGAGCGCAAAGCTTTTGGCAAAGAAATATTCAATCATCAAGCAATTGCTTTTAAGTTAGCGGACATGTATGTGAAAATCACCGCTGCAAAATTGCTAATCATGAAAGCTGCTTGCGAAAAAGATGAAGGCAAAGACATCTCTCATTCGGGTGCGATGGCCAAATTATACGCTTCTGAAATTGCTTTAGAAGTGGCGAATGAAGCAGTTCAAATCCACGGTGGAAACGGTTATGTGGCCGAATACCACGTAGAACGTATGATGCGAGATTCTAAAATTACCCAGATCTATGAAGGAACTTCTGAAATTCAACGGATCGTTATTTCAAGAGGATTGGTGTCCTAAATTCAATAAATAGCAAAGAAAACCCTTTCGGAACGCAAATCTGAAAGGGTTTTTTGTTTACATTCGTGACGACCTATAACGTAATTATTTTTTTAGTATGTCAGAAGAATTGAAATATTGGTACTTGCGTGATCACAAGTTATTTTGGACGTTGAGCATGTCGCAGGTCAAGCAATTGTGCATCATTACGGGATTTAAAAAAGCGAAAAAAGGGGATGTCATTTACTTTTCCTCTAGTGAAGTTCCAAGAATATTTCTGCTCAAAAAAGGCAATATCAAAATCGTCGAAATTGATGAAGAAGGCAACGAAACCATCAAAGACATTATTCAGAAAGGCGATTTGTTTGGCGAATTGACTTTAGAAAGCGACAGAAATTCCAGCGAATACGCCAAAGCACTGACGGATGAAGTGATTATTTGTAGCTTTTTATTATCTGATTTTGAAAATTTGATGTTACAAAACCCCAACTTAGCATTGACTTATACCAAGTTTGTGGGTTTGAAAATGAAGCGCATTAAAAATAGTTACTCCAACCTCATTTCTAAAGACGCCAAAACCCGATTGCACACTTTTATCAAAGAATGGGCAGAACGGGAAGGCAAATTCAACGGCAATAAAGTCACCATCGACAATTACCTCACCCAAGCCGACATCGCTCAAATCATTGGTACTTCACGACAAACTGCGACGCAATTGCTCAACGAAATGGAGGAGAAGCAATTGATATTTTACGCTCGAAAAGAAATTTTGATAGATGATTATACAAAACTTTAGCGCTCTCTAGGAAAATTGTCCATCAGCTTGCGAATATTGTCCATTTTATAAATTTAAAAGCTGTCGCATCTTTGTACCGTCAATATCGACAAGTAATTAAAAATACATAAAATGACAACAACAACAACATTTTCAGTTCCAACAAGAGATCAAGTTTCAGAGAACAATCAAGCAATTTTTGATAACCTTCAAAAAGCATTGGGTTTCGTCCCTAACTTATATGCTACAATAGCACATTCGAAAAATGGCTTAGAAAAATACTTAGCGTATCAAAATGCCAAAACGTCTTTAACAAATAAAGAAAAAGAAGCGGTAAACTTAATTGTGAGCCAAGTGAACAACTGTATTTATTGTCAAAGTGCCCACAAGGTTATTGGTAAAATGAATGGATTTACCGATGAGCAAGTTCTAGATATCAGAAAAGGGAAGGTTTCAGATTCAAAATTGAATGGCTTAGTACAATTAGCCGCAGACATTACAAAAAACAGGGGAAATGCTAGCGAAGAAACTGTAGAAAACTTCTTTGCACAAGGTTACACTAATGAAAACTTAGTCGATGTAATTCTTCAAGTTAGTGATAAAACAGCAATGAACTACTTACACAACTTAACAAAAGTCGCAGTAGATTTCCCATTAGCGCCAGCTTTATAATGTTATAAATGAGCAAACCAATTCAGTAGGAGTTGGTTTGCTTTTTAATTTTTATACAAATGAACACAACAGAGCAAAAACACCCGCTTCCTCCATTCACCATGGAAACCGCACTTCAAAAAGTACAACTAGCCGAAGATGCCTGGAATAGTAAAGATCCCGAACGAATTGCGTTAGCTTATACCATCGACACCGAATGGCGCAATAGAACGGAATTTATCAACGGTCGTGAAGCCGTGAAAGAATTTCTAAAAGGAAAATGGGAAAAAGAACTCGATTACAAACTCAAAAAAGAATTGTGGGGATTTCGTGAAAATCGCATGGCAGTTCGCTTTGAATACGAATATCGCAATGCCGAAGGGCAATGGTTTCGGGCGTATGGCAACGAAAACTGGGAATTTGATGAAAATGGTTTGATGCGCAAACGATTTGCTAGTATTAACGATTTGGAGATAAATGAAAATGAACGTTATCTTTAGCCAATTATGACCAATACAAATACCTTCACCTTAGTCAATCCACAAAATGGAAACCTTGCTTTCAAACTTTTTTCGTTTCATAACAATGCTTGTTTTGACCACATTCAACGATTAAACTATTATACGTTGATTTGGGTTCAAAATGGTAATGGCGTAGTTAAAGTAGATTTTTCTGAATATGATTTTACCGAAAATCAATTGCTGGCTTTTGCGCCTTATCAGCCTTTTATGTTGTCAACAAATGAGACTATTAAAGGCGTGGTGATTCATTTTCATCCCGACTTTTTCTGCATCATAAAACATCATAATGAAGTAGCTTGCAACGGGGTTTTATTCAATAATATCTATGAACCGCCTTACGTTCAAATTGATGAAGTGGCCAAAGCTACTTTCAATATGGTTCTCGAGCAAATGAAAGTGGAAATGCAAAACCCAGCATTAGCGCAATACGAATTGTTGGTTTCTTATTTAAAAATTTTCCTTATCACCGCATCTCGGTTAAAAAAGGAACAACAGCCAGCAGCACTTTCTCCAGTTGACGAAAACTCAACACCTTTTGTTCTTCAAAATCTAAAAAATTATATTGAGATTCATTTCAAAACCAAGCATTCAGCCAGTGATTATGCGGATTTACTACATATTACGCCAAAAGCATTGGCTAAAATCACCAAAAATCATTTCAATAAAACGCTAACCAACTTAATTGCTGAGCATATCATTATTGAAGCCAAACGCGAATTGTATCTCACCAACAAACCCGTAAAAGAAATTGCCTACGAATTGGGTTATGACGATGAATATTATTTCAGTCGCTTCTTCAAAAACAATGCTGAGGTTTCCCCACAGATGTATCGCGATACCGTTGGTTTTGCTAGAGGAATGAATTAATTTCTTAAATTTACTCCAATTGTAAACTACCCGACAAAAAACCAATCTAGCTCATAGTACGTTTGTATTATAAAAATACAACTGATATGAAAAAGATTCTTTATTTATTACCTGTCTTACTCAGCTTGGTTTCGTGCCAGGAAGAAGGACTACTTACTAGAGATAGGGAAAAATTGGTTCTCAATCCAATTGCAGAATTGAAGTATTCTGGTGTATTCGTGCCTACCTCTGGCATTACAGTTAGTGGAGAAGCGAATATTTATTTAGAGTACGGACAATACAAAGTCAACCTAGAAAACTTTAGTGTCTCCAACGGTCCCGATCTAAAAGTCTATTTGTCTAAAGCGGCAACACCGACCGAATTTGTAAACTTGGGCAACTTGACTTCTCAAACGGTCTATCCAATTCCAAGTACAGTGAATGTTTCCGACTACTCGCACGTATTAATTCATTGTCAGCAGTACAATCATTTGTTTGCGATTGCATCTTTAGCATCAAATTAAACACTATGAAAAATACATTTTTATTTCTAATTGGTTTCATGTTTTCAACTTCAGTCTGGTCTCAAGGTTGCAGTGATGCAGGGATTTGTTCGATCAACAAAGGATTTACGGACGAAAAAGTACAGTTCAAAAACAGTTTGGAATATGCATCCATCTATAGTTTAGGTGAAGCAGATGTGCAGTATTTGTCGCACTACCTTTCGTACTCCAAACGATTCAACGAACGATTTGCTTTTACCAGTAAAGTGACCTTATCAACTGCCAACGGAAGCTTTGGAACACGCACCCAATTTGGAGATGCTTTCCTCATTGGGAATTATACTTTTAAAGAGTCAAAGTCAAAACAATGGAGCACACTTCTTGGATTGAAGTTCCCTTTTACAGCTTCCAATCTAAAAATAAATGGTTATTCTCTGCCGCTGGATTATCAGTCGAGTTTGGGAACGGTCGATGTGTTCGCGGGAACCAATCTTCATTACAAGCAATGGGATTTTAATGCTGCATTGCAAATTCCGGTTGTCAATTTGAACAAGAACTCTTATTTCGCGGAGTATTCAGGCACTACTGATTTTCCATCAACCAATTTGTTTGAGCGCAAACCCGATGCATTGCTGCGAGCTACTTATTCGGTAAATGTTCCAAAGTCTAAGTTTTCGTTCAAACCAAATGTCTTGTTTATTTATCATTTAGGAGAAGATTCCTATGAGAATATTTTCGGTCAACGAGAAAGCATTAAAGGATCTGATGGACTGACGGTCAACGGAAATTTGCTAAGTACTTATCGCATCAATCAACGAAATCAAATCGAGCTTTCTATTGCATCGCCTTTTGTAGTTAGAGACGTTAGGCCTGATGGCCTGACAAGAAGTCTAGTCCTCGGTTTACAGTACCAATATTCATTTTAATAACATTAATAAATCAACTAATTATGAAAAATTTAATCTTTTTACTTGTAGCATTAACCACAAATTCCATTTTTGCGCAAACCAATCTAAAAAATAAAGTAGCGATTCAAGGTTATGATCCTGTTGCTTATTTTGAAAGTAATACAGCTATTGAAGGTAAAAAAGGACATTCATCTGAATACAATGGCGCAGTCTATTACTTTTCGTCTGAAGATAGCAAAGCAGTATTCTTAAAAAATCCAGAACAGTATTTGCCACAATTCGGAGGTTATTGTGCCTACGGAATGTCCGAAGGATACAAAGCACCAATTCAGCCAGAAGCGTTTACTATTGTGGACAATAAGTTATATTTAAACTATAATTTGGAAGTTAAAGAAATGTGGTTGAAAGACCAAGAAAACCGCATTACGAAAGCCTCTAAAACCTGGGAAAAAATTAAAAAGGAAAAATAATTCCAACAAATTGTTTTCAAAAGTAAAGTAGCAGACAAAGTGCTTTTTAAGGCTAGTTTATCTTTGTACTATAAATGTAAAACAATTAAAAATTTAATAAAATGAAAAAAATATCAATTTTCTTTTTTGTGGTTATAGTTTCAGTAACAACCTTTGCTCAAAGTGCTGCAAAAAGAACGGCAGAGTTCAACCTTGAAAAGAAAGTAGCCATTCAAGGTTATGATCCAGTAGCCTATTTCACGCAAAAGAAAGCAGTAAAAGGCAAGTCGACCATCGCTAGTTCTTACGAAGGTGTCATCTACTATTTTTCGTCTCAAGCCAACAAAGATACTTTTGCAAAAAGTCCAGCGAGTTACGAACCACAATACGGCGGATGGTGCTCGTATGCGATGGGAGCAAATGGCGAGAAAGTCGAAGTTGACCCTGAAACTTTTAAAATTGTCGACGGAAAGCTCAATTTATTTTACAACGCTTACTTCAATAACACTTTAAAAAGTTGGAATAAAGACGAGGCAAACTTAAAGAAAAAAGCGGATGCGAATTGGAAGAAGGTTATTAATTAGTTGTCGGTTGTCGGTTGTCAGTAAAAAAAGGAATTTACTAGTCAACCCCAAATCTTTCAATCTCCAAATCTTTTAATCTTTCAATCGTTTTATTTTTTAATCTTTCAATTTCAAATCTTTTAATTTAAAAAATCTAAATCATGAAAAACAACGTGTTTACTTGGATAATCAAACTAACAGCAGTCGTCATATTGGTACAAACATTATATTTTAAATTTACAGGAGCAGAAGAAAGTATTTATATATTTTCTACACTAGGCGCTGAACCTTTTGGTCGAATTGGCTCAGGAGTGGTTGAATCAATTGCCTCTATTTTAATTCTAATTCCCCGTACAACACTGCTCGGAGCACTCATGGGATTAGGCACGATGGCTGGTGCTATTGTATCCCATTTATTTATATTAGGAATTGTTGTAAAAAACGATGGCGGAACACTTTTTATTTTGGCAATAATTACGTTTATTTGTTGTGCAGTTCTTGTGTTTCAGAACAGAGATAAAATTCAAAGTCTATTAAAGTTTCAATTGTAAAAACATGTTGTTACCATCTATTCATCATAGTTTACAGGAATTAAACGATTTACTCGCACAGATTTCCGATGCGGATTATGCCCATCCTTGTCACGAATTGAGCAATGCAACCATTGGTGAACACACGCGTCACATCATCGAAATGTTTCAGTGTTTGAATGTGCAATACGAATCTGGAATCGTCAACTACGACCAACGTCAACGCAATAAGTTGATACAAACCAATTCTGAATTTGCGATTGCGCAAATCAAAGAGATCCAAAATTCTATAGATAAGGAAAATAAATCACTCGAGTTGCAGCAAATTGTAGATGGTGAGGAAATTCGAATCGAAAGCAACTATTTCAGAGAATTACTCTACAATCTAGAGCATTGCATTCATCATCAAGCACTCATAAAAGTCGCTATTCTTATGAATGGCAAACTAGAAGTCGACGAAAATTTTGGTGTGGCACGCTCCACCATCGAATACAGAAAACAATGTGCACAGTAAGTTTTGTCCATTCCAACGGCAAAATCATCATCACTTCCAATCGCGACGAGCAAGTAGCGCGGCCGTCCGTTGAGCCACGCAATTACCTCGTCAATCAAAAGAATTTATTTTTCCCCAAAGACCCTAAAGCCGGCGGAACTTGGTATGCCGTAGATGATAGCACCAATGTGTTGGTCTTGCTCAATGGCGCCGAAGAAAAACACCAATGGAATCCACCGTATCGCAGAAGCCGCGGTTTGATTGTCTTAGATCTTTTTAGCTCAGAATCCGCGATAAATTCGTGGAAAACCATCGATTTAGAAAACGTAGAGCCGTTTACACTCGTGCTTTTTCAAGATCAACAACTGTATCAATTGCGGTGGAATGGAACCGAAAAAAGCACCCTGAAACTAAACACCAACGAAAACCACATTTGGTCATCATCGACACTTTATTCAAAAGAAATTCGCGAACAAAGAGCGCAATGGTTTTCCACTTTTCTAGATACGATACCAGCAGTGACTTTCGAGGAAATGTTCCGTTTTCATCGCTACACCGAAGCCGATAACACCCAGCATGGTCTGATCATCAATCGAAACGACCAACTTAAAACTTTGAGCATCACGCAAAGTGTCATCGAACAAAACAAAATTACGGTCATGCACTATGATTTGATTCAAGAAAAAGAATACTCCAATACGTTTATTCATGTCTAATATTTTGGGCGTGCCGGCGCAAGCACATCATGCTACAAATCAAGTAATGTTTGGCGCCGTCGTGCTGTCCGCTGTATCTTTTTTGTTTTTTTGTAACTCTGAGCGCCGCACCTGTCGGCGGACAGGCAGTCGAAGGGCTTTTACTCAAAAAACAAAAAAGGATGCCGCTGCCATCACTCACGCAACCAAAAACCGATAACTGACAACCAACAACCGACAACCAACTTGAAACTCTTCCTCCATAAACTCTTCCACTGGGAATATTGGCCCATGCACATCGTGTACATTCCGGTCTATTTTCAATGGGCATTGTATGCTTTGAAAGCCAGAACGATTTTCTTTTTCAACGCGTCCAATCCGTCTATCAAAAATGGCGGTTTTATTATGGAGTCGAAAAAGGAAATCTACAATCTTATTCCAAAGATGTATTATCCGAAAACAGAGTTAATTAAAGAAGATACTTCTTTTGCGCTAGTACTAGAAAGGTTCAAAGAATATGAATTCAACTATCCTATTATTGCCAAACCCGATATTGGATTACGTGGTTCAGCAGTCAAGAAAATCCACAATGAAGCCGAACTGAAATCCTATCACGAAAAAGTAAATTTCGACTATTTGCTGCAAGATTTAATTCCCTTTCAAAATGAAATAGGTGTTTTTTATGTGCGTTATCCTCATGAAAAGAAAGGCAGAATCACCGGAATTGTCGGAAAAGAATTTTTGATTGTCACCGGCGATGGAAAAGCTACGATGGAGACTTTGATTAAAAAAGATTCAAGACATGAACTCCAATTGAAAGTGCTACAAAAAGAATATGGAGCAGATTTACAAACTGTTTTAGACATTGGCGAACAACGCAATTTAGTTCCGTATGGCAATCACATTCGCGGAGCCAAATTCCTAGATTTCAGCCATTGGATTTCACCGCAATTGAATGATGTGATTAACGAAATGTGTCTTCAAATTCCAGAATTTTATTTTGGAAGATTGGATTTAATGTACAACACTTTAGAAGAATTGGAGCAAGGCAAAAACTTTGCTGTGGTCGAATTGAATGGCGCAGCTAGCGAACCCACGCACATCTACGACCCGAAACATTCTATCTTTTTTGCATGGAAAGAACTGACGCGTCACATTCGTTATATGTTCGAAATTAGCGTCGCAAATCACCAAAAAGGTTTTCTCTATTTAGGTAGAAAAGCTGGTATGAAAGAATACCGCATGCATCTAGAGCAAAGCAACAAAATCCTCAATTTCTAACGAATGAAAAACCTCAAAAATATTCTGGTCGGTTTTGTCGTGAGTTTTGTAGGTTCTATTCCATTAGGATATTTGAACGTGATTGGTTTTGATATATACAATCAGTCAGGTTTGCCTAGCGTGATTCCGTATTTATTGGGAGTTGTTTCTGTGGAGGTTTTTGTGATTTATTTCACTTTAATTTTTGCAGAAAAATTAGTAAGTAGTCGAAAACTACTACAATTTATCGAAGGCTTTTCCGTGGTATTTATGTTTGTTTTGGCCTATATTTTCTTCGCAAGTGCGTCCAATTCGAATGCGCAAGGGACAGTCATCCATGAATACCAAAATCGGACACCGTATTTCGCTGGCTTATTCTTGAGTGCGCTCAATTTTGTTCAAATCCCGTTTTGGGTCAGTTGGAATCTATATTTGCTAAATGGAAACTGGATTACGATTGACGGAACAAAGAAATATTTCTACGTTTTCGGAACCTTGATTGGGACATTTTTCGGAATGTTGGGACTAATTATATCGTTACATTTCTTAACTTCTCAAACCGATTTCTTTGCGAAATACTTGATGCGTTTTATTATTCCTGGAGTTTTCGTTGGGTTAGGAATGTATCAAGGGATTCAATTTTGGAGGAAATACGCTTAACTCAAATTACTCAAAGCCGCCATCAAAGTTGCTTTCGTACTTTGCGAAACGGGAACTGTGCGCCTATCAGATCACTCAAGGTCGAATCCTTATCTAAATATCTTTTAAAGCACCAATTAGCAACAATTTTATAACTTATATGAACACTTATATAATTAATATATACGATTATATACCAATACAGTACACTTATCAACATTTCTTTCTTTCGCCAAACTATAAAATTATTAATGAAAAATATTCTATATTTTTGGAGTGTAAAAAGGTTAATAAATTAATTTTATGAAAAGCTCAAAATTTTACCTAAATTTTTTATTCTTTTTTTTTTCTTCATTTATTCTTATAAATCCTATTCTCAAGAAGAATGTAATTGTAAAATTATTTTTGATAAAATCTCTGAAAATATTCAAGACACAAAGGATTCATTAGAAGTATTTTCCAAAATAAAACCTCTTATTAATTCAAAATTCAAAAGTTGTGTTTTCGAAGGTTTAACCATTGAATTTCATTACTATATCTTTAATAGAAAAACTAAAAGTGCTTATTCAATTCTTCAAAAACAAATAAGTTTGTTAAATAAATTGAGATGTAATTATCAATATGATTATACTATATATGCTAATAAAGCTATCTATTACAAAGTCATCAATGATATGGAAAAACTATCAATTTATGCCTTTAAATCATTAAAAGAATCCGAAAAAAGTAACGATGCTATAAAGCAAATTAGTTCAATTCAAAATATTGTTTATTTGTTTACAAGAATGAATGGGCATGAAAAAAATTGGCCTTATGTAAAACGTGCACAAAAATTAATAGAAAGTCAAAAAGAGAGTAGAGAAAATGCAAAACATTTATTGTGGTTGGCATTAGAATATGAACAGAAATATACCACCACCAACAGAAAAACAGTATTAGATTCATCGCTTTTATTTGCAAATAAGTCTAAAAGTGTACTATTTAAAAATAAGATGTATGGCGATATCACTGATTTTTATAGAATAAAAGAATCCTATTCCTATTTCAATGGAGATGTAAAAAATGCCATAAAATATGTTGATTCTTCAATTTTCTTTGCTAAAAAAATAATAGGCGAAAAGAATTTAGCTAGTTTATACTCTAACAAAGCTTGGGACCATTTAGATAATGGACAATTGGGAGAAGCTAATAAATGGATGGACACTGCTTTGGTTGCTGTCAATGACATAAAAGATTCTTCAGGAAAAATGATGATGTATTTTGACGCATCAGATTTGTATACTAACGCTGGAAATGTGCCTAAAGCTTTTGAAGTATATAAAGTGTATTCCAAAATGAAAGACAGTGTTTGGAATATTGAAAAGGTTCAAAAAGTAAATGAATTAGAGCAAAAATACCATAAAGTCAAAAATGAAAAAATGATTTTTGAGTTAGAGAAAACCAAACAACTATATTCTTTTTTAATTATTGTGGGTTTATTGGCAATACTAACCTTGATTTTCTTTTTCAGACAGAGGTCACTTCAATCAAAACAAAAGATAATGGAGACCGAACAACGATTAAACCGAGCTAGAATAAATCCACACTTTTTTTTCAATGCATTAGCTTCGTTACAAAATGTTTCTTTGGAAGAAAAAAGTGTAAAAACTACCTTGTTTATCTCACGTTTTGCTAAAATCATGAGGCAATCTCTTGAGAGCACTTATCAAGAATTAGTAACAATTGAAACCGAAATTGATTTCATTACTCAATATCTAGAAATACAAAAATTGCGTTTTCCAGATAAGTTTGATTTCCAATTTCGCATCGACGACTCATTAGCTATTGATGAACTGAGAATTCCAGGAATGATTATTCAGCCTTTTATCGAGAATAGTATCGAACATGGTTTTAAGGATATTAATTATACAGGACTGATAACTATCTCTTTCATTGAAGATAAAAACAATATCATCATCAATATTAAGGATAATGGTGTAGGTGATGCCTTGTATAAAAAAGAAAAAGAACATAAATCTAGAGCAATGCAAATCATTAAAGATAGACTCTATTTGTTCAATAAACAAAACCAGTCAAATGCATCATATCGTGTTGAAAAAACTACTAACGAAGATGGATTTAAAATAATTGTATCTTTACCTAAGATATATTAAAAATGAAAATACTAGTAATTGATAACGAAACGAACATCAGAGAAAGTGTTGTTCAATTGATTAAAAACTTTTGCCCTTTTCCTACGATCCTATTTGAAGCAAATGGTGTAAAAACAGGGCGGCAATCTATAGAAAAGAATATTCCAGACATTGTTTTTTTGGATGTAGAGTTAGATGATGGAACAGGAATGGATTTGTTAACTAATTTGACGGAAATTAATTTTCACATTGTTTTTATTACGGCTCACAATAAATATGCAATTGATGCTTTTCGATTTAGTGCCATCGATTTTTTACTAAAACCAATAAGTGTTGAAGAATTAATAGAGACTTTTGAAAAGATTAGTAAACAATTGAAAAATGAATTTTTGCATGAGCAACTTCAGATTATGCAAGACAGTTTAAATAAAATCACTTACAAAGACAAGAAGATAGTTCTAAAAGACAGTAATTCATTCTACTTTATTGATGTTAAAGACATCATAAGATGCGAGTCAGATGGTCAATATACAGAGTTTTATATTGAAAATAGCAAGAAGATAATCATTTCAAAATCGTTAAAAGAGTACGAAGAAATGTTAGAACCTTATGGGTTTATTCGACCACATCACTCTCATATAATTAATATTAATAAAATCTTACGTTTTAATAAAACGGAAGGTGGATCTTTAGTCTTGAATAACAATGATGAAATCCCGGTTTCTCATAGAAAGAAAGCACAAATACTTCAAATTCTGGACTCTTTCTAGAATTCTTAAAAACACTCTTTATAACCTTAATTTAATTTACATAATTCGCTTTTCGTAAATTTTGTTCCAGTTACCTATAAAATTGCATCACTTATTTATGTGATTGATATTTGATGTTTTTTTTCATGAAGTTTGGATAACTTTAAATCTATTCATTATGAAAAAAATTCTACTTATTACCGCATTTTTTATTATTATTAGTGTTAATGGACAGTTACGATTGGTTAAAGATTTGTATCCTGCAGGAGGAGACTCGTTTCCAAGAAATTTTGCTGTATCTAACGGAAAATTGTTTTTCTCATCTTATTATCTGCCAGGTTCCTGGTATTTAAACTCTTCTGATGGGACTGCTATTGGGACTGATAGAGTTAGGTTTGATGACCCAAACACAGGACAATATATATTAAACAATAGTGCGATTATTAAATACTATAATTACAATAATGAATTGTATTATTCGGCACTTGATCAGAACTTAAGTAATTTTTTTGCTTTAAAAATTTCAGGAAATTCAAATATTGGAACTAAAATTTTGAATTTAACAACTTCTTTAAACCATTTGTCAGGAGCAGGTGGGCAATTAACGGAAGCCATTTTTTTTAATAATGAAATTATATATAACCCTGTAGCAACTAATACTGGTTCTGGTGTAGAATTATACAAAATAAATTTAACTACTAATGTAGGTAGTCTTATAAAAGATATTTGGTTGACTTCGGGTAGTTCTAATCCTAAAGACCTGATAGCTTTTAACAACAAAATTTATTTTACAGCTAATAACGGAAATCTTGGAAGAGAAATATGGCAAACAGATGGGACTGGAGTGGGAACGTCCTTGTATTTAGATGTCATTACTGGTACAACAGGTAGTAACCCAGATCAATTAAATACTATGGGAACGCTTTTAACTTTTGTTGCAGATAATACTACTACAGGGAGAGAATTATTTAAAACCAATGGTTCAGGCAGCCTAAATGTCGTAAGAAATATTAACCCAACTGGAGATAGTAATCCAACTAATGTAACTAAAATTGACAACACTTTATATTTTAGTGCAGATAATGGCACAGTAGGATATGAATTATGGAAATCTGATGGGAGTACAAGTTTAGGAACCTTTTTAGTTAAAGATATTAATCCATCAGGTGATAGCAACATATCTAAATTAATAAAAATTGGCACTTCTATTTATTTTACAGCCAATGATGGAACAAACGGGGTTGAATTGTGGAAAACAGATGGAACAAATGCAGGAACCGTTTTAGTAAAAAACATCAATCCAACAGGTAACAGTAATCCAGATTATTTAACTGAATATAATGGAAAATTATATTTCACAGCTGATAATGGTTCAAATGGAGTTGAACTATGGGTAAGTGATGGAACAAGTATTGGTACTACAATGATTGAGATCAACCCTACTGCTAGTAGCGCAATATCAGATTTAATAGTTTTTAATAATGAATTGTATTTTGGTGCTTCCGTTAGTGTTGCTTTAGGGAAGGAAGTATATGCCTATGCGGATCCAGCATTAAACACCAACAATTTTTCTTTAAACGAAATTGCAATTACATTATCTCCTAACCCAGCCAAAAACTATTTTGAATTAACTACCGAACTATCCATTGAAAAAGTAGAAATCTACTCAATGCTAGGGAAATTGGTAAAAACTTTCGATATGCAAAATCAATATGCAATTTCTGATTTAGGAAAAGGTTCGTATATCGTTAAAATTAAAACTTCAGAAGGAACTTCAAATAAAACATTACTAATAGAATAACTAAAATAATACATCATGAAAAAATTACTTTTATTAGGATTATTATTTGTAACTGCTGGGATTAATTGTTGTTATGGGCAGAGTAGAGGGATAAAATATACTATGAAAAATGTTACCCTTCCAGCTGCTGCAAATGTTACTGATAATAAATCTTCAACCTTTGAAATTGCAAACGAAAATGTTATGGTACATATTCCTATAGTGAATCAAAATGGGAATAGGTATAGTGTTTTGAGTAGATTCGATAGTAATTTATGTTACTTAGGGTCTAAAAAAATCCCCGAAAATATTGGTCGGGAATTTTATTTTGGAGTTTCTAAAAATGATGGAGGCTTTGCAACAAACAGTTGGTTTCCTCCTTATGTGATTAGAAATTATGATAATCAAGGTAATTTATTATTTTCTAAAAAAATAATTGACAACAATTTGTATAATCCAAATCGTACTGGAATATACCCTAAAATAGTTGCAAATCCAGATTCAAATAACTTATATTTTGCCTATAATCAATTTTCAAATGAAACCCATGATAGTATCCCTAATTTAATAGGTTCGCCATTAGTTAACATCATAGAGATTTCACCAACTGGGAGTTTAGTAAATACATTTCAATTCAAAATCCCTTATACTACTAGATATTTAAATACGAATGGTAGCGGAACTCAAGTTATTTATACTTGGAATGATGGGGTTATAATTAATGACATTAAATATGTAAAAGGGCCCTTTGGTCCTGCAAGTGACAGAATATGGGTAACAATAGATTTAACACCATGGTTTTCTTATGTAGTTGATGCTAATAATAAAATAACAAGTCAACAGTCAGTAGTTCCCTTTACTCTAGGGACTTATACAACTGTTTTAGTTATTCAACCTAATGGTAATTCCGGTGATGCAACTTTACTAACAAATGCAAATGGCAATCGAGGTGAGAGTATAGTAATTTCTAAAGCATCGCAAGGATTTACATCAGCTCAGATGATGATTATGAAGATGGAATCTCAAGTGCCTTTTATTTATAAATTTAATGATTATACGAATTCATCCCCGAACAATGTTTACAAGTTTCCATTTTCAGTGCCGGGGAATTTAACCTCTAGATATAGTAGCCTTAAAAACCATCAAGGCAAAATATTATTTGGTGTTGAAAAGTATTTTGGAACTTTTGATGAAGGTAGCTTAGATGTAAATGTAAGACACCAAAGTCTTAATAATGCCCCAATTTTAGGAGCAGTAAATTATAATACAAGGGATACTAATAAATTATATTTGAATTATAATGACAATCTAGGAGCTCCTACAAATTTTCCGATGACATATCTGATTAAAGAAAACATTTCCGATTTTAAAATCACTTGTTCTTCAGTCCCTTTTTTAATTCAAAAAGCGGTTAGTGCAACTGCTAGTAGTTTTAAGTTAGATGCATTTACAACCTCTATTTCAGGCATTTCATTAGTTAACGAATCTTATACCGAAATAATTGACAATAGCCTAATAAGAAGTGAGGATGTTTGTTTGAGAATCTGTGCCGCAGGAAGACTTTCAAGCGAAATTAGTTCTAACCACGAAAATCTAGAAATTGTATTACATCCAAACCCAACTGAAAATTATTTCGAATTAACCACCGAACTCTCTATCGAAAAAGTTGAAATCTACTCCATGATTGGACAATTAGTAAAAACGTTTGAGCTACAAAATCAATATGCAATTACAGATTTAGCAAAAGGATCTTACATAGTAAAAATTACAACTTTAGATGGAATTTCGAATAAAACATTGATTATTGAATAGGATAATGAAGTTGTATTATTTTCCTTCTTTTCAAAAATACCGTTTAGAAATTGTATTTGCTTTATTGTATACTTTCCTCGGAGTATTTATTTATTATTGGTTTAGTTAAGTTAGAAGCGT
>JAYVZG010000040.1:0-4175 GCA_043783565.1 Flavobacterium sp. | reverse complement strand
GAAAGGTTTTGTGTCAATCGTTATTGTATTTATTGCATTATAAGATTGTGAGTATACCGTTTTACCTAAAAAATCTGCTATTTCAATAGTAAAAGGTTCGCTTGATTTTTCGTTTAAGGAAATGTTTATTTGTTCAGAAGCTGGGTTTGGGTAGATTTTTAAGTTCTTACTTTTGCTACTATCTTTTATGCTTAACATTGTGCCTGTAGAATTTTTATAAATTATACTACTATAAACTTCTATTGCATAACCTTTGGTAGGATTTGCAAAATGAATAGCTCTTAACAAAGGCACATCAGAATCAATTCTATTAAATTGACCATTTGACAAAGTTTCTCCTCTCATTGTATAATTGGGTTGACCATTTAACAATAAATCTACAGTAATACCCCAAACTATATCTGGACTAGAAGCATGTATTTTGCCAATGTGGTAATTATTAGTATTACTCAAATAGATGTGAGTTAAACCACCATCTATACTTTTATTTAAATCGCCATTATTTGATCTGAAAAAAACCACATTCTCATTTATACATTGAAAATCTATAATAGCCAAATTGTTTAATTGTGTCCAAGTAACGCCGCTATCACTGGTTTTATAAAGCCCGCCAGACCCCCCAAAATAACCAACTTGTTCGCTTATAAATTGAAAATTTTCATAAACAATATTTAGAGATACTATTTCGTATGTTAATCCACCGTCTAATGTCTTTAGTAATTTATAATTTGACGAATCACTACATACTATATAAAATATATTTTCATTTACTACTGAAATAGCATAAATATTAGAAATATTTGGTATATTTAGAATACTCCAATTTTCTCCACTATTCGAAGTTTTTAGTAAGATACCTTGATTGTTAGTTTGGTATGTTCCAATAGTGTAACCTGTATTTGTATTGGCAAACTGCACTTTTTTAAGGTTATAATTTGCATCCATATTTTTCTGCACCCATGTTGTACCGCCATCTATAGTTTTTATAATGATTCCGGTGTCTCCAACGGCAATTACAAAGTTCTCATTAATGCAGTAAATATCTCTAAGTCCTCCTGTGTTGGCGTTTTGTGCCACCCATTGCCCATAAAACTGTTGGGTAAGCAACATAAAAATAATTTTTAATAAATGTTTCATATTTGAATTTTTATAATTGTCTTCATACATAATAAACTATATATAAAGACAAAAAGTTATTATTGTTTTGATATTATTTTGGCGTCAACAATGCCACCATTAACCACCAAAACAACCTTATAGAAGCCGTTGGCGTAAGTACTTAAATCGATGTTGGTTTCACTTGTATTTACATCTAATACATAATTGTTAGATACGCCACCATTCATATAATAACTAACAATCATTAAGTAGGCAGAACTTGCTTGGTTAAGATTGTAAGCAATTTTGGTAAGACCAACAACTGGATTTGGAATTATGGCTTTCAATCGGTTTGGATTAATTTTTACTTCCATTTCAGAATAATCTTTAAAACCATCTACCGTTGAAATCACTTCAAGTTTATATTTTTCGGCAACTGCATTTGCAATTTGTAAATTTTTACCTTGAAATATTAAATTACCATCATTGTCATACCAATTATAAATTGCGGGTTCGTTGATATCCACTGCGCTTATAGTTATGGCTTGGTTTAAATCGACATCTTTATCGTCACCTGCATCTGCAATAAATTGGGCTCTTGGTTTTTTATTGATTACAAATGTTTCTCCACCAATAGTTCGACCCGTTTGCTTATCTTTTTGAATAACGCGATACACAAAGTTAGATTTGTTGGTAAGTTCTTTGGTTAAGAAATTAAAATTTAATTGTAATGTTCCTACTTCTCTTGGGTTGAAACTAATGTTGTCCAAAAGTACATGATTTCCTTTTACAATTTTTCTTTTTTCTTCTACCGTTGCCTCTAGCATTTGAGCGCCTTTACCGCCACGTACCCATGCGTTATAAAGCGTTTCGTCCATTTTAATACCAATTTCAGCCTCTTCATAAATAGGTTTACCTGTTTCTGCATCGGCTACTGCCAATTCTAGCGTATACGTTTTTGGTCCATCAAATGGGTTGGCAATGGCAATTTCTCCACCAGGGTCTGCAACATGATTGGGTAATACATCAACAATTGTTAGGTTTTTCCACGCAATATTATTATTGTTTAATACATTAGCAACTAAATCATCGTTGGTTTCTGTTACCTGCATTGGATCATTGGGAGCCACTAATCTGGACAATAAACAGAAGTGCCATTGGTCATTACCATCATAATTATAAGGATTTGCAACTTGCCAAGGAAACGTCAATATTACCTCTTGCCCTGGTTGTAAAACAGGTACCGTTAGTGTTCCTACACTATTGCCCATAACGGCTCCAGTTGCAGGAAAAGTTTGTCCACCGGTCCAGGAATAGGGCCAAGACAAACCGCTTGAGGCTTTCGCCCAATATACATTCAATTGCTCATTACCAGTAGACGGAATACAGCTTTTATTAGTTACTCTAACTTTTATATAAACTGGAGCTCCATTTGCAGAATATTCTGGATTTTGATGTTCTAGACCAGTATCATTATTGTTATTTCTTATCCAAATATCATTAGAATCCCAAAAAAATTGAGACGTTACATTGGGCTGAATACCCAAATCATCAGATCCGTCTCGTACCATTAAATCTAGCACATTATCACACACTTCTTTATACGTCCCAGTATTGTATGGGTTGGCTCGGTACGAACTCCATTCGTTGTTAATGGTATGACCAGTGCTGTTGTAGACATAAACACTTCCATTCAAAGACGACGATACAATTTCATTTACGCCATCATTATCAAGATCGGTTACTGTTGGCGAATTAGAAAACATGCTCCCATCACTACTCGTTATTGGAAAACCTCCAACTAAAGTACCATCAACATTATAAGCATACAGTTGGTCTAAATCTCTAACCAAAATCTCCGAATCTGGATCGTTATCAACATCCGCTAGTATAGGTACACATTCCCAAACATCTGCTGTTGTTACTGGAAAACCTGGCATATTAATGCCACTTCTACTATAAAGGTTCAATTTATTTTTTGTGGCAATTGCTACTTCTAAATGACCATCATGGTTAATATCTCCTACAGAAAGTCTTGGTCTTGCTTCGCGCCAATTGTTTGCATTTGAATAGGGAATCCCGTTCCAAGTGGCATTAACAGGCGTGCCGTTTTGTTTGAAGGCATAAATCTTTCCTGTAGTGCCATTATAATTAAATTTGGTGTTTATTAAAATATCAAGATTCAAATCTTCGTCGATATCAGCTAAAACTATTCCTCCGTCTCCATCTTCATTATTGGCAAAAATTTTAAATGGATTAACTGTAAATGCAGTCCCGTCATGATGCCAAATGTATATACCTCCTTTAACTCCATCAACCGCACGCATACCCAGTGCAATTTCTGCTTTGCCGTCATGGTCTAAATCAGCAACAGCAATTTCACCTTGTGAATAGTCAAAATTTCCCGTACCATCGCCAACCTGTATTGGCCATCCTGGCATAATGTTCTTGTCTTTATCAAAAACATACACTTTTTGTTTATTGTCGGAAACAATAATATCCAAAAATCCATTTCCATCTACATCATATAATACGGGATCTCTGGTGCATCTGGTCTCAAAATTAAAATCGCCAGTAGACCAAAACTTATCAGGATTATTGTCATTATTATTATCTACAGTCTTGTAAGCATGAAGTGTTCCAGAAGTCCCGCTTAGATTGGCAGCTACAGAAAAAACTTCGGCATGACCATCTTTGTCTACATCGCCGATGGCTGGATTGCTGTACATGGGTAATGCAGTGTTTGCAAAACCCGAGACGGTTGTTGGGTTGTTATCTATATCGAAAATATCTTGCCCAGATTCTTTAAACCCTAACGTCTTACCACAAGTTGCAGATGCACAAGCAAAATTGATAAAAATTTCTTTTTTATTTCCAGTATCGTTATCTATATTATAAGCAATTGGCGCAGCATTACAAAAATTAGAACCAATAGGTTTTACAGGAAAAGCAGTGTGATTGTCTAACGATGTCCATGCTTTATAGCCGATTAATTGGTCTAATTGACGTTCATTTCCAGACGATGACACTACTGAAATCTTATAATAATAAGTTGAAGCCACCAAAACATCATAATC
>JAYVZG010000039.1:0-4190 GCA_043783565.1 Flavobacterium sp. | reverse complement strand
ATTAACCATTTTAAATGTTGATACTAAAGAATTTTGGCAAAGTGAACCTTTGAATGCGTTGTATTTTAATGAGAAAGGAAGGAATTAATTTAACTACTTTTGCAACACTCGAGGTCAGAATGACCGAACTGAACGAAGTTAAAATAAATAGATTTTAAAATGAAATCGAAGATTCACGAATACCAAACAAAAAATATTTAAAACATGAGTAAAAAAATAATCACAATAGCAGCAATCGCTATGGTAAGTATAGCAAACGCACAAGCTTACAAAGGAAAAGGAGACATCAAAGCGCAAGTTGGACTGAATGTCCAAGATCATGGAACAGGAATTAATACTTCTGTTGATTTTGGTATCGGTGAAAATATGTCTTATGGTTTTGTAGCGTCTTATTTGCTCTCGGTAGATAAAATTGGCGATGTAAAACCAGATTTTGAAGATAGAGCTGATTTTAAAGTTCGTTTTAATGCTAATCTAGGAAGCGTATTTAAATTGGATAAAGCAATGGATATTTATCCGGGATTAAATTTAGGGACAAGAAATTTCGGAGCGCATTTAGGTTTTAGATATTTCTTTACTGAAGGCTTTGGCGTTTATACAGAAGCCGGAATTCCATTGGCAAAATACGATTCAAATGTTCAAGGGTTTGAAGAATATAATAATCAATTTGTGTTTCAAATAGGAGCCTCATTTAATTTATAAGGAATGAGTGTTATCGACCAAAGATTAAACGACAGAAGCGGATCCAAATGTGAATTGTGTGGTTCAACCGAAGATTTAAGAATTCATCTAACAAAAGAGGAAGCTATATCTTTAGACAACTCTGTATTAGTATGTACAACCTGCAAAAACCAAATAGAAAACATTACGCCAACAGACCCAAATCATTGGAGATGTCTTAGTGATAGTATGTGGAATGAAAATAAACCTGTTCAAGTTGTGGCTTGGCGCATGCTTAACAGATTGCGTGCAGAAGGCTGGCCTCAGGATTTGTTGGATATGATGTATCTTGATGATGAAACTTTAGTTTGGGCTGGCGCTACTGGCGAAGGCGAAGATGAAGATGGCAAAATTGTACACAAAGATGGTAATGGAAACATCCTAAAAGAAGGCGATTCTGTTGTTTTAATCAAAGATTTAGATGTAAAAGGCGCCAACTTTACCGCAAAACGTGGTGCAGCAGTTCACAATATCAAATTGGTTTGGGACAACGCCGATCAAATTGAAGGCAGAGTTGAAGGACAACATATTGTTATTCTAACGCAATATGTGAAGAAAACAAAGTAAAACACAAATTGTTATAAATTAAAAAGCGTCCCGAATTAGGACGCTTTTTTTTGTGATTAATTCGACTGTAAATTGACTGTTAGTGATTGCGGAATCACATGACAAACATTACGAGTTACAATAATAGGACTTGAGGTATAAGTTAGGTAGCCATCTTTGGTGACAGTCACAGTATAAATTCCGACTCTTTCTCCGGCTCCAGCAAACGAATACTCTAATCCTGGAATTAGTTGTAAGGTTTCATTATAACTTCCGTCAGTTGCTTCAACAGTAACACCTTCTACTAAAGGATTTCCGGTTGTGGCATCAAGAACAACAATATTCAAACCATATACATACTGTTGTGTGCAGACAATCTGATCGTCATTGTCATTTTTACAGGATGATATCATCAATAATGCAACTAATAATGTAAAGAGGAATAATCTCTTCATAGCTTCTGAATTTTGATTTTTGAAGTAGATATGAAAACGCTCATAAAGTTGCGTAAAAAACCGACTAATTTGAGTCGGTTTTGATTTTAAATCAAATTTGTATATACTTGTATGAATTTGGTATACGACCAACCAAAATCCAAACTAATAATAAATAAAAAATTATGATAAAAAAACTATGCCTTATTCTATTGCTACTATCTTCATATTGCTATAGCCAGGAAGTAAATACGGATATTAGAGAGTACAAAGCTTTTAAAGAAGGAACAACTTATTTTGTAAAGTCTAATGATAAAAAATACAATAAGATTGTTGATGACATTTTGATAAAATATTGGACAGTCAATAAATTTGAAATGATTACTTCCAATCAAGTTGAAAAATTAAAAGGAGAAAGTTCTTTTTTTGTTGATCAGGTTGAGTATAGTTTTTCGAGAACGGGAGGTACAACAGGAGCACTAAATATGGAATACGGAGTGCCAAAACTTGCGATGTTTAAAGAATATAAAAAAGGCACGCCTAAAGGAGTTATGTCGTTGGTACAAATAGATGAAATGACTCCTTTAGAAATACTTTGTTCAATACAGCAAATGCAAAGTCAAATTAATTTTGTTTTTGATTTGAATACAAAAAAGGATCTTGATATAAAAGATTATCTGGATGAAGTAAATGAAAAAAACAAAAAAAGAATACAAAGCAAAACACTTTATGTAACTCGTAATGGTCTTAAAGATGAAATTGACCATGAAGCGGGTTTAAAAAAAGTATACAATTATAAATTTATTTTCACAACCCGTGAAAATATAGAAAAAGCTATCGAAGATCAAAATGAGGATGCCGTATTCTTAAAAGTGATTAATTATAGAAATTTAAAGTTTGTACTTTTTATCTGTGCGAAAAATAATGAATTGCTATACGGACGGGTAATGACCGGATTTAATCAGCAGGAAATTGGACCTAAATTTTTCAAAGATATTAATGAATAGATAAAACTATTAAAGAAAAAAACGTCCAAGATGTGTTGGACGTTTTTGTTTAAAATAATTTATAATGCACTACAAATCAAATTTTATTCCCTGAGCCAATGGCAAACTAGTAGTGTAATTAATAGTATTGGTCTGTCTTCTCATATACACTTTCCAGGCATCAGAACCTGATTCGCGTCCGCCACCGGTTTCTTTTTCACCACCAAAAGCACCACCAATTTCAGCTCCGGAAGTTCCGATGTTTACATTGGCAATTCCACAATCTGAACCTGCAACTGATAAAAATGCTTCCGCTTCACGAAGATTATTGGTCATAATCGCTGATGATAAGCCTTGAGCAACGCCATTTTGAACCTCTATTGCATTGGTTACATCGCCAGAATATTTTAATAAGTATAAAACAGGCGCAAAGGTTTCGTGCTGAACGATTTCAAATGAATTTTTAGCTTCAGCAATCGCTGGTTTTACGTAGCAGCCACTTTCGTAACCTGCACCATTCAGCACGCCACCTTCAACTAGGATTTTTCCACCTTCTTCAACAACTTTTGATAATGCTTTGTTGTACATTTCAACTGCATGGGTATCGATAAGTGGACCAACGTGATTGTTTTGGTCTAATGGATTTCCGATTCGTAACTGACCATAAGCGCCAACAATAGCATCTCTTACTTTATCATATATACTTTCGTGAATGATTAATCTACGGGTTGAAGTACAACGTTGACCTGCGGTTCCAACAGCTCCAAAAACAGCTCCGATTACGGTCATTTTGATGTCAGCATCCGGAGTTACAATGATGGCATTGTTTCCGCCAAGTTCTAACAACGATTTTCCTAAACGAGCCGCGCAAGCTTGCGCGACAATTTTACCCATTCTTGTTGAACCTGTTGCAGAAACCAAAGGAATTCTTTTATCATGTGTCATTAGCTCACCAACTTTATAATCACCGTTTATTAAGCAGGATATTCCTTCCGGCAGATTGTTTTCTTTTAATACTTCGGCAATGATATTTTGACAGGCGATTCCGCATAACGGGGTTTTTTCAGAAGGTTTCCAAACGCAAACGTCTCCACAAATCCATGCTAAAGCGGTGTTCCAAGCCCAAACAGCTACTGGGAAGTTGAAGGCAGAAATGATACCAACTACACCAATTGAATGCCATTGTTCTCTCATGACGTGACAAGGACGTTCAGATGGAATCGTTTGTCCGTTTAACTGACGAGATAAACCTACTGCGAAATCACAAATGTCAATCATTTCTTGAACTTCACCGTAACCTTCTTGTAACGATTTACCCATTTCGTAAGAAACTAATTTTCCAAGATCATTTTTCTTAGCACGTAATTTTTCTCCGTACTGACGAACAATTTCTCCACGTTTTGGAGCAGGCATTAATCTCCACGATTTAAAAGCTTCATCAGCTGTTTTCATCACATTGGTATAATCTTCTGCCGTAGCAGCATTTACGCTACCAATTAATTGT
>JAYVZG010000038.1:0-81035 GCA_043783565.1 Flavobacterium sp. | reverse complement strand
AAACCACAATTCATCACACGAATCGAAGATAAAAATGGCGTTGTCATTTACGAACCTTCTCCCGATTCGCATGATGTGCTCAACAAAGACATTGCGTTTGCAGTCATCAAATTACTTGAAGGCGTTACCGAAGGTGGTTCTGGAGCGCGACTTAGAACCCAAGGCGGCGGCAACGGTTACAACCGAGTAACGGGCTATCCGTATATGTTTACGAACCCGATCGCCGGAAAAACAGGTACCACACAAAATCAATCTGACGGCTGGTTTATGGGAATGGTTCCGAATTTAGCCTGTGGTGTTTGGGTCGGCTGCGAAGATCGTTCGGCGCGTTTCAAAGGAATTACTTACGGTCAAGGTGCCACCGCAGCGCTCCCTATTTGGGCAATGTTTATGAAAAAATGTTATAAAGACGAGACGCTTCATGTTTCTAAATCCGACTTCGAACGACCTGCTAATCTATCCATCAAAGTCGATTGCTGGGCACCCGTAAAAGACACCACCGATTTTGAACAAAACACAGATGAATTTGAATTGTAATTTTTAGGAGCTTATTCCTGCTGTTCGCTATATCTTTTTTGCTGGTCATATAAGTGTTTAACAAGGCGTTTTCATCAGCAAAAAAGGATGTCGCTGCCATCAGGGCTAGGGCTTTCTAAAACCCAGAAAATAAAAATAAGAACAATAACTTTGCGTCTTAGCGCCTCCTATGCGAGAAACAATATGATCAATAAAAAAGTAAACTCAGTACAAGAAGCATTAAACGGAATCGAAAACGGAATGACACTCATGCTCGGCGGTTTCGGTCTTTGTGGTATTCCAGAAAATGCCATCGCTGAATTGGTAAAAAAAGGCACCAACAACTTAACTTGCATTTCCAATAATGCAGGCGTCGATGATTTTGGATTAGGACTGCTTCTCCAAAAAAAACAAATCAAGAAAATGATTTCTTCTTATGTGGGAGAGAATGCCGAATTCGAACGTCAAATGCTCTCGGGTGAACTCGACGTTGAACTCATTCCACAAGGAACGTTAGCTGAACGTTGCCGCGCTGCTCAAGCCGGAATTCCTGCTTTCTACACGCCAGCCGGCTACGGAACTGAAGTCGCTGAAGGAAAAGAATCCCGAGAATTCAACGGAAAAATGCACATCATGGAACACGCTTTCAAAGCTGATTTCGCCATCGTAAAAGCCTGGAAAGGTGACGAAGCAGGTAATTTGGTTTTCAAAGGAACAGCAAGAAATTTCAATCCGTGTATGTGCGGAGCAGGAAAAATTACGATTGCAGAAGTCGAGGAATTAGTTCCAGTTGGCACACTCGATCCTAATCAAGTGCACATTCCAGGAATCTTAATTCAAAGAATATTTCAAGGCGAAAAATTTGAAAAAAGAATAGAACAAAAAACAGTTAGAAAAAAATAAATTAGTAAATGAGATTAATTAGTGAATATGCGAATTTTAGGCATCCGCTAATCAACGTCATCCGCTAATCCGCTAATCAACAAACAAATGTTAGGAAAAGAAGAAATCGCAAAAAGAATAGCCCAAGAAGTACAAGACCGCTACTACGTTAACTTAGGAATCGGAATTCCAACCTTGGTAGCCAATTATGTTCGCACCGATATTTCCGTAGAATTTCAAAGTGAAAACGGCGTTCTCGGCATGGGTCCATTCCCTTTTGAAGGAGAAGAAGATGCCGACCTCATCAACGCCGGAAAACAAACTATCACCACTTTGCCTGGAGCTAGTTTCTTCGATTCTGGTTTTAGCTTCGGCATGATTCGCGGACAACACGTTGATTTAACTATTTTAGGCGCTATGGAAGTTGCCGAAAACGGAGACATTGCTAACTGGAAAATTCCAGGTAAAATGGTCAAAGGAATGGGTGGCGCAATGGATTTAGTAGCGTCTGCCGAGAACATTATCGTTGCGATGATGCACGTCAATAAAGCTGGGGAATCCAAAATATTAAAACGTTGCACTTTGCCATTAACCGGCGTTGGTTGTGTAAAAAAAGTGGTGACAGAATTAGCGGTTTTAGAAATTACACCCAAAGGATTTAAACTGTTAGAACGCGCCCCAGGTGTCTCTGTTGAACACATTATCGCGTCCACGGAAGCCGAGTTAATTATTGAAGGAGAAATTCCGGAAATGGTTATTGATTAAGATAATCTAGTAAAACTTCTGAAGCGTTTCCAAAAGTATTTGCTTTTTCAGTAATACTTACCGCCCGTTTTTTATTGAGTTTATAGGTCAAATCAAATGCTGTTGTGAATAGTATGGCCGACAAAAACGGATTGTTGATGTAAAACACTAAAGTGTTGCGCGCTTTATCGATCGAGTGAATTTCAACCTGTTCTTCTTGCTGGAATTTGTATTTGAGTTCCATTTTTAACACGCCATTTTCTACGATCGGGCGCACATAAATATTCATCAAATCGGTATTGCCAATAGTTTTTGCTAAAGTTAACTTGGCAAAAGTACCATCGGCTAAACTAGTTTTAACGTGGCTATAAAACTCAGAGAAGGATTCTGTAAATGACATTATTTTTGAAATTTTATTTTAAAAAAACCATCCTGCGACAAAAATCGCGGTAATCACACAAATCACATCCACCAAGAGCATCGTGCCCAACGCGTAACGGGTGTTCTTTATATTAACCGAACCAAAATACACGGCGATAACATAAAACGTGCTCTCGGCACTGCATTGGAAAATGCTGCTTAACCTTCCGGTCATGGAATCAGCCCCAAAGGTATTCATCGAATCAATCAAAAATCCTCGTGATCCGGCAGAACTAAAAGGTCTAAGCAAGGCTACGGGTAATGCGTCTGTAATTTCCTTACTCACGCCCATATTCGAAAATCCAAAAGCAATCCAGTTGCTGATAATTTCAAATAAACCACTGTTCCTAAATAAGGAAATCGCCACCAACATTCCCAATACATAAGGAAAAATAGTGACGCCGGTTTTTATTCCATTGTTGGCTCCCGAAACAAACGATTCGAAAACAGTGGTTTTAGCCTCCGTAAATTTCTGCTCTTTTATAAAGGAAAATATCAAAGTAAACGCAATAATCGCTACTAATATCAAAGCTGAGAGATTAGAAGTAAAATAGTTTTTCCCAATCAAATCCAAGTGGTTCACATACATCAACAATCCTATAATTGCGGCTATCAATCCCATCAAACCCACTACTAAAGAAGCGCTTTTGAAATTAATTTTCTGCTTGATTCCAACAATCAAAAAAGCGGCAATTGTACCGATAAAAGAGGTGATAATACAAGGCAACATGACATCGGCAGGATTCGTTGCATTGGCAGCAGCACGATAACCGATGATGGAAGTGGCAATTAATGTTAGTCCAGACGCATGCAAACACAAGAACATAATTTGCGCATCACTCGCCCTATCTTTCTCTGGATTGAGTTCTTGCAAACTTTCCATGGCTTTCAATCCAAATGGTGTCGCAGCAGAATCGAGTCCAAGGAAATTAGCAGCAAAATTCAAGGTCATGTATGAAATAGACGGATGGTCTTTCGGAATGCTCGGAAACACTTTTACGAAAACTGGACTCAATACTTTAGCCAGTTTCCCAGAAGCGCCTGAAATAATTAAAAGCTCCATTAATCCGCAGAAAAAAGCCAGATAGGCAATCAACGGAAGGATCAAATCGAGTAAAGTGTTCTTACAAGTTGGCAGCAATCCGTCTGATTTCTGAACGCCGCTGTAGATTTTTACGGTCTTATTTTTATATACATAGGTGCTGTCAATATTTAAAGTATCGCGATTAATCACCATCGTCATATCGGGTGCTTTTTCGATACTGTCTTTAATAAAAACCGGAAGTTGATTGAGGTATTTCTCCGACAATAAAATCGGATCGTCTTTCTTTCCGTTTAAGACATAATCAATTGTATAACTGTTTCCAGCAAACAAGCTAAACACCACAAACGTGATGGAAGCAATGAAAATCACCAACCAAAATCTACTTAAGACCATACTTTAGTTTTTCGTAAATGTAGTTTTTTACAGCAAAGTACGCAACGGAAACGCAAAGTTCGCAATGAATAAATATACAATAAACCTTTGCGCACCTCGCGTTTTAACTTAGCGAGCCTTGCGGTAAAATTTTAAACATGCAAAATTTCCTCTTCTATCAACAAATCTTCTCTTCGAAAACGAAGGAAAACCTGCGCCACAGCAATGACATCTTTTTCACAATAGGTAATGATGCGATCGATGTCTTTGTCGACGTAATAAACGTGTGCAACTTGACTCCCATCAATGTCGCCTTTAGAAGATGGAATTCCCAAAATTTTAGTCAATAGTTTTAATGAAGTGAAATGCTTATAATCACCAAATTTCCATAGTTCTAACGTATCTAAATGCGGTACTTCCCATGGTTTTCTTCCAAATAGATTGAGTTTGTTGGGTATTGCGATTTGATTGATAATCATCCTTCTTGCTATAAAAGGTATATCAAATTCTTTGGCATTGTGACCGCACAAAAGATGTTGCGCTTTGTCGAAATGATTGTTCATCAGGTTGCTAAAATCCTTCAAAATCTTCGGCTCGTCGCCGAAAAAGGAAGTTACTCTAAAATTCCGAATGTCTCCTTTGATGGTGAAATAGCCAACGGAAATACAGATAATCTTTCCGAATTCTGCCCAAATTCCGGCGCGTTCGTAAAAGTCTTCTGGACTGTAGTCTTCTTTTCTTTGAAATTGGGTTTTGAGTTCCCAAAGGTTTTGCATTTCAGCATCTAATGCAGTGTAGTTATCTTGCTCTGGAACCGTTTCGATGTCGATAAACAAGATGTTTTCGAGGTTTAATTTTTCAATCATGGCGTATATAAATTAAGTTAAACAATTATTCTTGGCTTGTATTATTTTCTTTGTGCTAACATTTTGTAGGTTTCATCAATATAAATGAAAAAATCATCGCTATGTGGACTGCCTTTGGTACTAGCTTGGTGCTGATTTCCCAAACGAACAATAATTAAATCGTCTTGTGGAATGACAATGACGTTCTGTCCTAAGTGACCTCGCATATAAAATATCTTTTTGTCTTTGTAAGTACACAACCACCAACCGTAGCCGTATTCTGGTGACGCTTCAAATCTTGGCGTTGTCGATTTGGCAATGAATGTGCTATCTAACAGTTGCTGTCCATTCCATTTTCCGTGTTGCTTGTACAATTTTCCAAAGCGAGCAAAATCTCTAGCATTAGAAGCGAAACAACAATACGCTTTGACAATGCCACCTTCGTGATCGGTTTGCCACAGTGCTTCGTTTTCAGCTCCCATGGGGTCCCAGAAATTTTCAGCAACATAATCCGCTAGACTTTTCCCCGTTGCTTTTTCGATGCACATCGCAAGCAGTTGGGTGTTACCGCTTAAATATTTATAGGCTTTTCCAGGTTCATCGACGCCTTTTAGTCCGAGAATCACACTGCTTAAATCGTCATCAAAATAGGCGCGTGTGGTAATTGAAAATGGACTGTAATACGATTCATCCCAATCCAATCCAGAGGCCATCGATGACAGATCGTCAACGGTCATGTGGGCTGATTTTCCTATTTTAAATTCTGGAAAGAAATCAGAAACCTTTTGATCTAAACTTTTGATTTTGCCTTGCATGACTGCCTTTCCGAGTGAAGCAGACACAATGCTTTTCGCCATGGAAAAGGAATTCGATTTGGAGCTTTTATCATAATCATCATAGTAACTTTCGTTCCAAACGCTGTCATTTTTGATGATTAGGAAAGCAACTGTTCCTAATTTTTTGTGCCATTTTTCGAGTTCATCGGTTGGCTTTACGCTATTATAATCTTTAGCTGTTGCCCAAGGTTGCGGCGTATGACTTTTTGGAATAGTGCGGTTATCAAATTCTTTATAATCTTGCAGAAACGCCGTGGTGTGACCGTTGAGATAGATCGTGCGCACCGCTTTTATTAAATAATCAACATGGAAAATGTAGAGCAACGCAATAATAATGGCGAATACGACAACAAACCAAAGAATGATTTTTTTAATAATTTTCATGTGCGTGTAATTTATTATGAACGAATTTACAAAAAATAACCGCAAAGTACACAAAGGTTTTACTTTGTCAGTTCGAATTCCAATCTCGGATCGCAAGGTTCGCTACGAAAAATTAAAAACCAAAGCCATTGTGCGTTTTGCGTAAATCTTCGCGGCCCTTGCGGTTAAAATAAACTTTGTTGTTGCGATGGGCTTTCGTGTTCTAGCAACCATTTCTTACGCCACAAACCACCGGCGTAACCTGTCAGTGAGCCATCTGTGCCAATCACACGATGACATGGAACGACAATCCACAATGGGTTTTTACCGTTGGCGGAAGCAACGGCGCGAATGGCTTTGACATCTCCTAGTTTTTTGGACAAGTCCATATAAGAGCAGGTTTTTCCGAATGGGATTTCGAGTAAGGCTTGCCACACTTTTTGTTGAAATTCCGTGCCTTGAGGTTGCAATTCAAAATCGAAATGCGTGCGTTTACCTTCAAAATAATCGTGAAGTTGCGTCACAGCTTTCTTGAGTTCTTTTGGGATTTTGGTCATGATGTCTCCTTCTTCTAGAATTGAAATAGAAGCAATACCAGTACTATCTCCAGTAATTTTGGCGGTTCCGAGTGGGGTTTTGATGAAGGCGGTTTTCATGCTATAAAAGTAGATTTTTACATGATGGTTCGCAAGATTTTTGTTTCGTAAATAGATTATAAGGTAATCATTTACTTTGCGACTCTTCGTCTTTGCGAGAAAATAAAAAAGTCTCGCAAAGACGCGAAGGCGCAAAGATTTAACGGATGTGTATTATAGCATCGATTGCCCTAGCCCCGACAGCAGTGGCATCCTTTTGTTCTGGCGTTCAGAATAAAAGATATAACGTATGGAGGGAAATAGCTCCTACTTCAAATTCGAATACATATACGCTTCAATTGCTTGCAGTTCTTGGTCGCTCATCATTTTGGTGATGGCAAAATTGGTTTTCATGACCTCGTATTGCGACGGATCGACGATGGGTTTGGCTTCTTCTTTTAGAAAACTAACGATACTGGCATTTTGCGCTTGGTATGTTTTAGCTATGTCTTGAATACTTGGACCTATCACTTTTTGATTGATCAAATGACAAGCGACGCAATTGCCTCTGCCTTCAAAGAGTTCTTTCCCAAATGCTACTGGAGTTTTGGAAGTTGATTTTCCGAATGGTTCTGTGGATTCCTTCTTGCAAGAAACGACTAGAACTAGTATAAAAATAAATGCAATTCGTTTCATCCTAGGAGATTAATTTGACTACATCTTTGGCAAAATAACTCGCAATCATGTCAGCCCCAGCTCTTTTTATCGCGGTAACTTGCTCCATCATCACCGCGTCGTGATCAAGCCAGCCGCGTTGCGATGCCGCCTTGATCATGGCATATTCCCCTGAAACTTGGTAAACTGCTACAGGAACTTCAACCACGTTTTTGATTTCACGCACGATATCTAGATAGGAAATCCCAGGTTTTACCATGACGATATCTGCGCCTTCTTCGATGTCCATCAAGGTTTCACGAATGGCTTCGATGCGGTTGTGGTAATCCATTTGATAGGTTTTCTTGTCTTTGGGAATGTTTTGCAAATCAACAGGAGCGCTATCGAGTGCGTCACGAAATGGTCCGTAATGTGCAGATGCGTACTTGGCGCTATAGGCTAAAATCCCAGTATTGATAAAACCAGCATGTTCTAAAGCATCACGGATTTCTAGAATTCTTCCGTCCATCATATCGCTTGGTGCCACGAAATCGGCTCCCGCTTCGGCATGGGAAACACTCATTTCGGCTAGGATTGCTGACGTAATATCATTGGCAATTTGTCCGTTTTCTATCACGCCGTCGTGTCCGAAAGATGAAAATGGATCAAGCGCCACATCGGTCATTACTAGCATTCCCGGTGTTGCATTCTTTACGGTTTTGATGGCGCGTTGCATTAGTCCGTTTGGATTTATAGCTTCGGTTCCTTTGTTATCTTTGAGATTGTCAGGTACTTTTACGAAAAGCAACACCGATTTTAGTCCAAGTTTCCAGAGTTCATGTACTTCCTTTTCGATGTTATCAAGGCTCATGCGGAAATAATTTGGCATGGAAGGAATTTCTTCTTTGATGCCTTTGCCTTCTACGACAAAAAGCGGCACGATAAAGTCGTTGGGAGAAATTATGGTTTCGCGAACGAGTGAACGAATGGATTCGTTGGTGCGGAGTCTGCGGTTTCTGTTGAGTGGGAACATAGTTGTAAAGTTTTTAGCTGTTAGCTTTTAGCGTTCAGCTTTGTTATTAATCCGTTGAGCTTTTTTTTATTTCTTCAACTTGAAATAGTAATTTCTGACCTCTTTCGATTTCAATAAATTTTAAATCAATACCTAAAATAATTTGATACTCTAATTCATTTGCAGAGCCAAACGCAAAGTATAAAAATCGACAAAAATCTTTATCGGAAATTCTTCCGCATCCTTCGGCTATATTTGTTAGGATTGAGCTTGAGGATCTTTTCATTTGACTAACTAATCCAAAAAGTTCGTCTTTGGGAAAGGATGTAGTGTTCGTATATACATCTAATGTTAATTGATGCGCCTTTTCCCAAACTAAAAACTTCTTATAATCTCTCATAACCTTACTTCTGACGGCTAATTGCTAACAGCTAATTTACCCAATTTCTAGGTTCTTCCAATACTTTAATTAGCTTTTCCTCGTCACTTCCTTTCTCGGGATGGTGATCGTAAACCCACTGCACATGCGGCGGTAAACTCATGAGAATGCTCTCGATGCGGCCATTGGTTTTGAGTCCAAATAAGGTGCCTTTGTCGTGAACTAGATTGAATTCGACGTAACGCCCGCGACGGATTTCTTGCCAAGTTCTATTCTCATTTTTATATGGTAATTCTTTTCTTCTTTCAACTATTGGAACATACGTTTGAAGGAAACTGTTCCCGACTTCGGTGACAAAGTTGTACCAATCTTCCATTTGCATTGTGTCAGTTGCTTTGCAATAATCGAAGAACAAACCGCCTATTCCACGGGCTTCATTACGATGCGCATTCCAGAAATAATCGTCACATTGCTTTTTGTATTTGGGATAGAATTCCTGATTATGTTTGTCGCAAGCGGTTTTACACGTTTGATGAAAATGAATGGCGTCTTCCTCGAACAAATAATACGGCGTCAAATCTTGTCCGCCACCGAACCATTGTTGAATGATATTGCCTTGTTCGTCATACATTTCGAAGTAGCGCCAGTTAGCATGAACGGTTGGCACCATGGGACTTTTGGGATGAATGACAAGGCTCAGTCCACAAGCAAAAAAATCAGCTTCGCCAACGTTGAATAGTTGACGCATCGCTTCAGGTAATTTACCATGAACAGCTGAAATATTGACACCACCTTTTTCGAAAACCTTTCCGTTCTCGATGACCCGCGTTCTGCCGCCTCCGCCTTCAGGACGTTCCCAAAGATCTTCTCGAAATTTGGTTTGGCCATCGACGGCTTCTAGACCTTGACAGATTTGATCTTGAAGTTGGTGTATGTAATTGAGGAATTTAGTTTTCATGCGATTGGTATTCTGATTTTAATAATCCAAAATAGACGATATCTTCTAAAATAGCGTAACCGTTTTTAAATTCTTGCCGCAAAACACCTTCTTTTTGGAAGCCGTGTTTAAGCGCAATTTGTTGACTGGCTGCATTAATTTTTGAAGTACAAATAAACACTTTATTCATTTGCAACGTAGTAAAACAAAAGCCAATAACTTCTGAAACTGCTTTAGAAATAATTCCTTTTCCTTCGAAATTCTTGTCGATGAAATACGCCAATTCACATTTTAATATTTTTTGATCAATATTCTTGATGCAAACATATCCGATGAGTTGGTTCGATTCTAAACTACGCAAATAATAAAAATAACCTTCTTTGTCGTTTTGCTTTTTTTTATTCTTCTTTATAAATTCGATGGTTTTTTCAAGATCTGAACAATTCGCAATCGTCACCGGAAAAGTACTTTCTATATGAGTTCTATTGTTCTCAATCAAAGTATAAAACTCTTCTGGGAGAATAGCATCGATGGTTTCCAATGTCCAATTTTCGTGCGTCGTCATTAGATTGGTTTTTGAATGCTGTTTATTTTAGAATTAATCCCCATTGAAAATGTTTTGCTTTCTGTTTGAATATAGTTGTATACGTCACTAGCTTTTTCCATCAACCTTTTGAGGATGTCGTTGATTCTTTCGTTTTCTTCGTCGCGAAGTCTGGCAGTTAGTGGCATTTTGTTGTCAGTTATCGGTTATCGGTTGTGAGCTGACTGATAACAGACAACTGAGAACCGACAACGGTTTTATTTATATTCCTTTACCGCATCAATAAATGCTTTGGCGTGATCTACGGGAATGTTGGGTAAAATTCCATGTCCAAGATTGACGATGTATTTATCTTTTCCGAACTCGTCGATCATTTGATGCACCATTTTCTTGATGGTTGGAATCGGTGATAACAAGCGCGATGGATCAAAATTGCCTTGCAGCGTGATATTCCCACCAGACAAGTAACGTGCGTTTCGTGGAGAGCAAGTCCAATCGACACCCAATGCGGATGCACGACTTTTTCCCATTTCATTGAGTGCAAACCAGCAGCCTTTTCCGAAGACAATTACATGCGTGTCATCCGCTAAAGCTTCTACGATTTGATTGATGTATTTCCACGAAAATTCCTGATAATCGACAGGTGACAGCATCCCGCCCCAAGAATCAAAAATCTGAACCGCATTGACGCCGGCTTTTACTTTTTCTTTTAAATAGAGAATGGTGGTGTCAGTTATTTTTTGCAACAAGACATGCGCCGCTTCTGGATGTGTGAAACAAAAACCTTTGGCAGTATCAAAACTTTTCGAGCCTTTTCCTTCGATTGCATAACAGAAGATCGTCCACGGAGAACCAGCAAATCCAATCAATGGCACCTCATCGTTGAGCATTTCTTTGGTGAGTTTAATCGCGTCCATCACGTATCCTAAAGTTTCGTGAATGTTGGGAACGATGACTTTTTCTACGTCTTGCGGCGTGCGAATTGGATTGGGTAAAAATGGACCAACGCTTTCTTTCATCAAAACTTCGATGCCCATGGCTTGCGGCACCACCAAAATATCGGAAAACAAAATCGCAGCATCGGGTGCAATTCTGCGAATCGGTTGTACGGTAATTTCGGCCACTAATTCCGGGGTTTGACAACGGGTGAAGAAATCGTATTTGTCGCGCAAAGCAATGAATTCCGGTAAATATCTTCCTGCTTGACGCATCATCCAAACGGGTGGACGATTTACGGTTTCTCCGCGTAATGCTTTTAGAAAAAGGTCGTTTTTGATCATGATTTTGTTGCTTTAGGCTTTAAGCTATAGGCTATAAGCTTTGATAATTCTACTATTTTGTCTAATTGTCAATTTGACTTTTGATAATAATTGATGCATTGAATAATTACGTTTTCAATCGATGGTTGATTGGCAATAATGCAATGCGATGTTATTTTTTCAACTGGTTCTGCAGTGGTTTTTCCGATGCAGAAACAGATTTCATCCGTGATGGTGTTGGCTTGTAAATAACTTTCTACCGCAGATGGACTAAAAAAAAGTAACCCATCTGGTTTTGGAGTGATATTGTGTGGCGATATTATGGTTTCATAAACTTCAATTTCTTCAAATTTTACCTTTGCTAAGGTTAGCGCATCCGGCAAAATTTCTCGTCTTAGATTTCCGCTAAAAAATGTAAAAGTCTCTTCATTATATTGATTGCAAATAATGGATGCCAATTCGGAAGCATAATCTGCTGTTTCTTGCACTACGAAACCTTGCAACTCTAACACTATTTTGGTTTTTTGACCAACACAAAAGCACTTTTTGGTCTTTAATTGCTCTAATTTACTATTCTTCAATACGCTGTCGACGGCATTTTGACTAGAAAAGATAAGGTATTGAAACTTACTTTTACAGGAAAACTTTTTAAGTTTAATCTTAATAAAATCTGCTTCAACCACTGAAAACTTAGCATTTAGCAAAAACTGTTTTTGATTCGGCAGCAACTTCTTGGTAGATATGATTCGAACTTGACTTTCCATTGCTTAGGCTTTCGGTTTGAAATGATTTCTGAGCACTTCCATGATTTCTTTTCCACCGTTTTGTATAACTTCTTGCGCAGTATAATAGCCCAACTTTTTCCATTCTTGAATGGGTACGGATTTCTCTACCAATACTTTTTTGGATCCATCTAAGGACAATAATACTCCTTTGAATTCAATATCATCTTCAATTATTCTAGCTATGGCTCCAATGGGTGCAGTACATCCACCTTCTAAAGTTTTTAAAAATTGGCGTTCGATGTGTGTACACACTTGGGATTCTACGTCATTCAATTCAGAAACCGCATCCAAACAATAATTGTCACTCCCCATCGCAACAACAATCATGGCGCCTTGTGCTGGCGCGGGAATCATCCAATCTAAATTGATATAGTTTTCTGGTTTGATATTAATTCTTTCCAATCCAGCAGCGGCAAAAACGGCTCCGTTCCATTTGCTATCTTGGAGTTTTTGCATTCTCGTATTGACATTGCCACGAAGGTCGACCACGGTGTGGTTCGGATATCGATGCAACCATTGTGCTTGACGACGTAGGCTTCCTGTAGCAATCGTTCCGTTGGAGTTTAGGAAATCTAAGTTGGCTTTGTGAAGCAAAATGTCCAAAACACTCCCGCGCTCTAAAACTGCAGCTTGAACAATCCCTTGTGGCAAGGCGGTTGGCACGTCTTTCATCGAGTGCACGGCAATATCCACTTGACCATTGAGCATCGCTATATCTAAGGTTTTTGTAAAAATTCCTGTGATCCCTAATTCGTATAAAGGCTTGTCTAGAATGATATCTCCTTGCGATTTGACCGCAATAATTTCGGTTTTATATCCTAAATCTTCTAGTTTGTTTTGAACCGTATGTGCTTGCCAAAGCGCCAATTCGCTATCGCGCGTTCCGATTCGTATGGTTTTGATCATTATTTTGAAGTCGTTTCGATTTGAAAAATTTTCTCAATCCATTCGATGCTTTCATCGACTGTAGTGTTGTCATCCTTCAAATGATTGGCAAAATGGTTGGTGATTTTTTGGATAATTCTATTGCTGATAAGTTCCGCTTGTTCTTCGTCGAAGTTGGACATTTTTTTGCGTTGGAAATTCAATTCACCTTCTTTAATAGAATTTAGTTTTTCCTTCAGTGCATGAATCGTTGGTGCAAATTTTCTAGCTTTTGTCCAAGCGACAAATTCCTCTTTGATTTCCTCAATAATCGCCTCCGCTGCTGGAATGTGCGACTTTCTTTTCTCTAAGGTTTCATCGGTCATTTGAGAAAGATGATCCATGTGAATTAACGTTACGCCTTCAAGTTCTTTGACATTTTCATTCACGTTTTTAGGAATTGAAAGGTCAAGAATTAAAATCGGTTTTTTGAGATTTAATATGGCTTTATCAATTGTTGGGTTTTGAGCACCTGTTGCCACCACAACAACATCTGCCTTTTGCAATTCGAGGTGTAATTCAGAATAATCTTTAACAATTAAATTGAGTTTACCTGCTAATTTCTCTGCCTTATCTTTGGTTCTATTGATCAGCGTAATGTGCTCGTTTTTGGTATGTTTTACTAAATTCTCACAGGTGTTTCTTCCGATTTTTCCAGTTCCGAAAAGCAGTATGTTTTTGTTGCCGATGTTTTCAACATTTTTGATAATATATTGAACGGAAGCAAAAGAAACTGAAGTAGCACCTGAACTTATTTCTGTTTCGTTTTTGATTTTTTTGCTGGCTTGAATTACTCCGTTTATCAAACGATCTAAAAAAGTATTTACTAAACCGAAAATTTTAGATTCGTTGAAACTATTTTTTAACTGACTAATAATTTCAAAATCTCCTAAGATTTGACTGTCTAAACCTGTTCCGACACGGAACATATGATTAACAGCTTCATGATTTTTATATACAAAACCAACTTTTTGGAAAGCTTCAACAGTCCCATGACTGTTTTCACAAATTAATTTGATGAGTTGAAAAGGATGTTCTGCAAAACCATAAATTTCCGTTCTGTTGCAGGTGGAAGTAACTATTAAACTCTCTATGCCTTCTCGTTTTGCTTGTTCCAATACTTTTATTTTTGCAACAGCATCTAAACTAAATTCACCTCTCATTTCGGCATCCGCTTTTTTATAGCTTAAGCCAACGGCGTAAAAATAGTGATGCTTTTGGGCAATGTAGTTTTCCATAAAATAGACTTCTCCAAAAAGTTCAACAAAATTATCATTATACTATTGATAAAAGTAACGCTGTAAGGACTAAATGTATCGCTATGAGATATTTTAAATTAAAATCAACTTTACATCGTTATTTATTTTAAATTTGCTTTAGAATCAAGCCTTTTAAATTTATTTATGTAGAATTATTCTAAATAAAGATCGGCTTAATTTAAAAAATAATTACAAAAAAATATCGCTATGGGTTCTCAGGAAGTTATAACAATTGAAGAAGATTTTACCCTAATTCGTTTTCAAAACGATGATACTGAAATATTTAAAGCCGAGCGGCAAATTCGTCAAGGATTGATCCAGTTTCACTTTGGAATTAAAGGCAAAGCCAAGTTTGTTTTTAATCAAGGAACGTACGCTTTAGATTTAAAAGAAGAGAAAGCCTTGTTACTTTACAACCCTCAGAAAGAGCTGCCATTACATTTAGAACTAGCACCGCAGTCTTGGGTCATTTCCGTAATTATTTCGATCAAAAAATTCCACGCCTTATTTTCTACCGAAGCCAATTACATTCCGTTTTTAAGTGCTGAAAATAAGGATAAAAAATACTATGGCGAAAGTGATATCAGTCCATCGATGGCGATTGTTTTAAGTCAACTGTTTCATTACAATTTACATCCTTCCATTAAGAATTTATACTACAAAGGTAAAGGCTACGAATTACTGAGTTTATATTTTAACAAAACGGAAGACCCGAATGCCGAGCAATGTCCGTTTTTGATTGACGAAGAAAATGTGATGAAAATCAGAAAAGCGAAAGACATCGTTATAGCGAATATGGCGGAACCTCCTGGTTTGCAAGAGCTTTCAGAACAAGTTGGTTTGAATTTAAAGAAACTAAAAATGGGTTTCAAGCAAATTTATGGCGACACGGTCTATGGCTTTTTGTTCGACTACAAAATGGATATGGCGCGCCGGTTATTGGATAGCGGTTCCTATAATGTCAATGAAGTTGGATTAAAAATCGGCTACAGCACCGGCAGTCACTTTATCGCAGCTTTCAAAAAGAAATTTGCCACAACGCCAAAAAAATATTTAATGGCGTTAAACCCCAATACGTAATAAAGAAGTTTAGTACATTTAGCAATTGAAAATTATACCATGAAAGGAGTTTTATTAGTCAATTTAGGTTCGCCTGAAAGTCCAACACCAAAAGATGTTAAGCCCTATTTAGATGAATTTTTAATGGATCGATTTGTCATCGATGTTCCGTTTTTGCTGCGCGCTTTATTAGTTCGTGGCATCATTCTTCAAACGCGTCCGAAGAAATCTGCGGCGGCTTACGCAAAAATTTGGTGGGATGAAGGATCGCCATTAGTGGTGATTTCTCAAAGAATGACCAAGAAAGTACAAGCTCAAGTTGATGTTCCTGTGGCCTTAGCGATGCGTTATGGTACGATTTCGATCCTAAAAGGCTTACAAGAATTAAAAGACAAGGGTGTTACCGAAGTAATACTTTTTCCTTTATATCCGCAGCACGCCATGGCCTCTACGACCACTATTTTGGTTTTAGCAGAGGAATTGCGTCAAAAGCATTTTCCGGAGATGAAATTTACCATAGTTCCTGCATTTTATAATAAACCAGGATACATCAAAGCATTAGCTAATTCAATTAAGAAACACTTGGACACTTTTGAATACGACCATTTATTGTTTTCGTATCATGGCATTCCAAAGCGTCATATTCGCAAGACAGACATCACCAAATCGCATTGCAAAATCGATGGCTCTTGTTGTGTAACGCCATCGCCTGCGCACGAATTCTGTTATCGTCATCAATGTTATGAAACGACCAGACAAGTTGTGGAATATCTTGGAATTCCAGAAGGAAAATACAGTCAAACTTTTCAATCGCGATTGGCAGGCGACAAATGGTTAACCCCTTATACCGATGTTGAAGTAAATAAAATGCCCGAAAAAGGAATCAAAAAATTAGCAGTGGTTACGCCAGCTTTCGTCTCAGATTGCTTAGAAACTTTGGAAGAAATTGCGATGGAAGCCAACCATGAATTTAAGGTACACGGTGGCGAAGAATTTATGGCGATTCCCTGTATGGATGATGGAGATGAATGGTGCGCAACAGTAAGTCAATGGATAAAAGATTGGACCTCTAAATAAACAACATGGAATTTTACAATTACCTCAAATCATTGCATCTCATCTTCGTTATTACTTGGTTTGCGGGATTGTTTTATATTGTTCGATTGTTTGTGTATCAAATTGAAGCCGCTGAAAAGCCGTCGCCTGAAAAGGAAATTCTACAAAAGCAATACAAAATCATGACGTACCGATTGTGGTATATCATTACGTGGCCCTCCTCAATTTTAGCCAGTATATTTGCGTATTGGATGTTGTTTTTTACCGATTTAGGAGCCGCTTGGTTGCACATGCCGTGGATGCACGTCAAATTGGGATTTGTCTTTTTGTTGTATTTGTATCATTGGAAATGTCACTTGATTTACAAGGAATTGCAACAAGATGAAGTAAAACACACTTCCAACTTTATGCGTTTGTGGAATGAAGGCGCGACCATTATCTTATTTGCGGTTGTCTTTCTGGTCATTCTCAAAAACGCTGTGAATTGGATTTACGGCGTTGTTGGAATTGTTTTATTCTCGGTTTTGATAATGCTTGGTTTTAAATTTTACAAAAAAATTCGAGAACGTAATCAATCCTAGAAATGGCTGCAAAATTCAAAATGTCGATGCTTTCCTTACGAATTAGGATTTTCCTTTCGATGATTGTATTGATTTTGATTGCCTCCATATTGATGGCTTCGATTTCGATTATTCAGTTTAAAAACGAAGCCAAAGATTATCATCAAGAACGTTTAGAACGTAAAGAAACTGCGATTAAAGAACATATTAACTATGTACTCTCGACTACAACTTATCCATTGACTTCAAGGAATTTAGGCTTGATTTTTAAAGATAAAATTCATGAATTAGCACAAATTCACAACCTCGAAATTAACATCTATAATTTAAACGGAAAGTTACTCAAATCCTCTAAAGCTTCTTTCTCAATTGATAGTGTTTCACCTCCAATTCCGAAATACATTTTAAAATTGGTGCAATCTTCTATCGAAAAAAGATACGTTGACATCAAGAATATTGACGGCGTCAAAAACCGATCCTCCTTCAGTCAGATTAAAGATGAGAAATTCAAACCACTTGGTATTCTCAACTTACCGTATGTAGAAGACGATGGTTTTTATGAAAAAGAATTGCAAAGTTTCTTAATTCGTTTAGGTCAAGTCTATGCTTTCATGTTATTGATTGCCTTTGCTTTGGCGTATTTTTTATCTTCTTATATCACACAATCTCTTAAAACCATTTCCGACAAATTAAGGGAAACCAGTTTGAATCAGAAAAACGAGAAAATTGTTTTAGAAGCCAATAGTAAAGAAATCAATTTACTTATCAAGGCTTATAACGGAATGGTCGATGAACTCGAAAAAAGTGCTTTAAAATTAGCCCAAAGCGAACGAGAAGAAGCTTGGCGAGAAATGGCAAAACAAGTGGCACATGAAATCAAAAACCCTTTAACCCCAATGCGATTAACCGTTCAAAGTTTTCAACGTAAGTTTGATGCGAACGATCCGGAATTGAAACAAAAAATTAAAGATTACTCTGAAACTTTAATTCAACAAATAGATACGATGAGTGCCGTAGCTTCGGCCTTTTCGAATTTTGCTTCGATGCCTGCGCAACAGAACGAGACTTTAAATGTAGTTGAAGTAGTTGAGTTGGCGTTAGATATATTCAATGAAGATTATCTTGTTTTTGAAAGTGACGAAAGCGAAATTATTTCCAAAATGGATCGTACCCAATTGATTCGAATTATTACTAATTTGGTAAAAAATGCCATTCAATCTATTCCAGAAAATCAAGAATACAAATCGGTTTTAGTATCCGTAAGAAGGCATCCTAATGAAGTGATTATTTTGGTAAAAGATAACGGAATAGGCATCGAAGATCAATTTATTGATAAAATTTTCGAGCCGAAATTCACCACCAAAAACAGTGGTATGGGATTGGGTTTAGGAATTATTAAAAATATTATTGAAAATTATAAAGGAACAATTACATTTGAATCGGAACATGGAAAAGGCACTACATTTATGGTAGCGCTTCCACTAATACACTCATAAATTATGAACTATGAAAATATTCTCGTTGCCAATGACAGTTTTATTGCAACCATTACTATCAATCGCCCCACAAAACTCAATGCTTTAAATGTAGCAACTATTCAAGAATTGCATCATGCTTTTAATACGTTAGAATTGGACGCTTCTATTCGAGTAATCATTCTAACAGGAACAGGAGAAAAGGCTTTTGTTGCTGGCGCTGATATTGCTGAATTTGCTCATTTCTCTGTCGAAGAAGGCGCACAATTGGCAGCACAAGGTCAAGAATTGTTGTTTGATTTTGTAGAAAAATTACGAACACCAGTAATAGCAGCTATCAATGGTTTTGCTTTAGGTGGCGGATTAGAATTAGCGATGTCTTGTCATTTTAGAGTGGCTTCCGACAATGCCAAAATGGGATTGCCCGAAGTTTCTTTAGGTGTGATTCCTGGTTATGGCGGGACGCAAAGACTACCACAATTAGTCGGTAAAGGCCGTGCTATGGAAATGATTATGACGGCTGGAATGATAACTGCAGAGGATGCTTATCGAGTTGGATTAGTTAATCATGTTGTGCCTCAAGCAGAATTATTAGCTTTTTGTAATGGAATCGCGGAACGTATTTTAAAAAATTCTCCTGTTGCCATTAGTCAAGCAATTAAAGCGGTGAATGCCAATTTTAAAGACGGCGTTAACGGTTTTGAAACTGAAATTAAATCGTTTGGAAAATGCTTTGGAACAGAAGATTTTAAAGAAGGAACAACTGCGTTTTTGGAGAAAAGGAAAGCGGAGTTTAAAGGGAATTAACATTCCATTTTATTTCTCCCCATCCCATTCAGCATAAAACTGCGACAGGAATGTTTCCATAAAATGATGGCGTTCTTGGGCAATTTGTTTCCCGGTTTCCGTGTTCATTTTGTCTTTTAGCAACAATAATTTTTCGTAGAAATGATTGATTGTCGGTGCTTCACTCGACTTATATTCTTCTTTTGTCATATGAAGATTTGGTGCAATCGCTGGATTGTATAACGGTCTGTTTTTGAATCCACCGTAGTTGAAAGTTCTAGCAATTCCAATTGCACCAATAGCATCGAGACGGTCAGCATCTTGTACGATTTCTAATTCTTTGGAAGTGAAGTTTTTATCAAAATTGCCTCCTTTAAAAGAAATGTTTTCAATGATGTTCAAAACATGTTTAATCATCGCATCATCTACTGCTTCTTTCTCTAAAAAATCTTTGGCTACTTTAGGTCCGATGGTTTCATCTCCGTTATGAAATTTACTATCGGCGATATCATGAAGCAATGCGCCTAATTTCACAACGGTTTCGTCACAATTTTCAGATTGAGCAATCAACAAGGAATTTTTATACACTCGCTCGATGTGAAACCAATCGTGTCCGCCTTCGGCATTCGCCAATTGTTGTTTTACAAACGTGATGGTTTTAGAAATTATATCCAAATGGTTCATTGTTTTAATATTAAAAAATGTTGAATTTTAAAGCGCGTACACTTCAAAATTCAACATTCGCTATTGTGTATTCAATATTGGAATTTTATCTCGCTACTGCTGGCTCCACCCATTTAAAAATGAAAGAATCAGATGGGATAACCATTCTTTCAGAAACTTTAGCCATTCTTCCTGGAAGTTTCATCAAATAATCTCTTGCTTTCTCAGCTTCATCAGTCAAACCAGTGATTTTATCTATTTCCCATTTATCGATGAGTTTTTGCATAATATCTACGTAGTCATTGGCTGTGTAAACTCCGATTCGTTGAGCAGAATTTGAAAACTGTTCGAAAGCTGCGCTAATTTGTTGCCCAGATTCTCTTAAAAACCCTGCTGGCATAGTGATTTTATTTCTCATCATATGATTGAAAGCCAACATCATTTCACTTGGATCGACTTTAAAAATTTGAGTCACAAATTCACTATACGCATGATGGTGACGCATTTCGTCTCCAGCAATCATTTTACACATTTTAGACAATTTATTATCTCCATAGGTTTTTGCCAGCTGAGACACTCTATTATGAGAAACATACGTAGCTAATTCTTGGAAAGAAGTATATACAAAATTTTTATACGGATCTCTTCCGGTTCCAATATCAAATCCGTCAGTGATTAAATGTTGGGTTGTAATTTCAACTTCGCGCATATTGACACGGCCCGACAAATACAAGTATTTATTCAAAACATCACCATGTCGGTTTTCTTCCCCTGTCCATTGGCGAACCCATTTTGACCAACCATTCCGCTCAACATTATCAACGCCTTCTACATCCATCAACCAGGATTCATAGGTGGGTAATGCTTCTTCAGTAATGGTGTCTCCAACCATTGCAACCCAAAAATCATAGGGTAAATCTTTGGCTAATTCGCGAAGTTCTTTTACTTCTTCAAAAAAAGTATCGCTTTCAGAATTGGGTAAAAAATCAGAGGGCTGCCATATTTTTTCTACAGGAATCAAGTATTCATCCATGAATCCTTCTACTTTATTTTCTAGAAATTGCATCACTTCTAGACGTATGTTTTTTATAGACATTGTTTGGTAATTATATTTTTATTGCTTGAATTATTGAATTTTCTGTTTTCTCCATTAAGGTTTCAAAAGTAAAATCTTTAACAGCTAATGGTTTGTGAATGGTAAAGATAATACGATTTCCTAAACCAAAAGGGAAAAAGCCATATTTTACAAATTTCCAAGAATTATTAATAGATATTGGAATCACATACGCTGAAGGAGCATATTTACATAATATTTTTAACCCACTTTGTGCAAATTCTTTGGGTTTTCCCGTTTTACTTCGAGTTCCTTCTGGAAAAATTACAGCAGTTCGATGGTGTAATTCGATATATTCGGCTAATTTTTTTATGGTTGGAATGGCTTGTTTCGGGTCTTTTCTATCAATTAAAACAGATCCTCCATGACGTAAGTTGTAGGATATACTTGGAATTCCTTTTCCCAATTCTTTTTTACTAACAAATTTGGGGTGGAATTTTCTCAAAAACCAAATAATCCCAATGATGTCATACAAACTTTGATGATTGGCAACAAAAATTAATGGAACATTTTCTGGAATTGATTCTCGATTCTCGATTTTATACGTTGTGCCTAAAAGGAGTGTGATCCGCAACAAATATAAATTCAAATAATCGACACTTTTTTTGTGAGCTTGGTATCCGAAAAGGTTAAAACAAATCCATTGAATCGGATGAAAAACAATCAAACCCAAAAGAAACAATAGTATTGCTATTGCTGATATGGGGTACGATAGAATTTTTTCCATTTCAAAAAAATTTATTGCCAAAAGTACTAAATAATTTTCTTTTTAATACTCTAAAACCATTGCGTTCATACAAATAGACTTTTTTTAAATTATTCAATTTTAACAATTAATGTAGAAAATCTATACAATTTAATATTTTTAAATATTTAGGTTTGATATAGAAAATTGAAACATACTATCGAATCATGCCAAAAAGATTTTTTATACTCGCCATATTCCTTTTTTATTCCTCTTTAATATTAGGGCAATTAAGTAAACAACCCAATATCCAATTCGAAACAGAATATATTGACGCCGTAGATCATTGGGTTGTTTTGCCCAATAATAATATAGCTGTCAATAATTATCTTTTGGGATATGTTTATTTAGATGAAATAATAGGGTTTTCTATTACTTATTATGCTGAACTTGTTATCGACTCCTATTCAAATTTGATGTTGAAAAACAGCTCACAAAACCTTATATTGAAAAGTAAATTAGACCCAAAAACTCCTTTGCTTTATTTAGTAGCTTCCGATCAAATAGAATCATTGAATTTGCCAGAAAAACCTCAATGGCTTCAACTCTATGATGATAAAGTGAAAACCGCAGAAGACTACGTTTTGTTGGGTTATCATTATAATAAAGTTAATAAAAGTAATGTAGCAATACCCTATTTAATAAAAGCTTTTACGATAAATCCTAAAGCTAAAAACCTTGTTTTCGAATTATCCTTTGCCTATAATTCTATTGGAAATTATGAAAACGCTATAGCTATATTAAAAAAAGGTTTGCTTCACGAAGCTACTAATTTTATGTTGTATCGGGAAATGGGTTTTGCTTTACTTCAACTCCAAAACTATGAAGAAGCAGAAAATATTTATGAACTTGGCATTCAAATCTGTGAAAGTGAGACTCAAAAAAGAGAAATGGCGATTGATATGGCACAAACTTTTTTTACTTTAAAAGATGTGGATCGGTTTGAAAAATGGGCCGCTTTTTTAAAAAAATAAACGCTATTAAATAGAATAAATAACATTTTTAAAAATGCTCATAACATTTTTAAAATCGACAATATCTACTCTTGCAACTTGAGAAAAAAGAAGTATTTTTACGAAAAATAAGTGTACAATAAATGAAGGAAAAGATGAGTTCAGAAAAAGAAGCCAAATTAAAAGCATTACAACTAACGCTTGATAAACTTGACAAAACTTACGGAAAAGGAACCGTAATGAAAATGGGCGATAAAGCCGTTGAAGAAGTAGAAACTATTTCATCTGGTTCGCTAGGATTGGATTTAGCTTTAGGGGTAAATGGGTATCCAAAAGGGAGAATTATTGAAATCTACGGACCTGAATCTTCTGGAAAAACCACTTTGACTTTACATGCCATTGCCGAAGCTCAAAAAGCGGGTGGCATTGCAGCTTTTATCGATGCTGAACACGCTTTCGATAGAAATTATGCAGAGAAATTAGGGGTTGATATTGAAAATTTAATTATCTCTCAACCTGATAATGGGGAACAAGCTCTAGAAATTGCTGAAAACTTAATTCGATCAGGAGCTATAGATATTGTAGTAATTGACTCGGTTGCTGCTTTAACTCCAAAAAGTGAAATTGAAGGTGAAATGGGCGATTCTAAAATGGGATTGCACGCTCGATTGATGTCGCAAGCCTTGAGAAAACTTACTGGAACTATTAGCAAAACGCATTGTACTGTGTTTTTTATCAATCAGCTTCGTGAAAAAATCGGGGTGATGTTCGGAAATCCAGAAACCACAACAGGAGGAAACGCTTTGAAATTTTATGCTTCCATCCGTTTAGATATTCGTCGTTCTTCTCAAATAAAAGATGGGGATAATGTAATTGGAAATAGAACGAAAGTAAAAGTGGTAAAAAACAAAGTGGCACCGCCTTTCAAAATAGCAGAATTTGATATTATGTATGGCGAAGGCGTTTCTAAAACCGGTGAGATTTTAGATTTAGCCGTTGAATTTGAAATCATCAAAAAAGCGGGTTCATGGTTTAGTTATGGCGACACCAAATTAGGTCAAGGTCGTGATGCTGTAAAAGTTCTTATCAAAGACAATCCTGAATTGGCGGATGAATTAGAACAAAAAATTAAAGTGTTTATTAAAGAAAAAGAAGCATAACAAAGAAACCCGATTCGTTCGGGTTTTTTTATGTCTTTAAAAGTTGGTTGTGAATTACTTCTCTAACTCTTTCTTTGACTTCTCTAATGTCTTTTTTGTTCTCAATAGTTTTACCTGTAGTAGGAATTAACGGATGAATAAAAACACGCATTAAACCTGGACTCCCACTAAAAAAAGTATAGGAAAATCTTTTTTTAGTGTCCATGAATGTTAAGGGAATAATCGGGATTTGATGTTCAATCGCTAATCGAAAAGCCCCATCTTTAAAATCATCTAAAACCACCGACTCATCTGCGGGAACTCCTCCTTCTGGAAATATACAAATACTCAGTCCTTGATGCAATCGTTTTTGAGCTCGATTGAACACTTCCATTCTACTCCGTGTACTGTTTCTATCAACAAGAATACAGGTTCTTTTATAAAAAAATCCAAACAAAGGAATCTTCGCCAACTCTTTTTTTCCAACAAAAACAAATGGGTTTTTAATGACTGCCAATGTCAACATGATATCCGTCATCGAAGTGTGATTGGCGACAAACATATAGCTTTTATCCATCTCGATGACTTGCTCAGACTTGACTTTATAATAAAATCCAGAAGTAATTAAAATGAATTTTGCCCAAATTCTAGCCATCACAAAAAAATACCGATACCATTCTTCTTTCAGTATAGAAACTACTAAAAAAGGAAACATAATCAGAATTGGAATTCCCATCATTAGGTAAAACCAAATGCGCCAAAGTATCCAAAAAATAATTTTAACTATTTTCATCTCTTCAAAAGTAAGAATTCAATCTGTATTTTTATCAAATCATTTACCTTTGCCAAAATTTAGTTGACTATGTCCAAAATACTCACGGGAATACAAAGTACAGGAACGCCACATTTAGGAAATTTATTAGGTGCCATTATTCCAGCCATTGAATTGTCTAATCGTCCCGAAAACGAATCGTTTCTTTTTATTGCTGATTTGCATGCGATAACTCAAATCAAATCGAGTGAAATTATGCAATACAACAACTACAGTACTGCTGCAGCTTGGTTAGCGTGTGGATTGAATACCGATAAAGTTGTTTTTTACCGTCAATCGGATGTGCCTCAAACCGCTGAATTATCTTGGTATTTAAGTTGTTTTTTTCCTTATCAACGTTTGACTTTAGCCCATTCTTTTAAAGACAAAGCGGATCGTTTGGAGGATGTAAACGCTGGATTGTTTACCTATCCAATGTTGATGGCTGCTGACATTTTACTATATGATGCTCAATTTGTACCTGTGGGGAAAGATCAATTGCAGCATATCGAAATGACGCGAGATGTAGCTTCGAGATTCAATCATCAAATGGGAGAAACATTTGTTATTCCAGAAGCTTCTACTCAAGAAGAAACCAAATATGTCCCTGGAACGAATGGTGGAAAAATGAGTAAATCTGCCAATAATATCATCAATATATTTTTAGATGATAAAGCGTTGCGCAAACAAGTTATGTCAATTGAAACTGATAGCACGCCATTAGAGGAGCCTAAAAATATTGAAACTTGTAACGTTTTTGGAATCTATAAATTATTGGCGTCGGAAAGCCAACTAAATATCATGGCTCAAAATTATGCGAATATTAATCGAGATTATGGATACGGTCATGCTAAACAAGATTTGTTTGAATTGATTGTAGAAAAGTTCAAAACCGAAAGAGAAACTTATATTTATTATATGAACAATCTGCCAGAAATTGATTTGGCTTTACTTAAAGGTGCCGCCAAAGCTCAAGTTGTTGCTATTGGGGTTTTGAATCGCGTTCGTGAAAAACTGGGTTTTGCTACCAATTAAATCGCTTCAAATAATTTACCTGGCAAAGGTCGAATGACGCCTTTTAACTCCATGTTTAATAAAATTCCAGAAATCCTAAAGATCGGAAAGTCACACTCCAATGCAATAATGTCAAGTAGTTCCTTTCCTCTCATTAAAAGAAAATCATACACTTTTTGTTCGTCTTGATCTAGAGACACAAAAAGTTGTTTTTGAATTGGTTTTGATGTTGTTTCTATATCCCAATTAAGACCATAAATCACATCCGAAGCGCCCGTTAATACATTTGCTTTTTGAGTTTTAATAAGAGTGTTACACCCTTGACTGTATTTGTCTCCTACTCTTCCTGGAACCGCAAACACATCCCGATTGTAATCAACGGCTAAATTAGCTGTAATTAACGAACCTCCTTTATCAGCGGATTCTATGACAATCGTAGCTTCAGAAATCCCAGCTACAATTCGATTACGACGCACGAAGTTTTCTTTATCCGGATTAGATGTACTCCAGAATTCGGTCATAAAACCACCATTTTCTTCGATACGATGAACGTACTTCTTGTGTGCTTTGGGGTATATTTGATTCAATCCGTGAGCCACAACACCGATGGTTTGCAACTTGTGTTCAAGAGCTGATTGATGCGCTACAATGTCAACACCATAAGCAAATCCACTAACAATTATTGGGTCCAGTGGTGCCAAATCAGCAATCAGTTTTTTACAAAAATCCATTCCATAGGAAGTGATTTGACGTGTTCCGACTATGCTTATAATTTTTCTGTTTTTTAGATTTATATTTCCTGATGAAAACAACAAAACGGGTCCATCAACACAATGTTTTAATCTATCAGGATAATTTTCTTCTTGAAAATAAGAAACGTTTATTTGATTTTTCTCCATAAATTGTAGTTCCGCTTCGGCTTTCTGAAATATCGTTTTGTCTTTTAATTTTCGTAACAAAACACTTCCGATACCATCAATAGCATTTAATTGAGAGGCTTTTGATTTGAAAACTAAAGAAGGTTCTTGACAATGAGAGAGTAGTTTTTTGGCGACAATATCGCCCACACCTTCCACTTTTAACAAGGCTAATACATAAAATAATTCTTCGTGGCGCATAGTAACTGTTTGAAACTGAAAAGTATAAAATTTATCTCAATTGTTAATAAAAATTGTGAATAAAATTTTGCTACTCTATGGCATTGTATAACTTTGTTGCTATGAAGATCGAGCATTATATTTCACAACTTTTATACCGTCATCAATGTGTAACCGTTCCTGGTTTCGGGGCTTTTTTAACCGAAATGCAATCGGCACATTTGCATGAAAATACAAATTCTTTTTACCCTCCAAAGAAAGTTGTTTCGTTTAATTCTCATTTAAAAAATAATGACGGATTATTAGCCAATCATATTTCTCAAATAGAAAAAACTACTTATGAAAATGCCGTTGCTTCTATCGAAAGTGAAGTGGTTATTTGGAATAGTATTATTCATGTAAACGAAAGATTTACATTAAAGAATATTGGTGAGTTACATATGAATTCCGAAAAGAATTTAGTTTTTACGCCTTCTGAAAACATTAATTATCTCAAAGAATCTTTTGGATTGAATTCATTTGTTTCTCCAGCAGTAAAAAGAGAACAAAGCAAACAAGTAGAAGAACCATCTCTTAAAGAAGAAGATTTTATAGCTGAAGAAAAAGACGTAATTGAGTTTACTCCTGAAGTTAGTAAAGGAAGACCTTATCTTAAATATGCAGCAATTCTTGTATTGGCATTTAGTGTTACGGGGACAATAGGTTATAAAATGTTTGAAAATCATGTTTCTCAAGAAACTTTATTAGTAGAAACTGCTGTTCAAAAACAAGTTCAAAATAAAATTCAAGAAGCTACTTTCTTAATCGAAACCCCAATTCCTTCTGTTACTTTAACTGTAAAAGAAGAAAAACTGCTTTATCATATCGTGGCAGGTGCTTTTAGAAAGGAAGAAAACGCACAAAACATTTATACTGATTTACTCAAATCTGGTTTTAAAGCTAGACGAATAGTCCCAAACAAACATGGTTTATTTCCTGTATTATATGGGAGTTATGCCACGTATGCCGAAGCGCAACAAGCAATGCTTGAAATTCAAAAAGCAAATAATCCAGATGCTTGGTTAATGGTAAAAGCTTTATAAAAAATTATCCCGTAACTCACGGGGTTTTTTATGCAGTGTCAGTATCTTTGCATCCGAAGCCCTAAGGCCAATCTGAACTTAAGTTAAAAAACATGCATCCGAAAAACCCTTCTGAATCTTTAACGGTTTTAACTGACCTAGTTTTACCAAGCGAAACCAATCCCTTAAACAATCTTTTTGGTGGTGAATTATTAGCTCGTATGGATCGTGCGGCGAGTATTTCAGCAAGAAGACATTCAAGAAGAATTACAGTCACTGCTTCTGTAAATCATGTGGCTTTTAACAGAGCGATTCCTTTAGGAAGTGTTGTTACTGTCGAAGCTAAAGTTTCAAGAAGTTTCAAAAGCTCTATGGAAATCTATTTGGATGTTTGGGTGGAAGATCGCGAATCTGGTATTCGCAGCAAAGCCAACGAAGCCATCTATACTTTTGTAGCCGTTGACGATACGGGAAGACCTGTTGAAGTACCAGCTGTGATTCCTGAAACTGATTTAGAAAAAGAGCGATTTGAAGGTGCTTTGCGTCGAAAACAACTAAGTTTAGTTTTGGCTGGGAAAATGAAACCTAGCGATGCAACCGAGTTAAAAGCTTTGTTTGTTTAAGATATTATTCTTTCAAAAATTTGATGTTTTCTAGTACTCCATTACTTTTTAATTGTAGAAAATAGCTTCCAGCTTTTAAATTTGAAACGGAAATGTCTATTTGTTTTGTATCTGTAGCTATACTTACTTTACCTGTATTTACAGTTTGTCCTAATAAATTGATAATAGAATAATCTCCCTCTAAATTTCCATTAAAAGAAATAGTGATCTCATCGTTAGCCGGATTAGGATAGAGTTTGATTTCATTGTTAGATTCAAACGCACTATTACTTAAGAAAGGAGCTGTAATTACATTAGATTGAGCCGAACAATTATTTTGAGTAACGACACAATAATATTCACCTTGAAGGATTGGTATATACGTTTGATTCGTCGCGCCATCTATTAATACACCATTAAAATACCATTGATACGATTGAAAAGTTGCCGTTGTGGTCATTGTTACATCTCCATAAACAATCTCAGCAACGGGTAAAGTAACCGTCGTTAGTGTAATTGTATTATTTGAATTGGTATTCCCAATGATATCGCTCACTGTTCCAAATTTTGTGTCAAGGTCTGCTGGACTATTTAACACCGTTGGAAGCACCGTATGCGTCCCTGTTAACGAAGCATCAAACTTATTAAGTCGATTGTTTCCCCAAGAGGATACATAATAATTGCCACAACTATCTCTAGTGATTCCGTCACAATTGCTAAGCGTCGTTGCTAATAACGTAGAAATTGCATTCGTTGTTAAATTAATTGCATTTATTGGAGCATTGGCTCCCCAAGTTACATAAACACAACGATTGTTCTCTCCATCATATATAATCCCATTTGGGGTTTTTACAAGTCCCGAAGCTATTGTTGAAAAAGTAACTGCATTCACATCAACTTTAAAGATTTTCTTTGCTGAGAAATCAGTAGTATATAAAAATCCAACTCCATCTGAAGTCAAACCGTTTAAAAAAGTTCCATTTACGTTTAGAGTAAAAACAGTACTTCCTGAAGTTAAATCGTACCCTTTAATAATTCCACCTTCGCAGGAATACAACACATTTCCTAAAATTTCAATACCATATGGCCCTGAAGGAATTCCAGAAACAAAATTACTTAAGATTCCTGTTTCGCTTCTTGCAAGTATGGTTCCGTTTCCTTTATTTCCAATCAACCATCTCGAATTGGCAGTGTCCCATTCAATACTTTCAGGCCCGTTTAATGATTGTGAAAATGAAAAGCTTGAAAAAGATAGAAAAAGAAAAAGTAGTGCTTTTTTCATAAGATATTAATTTAAAATTAAATTACATATTAAACAACCAACTGGCTGGATTACTATACGTTGTGTTTTGAGAAATCGTAAACTTTAAAACGGTTTTGCCTGTGTCACCACTTGTTCGAATTTTACCTATAGGTTGTTTGGTCGAAACTTTGTCTCCCTTACTAACACTAACGCTGCTCAAATTCTGATATACCGTGAAATAATCCCCGTGTTGAATCATCACTGCTTTATTTACTGGAGATAATATCATGACGCTTATTACTTCGCCACCAAAAACAGCTCTTGCATTTGCGCCTTGATCTGTTGTAATTTCAACGCCACTATTATGAACAAAGAGTGTTTTATATACTGGGTGTGCTTGATCTCCATAGCCCAAAGAAACAAATCCTTTTTCTACTGGCCAAGGCAATTTCCCTTTATTGGCTTTAAAATTATTCGCGATTAATTGTCCTTCTGAGGTTAATACAATTTTAGCAGAGGTCTCAGTAGCTTTAGTGGCTGCTGCAGTTGTTGTTTTAGGATTGGCTTTTGCTACCGCTGTTGCTGTTTTTTTATTAGCTGCGGCAATTGCTGCTTTTAATAATTTTTCAATTTGATTATCAATCGCTCTGGTTTCTTGCTGTTTTTTCTTGATCTCGGCAACAATCTGTTTCTTATCCTTTTTGATTGCTTTTTCTAATTCTTGTTGAATTTGTTTCTCTTTCTCTAATTCCGTTTTTTCTTTCTCGTTTTCTACAATTAATTTTTGCTTTTCTGTTTTTTGAACGCCAATTATTTGATTAAAACCTTCTAAATCTAGAGTTTTTTCTTGAATTTCGGCACCTTGAGTTTTTCGATAGCTAGCATATTGCTTCATGTATTGAGCTCTTTTATACGCTTGAAGAAAACTTTCTGAAGACAATAAAAACATCGCTCTACTTTGTTCTGAGCGGCTTTTATAGGATTTTGAAATCATTTTAGAATAATCTACTTTCAATAAAACCAATTCTTTTTTAAGACGATTGATATTGATCTGATTGATATACATATCATTGTTTAACAATTTGGTTTGTTTCTCGGTTGTATGAATCAGATTTTCTTTGAGTTTAATCTTTTCGGTTTGAATTTTAAGTTGTGTTTTTACCGTTTTCTCTTTTGATTGAACATTTTTCAATTGGTCTTCTTTCTCTTTTATTTCCCGTAAAATTTGAGATTTACGTTGTTCGAGTTTTTCTTGTGGCGTTAGTTGTCCCCACATAAATGAGGAAATTAATACAAATAAAAGGCTTAAAATATATTTAGACATCGTGCGTAATTTTGAGCGCTAGTTAATAAAAATTTGTTCATATCCTTCCGGAACACTATACGGAAAAGAAAGATCTTCATTGAAAGTAATCGTATTATAATCGATTGTTATATTGGTTGTTTCTTTATTTTGAACAGCATCAATAATAATGTTGGTTGGCATTGCTATTTGATTAAAATCTGAATAATTAGGATAGACAATTTGTAACGTTCGATCTTGCTCTTTTTGTGAAATTTGTTGTTTTTTAATTAAATATTTTTCAGATTCAAAAAAATAAGATTTCTTCGTATTTACATCTGTACTATCTTCTAGTTTAAACATTTGATCCACAATATTAGCCGTAAATTTTCCTTTATTTAAGTCGTCTAAAGCTTCTCCTAACAACATGTTTTGTACTTTATTAAAGTCCAAATCACTTCCCAACCATCGACTCAAAGTAGAATAATCTCCTTCGAAAAAACTGTTGTTTATCTTCTCGTAATACTGCACTTTAGTTGGCGTAATTAACGCTTTAGCCATTGTAATCCCAATAAATCGAATACTAATTAAAATGATCTCGTCTTTTTTTATCTTGATTTCAGCCGTTACTCTTTGGCTTTGTTTTTTATCTTCATAATGGGCATTAGATTTTATATACAGCGTTGAAAACTCTTTTTTATTGTGATAATGATTGGAGATGATTGCATCTGAAGACAATGCATTTTTTGCTTTTCCTTCCACCAAAACAGCTTTTGACTTACATGAAAATAACACTCCAACAACTACTATTAGAAAATATTTATACATTACTTTTTTTGTTTCATTAAGGCATCCGCTTTTAAGAAATAGTTTTCTTTCTTTTTCAGATCGCCTAATCCAGCGCATGCTTCCCCAAGTTGAATGTTGAAATTAATTTCTAATGCAATATCGTCTACAACATAATCTAACCCAGACTCAAGACTGTCTTTTGCCTTTTTAAATTGCCCCAATTGATTATATGCCAAGCCTGCATAATAATAAAATTGTGGTTGAGAAGGAAACAATTCTTGCAAACTTTCAGATTTTTTAGCCAAAACATCAAACTGTAGCTTTTCAGTATAGATTTGTAGTAATAATAATTGCGTTTCAATATCTTCCGAATTGCTTTTGAGATGCATTTCGTAATACTTGATTGCTTTATCCCAATTGGATTTGTTATGATAAAACTTCCCAATTTCTTTAGCTACTTTCACTTCTTTATCGGAATCAAAATAAGAAATAGCCTTTTCTAAATCTGCATCAAATTCGGGATTGTCTTTGATAAAAATCAGAAACTCATTGAGCATTCGGTGTTTAATTTTAGAATCAATTTTAGAACTAGCCAATACTTTATTCATTGATTGGACTCCGTTGGCTCCATCATTATTGTTCAAATGATATTTAAACAAACTCACCTGAGCCCAGTCTGAAGTAGGGATTTCTTTTTCAAGTTGTTTCGTGATTTCTAAAGCTTTGTCTTCTTGATTATTTTCCGAATAGAGAAATATCAAGGCAACATAATTGGATTCTTCTTTAGGATATTTTTTAATCTGAGCGATTAGATTGTCTCTTTCAGCATTCTGAAATTTAGATTCTCTTAGAATTTGTGTTTTATAATTTTCTCTTTGATCTGATTTCCCAACCGTATCATTGAGATCATTTATCAATGCCAGTGCTTTATCAAATTGTTGTGTATTCATATACAATGAAACCAAATCTTCTTTGTATTCTTTCTTAAATTCAATCAACTTGGTGACAATAACAATGGCTTGAGTGAAATCTTTGGTTTCATAACAAACATCATACATCCCGACCCAATACCATTTGTTTTGTGAATTAATTTTAGTCGCTTTTTCGAAAGAATCATAAGCGTCTTTATAGTTCTTTTGCGCTAAATAATTTTTGCCCATTTCAAAGAAAACCACATCATTATTGGGTTCTAATTTTTTACATTTTTCAAGTGCCGTAATCGCTTTATCGTAGTTTTCGATTCCTTTTTGTAACAAAGATTCGTAGAACGCATTTTGAAATTCATCATCCGCCAAAGCAATAGCATCTGGTTCGGTTTGAGCCAAAAGCGATGTGGAAAATAGGATTCCAAAGAAAAGTGTAAAAACAATTTTATTCATATGTTACTATTCTAAAACAGAATAATCTCCAATACTTATACTAGTGAAATTTCCATTAAAACTAGCATGGCTTCCTATCATTGCGTTGTCTAAATTCGCATTCTTTATATGAGAGTGGTTTTGCACCAAACTGTTTTTGATTTTTGAATCACAAACATGAGAACCTTTGCCTAAAGATACATTTGGACCTACTGTAGCATTAATCAAAATCACGTCTTCACCGATAAAACAAGGCGGAATAATCGTTGAATGTTCTAAGATCACTGAAGAATGTACTAAGTTTTCTCCGTCTTGATGTAAGAAATCTAACATTCTAGAATTGGTTTCTACAGTAACATTTTTGTTTCCACAATCCATCCATTCGTCAACTTTTCCGGGAACGAATTTGAGGCCTTTTACTTTCATGTTTTCTAAACCATCGGTCAATTGGTACTCGCCACCTTTAACAACATTATTATCTAATAAATATTGTAATTCAGAGCGTAAAGCTTCCCCTGATTTGAAATAATAAATACCGATAATTGCTAAATCCGAAACAAAGTCTTTTGGTTTTTCAACGAAATCTACAATTTGATTGTTCTCGTTTAGTTGCACCACACCAAAAGCACTTGGGTCTTCCACTTGTTTTACCCAAATTACGCTATCTGCGGATGTGTCTAAAGTAAAATCAGCTCGAAACAAAGTATCTGCATACGCTACAACAATAGGGCCTGTCATGCTCTCTTTGGCGCACATAATGGCGTGTGCGGTTCCTAATGCTTCGTTTTGATAATAGATGGTGCCTTTAGAACCTAATTTTTCGGCAATAGCAACCAAGTCTTTTTCAACTTGAGTTCCAAAATCTTTATGAATGATGAAGGCAATTTCTTCGATGTCTTGATTGATAACTCCTGCGATATCTTCTACCAAACGATGTACGATTGGTTTTCCAGCAATTGGAATTAAAGGTTTAGGAACTGTAAGCGTGTGTGGTCTTAATCTGGAACCACGTCCAGCCATGGGAACTATTATTTTCATAGATATTAAAATTTACCGCAAAGTTCGCAAAGTTTTTCGCAAAGTTTGCAATGTTTTATGTTTGTTTTAAGACGGTTATTAACCAAATTTATTTCACTCCCGTACTGCCAAAACCGCCTTCACCACGAGATGTTTGAGAGAGTTCTTGGACCTCAATCCATTCGGCTCGTTCATGTTGAGCGATGATGAGTTGTGCGATACGTTCGCCATTTTCGATGACAAAAGGTTCGTTGGACAGATTGACCAATATGACTCCTATTTCTCCTCGGTAATCTGCATCGACAGTTCCTGGTGAGTTGAGCACTGTTATTCCTTTTTTGGCAGCCAATCCGCTTCGTGGGCGAACTTGTGCTTCGTATCCGATAGGTAATTCGATAAAAAGACCGGTTTTTACAATTGTTCTTTCCAACGGATTTAGGGTTATGGACTCGGTGAGATTCGCCCGTAGGTCCATGCCGGCAGAAGCAATTGTTTCGTAATTGGGTAAATCGTGCTGTGATTTGTTGATAATGTTGATTTTCATGTAGTGTTATTTTGTATTCGAATGCCCTAGCCCCGATAGTAGTGGAAATCCTTTTGTGGCGTTGTTCGCCACAAAAGATTGCAACGAATAGCGGGATCCAAGCTCCTAATTCGACTTCCGTTTTAAAATTCGAGTTAATGTTTCTTTTTCGTTGTGATAAATGAAATATAAAAATGCCAATAATAAGGCAATCCCGACAAAATAGTTTTCTCTAAAAAAATAAAAAGAGAGTGTAGAAAAGAGAATTGAAAGGCTTAGATAGCCTCCAATTTTTTTCATGTTATACGGAATTGGATAGTATTTGTTTCCCATAATATAAGAAATGATCATCATACTTCCGTACGCGGCAATGGTGGCGATTGCGGAACCGTAATAGCTGAATTTTGGTATCAATAGAAAATTGAGTCCTAGCGTTATTGCAGCGCCAATAATAGAAATGTAGGCGCCAATATAGGTTTTATCGATGAGTTTGTACCAAACCGAAAGATTCGTGTAGATGCCCAGAAAGAAGTTGGCGAGAATGATGAGCGGGACGACTTTCATGGCTTCCCAATAAGAGGCATCACGAATCATAAGGTATTTGAAAAGATCGGCAAAAACAATTACTGTTAAAAGTATAAACGACCCAAAAATGACAAAGTATTTTGTAACGGTGGCGTAGGTTTGTGTGGCGTTTTCTTTATCGGCATGACTAAAAAAGAAGGGTTCTATTCCGAGTGTATAGGCGGTTCGGAAAAGCACCATAAACAACCCTAGTTTGTAGCATGCTGAATAGACCCCTACTTCGGAATCAGCGATGTCGGAAGGCAATAGTTTTCCGAGTAGAATTTTATCGAATTGCTCGTTGATGGCGAAGGCAATACCGGCTACAAGAATTGGAAGTCCATAGCGCATCATTCGTTTCCAAAGATCAAAGTCGAATTGCCATTTGATTTGAAAATAATTGGGTGATAATGCCAAGAAAGTGAGAAAACTCGCTATGATATTAGAGATAAAAATGTAGCCTATTTGAAAATTTTCGAAATAGAATTCAGAAAGAAAACCCGTTGGATTGGATTGTGCTATTTTCGGTAAAAGAAGTAAGAAAAAAAGGTTTAGCAATAGATTGACCACTACATTTCCGATTTTAATACAAGAATAATAAATGGGATGTTGATTGGCTCTAAGATTGGAAAAAGGAATAATAACAAGTGCGTCTAGGACTAATATCCAAATGGTGTAGGTGATGTATTGTGTGTCTATTCCGGACCAATTGGCTAAACTATTTCGGAATAAAAGTGACACGAATAAAAACAATATTGTTGACCAAAAAATAGAAACCGTTGTAGTTTCTACTACACTTTTTTTGTTGGATTCTTTGTTATAGAAACGGAAGAAAGCAGTTTCCATTCCGTAGGCCAATAGGACATTAAAGAAAATCATCCATGAAAAGATAATAGACACTTTCCCATAAGCAGCTTTAGGTAACAATTCGGTATAGATTGGAACCAATAAAAAACTAAACATGCGAGGCAATACAGTTGCCAGTCCATAGATAGCGGTTTGTTTGAAAAGATTTTTATAAAGACTCAAATTGTCATATTTAAAAGGTAAAAATAACTAATTTCTTGGTCTTGTGCTTGGATAAGCAATAAGTTCTTTTTCTTCTATGTTTTCAAGTTTGAAATATTGGGTTGTATTGTTTTCGGTATATTCAACTAATGCTTCGTTTGGCTTTAATCCGATACATAATTTTGGAATTGTGTTTTTAACTGTTGACTCAGCATTTTCGTCTGAAATCAAATTAGGATTTGGAGGTTTTTCGAAAAATCGCGCTACGAATAAAGTAGTATTTGACGTTTCAAGGTGGATTACTTTATCTTGAAAATACATTTTTTTTAATACAAATTTACTGTCTAGTTGGTTTTCAAATTTTAAAAACACATTGATTCCTCTTCCTCCCATTTCTTGGCCAGCAATCCAACCTTGATAATAGACAGACTCTATTTTTTGAGGTGCTTTTGTTGTGATTTGTTTTTGGGAAGAGCAGAAAGTAAGACTTAAAAGAAATATAATAAAACCACTAATCCTTATAAATTGTTTCATGATTGTTTACGTTAAACTTTCCTCATTAATAATTTTTACAAAATGAAATCCTTTAGGACTGTATCCTTGATTATAATAGAACCGATGTGCTTTGAAGTTTCCAGTAAAAGCGTCAAGTACAATCATAGTACAATCTAGATCTTTTGCTTTTTGGTCGAGATAGTTGGTCATTGTTTTTCCGATACCTTTTTGACGATAATCAGGGTGGACAATAAAATTGTCGATTTCTATATATTTTCCAGACCACAATTTGAAGCCTATCCAAAACCCTGTAAGACCAATGCAAGTTCCTTCATCAAAAACTGCGAGTTGCGCATAATTATGTGGCAGCATTTCTTTTAAATAAGCTTCGTATTTTTCGATACTGAGATTAGGATACAAAAATTGAATAACATCGAAATGAGAAAGTATTTCTTCGAGGGTATGAAGTTCTTTTAGTTGCAAGTTGTTGGTTTTTATTTGAAACAAAAATAATCAAAAGATTTCTGTATGCTGTCAAATCTAATGAAGGATTCCCGTTATATTTGTTTCAACCTTTAACTTTAGTTTATGCTAAAACATTTTTTTACTTTCGGTTGGCTTTTTTTTACCCTTTGGGGATTTTCTCAGCAATATCCAATTACTAAAAAAGTTCCTAAGACTATAACCAAGCACGGTATCGCTTTTCAAGATGAGTATTCTTGGTTGGAAAATATGAAAGAGAATGAAGTTATCAATTGGTCGAATGCTCAAAACGAGGTGATAAACTTACATAGCGCTGAAATCGAGAAAAAGTACGATATCGCATCAAAAATAAAGGACTATGATGCTTATTCTAGTAATGGTTTACCGATGAAAAAAGGCGCTTTTTTTTATGGGGTTTATAGAATGCAAAAGAATAAACCTGGGGTTTTATGTTTTAAAAAAACCTTGAATGAACAGGCTGTTGAATTGGTAGATCCATTTAAGGTTTTTAAAGATGAAAACGCTACTATCTTTTCATTTTATCCTTCCAAAAATTCAGCAAAAATTGCTTATGAAATTAATAGCGACGGAAGTGACAGAAAAGAAATCCGATTTGTTACGATAGAGCCTAATAATTATTTAGAAGATGTTCTTACCAACGTGAAATTTTCTAATGTAGCTTGGAACAATGATTCTGGTGTGTTTTACAAACGAAATAGTAATAACAATTCTTTTGCAAGAGACTCAACCTATCAGATTTTCTATCATAAAATTGGTACGCTTCAAAATGAAGATAAACTTATTTTTGATGCTACAAAAACAGAAGGTAACCTTAATTTTCTAACGAAGAAAGGAAAATTATTTATTGAGGAAGAAAGCAAAGATGAAACTACTAGCTCTTATTACTATGCTAATTTAAATACAGAACCATTTGTACTAACAAAATATATTGATAATGACACTAGTGGGTTTCGTTTTATAGATTATATAGATGGCCGTATTTATTTTTCTTCTAAAGAATCCGATTGGGGTGAAATTCGTTCGTTTGATATCAATAATAGAACTGATGAAAAATTAGTGGTGTCTCAATTGTACAATAATTTGCTTGTTGATTCCGCCTTCTACGAAGAGTATATTATTTGCAAGTATAAGGCGCTAGGTAATAATTATTTGATTGTATACGACAAAGATGGAGGTTTTGTAAGGAGGTTTGATGTGCCTTACGGAATGGATTTTAATGTTAATTTTCTCAATGAAAAGACTAAAGAATTGTTCGTTACCTTCTATTCCTATACAATTCCCTATCTGAATTATACTTTAAATATAGAAACGGGGCGATCCAATCCTTATTTTAATGATTTTCTTCCTCCGAAACCAACGTTGTTCCCATTCAATCATTTTGAAACAAAAATCATTACTTATAAAAGCAGGGACAACCAAGATATTCCGATTACTATTATCTATAAAAAAGGGATGGTTTTAGACGGAAATAATCCTACACTTCTAAAAGCATATGGTGGTTTTGGAGTTGTTAGTGGTCCTTCATACGATACCGGGCTCTTGTATTTTTTAGAAAAAGGTGGTGTTTTTGCCTATGCCGAAATTAGAGGTGGTGGTGAAAAAGGGAGAAAATGGCATAAGAACGGAATGGGTCTAAAGAAAATGAATTGTTTCAACGATTTTATAGATGCAGCTGAGTATTTAATTGCAGAAAAGTATACTTCGCCAAACAAATTGGCAATCACTGGCGCATCACAAGGAGGACTTCTGGTGGGTGTAGCAATGACTCTACGTCCCGACTTATTTAAAGTGGTTGTTCCGAAAGTGGGTGCATTTGATATGATACAATTTGACAAATTTACTATTGGGAAGTATCATTACGATGAATATGGAAATCCTGCAAATGAAGCGGAATTCAAGTACTTACTAAATTATTCTCCTTTTCACAACATTAAAGAAGATGTCAATTATCCGACTACATTAATTATTACTTCTGATAATGATGATCGAGTTCCGCCATTTCATTCCTATAAATTTGCTGGAAGATTACAAAATAGAGCGGCGCAAAAGAATCCTATTTATTTGAAGACAATGAGTAACTCTGGACATTATGGTAAGATTTCCACCTACCAAAACCGAATTGAAGAAAAAGCGGTGTTTTATGAATTTCTTTTATTTCATTTGAACCAATAAAAAAAGCCAGCTCTACGAACTGGCTTTATCCTATTCTTATTCTATTTTTTATCCATTCAAAGCTTCTGCTCCACCAACAATCTCTAGGATTTCGTTAGTAATCGAAGCTTGACGTGCTTTGTTGTAAGTTAATTTCAATTGATCCCTCAATTCAGTAGCGTTATCCGTTGCTTTGTGCATAGCAGTCATACGAGCGCCGTGTTCTGAAGCAAATGAATCTCTAATCGCTTTGTACAATTGTGTTTTTAGCGATTTTGGGATTAAGGTTAAAACGATTTCTTCTTTTGATGGTTCAAAAATATAATCTCCTGTAGAAACTACTTTATCAGAAACTATTGGAGCTAAAGGTAAAAATTGTTCGGTTTGAATAATTTGAGTAGCCGCATTTTTAAACTGATTGTAAACCAATTCGATTCTGTCGTATTCTCCAGAAATAAACTTAGCTGTTAATGCTTCAGCAATTGTAGCTACATTATCAAAAGTAAGTTCATCAAAAATACCACTTTGATTATCACTAATCGTTAGTGTTTTCTTTAAAATATCATTTCCTTTTTTTCCGATAGCGAAGACTTCTACTTGCTTTCCTGCATAGAATTCAGCTCTGCTTTTTACTTCTTTAATGACGTTGGTATTAAAAGCACCACATAATCCACGGTTAGAAGTTACTGCAATCACCAAAACTTTCTTGATTTCTCTTTGTTTGGTGTATTCTCCTCCTGTATCACTATCAAGTGTTGCAGAAAGGTTTTGCAATAATTCCGTTAATTTTTCGGCATAAGGTCGCATGGCTGTAATAGCATCTTGTGCTTTTTTTAGCTTTGCGGCAGAAACCATTTTCATCGCCGATGTGATTTGCATCGTAGATGAAACGGAAGTAATTCTATTACGGATTTCCTTTAAGTTTGCCATTTTTATTATATTAAATTATAAATTTTGAATTATAAATTATGGAACCCATTTAAAATTTATAATTCAAAACTTAAAATAATTCTAGTTGTATTTTGCTGAAATTTCTTTAGCTGCATTTTCGATGATATCAGTAATTTTATCATCTAATTTACCTGCTTTCAAAGCATCTAATGTATCTCTATGTTTGTTGTTTAAGTAATCTAAGAAATCTTTTTCGAATTCTTTTACTTTATTTACAGGAACATTTCTCAACAAGTTTTTAGAACCTGCATAGATAATTGCTACTTGATTTTCAACAGTATAAGGGCTGTTTAATCCTTGTTTTAGGATTTCAACATTTCTTCTTCCTTTTTCAATTACATTTAAAGTAACCGCATCTAAGTCAGAACCGAATTTCGCAAACGCTTCCAATTCACGGAATTGTGCTTGATCTAATTTTAACGTTCCCGCTACTTTTTTCATTGATTTAATTTGAGCATTTCCTCCTACACGAGATACCGAAATACCTACGTTGATTGCTGGACGAACTCCAGAGTTAAACAAATCTCCATCCAAGAAAATTTGTCCATCTGTAATCGAGATTACGTTAGTTGGAATATAGGCAGAAACGTCACCCGCTTGAGTTTCGATAATTGGTAAAGCCGTTAATGAACCTCCACCTTTTACGATACCTTTTAATGAATCTGGTAAATCGTTCATGTTTTTAGCAATCTCATCATTAGCGATTACTTTACAAGCTCTTTCTAATAAACGAGAGTGTAAGTAGAAAACGTCTCCAGGATAAGCTTCACGTCCCGGTGGTCTTCTTAACAAAAGAGAAACTTCACGATATGCTACTGCTTGTTTCGATAAATCATCATAAACAATTAAAGCAGGACGACCTGAATCTCTAAAATATTCTCCAATTGCAGCACCTGCGAATGGAGCATATACTTGCATTGGAGCGGGATCTGAAGCGTTAGCAGCTACGATAACGGTATATGCCATAGCTCCTTTCTCTTCTAACATTTTAGCAATTCCAGCAACTGTAGACGCTTTTTGTCCAATCGCTACGTATATACAGAATACTGGTTTTCCAGCATCGTAAAATTCTTTTTGATTTAAAATGGTATCCAAACAAACGGTAGATTTACCAGTTTGACGGTCACCAATAACTAGCTCACGTTGTCCACGACCTACTGGAATCATAGCGTCTACTGCTTTTACTCCTGTTTGTAATGGTTCGGTAACTGGCTGACGGAAGATAACTCCAGGAGCTTTTCTTTCTAAAGGCATTTCATATAAATCTCCACCGATTGGTCCTTTTCCATCAATTGGAAAACCAAGTGTGTTGACAACACGACCTACCATTTGTTCACCCGCTTTAAGTGAAGCAATTCGTTGTGTTCTTTTTGCAGTTGAACCTTCTTTGATTCCTGTTGATGGTCCTAATAAAACGACACCTACATTGTCTTCTTCAAGATTCAAAACGATACCTTCTAATCCGTTATCGAATTCTACAAGTTCACCATATTGAACATTTGATAACCCGTAAACACGAGCAATACCATCTCCAACGTTTAAAACTGAACCAACTTCTTCTAAAGTAGCACCAGATTCAAAACTCTCTACTTGCTTTTTTAATATTGCTGATATTTCAGCAGGTTTAATTTCCGCCATAATTATTTATAAATAACTAGTTACTTAATTCTCTTTTTAATACTTGTAATCTGTTTGCGATAGAAGCGTTGTATTGCTGATCGCCTATTCTTAAAATAAACCCTCCGATGATTGAAGCGTCTACTATATTTTCGATTGTGATTTTTTTATTTGAAAGTGTCGACACTTTAGCCAAAACTTTAGCTTCTAATGCAGCATCCATAGGAACAGCAGTAGTAACTTTGGCTACTTCAACCCCATTCATTTCGTCAAAAAGTTGATTGTATTCAGAAGCAATGGCTCCTAAAATTTCAAATCTTTTGTTTTCAAATAATAAATGAAACAAACTTTTAGTAACTCCATTTACTCCAGCAAAAACTTCTAATAAAGCACTTTCTTTAACCTCAACTTTGGTTGTTGGATTTTGAATGAATGTACTTAATTCTAAATTACTAGAAATAGTAGATGCAATGGAATTCATGTCATTATTCACCGCTTCGGCAACACCTTTATCATTTGCGATATCTAGGATTGCTTTGGCGTAACGAATTGCTGCTCTTGTACCTGCCATTTTAGTTTAATTTAGCGTCACCTAACATTTTTTCCACCAATTTTACTTGAGCTTCTTTGTTAGATAATTCGTCTTTTAATAATTTTTCAGCAATTTCTAGAGACAACGTTGACACTTGTGATTTCAATTCAGCCATAGCTGCATTTTTTTCGCTTTGAATAGCAGCTTTCGCTTGTTCGATCATTTTCAAACCTTGTGCTTGCGCTTCAGTTTTAGAGTCTGCAATTACTTTCTCTTTCATTTCACGAGCTTCTTTAAGCATCGTATCTCTTTCTAATCTAGCTTCCTGTAAAATACGTTGGTTGTCAGATTGTAAATTTTGCATTTCTTTTTTTGCATTAGCAGCAGAAAGCAAAGCGTTTTTAATTCCTTCTTCTCTTTCGTTAACTGCATCAAGAATAGGTTTCCATGCAAATTTTTTCAAAAGGAGAATTAATCCAACGAAAATTATTGTCTGCCAAAAAAACAAACCAAACGAAAAATCATTTATTAACTTATCCATAGTATGTATGTAATTATAGTCTTTTTTTAATGTAATTTTAAAACAATAGCTGCAACCAACCGTTGCAGCTATTTGTCTTTTCTAGTTTTCTGATACTGCAAATAAAGCTGCAAATCCGATTCCTTCAACAAGAGCTGCTGCAATAAGCATAGCTGTTTGGATTTTCCCATAAGAGTCTGGTTGACGTGCAATTGCGTCCATTGCTGAACCACCAATTCTACCAACACCAATTCCAACTCCGATTACTACTAATCCTGCTCCAATAATTCTTGGCATGTTCATAAATATATGTATTAAAAATTAAACATTCTTTTTTTAGTGAGCTTCCTCGTCATGATGATGCTCTTGAACAGCAGAACCAAAATACAATGCTGTCAAAATTGTAAAAATATACGCCTGTAATAAGGCAACTAAAATTTCAATAATAGAAATCATAAAGGACAATACGAAAGACAAGCTACTTCCAACCCAACTTTTGAATATAAACATCAAACCAATTAAACTCATCAAAACGATGTGCCCTGCAAACATGTTTGCATACAAACGTATCATTAATGCGAATGGTTTGATTACTAATCCCATTAATTCGATTGGAGCTAAGATTATTTTCATTGGAGTTGGCACACCTGGCATCCAGAAAATGTGTCCCCAGTAATTTTTATTGGCGGAAAGATTCGTGATTAAAAAAGTAATCACTGCCAATCCAAATGTAATTGCGATATTTCCAGTAACATTTATTCCTAGTGGTGTTAATCCGAAAATATTTAAAAACCATATAAAGAAAAACACGGTTAATAAATGACTCATGTATTTCTTGTAATGTTTTTCTCCAATATTTGGAATCGCTATTTCATCTCGAACGTATAATACAATTGGTTCGAAGAAACGACCCACTCCTGCAGAAACACCTCCGTTTTTAGCATAAGATCTTCCTAAGCTAGAAAACAATAAGAACATTAATAAAGCAACAATCATAATGGTTAACACTCCTTTGGTAATAGAAAAATCAATTGGTTGAGCGTTGGTTGGGTGGTGATGATGATCTTCTGTTAAGGTTCCAGAAGCATTTGTTTTATATATTTTTTCGTGATGTAATTTGTAATAGTTCCCGTTGCTTTCAGCGACACTTTCACCATGATTAAATTTAGAAGAAGAAAAAAAGTGAATTCCATTATCCCAAAGTATGATTGGTAATGGAAATCCATAGTGAGCTCCCGTTTCAGCGTCTTCAAAAAGAGAAAACTCATGACCATCCAATACGTGATGATTTTTTACTTCATCAATTTGTGCTTTGATCTCTGCTTTTTCATCAACAACTTTAATTTCTTTAGCTACAACTTCATAGGATTCATGACTAACTTGTAATGTATCCGTTGGATTTGCAAATGAAAATAAAGGAAGAAAAGCGATTAAAATTGCTACTATAAATTGAAGCGGTTTATTAGAAAGCACCATATCTATTGAATGTCTAGGATTTTGTTTTCTGAAATTTGGTGCAAATGTACATTTTTTATTAAACACCACAAGTTTAAAAAACACTTTTTTGAAGAACATTTAGTTTTAGAGTGCTATTCTTGTTTATTGTTTATTAATCGAATCGTAATAAGGGTTTCAATTGCTAAAAACAATAAAAAAATGAGTAGGAAGTTTATTTTTTCCAATCCTGAATGAGAAAGATTTACTTTTAGAATTGGTTTCAAAAAAACATAGGCAATTCCCATTTTAAAAGTTGTCAACAATATAAAAGTTAAACCAACATGCGTTGAGCTTACTTGATTTACTTTTATTAAAATAAATAGGATTACGGCTGACAATAAAAAGAAGAAGGAATATAATCTGGGTAAGGAATAAACAAATAAAGGTTCAACTTGATTCCATCCAATAATATAAAAAAAGCATTCATGAACTAGTAAAGAAATTCCCGAAAACAGCAAAAGATTTAGAATAGATTGATATTGTTTGAGATTCATAATAAATTATTCTTCTGAAGAATTAATATCTTTTAATTGACGGTTTAAATTGTAAAAAGCAATAGCAACACCTAATAAAGTCATTCCTTTTAAATAAACAGCATGGCTATTCGGGAATTTTTGATCTAACCAACCTCCAAAAAAAGAAAAAAGATAAATTATAACTCCCATTTGAATAGGAATATTAATCAATGACAACCATTTATTCGGCCGTTTTTTCTTCTGTTGGTTCATTCGGAGATACTATTTTTTGATTTGTTTTCATGATGCAAGTAGCACTAAACTCAGCTCCAGGTTCTACAGAAAGTTTACCACAAACTACTTCTCCGTGAATACTAGCTTTCGATTTGATATTTAATATCTCTGCCACCTGTATTTTTCCTTCAAACTTTCCTTCTATATCAGCATTTTTGCAAACAATATCACCTTTGACACTTCCTGCTGGACCAATAACTATTTTTCCGTTGGATTGGAAATTACCTACTAAATCTCCGTCTAATCTAAAATCGGCTTGCGAAAGAATATTTCCTTTGATTAAGGTTCCTTCTACAATTCTGTTGGTTTTACCCAACAAGTCAGTATATGATTTTGGTTTTTTATCAAACATACTTTATTTTTTTTCACCACTTGTCCCTTTGTCCTTAGGAACAAATCCAGGTGTACTTGGTAATCCAGGCGGTAACTGATTGAATTGTTGTGAAGGATTGTTTTCTATTTCTTCCTGTCTTATTAGTTTTGGTCTTTCATTAGTGTTCTTTTCGTCTTTTGAAACATTTGGTTTTGCTTTAGGCACATATGCCTTAGGAGGCAACGGGTCAGAAGCTGGAGTGGTTAAATACTCTTCAAAATTTTTCTTTATTTGAACAATTTTATAGTTTGAGTTAGAAATGATATAAGCCGTTTCTGCTATTTTATATTCTTTAAATTCTTTTAAAATCGAAGCAATTCCTTTTGCATATTCAAGATCTTTTAATCCATGAATTACTGTAAAGTTTTTATCCATGGTATAAATGTCATACGACATAGTAAGCCTGTCTAAACTTCTTTCGGTAATGAATTTTTTGATTTTATCTTGTAGTATTTTTGTGTTTTTATCCTCTGGGTTGTCTGATTTGTATAAAATCTTCCAGCTTAAAGGTTTCTCTTCATAAAATTTTAAACTTTCTAATGTCGGAACATTGGTTTTTAGAAGTTCTTCCGCAAATTTTCCTTCATCACTATTTGGGTAATTCAAAGCTACAAAATTGAGTGTCTTTTTATATTCTTCCAATCCTTTTAATCTTCCTATATTATTAGCTTTTAATAATTCAAATTTAGGGACAATTTCTTCCCCGTTAAATTGATCTATCGCTAGGTTTAAATTAGTTAACGATGCTTTAATATCTCCCGATTGAAACTGTTTAAAAATTTTGTCATAATTAGCTTCAGGTGAATCTGTTAAAGAATTGCCTGCTCCGTTAGGGTTTCCTAAAATTTGTGCATAACGAGAATCTGGAAATTCATTTATGATTCTGTTTTTCATTGCCAAAGCTTTGTCTTTATCTAAAATATCATACAACTTATATAAGTTATACATCGTAGGTAAAATCAATCTTTCTTCAGGTTTATTTGTTAATAAAGTCTCTAGTTTAGAGGCGGCTAATTTGTATTCTTTAAATTTCTCTTTATAAATAACTCCTAATTGATAATACGCGAAATTGCGTTCTTTTGCTATACTATCTATCGCTTTCTGTGATGACGGCAATTGTTTTATGTAAAAATCAGAAGTGTATTTTTCTGCTAGTTTATCACTTTTTTCTTTATCAATTTTTTCGTCTTTTTCCTTATCTACATTGTCATCACCAGACTCGATTGTATTGGTTTTGTTTTGAGATATTCTCCAATTTTCTTTATAGGCTCTGTCTCCCCATTTCTTTTTAAACTCTGATTTCCCAAAAGCTACAGTAGATGGATTATAAAAATAAAAATTGCTATTCCCTGCAGACGACGAAGCACTATTTGAATCTGGAGAAGAAGGCGGTGCTTTTTTAGATGCAACAGAAGGATCTTTGTTATCGTCTTTTCCATTTTTGTCTCCACCGTCTTGAGAATCACCATTAGATTCTTGTTTGTCTTTAGCTTCTTTTTCTAGTAAAAGTTTTTTCTCCTCTGCTTTTTTTAATTTAGAAATAAAGTCTTCGTAATAGCTAATTTTGTCTGTATCCGACATAAAATAAACCTTAAGAATACTGTCGTTTCTTGAAGCTATACCTTCATATTTGATTACATCTACAAGATTTTCTCTTTTCTTTTGTATAAACCGATGCTCTCTTGATCGAGGTTCTAGCTGAACCAATGTGCTGTCATAATATTTCCCCGCAATTACATATTTTGCGTTTTTAAAATAAATATCCGCAAGATTTCTGTAATTAGAAGCCACTAAATATTTGTCTACAACTTTCGTGTTTAAAGAAACGTTATAATATTTTTTAGCCAATGAGTCATTTTTGTTTTTATCATAAAACAATCCCATTTGATGATTGATAAAGTTCAAATAAGGACGGTTTTCTCTGTCTTTAAGTAATTTGTTGTATTTTTTAAGAAATGCTAAGGTATCTCCATTTTCAAAATCATGAAGATTTGCTTGACGAATATGTGCGTGGATTACGTACTGTTTTGCAGCTTTTCTTTTCATATCAATTATGGATTGATACGACGCAAACGCACTGTCTTTATAACCTAATTGCTCGTAAAGTTGTCCCAAAATAAAACGATAACGTGCTCGCTCCTCTTTTGATTTGGTAAATTCTTTGGCTAATTTAAGTTTCGCAATGGCACTGTCCTTTTCTCCTAAATTCAAAAAAGCTTGTGTAAGTGTTGCATTTGCATCTGCGAAAATTTGATCTTTATATTTTATTTCTTTTAATAAATTACTCAAATTTTCAACAGCAACAGCATCATTTTCTAAACGCATATTTGTTTTTTCTCTCCAAATCTTCGCTTCATTGATTTTATTGCTATTCGAATGTTTGTATAAAATATAATTAAATGCTTCCAAAGCAGGAACAAATCTTTGATCATAATATCTTGATTTCCCTAATAATAAGTGAGCTTCGTCCATTTGGTAGTTTTTCTCAGCACCTCCAATATTCATAGAGTGTTTTTGAATCGCTTTTGTCGCTTTCGTTTCCGCTCTTTCAAAATTTGGATTAGGTGGTTTTTCACCAGGTAAAATATTTTCTTTTTTTACCTGCATTCTTTCTATTGGTAAAAGTTCCCAAAAGTTATCTTGATATTGCGATTTCAATTCCAAAATCCCTTTGTCTAATGCCAAACTTCCATTATATAATATGTTATCTTTCGTGCTTAAAGCATGCGAATTTCGAGATATAAAAGTATTCTTTTTAACAGAACAAGCTATCAAAAAAAGGAAGAAACTAACTATAAAAAGATACTTGAGTAGGGTGGTTTTCAATGTAAAACGGTTTTTCTTAAAACTTCTAAAAGTCGATTTTAGTATATTGACTGGTAAAAATACGTTTCTTTTTGATATAGCGAAAAATATCACCTAAAAGTTTCATGTTTTCCAATCATTGAATTCATTATTTAATGGGTATGTTGCTACAAGATAGAAAAAGTATTGAAATTTCGTCAAAAATAATACTCTTGATATAAGTCGGTTTTCTTAGAGGTTTCCTATTTTTGCAAAAAAAAGTATGTCTTCATTTTATAAATTAAACATTAAAGAAGTGCGTCGAGAAACTAATGATGCGGTTTCTATTTTGTTTAATGTCCCTCTTGAATTTAAAGATTTTTATAGATTTATAGCTGGTCAGTATATTAATCTAAAATTGACTTTAGACGGAAAAGAAATTCGTCGCGCCTATTCCTTGTGTTCTTCTCCTGAAAGTTCGGAATTAAGAATAGCAGTAAAAGCTGTAAAAGATGGGACGTTTTCAGTTTTAGCAAATTCAAAATTAAAAGCTGGTGATACCTTAGAAGTAGGAACTCCAGAAGGAAAATTTACGTTTGAAGCCGATGCAAATCGTTCGAAAAATTACCTTGCTTTTGTTGCTGGAAGTGGTATTACACCTGTTCTTTCAATTCTTCAAAGTGTACTTAACAGTGAACCTAAAAGTACTTTTGTTTTGGTTTATGGTAATAAAACCCCTGAAGACGCAATATTTCATCAACAATTACACGATTTACAGTTAAAATATGTAGGCCGTTTCTTTGTTCATTATGTATATAGTCAAGTGAAAGTTGACAACGAATTGTTTGGAAGAATAGAAAAATCTACGGTAAATTTTATTTTAAACAACAAACACAAAGAACTTGATTTTGATAAGTTTTACTTGTGTGGCCCTGAAGAAATGATCAATACGGTTTCGAGTGTTTTGAAAGAACGAAATATTAAAGAATCTGCCATTAAGTTTGAATTGTTCTCAACCTCAACTTCAGAATCTAAAGTAGACAAGTCATTAGAAGGCCATACTAAAATCACGGTTTTAGTTGATGGTGATGAAACTACTTTCGAAATGTCACAAAAGCAAACCGTTTTAGAAGCTGCTTTGAAACAAGGTCTTGATGCTCCTTATTCGTGTCAAGGTGGGATTTGTAGTAGTTGTTTAGCTCGAATTACAGCTGGAACCGCTGTAATGAAGAAAAACACCATTCTTACCGACAGTGAAATTGCCGAAGGTTTAGTCTTGACCTGTCAAGCGCATCCTACTTCTGACAGCCTCTCTATCAATTACGATGATGTTTAAAATTTATAAATCTTGTTTTGACTAAAGCTTAACTACTTTTCGAGTTAAAGTCCCAAAGTCTCCTTCAAAAGTCACTAACAAAGTGCCTCTCCATTCCGGATTTAAGCTCATATTAAACACGCCATTACCTACTTCAATTGTTTGCGTAAACAGTTTTTGGCCTAAAACGTTGGTGATGGAAACGTTGATTATTCCTGACATTTGGTTCATCTCAAAATTTACATTCTGTTTGGTTGGATTTGGAAAAGGCGACGAAATATGTTGTAAAGCCCAATCCGTAGTGCTTAACGTTGATACATTGATTGTCCAATAACCCGTTGGTGCAACAATAGGTCTTGAAAGTGTTTTTCCTGAAACTGATTGACCTTGTATATAATATTCGATATTCAATCCAGAAGTTGGAATTGAAATAGTAGCTGTCCAATTCGAGTCACTTACAAACGTCATGGGTGTTTGATTAAAAGTAGCGGTTCCTTGTTCACGCCAAAAAACAGTTGCTGTTTGAATTCCCGAAATATGTTTTACTATAGCATTTATAGTAACGGTGCTTCCAGCATTAGCTTCTTTAATCGGTTGGTGAACGATTAACAACGGATCTGCAACTCCAATAGTATGTGTGATGCAATGCAAAGCTCCAAGCTGAGAAATTAGATTTTCTCCGGAATTATCCACATCTATTCCTACTACATTATATCCAGGCAATAATTGTTGGTAAAGCGCTAATGCTGCTGCATCTACTTGTGGTCTGTAAATTGGAATTAATATCGATTTGTTAATGAAAACAGAGTTGGCAAAAGTACGATAAGCACCTCCTGTATCCGGATAACTGCCCGTAGTACTCGGTGGCACATCAATCCATTTTATTTTATATGGAGTGCCAAAAGGCGATTGAAAATTATTGACCACATAGTTGATGTTCGATTCAATTTGTGGACCGTCAGCTACATTTGGAGGATATTTACTTACCAACAACGTTTCTTCGTCAAGTAGTTTCATATGCATATCAATATGATGAATTTCATCAAAAGGTAAAGTCGGCATTTTGATATAATGTTGAATTCCCATATAGTTTTGCATGATTCCATCGATTTGTGTTTCTGTTTTGGCAGAAACTCCATAGGGATTTCCAACTGCATTTTCCTCTAGAATCAATTCGGAAGCGAAAGCATTTCCTAAACCGTCTGACATATAATTACCTCCAGTATTTACTAAATCGGTAAGTCCAGAGTCGGTTACATAAATCGGTATTCCAACGTAATTTGCATGCGCCGTTGGCATTACATTATCGTTGGGTCTTGGGCGATTATAAATCCAATCAGTTAGTCCTCTTTGACCAACCTCATCAGAATAAACGGTGTTTCCAGCATAATCTCGAATCCAAATACTGTTTGCCGGGACGTTTAGAAAAATGACATTGGTTAAATCTATCCCGAATGAAGTAAGATAACTTGCCACTGTTGCTTGGCTTTGGGTTGCAATAATCACTTTACACTCGTTAACTCCGACGGCAACAATTTGTCGGAGAATGTTTTGAAAACTTGTTTGCCAGCTCAAAACTAAATATTCTACTTCTTCCCATTCTGCAGCGGCACGAACCGAACCTGCAGGAGGAGTTGTAACTTGCGAATTTCTAAATTGGAAATTCGTTAGTAATTGTCTTTCATTTTCTGTGAATCCTTTAGGTAGTTTTTCACTTTCTTGAGAAAATAAAAAGAGACTATTTAACGCAAATAAAACGGAACATATAATCTTAATCATAGTGTTTTTCATAATTATTGACAGATAATTTATAGACAAATTTATCTTTTTACTTCGGAATAAAAAGTGAAAAATGAATTACTTTACAAGATTGTTAATTCTCTTTACAATACTATCAACTGTAATGGTTTTCATTGCCTCTTCATAACCAACAACTTTTTTATTTCCATAAACTGAAGTTGGTAGAAAGGGAAATTTTTCTCTATCGGATGTTAAACAGTTTTCGAGTGGTTGATTGTAAGGTGAAAATCCTGCAAAAGGATGTGTTGCTCCCCAAAGTGTTAGTGTTGGAACTCCATAATTAGCGGCAAGATGTGCATTGCCAGAATCCATGGAAAGCATCAGTTTTAGATTGCTAATGAGTTGTAATTCTTCTTTGAAGTTTAATTTCCCCGCAACTATTACCGCATTTTCAAGGTCTTTTGAAAGAGTATTTAACGATGCTATTTCTTGTTTACTTCCGAAAAGCAGTAATGTGTAGCCTTTATTATTGGATAGTTCTAGCACAACTTCTCGCATTAAATCGAGTGGATATACTTTGGAATCGTATTGAGCAAAAGGGGCAATTCCGATTAGGGTTTTGTTTTGGTCTCCAATCAAATTCAATACTTGAGCCTCTAATTTTTGTATGGGAGGAAATATCGGTTGCGACAAATCAATTGGGAATCCTAAACGTTCGAATGTTTTAGCGTGGCGTTCAAACATGGTTGGCAACGGTTTGAAAATTTTGTTTTCGGAACGAGTCAGTGCTTTTTTTTCGATACGGCCTTTATCCGTGGCGGCTACCTTTGTTCCTCTTATAGCAAAACGACTTCGAATGAATGTAGAGCGCAATACATTGTGCAAATCGGCGAAGAAATCGATTTGCAGCGGTTTTAAATCCCAGTACAATTGCAGCAATCCCAGAACCCCTTTGTGTTTTCGTAGTGCATCGAATTCGAAAAATTCGACGTTGGGAATATTTTCAAAAAGCGGTTTATAAAACGTTCGCGAAATTACGGTTACACGAACATTCGGATGTTGTTGTACCAATGCTCTTAAAACAGGAACCGTCATGGCGACATCTCCCATTGCGGAAAGTCTCATGACGGCTATATGTTGTTGTTTTTTTGGCAAACTGGGTATATGGTTTAGGGTTTAGGGTTATTGATTCCAGTACCTAGCACCCTTTACCTTGTATGTCATTTGAAAACGGAATCCCTAGCCCCGATAGTAGTGGAAATCCTTTTTTATTATCATGAGAGCGTTTTGAACTCTGACGAGATTATAAAAAAGATTGTAACGAATAGCGGGAAAAAGCTCCTAAAAAAATTACTTTTTATTTTGATACAAAATCGGATTCAACTCATCGTCGTTGTACATCTTCATTTGTTTGTAGGCTTTCATGAACTTATCTCCGTTTTCAATGTCTTGAATCAAATCGTCGATGGCGGTAGACAAATCGGTTCTTTGTTCTAAAAGCACATTCAACTTGGCTTGGCATTTGTCTTTGTGATCTTGTGAAGCTTCCATACGTGTTACTTCTTCGTGCATGTGATAAATTTTCAACGCTAAAATCGATAAGCGATCGAATGCCCACGCTGGACTTTCCGAATTTATTTTAGCTGTTGGATTTACTTTTACATGATGGTATTTTTGAAGAAAATAACTGTCAATATATTCTACCATATCGGTGCGTTCTTGATTGGAAGCATCGATTCTTCTTTTCAATGTTAACGCGGCAACGGGATCAATTTGTGGGTCACGAATGATGTCTTCAAAGTGCCATTGCACGGTGTCGATCCAGTTTTTGTGATATAACAAATGTTCAAATTGATCTTTAGAATACGGGTTGTGAATCGGTTGATCTACATTATCAAATTGATGATAATCTTGGATGCTTCTTTCGAAAACAGCATAGGCAAGTTTAGAAAACATATCTTTGAATTTTAAAACACAAAGATACTTTTTATACTTTTACGAGAGAAAAAAAGTTGCTGAGTTTCTGAGTGCCTGAGTTTCTGAGCTTTTTTAGGAGCCGGGAACCTGCTATCCGCACTATCTTTTGCGCCACATGAGAAAAGCGAACTGACGAAGTAAGCGCCGGCATAAAAGGATAAATGCTTCTATCAGGGCTAGAGATTCCCGCAAACCAGAACGAACTCAGAAACTCAGTATCTCAGAAACTCAGAAACTAAACCTAAAAATCAAACTCCAATGCAAATTCATTATTTATCCGAAGATAACAGTGTTCTGAATCATTTTTTAGGACAAATTCGTAACGTCAATGTGCAACATGATAGCATGCGTTTTCGAAGAAATATTGAGCGTATTGGAGAAGTGATGGCGTACGAATTGAGTAAAGATTTACAGTATAAGAATATTGAAATACAAACTCCATTAGGAATAAAAAAGACCACTGAAATAGACGATCAATTGGTTTTATGCTCCATTCTTCGAGCAGGTTTACCTTTGCATTTGGGGTTTTTAAATTACTTCGATAGTGCTGAAAACGGGTTTGTTTCGGCTTATCGGCATCATCCTAATAACGATGATTTTTTTGACATTTTAGTTGAATATCAGGCGGTTCCTAATCTGCAGGATAAAACATTATTGTTGATTGATCCGATGTTAGCGACAGGGCAATCGATGGTGGCGGTCTTTAATAAGTTGATGGAGAAAGGACTGCCGAAAGAAATTCACATTGCTGTCATTATTGCAGCGCCTCAAGGCATTGAATACCTCAAAAACAATTTACCCGACAACTGTCATTTATGGGTGGCGACTTTAGATGAAACCTTGAATGCTAAAAACTATATCGTACCTGGATTGGGCGATGCGGGAGATTTGGCGTACGGGAATAAATTATAATTGCGTAAAAAAGGCAAAAAGACTAGCCGAAACGAAAATCCAAACTACGATTTCTTTTTTCCAATATACTTGTGCTGTTTCAATATGTGACGTCATTATCATGGCTAAAGGAGCAAATGTAAACACTAACAAATCATTTGATTTATTTGGAGAAACTAAAAACACTGCAATCCCAATCCCTAAAGCGGAGATCACTTTTTTGTAGGTTGGGTGGAGAATTAATGGGCGATTGGATAAGGAAAGTAAAAGCAACACTACAAAGAACATCCCAACAGTAGCGTATATAGAAAATGCTACATTTTGGTAATTGTTAGTAAAATAATTGATTCTTAAATCAATCATCGATTGTTCAATGGTTCTGTTAATCCAAGTTGTATTAAAATACAAAGCGCTTCCAACAAATATTATTGCAACAGAAAAGAAAGCTATAATGGGTAAAAACCAATTTCTGTAATCTCGTGCAACGTGAAATAAAATGGAAATAAAAATCAATACTATAAATAAAATACTCCAAAAGTGAAATAAAGCGGCTATAAAAACCCAAATGGATGCATCGAATATTTTCTCTTTAGAATCTTTTAAAGAATGAAGAGAAATGATTCTTCGAGTAGCTAATAGTATAAAAAAATTAGAAAGTAAAAGCATCGGATTATTTAGAATTCCAGGGAAAAACAAAAGAATTAAAAAATAAAATAACACCGTATAAGCACTGTCTTTACTCAGCCCATTTTTCTTTACAATAAAGTTTGTTACAAATGTAGAAGCAAAAAGAATTCCTAAAAGACCGCATTTTAATCCAATGTGAAGCAAAGAGTTGTTATTGGTGACATGCTTAATTTGAAAGAAAAAAAAGAAGAAAAGTAACCCTAGAATTACTACCGAATAATTTAATGGTGTAGATTTTCTAAAAAAACTTGTTATCATAAGGATATTTTATACTTTTGTGACTGTAAATATACTACTAACACTACTTAATATGAAAGCATTTTTTGAAGGAATACAATGGTTGTTTGAAAACATTTTATTTGCTCCTCATAATTTTTTGAGAGAATTAGAACTTTCTCAATGGTTTACCGCCAACATTATCAACTGGATTTTTATGGCAATTTGCAGTTATGCAACGTGGTACTGGTGCAAGCAACTAACAATGCACAAAACAAACGGTGAAGAAAATCAAGATACAACAGCGCATTCTTTCTTAACTAAGTAAGTCGAATCCAATATCTTTTCTATAATACATCGTATCAAAATGTAGTTTTTCTATATTTTGATACGATTTTTTTATAGCTTCTTGAAAATCATTTCCGAACGAAGTAATAGCCAATACTCTTCCTCCATTACTAACAATTTTTCCGTTTTCTGTTTTTGTTCCTGCGTGAAATACAAGTGAATCCTGAATGTTTTCAATGCCCGAAATCACTTTCCCTTTTTCATAATCTTCCGGATAACCTCCTGATACGATCATAATCGTTGTGGCGCTTCTTTCATCTATTTCGAGTTGAACTTCATCCAGTTTCCCATTAGCAACAGCCACAAACAATTCTACCAAATCATTTTTCAATCTTGGGATAACTACTTCTGTTTCCGGATCACCCATTCTGACATTGTATTCGATGACAATGGGTTCGCCTTTTACATTGATTAATCCAATAAATACAAATCCTTTATACGGTATTCCGTCTTTTTGCAAACCCGTAATTGTTGGAATAACGATTCTATCTTCTATTTTTTGTAGTAATGTTGCGTCTGCAAATGGTACTGGAGAAACAGCTCCCATACCTCCAGTATTCAATCCTGTGTCGCCTTCACCAATTCGTTTGTAATCTTTTGCAGTGGGTAGAATTTTATAATTTTTGCCATCCGTCAATACGAAACAACTCAATTCAATACCGTCTAAAAACTCTTCTATTACGACTTTAGAACTTGCTTGACCAAACTTAGCATCTACAAGCATGTTGTGTAATTCTTGTTGTGCTTCTTTTAAATTTTGAAGAATCAAAACTCCTTTACCAGCAGCTAAACCGTCTGCTTTCAATACATATGGCGGTTGTAACGTTTCTAAAAAACGACATCCATTTTCTACTGTTTCTTTAGTAAAACTATCATACGCTGCAGTTGGAATCTGATGCTTTACCATAAATTCCTTTGCGAATTCTTTACTTCCTTCTAGTTGAGCTCCTAATTTTGAGGGGCCTATAACGGGAATAGATTGCAACAAGGCATCTTTTTGGAAATAATCATAAATGCCTTCTACTAAAGGATCTTCTGGGCCGACAACAACCATTTCAATGTTTTCTTGTAACACGAATTTTTTTATACTTTCAAAATCGGTAATTTTAAGAGCTACATTGACAGCGATACTTTCTGTTCCTGCATTTCCAGGTGCCACAAAAAGTTTGGTACAAAGCGGTGATTGAAGCATTTTCCAAGCAATAGCATGTTCTCTGCCGCCTGATCCTAAAAGTAAAATGGTCATGTTTTTGGGTTTAGTTGTGTTTGGCAAAAATACTTGCTTTTGTAGGTTTTTTGTAATTAAATTTTAAAAAAATCATACTTCCTACAAGATAGTTATCTCTAAGTATTATTTTTGATAAAAATATCCTCATTGTGTTGAATCTTTTTAATCTTACTTTACGTCTCAACGGTTTTCCCATAAAGAAATCTCAAGAAGAATTAGACAAAATTCTGGCATTATCCGATGAAGATTATGCTACGTTTATAGAATTAAAAAAGAAAGAAATAGTAGCATATCACCTGCAAAACAATCCTTTCTATAGTAGTTTGATCGGTTCTAAATCGAATGTGAAATGGGAAGATATTCCGGTGATGAAAAAAATCCATTTACAAAAACCTTTGGTTGAAAGGCTGTCGAAAGGATTTACCCGAAAAAATGTTTACATCAATAAAACGTCTGGTTCTAGTGGCGATCCGCTTGTTTTTGCAAAAGATAAATTTTGTCATGCTTTGACATGGGTCAATATTATGCGGCGATTTCAATGGTATGGTTTGGATTTTAATCATTCGTGGCAAGCGCGTTTTTATGGAATGCCGTTAGACTTTATCGCCAATACCCAATTACGTTTAAAGGATTTTTTAAGCCATCGCTATCGGTTTAATATTTTCGATTTTTCGGATGCAGCATTGCAAAAAATGGTCGATAAGTTTCAGCGAACTAAGTTTGATTATATCAATGGTTACACCAATTCGATTGTATTATTGGCTAAATATCTTCAAAAAGAAAAACTGTTTTTGGATACTATTTGTCCAAGTATGAAAGTTTGTATTGTCACTTCTGAAATGTTGTTTGTTGAAGACAAGAAATTATTGGAAGAACGATTTCGAATTCCAATCATCAACGAATATGGAAGTGCTGAGTTGGATATTATCGCTTTAGAAAACCCTGATGGTATTTGGAAAATCAATTCAGAGACGCTATTTGTGGAGATTTTGGATGAAAATAATCTTGTTTTACCTTACGGACAGGAAGGGCGAATTGTGGTGACTTCACTGTATAACAAAGCCCATCCGATGATTCGTTATGAAGTGGGAGATATAGGGATATTAGATGAAAAAAGTACAATTCAACATCCTATTCTGAAAAAACTAGTGGGAAGAACAAATGATGTAGCTATTTTACCTAGTGGAAAAAAATCGCCCGGAATGACATTTTATTCTATTACCAAAAAGCTTTTTGATGACGAAGGCAATGTCAAAGAATTTGTCATTACGCAAACAAAACTGGATACTTTTGAAATAGAATATGTCAGTGAAAAGGAATTGTCTACAGAAGAAATTAATGAGATTGAACGAGTATTGAGTCAGTTTTTAGAACCTAATTTGAAGTATCTTTTTTATCGTAAAGACGCAATAGAAAGAAGTAAAAGTGGTAAGTTGAAACAATTTAAATCGATGATTTCAACTTCTTACTAAATCTTGGTTTTATCAATAATTGTGTAAATAAAAATCCCATCATACAACATAGAGACACAAACACATTGAATTCATGAAATTGTCTATAAACAGTAAAGTTGTGTTGAATTAATTTCCATTTGGAAGAAGAAATTGAATCTTTTCTAACTCTATAAAAAGCCAAACTTTCCGGAATAGGTTGAGCTGTTTTTATCTTTTTTAAAACTGTTAACCAAACCATCCAATCTTGTCTTTTGCGAATACTTGAAATAGGAATTTTTTTAAAATAATTCACGTCGTAAATTCCAGTTAGATTGCCTACAAAATTGCAAAAGAAAAGTTGCCAATAATGAAGTTTTAATGGAGCTTCAATTTTTAAATTTAATGGTTTACCTTCTTCATCGATGCACTCATAAAAGGAAAACGTAAAAGGCAGATTATTTAAAGTAAGAAATTCCATTTGTTTTTGAAGTTTCTCTGGTTTCCATAAATCATCCGAATCTAAAAAAGCAATATAACGTCCTTTAGCTAAATCTACTGCTTGATTTCTTGCTATTCCTGGCCCAGAATTTTTTTGAAGTTGGTAAAAACTAAATCTAGAATCTTCTTTTATGAACTTTTGAATAATTTCTTCAGTAGTATCTGTAGAGCAATCATCTACAACAATCATTTCCCAATTTGTATAGGTTTGAGAAAGTAAGGAGAGAATCGTAGCTCGTATAAATTTTTCCGAATTGTAAGTAGGTGTTATTATGGATACTAGTGGCGTTTCCATATTAGTATGCTTTCTCTTCCCCTTTAAAGATATTGATAACTGTTTGTACGATGATTTTGATGTCTAATAATAATGACCAATTTTCGATATAAAAAACATCGTATTTTATTCTATTAATCATGTCGTCATCGGTTTCTATCTCACCTCTAAAACCTCTAACTTGAGCTAAACCAGTGATTCCGGGCTTTACATAATGGCGAACCATGTATTTTTTTATCTTATTACCATAAGCTTTGTTTTGAGACCAAAGATGAGGACGCGGTCCTACTACAGACATTTCTCCTAGCAGTACATTCAAAAATTGAGGCATTTCATCTATACTAGTTTTTCTTAAAAACCTTCCGATCTTTGTAACTCTTGGGTCGTTTTTTGAAGCTTCCCTTTCCGTTGTTATGTTTATTTTCATTGATCGAAACTTATAACAAAAAAACTCTTTTTCATCTATTCCTGGTCTGCCTTGTTTAAAGAAAATTGGTCCGCTTGATTCAATTTTAATTAATAATGCTAATAATGGGGTTAGCCAAGATAAAAGTCCTATGATAACTACTGATGAAAAAAAAATGTCGAAAATTCTTTTAAATGCTTTAGTAGTTGGGTCATGTAGCATGGTTTTTCTCAACGAGAGTACTGGAAAAAACTCATAATATTCTATTTTCAGATTTTTTGAAAATATTTCTTTTGTGTCAGGAATGAATTTAATCACTTTGTTATTTTCATCTGCAAAATCTACTAAATCTTTAAGCTGTTCGTTGGTAATTTCATTTAAAGAACAATAGATTTCATCAACATTTTTGGCAAGAATATAATTCTGTAAATCGACTAATTTCCCTTTTATATTCGAATTTGATTTCTTGTCTGAAAAATAACCTAAAAAACGATAACCATAATCATTACGGGTTTCAAAAAGTTCTTTAAGTCTTATAGATTCTGGAGTATATCCAATAATAACAGCATTTCTAAAATTGCTTCCAGTAACAATTCTGTACTTTTTTAAATAATAAAACAGCAAATATTTGAAGAGTGTAATTAGTGTAAAACTAGCGACCATAAATAAAGCTATTGCTTTTCCGCTAAATAAGACTTGTTTTGAAAAAGGGAAAAAGGCAATTATTACTAATAAAAATAAAATTCCTTGTTGTACTAATTTTGAAGTAATTTCTACCGGAGTTGTAAAGCGATAAATTTCATAAAACTTTATTAAAAAAGCTATTATACTCCAAGCTACTGTTTGATAAATTAAATAATAAAAACAATTTAGATTTAATTCTTGGAAGAAAAACAAACACAAAACAGTAATTACCAACAAGTCAAAAACGATACTTATTGGTCTAATATATTTAGAATATCTACCTGTCTGAGATGATGTCATACTAATGAATATATCCTGTAAAATCTTTGTGTTCTTCTTTTAATAGTTCTTCTGATGACATTGATTTGAAATACTCATACGTGATTTTCATGCCTTCACTTCGGGATACTTTAGCTTCCCAACCTAATATTTCTTTAGCTTTTGTTGTATTAGGTTGTCTTTGCAAAGGATCGTTCATGGGTAATGGGTGGTATACTACTTTTTGAGATGTTCCAGTAAGTTTAATAATTTCATCCGCGAAATCTTTAATAGTAATTTCATCAGGATTACCAATGTTTACGGGATATATATAATCAGAATGTAATAATCTAAATATTCCTTCTACTTGGTCATCAACATAACAAAAAGATCGTGTTTGTGATCCGTCTCCAAAAATGGTCAAATCTTCCCCACGTAATGCCTGACCAATAAAAGCGGGGATTACTCTTCCGTCATTAAGCCTCATTCTTGGTCCATACGTATTAAATATTCTCACTATTCTTGTTTCTACTCCATGGAAAGTATGATACGCCATTGTTATAGATTCTTGAAATCGTTTCGCTTCGTCATATACTCCTCTAGGGCCAATAGTATTTACATTTCCATAATATTCTTCTGTTTGAGGATGAACTAAAGGATCACCGTATATTTCAGAAGTAGATGCTATTAGTATTCTTGCTTTTTTTACTCTTGCCAAACCTAAAAGATTATGCGTCCCTAATGAACCTACTTTTAGCGTTTGAATTGGAATTTTTAAATAATCAATTGGGCTTGCAGGGGAAGCGAAATGCAAGATATAGTCTAAATCTCCAGCTACATGAACAAATTTAGTAACGTCATGATGATAAAATTCGAAGTTTTTAAGTTTAAAAAGATGTTCAATGTTTTTTAAATCTCCTGTTATCAAATTATCCATTCCAATTACAAAATATCTTTCTTTAATAAAACGATCGCATAAATGAGACCCTAAAAACCCAGCAGCACCAGTAATCAATATTCTTTTCATAGGTTATTGTTCTTTTATTGTATTATTTGGAGAAACATTTAAATTTTCGGAATTTAATAAACAGTAAAACATTGTAAAAAAAACAATTCCTCTTTGTCTGGATATAAATGATTCTGTCAAAAATAAACTTATCATTAGAACTGCAAAAGAAATATGCAAAAAATCTTTTGATTTAATTGCATTTATTAAATTCACAAGAATCATTATCAATAAAATAATAAATCCAAATACGCCTAGTTCCGCAAATATTTGAATGTATTCGTTGTGAAAATTCTTGTCTTCATACCCTTTATATAAATTGTGTTGAATTCTCTTTTCTGATATTTTCTTATCTGTTGCATTCAAACCGTATCCTGTAAAAAAAATGGGGTCTTCAAGTAGCATTTCTTTAAAAATTCGTATTTGATATACTCTAAATGCGGAACCACCGAAAAAATCATTTGGGTTAAATTGATCTTGTGTCCAAGCTTGTCTTATACTGATATTGTAGACTTTTTCGCTATCTGATCCAATTTCATAATTCAATGTATTTTCTGTTTCGTTTGATAAATATTCGGAGAGGAATCTGTTTTTTATTTTTCCATTAAAGGCAATAACTATTAGTATAATTAGAGCTGCTCCTAATTTTAGAATTGCTGCTTTTGGAGATGTTTTATATTTTAAAAAAGAACCTCCAATAATTAAAATAAAGAAAATAAAAATGATGTTTTTAGAGGATAATAATATTAAAATTACTGTCATCAGGAAAATTCCAACAATTTCTAAAATATTTTTTTTTGTCTTTGTAAATAAGTAAAGTATAGCCAACGCCATAAATAACGAAACATGAATTGCATTTACATCATTCGTTACTAACTCGTGATAGAAAAAGACTTCTTTGTTTTGAGTTAATGTAAAACGAACAAACGCTTTTATTAAGTAGAATAAGGTGTAAGCGATCATTCCATAACTAAAATACAGAAATATTTTTTGTTTTTGTTCTCGAGTAAATGGAGTCAAAACAAAAAAACATAAAGGAAAGAGAAGTAACGGTAGTCCTTTAGAAATTGCTTTAAAAGTTCCCGAAATATCTCGAGACCAAAGAATAGAAATCGCCATTAGAAGAAACAATACAATAGGAATAAGGAGTGTTTTCTCTATTTTAAAATTCCTTTTTTTAAAGTTATAAAGTGTAAAGCCAGCTAATAGAGTTAGTGCAATACTATTGAAAGCGTAGGATAATGGTATGCACCACAATACTAAAATAATAAAAAAAAACGAATAGTTTTGGTTATTTTTTAGATTTTGAAAAACAGTCTTCAAATAATTGTAGGTATTCTCCATTAATTTTTTCCCAATTATATTCATTTACAATGGCGTTATAATTATTCTCTACCATCATTAAATTATCTTTCTTATTAACCGTTTTCAAAATATTCTGAACTTCATTTGCATTTGAAAAATAATAGGCGTTTTCGTTTAAAATCCCCCTATTAAAATCATTGTTGTGCGAGATTACCAGGGCTTTAGAAGCCATTGCTTCTAAAAGAGAAGGATTTGTGCCACCGACGGAATGCCCGTGAAAATAAAGATTAGAATAATATCTTAAATTATCTAAATGCTCTAAATTATATATTCCTCCAATAAAACGAATGTATGGAAAATTTTTAAACTTGTTTTTTAAATATTCACCATATTTAGTATTGTGGTTTCCAACAACCAAAATAGGAGTTTGATCCTCATTTAATGAGACTCCTTCTAAAACCATATCCAAATTGTTTTCGGGCTCAAAACGAGCCATAATCATATTGTATTGGCTTTTTAACACATCATACTGCTCAATAATTGATTCGTTTGGGTTTGTAAACGGATGGGCTCCGTAAGCTATAAAAGTAGATTCTTTTTTATATTGTTTTAAAAGAAAGGATTTAATTCCCAAGGAGTCAGAAATTAAATAATCACTACTTATTGCGGCTAATCTCTCGGCGAATTTTAGAAATTGTTGTACGGGTTTTGAATACTTTGTCCGTTTCCATTCTAAGCCGTCCATGTTTGTAATAATAATTGCTTTTTTAGGTAGTAAAAAAAACCAAACCGAATTACTTGTATAACCTAATTGCAAAATAACATCAAAGTCTCTTTTTCGAGAATCCATGATACAATTATAATCATATATAAACTGACCAAAAGTGCCTAGTTTGTGCTCTGGGTCGTTTTGATGGATTAAGTTTACTCCGTTAAATGTTTTTTCTTGAAAGGGATGGTTGTGAGAATTGTAGACAAACACATCATGTCCTTTTTCTACCAAATACACCGAAAAAAATTCGGCAAATTGTTCAAAGCCCCCATAATAATTGGGGATACCGCGTGTTCCTAAAATGGCTATTTTCATTATAGACTAACTTCTTTTTAAACCCATCAAAAATAAGTGTTTTTAATAAAGTAAACCTAATATTGTTTAGGAAACATTTTAATGTTTTAGAATTTTTTAATTCTCAACTTATTATTAAAAAATATTAAATGTTTTCAAAAGAAATAATTGCTTTTTTAAATTGCTCTGCAGCGATTGCCCAATTATAATTTTGCTTTACAAAATCTTTCTTTTCAGCAATTTTAGTCGCATTTAAACCTATGGTTATTTTATCTTTTATATCAGAAATATCAAGTGGGTTAAAAAGGCAATCACCCATAAAATCATAGTCAGACATTGCGGTGGTGTTTGAGCATATAGTTGGAACTTGAGCAGCAATAGATTCTAAGGGAGGGATTCCAAAACCTTCGGCAATTGAAGGATAAATAGATAAATTCGCTCCACGTATTAAGAGTAACAATTCATCAAAATTCACTCCGTTTAATATTTTTATTTTCTTCTGAATTGAAGCTTCTAATGAATCATAATAGGAGTTGTATTGATGGTTTGTTATGGCTTTGTCTCCAATAAAAACCAAATAAAAAGATTCATAATACTTATTTTCAACAAAAGTTTTTAATAACATGTCATGATTTTTTCTAGGCTCCCAACGACTCGTATAAACCCAATAGTTTTCTATTTGATAACGTTCTTTTACAATTTTTACTATTTCTGATTTATTATACTCCTCAAAAAAAACCGGATCGACTGCGTTGGGAGTTATAAATACTTGAGTTTTATTAAAATGCTTTTGAATCTGTTCTTTGGAGTATTGTGATACCGTTAAAATGATTTCGGAATTTTCGATCGCTTTTTGAAAAAGAAATTTGTTTTTTAATTTGTATAAAAACGGAAAGTAATTAGGGAAATCTAAAAATAAAACATCGTGAATAGTTACTATATAATTGCATTTTTTGAATGGAGGAACTACATATTGAAAATGAGCATAACCAATATTATTCTCTTTAATAAGTTTTGGAATATCTATTAATAGTCTTATAAATTTATTTTTTGATTTGTATTTTAAGTAGGTTACGTTGGAGTGTTTTCCAAAAACAGTTTGCAGTTCGTTTTCATTATAAGAAGCTAAAAAAAAACTTTTCGTTTTGTCTTTAATAAGCTCTTGGTATAACCCTTTTAAATATGTTGTTGTTCCTTGAAGATTTCCATCAAAGATGTGGCAATCGACAAAAAATTTGTTTGCATTCATTTTATAGTTCGTTTTCTACTGTTAAAACAGCTTGGTTCTTTTTAATAACTAATTCTTTGTAACAATAAAGTAAACCAATTAAAATAGCTTTGTTGTCGGATTTATTGTATAACCCCATAAAAACCCAATTCGAAAAAATTAAAAAAACACCCGTTCCAATTAATAATAAATTAATGTTTTGATTAATAAAAAATTGAGAGTTTTTTTGTTTGAATAATAAAAAAATAGAATATAAATAGATAAACACACCGAGTAAACCTGATTTTAAAAAAACGGTCATAAATCCATTATGAAGAATTGAAATATACTGCAATTCCATATCTCCCAGCCAAAGTTTTTGCTTTAAATCAACTTTTGAACCGATACTTTCTCCAAAAAAAATTGTAGACATTCCTTTCTTAGTAACTTGATTTACGGTACTTATGTTCTCGTAAGATCTATAATTATCATTAAAATCTTTCCAGTTTCCTCTGTCAACTTTTGTTTTAAAAGCTTCCTGTGGTGCAATTTTTATTTTATAAAGTAAAGCTTCAATTCCGGGTCCATTTCTTTTAGGGTTCATATAAAGTATTGTGAAATACCCAATTAAAGTTAATAATATAATTGATGAAACTACCATTATTGAGGTTCTGTTTATTTTGAAATATCCTTTCATTCCGACAAACAAAATAATAAATTGTATAAAATTAGTTCTTGCTAAATACATGATACTAGACAGTCCTATAATCAATATTAAGAGCCAAAATCTCTTTGTAGTAAATTTCAATTCAAAACTTTTGTGAAAAACTAAAATTAGTAAAGCATAAACTTCAAAATCACTAAAATAACCACCTACATATCTCAGCTCGTTTAAAGTTCTTACATTATGAAAAATTACTGAAAATGCCAAAATAAATAAATGAATAGAAGCAATAATAAAACCCGTATATACTATGGTTTGAAATATGTGTTTAAAATTTGGTTTGCATAATTGATACCCAATTAAAAGACCGAGTATTGGTTTTATCATATAAGTGATATCTCGAATAATATAATAGTTTTTATAGTCTTTAAATAGAGTTCCTGTAATTGCTATTAATAAGATGATTGCTATACAAATAACAACTTTTAAAAAACTCATTGAATACGTTTTCTGTCTCGTTACAATAGCTGTTATCGCCCAAATTGCTATCGTAAGTTCATAAATATCAAAGTAAGTTACTCCAATACAAAGAAAAAAGAGGAACTGATATACGTACCTTTTATCTAATATTATTCTCATATTGTGTTTTGTTTGAAGTGCATTATTTTTAAAGATTCAATTTTATAAGTACTATTCTTTGTTTTCAAAGATAGAAACTTCAGAAGTTTATATACTATTTGCTTTGGTTTCTGTTTTTTCTGTTTGGTTTATATTGTATAAAATTTTATCTTTTAAGATTAATATATAGGCCGTGATAATCAAAAACTCTATTATAATTGTAGAGAGAAAAGCTCCTTTTAAACCAATAACTTTAATTAAAAAGAACATTATTATCAAACTTAGTATTGTAGATGCAATAGTAATTCTGATGTATTCCTTATTTTTATCAAAAGCAAACATCAATTGTTTTAATGCAAATGAAATGCCCATAAAAACTGGTATTAACAATCCTATTCTAAAAAACGAAACTAATTTAGTTACATCTTTTGGACTTACTTTAAAAAACATTAAAATCAAATTTGAAGCGAAATAAAAAACAATCAATATCAAAAGAATCATTAAATAATTAAGACCGTTTTTTAGTTTCCAGTTATAAATTCCTTTTTTTATGTTATTGTAAATTTGGAGACAAATATCCGCATAAACAAAGTTAAAAAACATTTGAAAATACGTTCTAAAAATCATTACCACTTGATCAATGATTCTATATTGTCCTGCCATAAAATTCCCGCCGATATAACTAATCAGCATAATTGGAGCATATTGATAAAACGAAAAAAACAATTGAGAGACCGTAAGATAAAATTCACTTTTTATCAATGCAATAGCCTTTGAAAATGAGGAGTTTTTTAATGAAAATGAATAGTGAAAATATATCCACAGAAATCCTAATGTACTTGCTATTATTGACCCTAATCCTAAAAATGAGTTTATGTAAATATAATCTTCTGGTTTTTTAATTAACAAAAAAACCGATACAACGTATATCGCTTTAGAACCTACATTGATTATGGAAATCCATTTAAAATTTTGAACTCCCTGAAGAAACCAAGTTGGGTTGATAAATTGTCCAACTACAATCAAAAGACTTAGTAAAAGTTGTATTTTGTCTTTTTGAAAAAAAGGAATTACAAGTATAATTAGACAACAAAACAACAAAACTGATATCAATAATAGTAATTTTGATAAATAAATAGTAGTGAATTTTTCTTCTAATAGCGTTTTGTCATTATTATATATCGAAATCTCTTTGGTGCCATTTATGTAGGAACCATAATCTACTAAAACGATTGCTATCAGGGCAAATGAAAAACCGACACCAATTTTACCTAACCCTTCTTCGCCACAAATGTGAACTATATAAGGAATAACCAATAATGGGCTAATAATATTTACGGCTTGTCCAATACCGTAGATGAAGAAATCCTTAGTTTTGTTTTTTTTTATTAGGTCAAGGACTTTTTTTAGCATTTTTAGAAATTAAAAAAAGCCGTAAATTATGAATAATCTATGGCTTTAAAAAAACATCAATAGTTTTCTATTTTGTTATTTTAGTAATTTCATCAACTATCGTTTGTTGTGGATAATAAAAGCGATCTATTTTACTTCCAGGATTTTTCTTAAACGTAATCGTTCCTTTAGCTACATCTATTTCTGTTTTTACAGAATCATTTTTGATAAAATACCTGAGGAAATTTGACCCATTTGTTTCGAATGATTTACCATTATAATTCATTTTAAATTTATGGAGAGTAATATCCGCTTGTTCTTCACCCTTAATTATTCCAAAATCAATCCTAATGTGAGTTGGCATGATTTCATTGGGCAAATCTAGAGTTATTGTTTGTTTTTCGGGTTGACCTTTAACACCTTTCCAAACTGCATTAGTTCCACTAAAGTTTATAGTACCATCCTCTGTATAATATAGCGGGAAATTGTCATTTTTATTTGTAGTAATTTCGACCTCTATGTTAAAATTTTCTTTTTTTTCCGTTTTGGAATCGGCTTTGTTTTCATTTTTACAAGAGGTAAATAATACTACAAATAAAACAAGTGTAATAATTTTTTCTATTTTCATTTTTTAAAATTTTATGTTGCAAAAGTAGAAGATTTTTTTTTAATCGATAAATTTGTAATGCCTTTTTTTATTTTTTGATGAGTTTTATAGAATATACACATGCATTTCTATCTAAACCATCAATTGAAAGGTCGTTGTCAAAAGATATTTTAATTGTAATAGACTTTTCATTTTCTAAAGAAAAAGTTGCAATTTTATTCGATGAGCTTTTGTATTCATTTAGATAAAAGTTTTCTATTTCATTTCCATTAATAAGTATTCTTAAATGAGCATTTTCTCCTTTGATAGGTTTTTCAGGCAGACTAATTCCATTAATAATAAACTCATAATTTCCTTTGCTTAACAATAACTCATTTGATTTTACCGTGCTGTTTTCAAAAAACATCATATTTCCCTGACCATCTTGAATAAGTGGTGTGAAATCCTTTATTCCTAGTTTTTCTGGATTCATCTTTTGTTGGTTTAATCCAGTCTTTAAAACATAATGTTTTGTCCAAACATCATATTTACTTATACTTGACTCTACATTAAAATTATCCAAAAGAAATTGTTCATCATTTTGTGATAGATTGTAAGGTCTTGAATTTCCATCAATATACCAAAATGATTCAATTTTAATGGCATTATTTCGCATTGAAGTAATATAATCTAAAAATGTTGACTCAACTGTAGGTTTATTATTAGGGTCTTTGTTTAAAAAATAAGACATTAACCAACCCCAAGATGAAACAACTTTATCATTAGTTACATTTCTTTTTAAAATAATATCCGTCGTTTCTTTAAATTGAGTTTTTGTTATTCTATTGTAATAATCTGTTGTGATAAAAATATTATATAACGAATACCCTACTATCAGACTAAGACAAATAATCTTAATTGCATTATTTCTTATTAATTCGATTCCGATTGCAAGTATCAAAATCATTGCGGGTAAAACTGCTATAAAATAACGACTTAAAACAATTGAGATTCCAATATATGACTTGATAATTATCACCCCAACTTCAATAGCAAACCATACAAATAGTATTACAAAACTGGTTAAAATTTTATTCTCTTTTATTACATCTCTATTCAATTTATATGATTTTCGTACAACACAAAAAAGAAAATAAAAAAAGAAAAAAAGTGTACAAAAAAACAATATTTCTGATTTACCAGTTAGATGTAAAAAAACATTTTTTAATTCATTAACAGACAATGGAGGTACCCAAAAAGATGTGTATTCTGAAACTTTTTCAACAATCCGATAAACAGGATAAAAGACTATTAAAAAAACAATTCCTGAAATAAACGAAAACTTCACAAAAGTTACTCTTTCTGGTTTTGATTTTATAAAAAAAATCGCAAGAAATAATAGAAAATATATGGCGCCAACATTTAATAATCCAATAGGGTGGCAATTAGTAATTAACCCACAAAAAAGGCCTAGATAAATTGCGTTTTTGAGATTTATATTTTTAAGAAATAAGATTAGTCTGTAAAACGTAATTATAGTAAATAATGCCAACATTGTATAAGATCTTGCGTCTTGCGAATATTCTATATGAAATAAATTAACTGTTAATAATATAGCAGCAATATATCCCGCGTTTTTATTAAAAATTTCTTTTCCAAGTTTGTAGATAAAATATACAGATAATAAACCTGATATAGCAGAAACTGATCTTGCGATGAAAATGGAATTACCAAACAGCTCTAAAAAAAATCGAACTATTAAAAAATAAAAATGTGGAATTCCTTCTCTAAACATTATTGCTTGATAAGACTCTGAAAAAGATATTCCTGGGTCTGATTCTTTTAGAGTATGTATTTCATCAAGCCAAATATCTTGAAAGCTTAAGTGGTAAAACCTTAAGATTGTCGCAAAGAATAAAATTGTAACAAAAACAAAATCGAATTGTATTGTTTTTTTATTAATATTTACATTAATTTCCATAAATAATTTAATTTTAAAATAACGTGATAAAACCCCAAAAGTATATTTATATTTTTGTTTATTTTATTTTATTTTGAGTTTGTCTTTTATAGGTGAAATTGATAACAATTACAAATAGTTTTTGTTGAAACATAAAAATTTACATTTTCCATCTCAAATTAAAACTAAATAAAGAAATAAGTTGTTAGTTTGCGTGATTTATTTGTTTTTAGCGGATAATGTGTGTTTTATGTATTCATTGTTTTTTTAACTCTTGTTTTAATTCGTATTGCATGTCAAAAAAAATTTCAATTATTGTTCCTGTTTATAATTCTAGCGAATTTATGAACAACCTTTTAATAGCTATAGATAAAGAACGAATCGCATCTGAATGGAATTTAGAATTGATATTAGTTGACGATGGAAGCAGGGATAACAGTTATGCAAAAATTGAAGAATTGGCCAATAAATACCCATACATTAAAGGTGTTAAATTATCACGGAATTTTGGTCATCAAATTGCTGTAAAGACAGGTTTAAGTAATTGCACGGGTGATTACATCGCAATTATTGACGACGACTTGCAAGATCCACCTTCATTATTGCCTGGTTTTTTCAAGTATTTAGACAATGGTTATGAAGTGGCTTTCGGTGTTCGTAAAAAAAGAAAAGAGTCTTTTATAAAACGATTCAGTTATTCTAGTTTTTATCGAATTTTAAAAAGCTTAAGCGAAACTGACATTCCATTAGATAGCGGAGATTTTTGTGTGATGAAAAAAATTGTGGTTGACAATATGCTAAAATTAGATGAACAAAACCCGTTTTTGAGAGGAATAAGAGCTTGGGTTGGGTTTAAACAAATTGGCGTTGAATATGAAAGAGATGCCAGAATAGATGGTGTTTCTGGATACACTTTAAAAAAACTATTAAAAATAGCTCTTGATGGTGTTTTTTCATTTTCTTCAATACCAATACGTATTATTACAATTTTAGGTGTGGTTGGGTTGTTGTTTGCATTTAGCTATTCAACAATTACAATATATGCCTATTATACGCATCACATCAACACGAAAGGCTTTTCAACAATAGTTATTTTAGTTTCATTTTTTAGTTCAATAATACTTATTTGTCTAGGAGTAATTGGCGAATATATCGTTCGGATTTATAATGAAGTAAGAAACAGACCGTATACTATTATTGAAAAATCTATAAATATTTAGATTATGTTAAACATAGGAATCATTGGGGCTAATGGGTTTATTGGAAGACATCTGGTCGATGTGATGTCTAAATTATCATTTGTAAAACTTTCGCTTTTTGGAAGAGAAGATAAAAGCATAGAAGGTACAGAATTACATTGCTCTAAAATTGATTTACTGAATGTAGAACAAATTAATCTTCAATTTGCTGATATAGATGTCGTTTATTATTTAGCATCAGCGACTATTCCTTCTTCAAGTTGGGAAAATCCGTTATTAGAGTTTGAAAATAACCTAATCCCTTTTTTTACATTTACCGAAAGTATTGCAAAACTTGGCGTTAAGAAAATAGTGTTTGTTTCTAGTGCTGGAACTATTTATGGACCAAGTAAATTTAAAGTTTCTGAAAATTCAGACAAGCATCCATTTTCTCCGTATGGAATTATTAAATTAACTATGGAGCATTTTTTAAATTATTTTAAGAATAAATATGATATTAATTTTGATGTTTATAGAATCTCAAATGTGTATGGTGAGGGACAAAATACTTCAAAAGGGTTAGGAATCATAAATACTTTTATCGAAAATATTTTAACAAAGAACGAAATACGTGTTTTTGGTGATGGCGAAAACATACGAAATTATGTTTATGTAAAAGATGTTGCTAGAATACTGAGTAATTCATCCTATAAAGATTTAAATAGCACAGAGATTTATAATTTATCTTCAAATGATACGCTTAGTATTAATGATTTAGTCACTATTATTAAAGTTCAAATACCCGAAGAATTCAATGTGATTTATGAAGAGAATCGCAAAAGTGACAATGCTTTTATAGATCTTGATAATTCAAAATTAATAGAAGAAATGAATGAGTTTCAATTTACACCTATACAAATCGGAATTAATGAAACGTATCAATATTTAAAAAAGGAGAACATTTCAATTCTAAAAGAATAGAGTAACTACAACCAAATTATGAAAGAAAATTATGAAAGAAAATACCACGATGTCGAAGTAGAACATTGGTGGTTTAAATCAAGAAGGAACTATTTACTTGATTTATTAGGAAGTGCTCCTAAAAACAGTAAAGTTTTAGATATTGGTTGTTCTTCAGGAGTTTTTTTAAAAGATTTAGAAAAATTAGGATTTGAAACACAAAATTTATTCGGAATAGATATTAGTGAAACTGCAATTGTAAATTGCAAATCTAACGGAATTGAAAATGCATTTGTAATGGATGCTCAAAATATCTCCTTAACTGAAAAATTTGATATCATAGTAGCATCTGATTGTTTAGAGCATTTAGAAAATGATCAAAAAGCATTGAAAAACTGGAATGATTTATTGAAAATCGGCGGGAAAATGTATGTTTTTGTTCCTGCATTCCAATCACTGTGGAGTTATCATGATGTTGTTAATATGCATTTCAGACGCTATAGAAAAGCGGAATTAAAATCAAAATTAATAGCCGAAAATCTTGAAATAATAAAATCTAGTTATTGGAATTTTTCTCTTTTTCTTCCTGTATATCTATTTAGATCTGTAAGTTCTGGTTTTAAAAAGAATAAATCAGAAGAAAAAGATATTGCTATTGGAAATAGTATAGTTAATAAGGCATTGCTAATACTGATGGTTTTTGAAAATAAATTATTGAAGTTTATTAATTTCCCTTTTGGAGTGAGTGTGTTTTGTATAGCTAAAAGAATTAAATAACGATTTTTAAATATAAACTCATGCGTTGTTTAGATTTAACTTACCTTAAAGTTATAAAAACAAACTATTCAAAGAACCCTATAAATATTCAATAGTTACTTCCTTTTTTTTATCCTAAAAAGGAAGATAACCTCCATTTTGTTTATTCTTTCTAGAATTATCATCTTTACCTTACATAATCAATCGGGTTTTAAAATCTTATTTTAATAGTTGATTGTTGTTGAAATCCTGCATTTCATAGAGAATATAGGTTTTGTACCGATAAAAATAGAATACGTTATTAACAATTTTATACTTTCACACCCTTATTAATCAATACTTTAAAAAAGTCATGAGAAAAATTACCCCGTTTTTTATCGCTTTGCTTTCGATTTTGTTTTCCCAATCTGCTATAAGTCAGGGAATAGTTATTAATGAAATTTTAACCGCTAACACTACAATCAACCAAGACGAAGATGGTTCTTATCAAGATTGGGTGGAGTTATTTAATGCTAGTGCAGTTACTGTAAATTTATCCGGTTATGGTTTAACCGACGATGCTTTATTACCCTACAAATGGACTTTCCCAAGTGTTACTTTAGCACCTGGTCAATACTTATTGGTATGGTGTTCTGATAAAAACAGAACCGACCCTGCTTTTCCGTTGCATACTAATTTTAAATTAAGTTCTGCAGGTGATGTTGTGATTTTAACCAATACTTCAGGTACTGCAATAGATAATGTTCCTGCTACTACACTTTTGCAAAATGTTTCTTATGGCCGTTTGCCTAACGGAACAGGACCTTTTGTATATTTTTCACAAGTAACTCCAGCGGCGGTTAATTCTACTATAGGATTTAACGAAACCTTAATTGCGCCAACTTTCTCTCAAGATTCTGGTTTTTCTATTGCTAGTTTTAATTTGACTTTGTCTACAAGTGTTCCTGGCGCTACTATATTGTATACCCTTGATGGTTCAGAGCCAAAAGAAAGTAACCTTGGTGGGACAACCTATAGTTATAAAAACCAATATCCTTTTTTACCAGGTCAAGTAACAGGTCCACTTTTAAATCAAAGTTTTAGAACTTTGCAATATAATCTTCCGATTACTATTGTAGATCGAACTTCACAACCAAACAAATTGGCGGCAATATCAACAACAACTGATTTTAATCCTTGGTACATTCCTACAACTAATATATTCAAAGGAACTGTTGTTCGAGCTAAACTAATCAAACCAGGTGCATTAGAAAGTAAAACAATGACCAAAACATATTATGTTTCTCCATTAGGGGCGGCTAGATTTACGTTGCCTGTCGTTTCAATTAGTGTTGATGAAAACAAATTCTTCGATTACAATCAAGGAATTAATGTAGCTGGAGTTGATTTTGATAATTGGAGAATCGCGAATCCTAATGATGAAACGCCAACCATTGGAAATGTTGCCAACTTTTTTAGAAGTGGAATTCAAGGTGAAGTTCCTGTAAATTTTTCATATTTTGTCAATGGAACTGAAGTTGTAAATCAAGACGCTGGACTACGTATTCATGGAGGTTCTTCTCGAATTGCTCAAAACAGATCTTACGGAATCTTTGCCCGTTCTGATTATGGTAGTAACTCCATTAATTATAAATTCTTTTCAGACAAAACCTACGATAATTTTGCTGGAATTGTGATGCACAACTCTGGTAATGATTACAATCAAACAATTTTTAGAGATGCTTTTTGTCAACGTTTGATGCGTCCTTTACATGTATTAACCAAAGGATATCAACCAATTATTACTTTTATAAATGGGGAATATTGGGGTGTTCAGAGCATTCGCGATAAAGTAGATTCAGATTATTTTAAAAGAGTTTACAATATCAATGCTAACGAATTGGATCATTTAGAAAATGAAACTGTAATTAATGATGGTGATTTTGTTAATTATAGTAATATGTTCAATTACATTTCTAACAATTCCTTAACTGTTCAAGCAAATTATGATTACGTTCAAACCCGTTTGGACAAAGAAAATTTTAAAGATTATTACATTACCAATATTTTTCTAGAAAATACAGATTGGCCCGTAAACAACATTCACTATTGGAGAAAAAGAACTGCCGGTTATGAGCCAAATGCTCCTGAAGGTCAAGACGGAAGATGGAGATGGTTGGCGCATGATATGGATGATACGTTTGCTATTTCGAATAGTGACATCAATCTGAATAGTTTAGCCGCAGCTACTGATCCGAATGGACCTGATTGGCCAAATGCTCCTTTCTCAACTTTGATTTTACGTAAACTTTTAGAAAACGATTCGTTCCGTTTGGAATTTATTAATCGCTTTGCAGATTTGATAAACACTTCTTTCTCAACTTCCAACGTGTTGGGAACGATGGCGCAAATGAAGTCGGTTCTTAATCCTGAAATGCCTCAGCAATTCGCAAGATGGCAAGCTCCAGAAAACAATGGCGATTGGAATTATTTCTTGAACAATCAAACGAACTTCGCCAACCAAAGACCTGCATTTCAACGAAATCATATTCGCACACAATTTGGAATAGCATCTAATATCAATGCTACACTAGATGTTTCTGATGTTACGAATGGTTATATTAAAATAAATACCATTGACATAAAAGATGGAACTCCTTCAATTACTGGAAATCCATATCCGTGGACAGGTATTTATTTTTCAAATATACCCGTTACAATAAAAGCGATTGCTTATCCTGGTTATACTTTTAGCCATTGGACTGGAGCTTCTTCAAGCACCAATGCTGAAATTACAATCAACTCAGCAACTAGTTTTAGTGTAACTGCTGTGTTTACGCCAGAAATAGTTCCAACTAGTCATCCTGTTTATTATTGGTTGATGTCTGCTGCGATTGCAAACAATACACCTCTAGAAACTTTAAGTTCTACGTATAATTTAGGTGTTAATACAGGTTTAATTCAATACCAATCTTGTTTGGTGGGTTATCCTTTTACCTCAGTTGATCCGAATTGGAGAAAAGCTTCGATGGAAAGACGTAATAGTCCAACGGATATTAATTATATGCCAGAAGCCAATAACAATCTTCCTTTTAGTGTGAATGATATGAAAGGATTGCAAATAAAAGAACCTTTGCAAAACGGAAGTCTTGAGAACACTATGGTTTTTAATTTGCCAACTTCTGGATATAAGGATATAAAATTTTCTTTTGCTGCAATTAATGAACTCACAAATGCTACTTCAATTGTTGTAGATTATTCGATAAATTCGGGAGCTCCTGTTTGGATAACTTCAGGGTTATTAAGTAGCAATATGCCTTTGACAGCTGCATTTCAATTATTCAATGTAGATCTTTCTACTATACTTACTGCGAATAACAATTCGAACTTTAAAATTCGTTTGCGATTTGCTGGTACAAATATGACTGCTGATACTGGAGCAAGAATTAGTTTTAACAATATTGCTTTAAGCGGAATTCAATTGCCTTTAGCAACGGTTTCAAATACATCAATTAAATTTAGCGTCTTCCCAAATCCTTTTGTAGATGTGGTAAATGTTATCGGAGTGAGTGAAACGCAAAAGGTTACTTATAAAGTTTTCACTATCGATGGAAAATTAATTAAGAGTGGTGAATTAGAAAATTCACAAGCAAATCTTGCTGATTTAAATCAAGGGATTTATGTTATGCAATTGATTTCAGATGGTAAAACAGAAACGAAAAAAATAATTAAAAGATAGTTTTTGTAAGATAATTATCTTCTATTCTAAAAGGAGAAAACGGTATTCGTTTTCTCCTTTTTTTTTCAATAAACACAGTACTTCCCATAACTTTTACACTTCATCGAATTTATAAGTTATGTAACGACAATTAGACAAATCTTAAAGTAGTAATAATTAACTTTATAGCTCAAAAGAGCAAACCGCATGAGAAAGATTACTTATTTATTGTATGCCTATTTTTTATTCGCATTTCATTCAACCGTTTTTAGTCAAAATATTGTAATTAATGAAATACTAGCTTCCAATACAACTTCTATTCAAGATGCTGATGGAAGTCACGAAGATTGGATTGAATTGCATAATAAAGGAGCCGTTTCGGTTAATTTACTAGGATATGGTATTAGTGATGATGTTTTACTTCCCTACAAATGGATATTTCCAAATGTTTCAATTGCTGCTGGGCAATATTTAATCGTTTGGGCTTCAGATAAAAATCGGGCAGTTGCAGGAAGTCCGTTACATACCAATTTTAAAATTAGCGCTAATGGTGAATCAATATATTTAACGAATGGCGTTGGAGTTACTGTAGATACTGTACCTCCAGTAAGTTTACAAGCAAATATTTCTTATGGACGATCTCCAAATGGCACTGGGCCCTTTGTGTATTTTGGAATTCCAACTCCAAATGCTGTTAATTCTTCCACAGCATATTCCGGTAATTTAAATCCACCCACATTTTCACAAGTTGCTGGTTTTTATCCGGCTAGTTTTAGTTTGACTATATCCTCTACTGACCCTGGAACCACCATTTTATACACCCTTGATGGTTCCGAACCGAGTGAGACAAACCTAGGCGGAACCACCTATACGTATAAAAATGTATATATAGAAACACCTGGACAAACTGCAGGTCCATTATTGAATAACAGTTATCAAACCTTGCAATATAGTGCTCCGATAACTATTATTGACAGGTCTTCACAACCAAACGACGTTTCAAAAATATCTACAACTTATAGTTTCGATCCCACTTATATTCCAACAAGCCCAGTATTTAAAGGCACAACTGTTCGTGCAAAAGTGATTAAATCTGGTTATTTACCAAGTTCGATTGTGACTAAAAATTATTTTATTACTCCATTGGGAAGTAGTAAGTTTTCATTTCCGGTAGTTTCTATAAATTTAAATGAAGACCGTTTTTTTGGATATGATAACGGAATTTTTGTGGCCGGAAAAGACTTTGATCTTTGGAGAGCAGCGAACCCTAGCGGGGTTGCAAAATCTAGTAAAAGAGGTAATTATTACCTTGAAGTAAATGACGAAAGAGTTGGTAATATAAGTTATTTTGTCAATGGTGTTGAAGTCATTAATCAAGATGTTGGTCTTAAAATTAGAGGGGGAGTTTCAAGACGTTTTCAAAGTAAATCATTATCTGTTTTTGCTCGTTCTGATTACGGAGATGATGATATGGATTACAAGTTTTTTTCTAATTTACCTTATACGAGTTATGAAAGATTAACCTTATCCAACTCAGGTGGTGATTTTAAAAACACTATGTTTCGAGATGCTTTATTGCATGATCTTAGTAAAGAATTATATCCTGAAAAAGAAGCGTATCAACCAACAATTGCTTTTGTAAATGGCGAATATTGGGGCATATTAAATGCTAGAGAACGTTTTGATGACAATTACTTTAAAAGGGTTTACAATGCTACGGCAACTGACTTCCTAGAAAATGATGGTGTTGTAAAAGAAGGAGATGTCACACATTATAATGCGATGGTAAGTTATTTAAATGCTAATTCTTTAGCTACTCAAGCCAATTACGATTATATAAAAACACAATTAGATCCTGAAAATGTTACGGATTATTTTATTTCTAATGTGTTTTTTCAAAATGAAGATTGGCCTAATAACAATATGTTTTTTTGGAGAAATAAAATTGCCGCTTACAACCCAGCAGCGCCTCCAGGTCTAGACGGAAGATGGCGTTATATGTTTCACGATATGGATAATTCTATGTCTTTTGTTTTTGGCGATTACACCTCAAACACTTTGGCTACTGCAACCTCCGTAAATACAGGTCCAAATTTCTTAAACCCAAGTTATTCAACCTTAGTCTTGCGAAAACTTTTGGTGAACCCAGGATTTAAAAATGATTTTATTAATCGTTTTGCAGATTTACTAAACACTTCCTTTTTAACCTCTAGAACGGTAACGCGATTAAACGAAATGGCAGCTGTTGTGGCTGTTGAAATTGGTGGTCAATCAACTCGTTGGGATGCGCCAGATAGTGTCAATGCCTTTAATTCTGATATCGAATATGAAGAAGAATTTTTAACGGCTAGACCAATATTACAAAGGGATCACATTCGATCCGTGTTTTCGATTACTTCCAATATCAATGCAACATTAAATGTTTCAAATGCCAATCATGGCTACATTAAAATGAATACTATTGATGTTATAGATGGTACTCCTGGAATAACTGGAAATCCGTATCCATGGACGGGTATTTATTTTAAAAACATTCCTGTTAAACTTAAAGCAATTGCAAAAACTGGTTATGTCTTTACGAATTGGTCAGGCGCTTCTACGAGTACAAATCCAGAGATAACAATTACTCCAACTGCTAATTTTTCTATTACTGCCAATTTTATTCTTGACACCACAACCGAAACAAGTGTACCAATTTATTTTTGGATGATGAATGGTTCGATGGTAAATGGAGCTCAGTTAACTTCTTTAAATTCTACCTATGAATTAGCTGCAGATGGTGTTATTCAATACCAATCTTGCCTTGCGGGTTATCCTTTTATTTCTGGAAATCCGAATTATAGTAAGGCTTCTATGGAAAGAAGAAATAATCCAACTACCATAAATTATAGACAAACAATCAACGGTAATTTGCCTTATGCTTCTAGTGATATGAAAGGTTTGCAAATTAAACAACCTTTTCAGAGTGGCGGATTAGAAAACACCATGATTTTTAATTATTCAACAGCAGGATATAAAAAAATTAAGTTCTCCTTTGCTTGTGTTGATGAGGGTGCTGCCAGTGGAATTTCGGTTGATTATTCCATAAATTCTGGCGCTCCTGTTTGGATTACAACTGGATTGATTTCAACATCTTTACCAATAACAAATGTTTATCAATTATTTCAAGTTGATTTTTCTACAATCACAACGGTAGATAACAATCCTAATTTTAAAATTAGATTTAGATTCACGGGTTCTAATATGACAGCTGATTTAGGAGCTAGAGTAACTTTTAATAATATCGCAGTCGATGCTGTAAAATTACCTTTATCCTATCCTTCCCCGAATTTATTTACGGTTGGATTACCAATCACTAATTTATCGCCAACCGTTTCAGTAACCGTAACTAACTATAGTGTTTCTCCAAGTTTACCAACTGGATTAACTATAAATGCGACAACCGGCGTAATTTCTGGCACTCCAACAATCGTATCTGCAGCAAGTATCTATACGGTGACGGCTATTTATGCCACTGGTAGTTTAACGTATGGTGTTTCGATTGGAGTAAATAATTCTGCTCCGGCTAATTTAAGTTATCCTTCGCCAAATATTTTCACAGAAAACACAGCGATTACCAATCTAAATCCAACGGTTTCTGGAGGAGCGGTTTTAAGTTATAGTGTATCTCCAAATTTACCTGATGGGTTGGTTTTAAATGTGATTTCAGGTGTAATTTCAGGAACTCCAACTACAGAAACTGGAATGTCAACTTACGTTGTTACAGCAACTAATTCGGGTGGTTCGACTACTTTTGGAGTAGTAATTACTATTAATCAAGGAGCTCCAGGTTCTTTGAGTTATCCTTCTCCGAATGTATTTACTAAAAACGTAACAATTACTAATTTAAATCCAACAGTTTCTGGCACAGTTACAAATTATTCTATAGCGCCAAGTTTACCTTCTGGATTAAATTTCGATACCATAACAGGTGTGATTTCTGGGACACCAATCCAACTTTCAACTCTTGCTACTTATACCGTAACAGCTACTAATTCGGGTGGATCAACTACTTTTGGTGTAGTGATTACTGTAAATGATGTTGCGCCGAATTCGCTTTCTTATAATTCTCCAAATGTGTTTACAAAAAACACTATAATTACCAATTTAACCCCAACTGTTTCTGGTGGTCCAGTAATAAGTTATAGTATTTCTCCTAGCCTATCTTCTGGATTGACATTTAATACTTCAACTGGTGTAATT
>JAYVZG010000037.1:0-12142 GCA_043783565.1 Flavobacterium sp. | reverse complement strand
ATATTTTTTAATAATTTCAAAAGGGTGGAGGGTTTGATCAAAAGGTGGAGGGTTCATAATCAAACCCTCCACCCACATCTATGCTGTTTTAGCCCCTTCCACCGAACCCTCCACCTTTAAAATAATATTATTACTATGTTATTGCTATCATATGACTGCATTTAACATCAATTGCACGTTGGCCATCCTTTCCAAGAATTAGCCTTTTTCGGAAATGATTCCCGATATTCTTGAAATTACAAAGACAAAAACCATAGTGAGTCATAGGTACAATCCGTATAGTCATTGTCTTTTTTTTGCTATCTGGTAATGTATCTTTCTCAAATTGAGCCTGTATAGCCATATACCTTATATTTTTAATTAAAAAAAATAAAGACATAGTAGTCAGAGATGATTGCTCTATATAGAACTCCATATTGATTTTTTGAAAATGATATTAAGAGACTGCTCCCACTTTATATTGCAAAGAAGCTTATAAAAGATGTGGCACGTGTGGTTTCTTGGACATTAGCTTCTTACAAGGTGAAAATCATAATATTTCCCAAGAAAAAAAGAAAGCAGTATTATAAGTAGACTGGTTGCTGCCCTGGTCTGATAGACCAAACTCAATTCCAAAGAACGTGATATGAAAGCCAAGCAGGGCTATATTTCGCATCAATTGCACGTGTTCCGTCTTTTAAATAGATTTTACTATGCCTTGCAATATATGCATTTCGTTTTTCGTCGTTTTTCTGCTCCAAATATGTCTGAGAATCCTTTGATCCAAAATGGATAGTTTTGTTGTTTATACGGATCATAATTTTCTTATCAGGCCGCTTTGACAATTCTGCATATTGATAAGGTATTTTTAGATCTCTAAGTTTTTTTTTGACTTCTGTAAGTAAATTAACATTACTCATTTATTTTCCTCGATTCTATATAAATGACACTATACTCTACTTTACAAAATAAAATGAGACGATGTGGCATTTGTCTTTCGAAAAATGAATTAACTTATGCACATATAACAAGTCGGATACACAGATATAATATTAGTATGTTGCCGATATACGAGCCTAGATGGTGGCTTTTATCATCAGATGATTTAAAATCATATTTAAAGCTTGCAAAAGAAAAAAAAAGAATAGAAAAAAACACAGCGAAATCAGGAAATTTGTATTTTGCAGAAATATGTTCTTAAGCGTAAACTGGTTTAAATATATACAGAGAAATAAAGAAAATCATTTAAATGGGGTTATGCGAAATATTTTGCGAGAATATTGAAAATATGTGGAGATGGATTGAAGAGCATCCTGACGACGCAAAATTGCAAAGAGATGTAATTCTAAAATATTTACTGGAAAGTCATTTGATGGTTCAGTTGTATTTAGGAAATACTGATTGTCAAGAAGTCATATCTCGTAGAATTGATGCTGAAATAGCTTTAAAATGGTTCAATATTATATCACTTGAAAAAACTATTGATGAATATCACAATAGTTGCTCTTCGCTAGTTTAATTAAAACTGAAAAAATTTAATTATTAATATATAAGACTTTTCTATTCCCTACTTTACGAAGTAAAGTTTTCCGGGAATCGCCTTTTTCGGAAACGATTTCTTGAAATCGAGAAAAAGGAAATAATGGAAGAAGCAGGGGTGGAAGAAACAAAAAAGCAAAAATATGGAACTAAAGACGATGTTTGGAAGGGGTTGGCATTAAGAACACGGGGTGGACTTGTAATAGACGATCTGGCATTAAATGCTCGTGGAAAACCATGCAGTAAAAAATCACAAGAGCGCGGAAGACAGCTTCAAGCTCAAATTAGAGAAAAAAAAATAACCATTGTTGATCCAAAGCTAACTTAATTTAAGTTGCTCCCGCTTTTTTTTTTGGATTATTTTGTCGACAATTTGTGGAATAGACTTGGTTGTAGATACCCTTGCTAAATCGTTTGAAAGACTAGTTATTTGGTCTGAAGTTTTTGAAGAAAGATCTGTCAAATCATCTTGACTAGGAAAATTTCCATAAGCATTAAAATAACTTTTGAGATATTGAATTCTGTTAAATGACTCTGCGCTTAGAGAGTTTTTACTGGGTGGGGCAAAAGTGCTGTATATTTTATTAAAAGCATAATTTCTTTCTTCAATATCGGGTTTTTTTAATCCCGATAATCCATTTAGAAAATCTTTATCCAAAAATAATTGTTGAGCTTTTTGAATATAATTTTGATTAGCGGTTGCCTTATAAGAGGTAATTTTTTGTTCTGGAATACTATTTACATGATAAAAATTATTTAAATTGGCAATTGACGAAGTTGTCGTTATACTAGATGGAGAATCGATAATTTCGTATAGATCATCATAATTGATATTTTGTTTATCTTTAGAGGCATTTTCTAATTGAATTTCTAGAGCCTTAATACCTTTTTGGGAATCCAAAAGAATTTTGATATTATCAAAAGAAATGTCATCTAACACTTTTGAAATACGGGTGGCAACTTTATTAAAATCGTCTGTATTTGGAACGGCTGTTTGAATTGCATTAGAAAGATTTTTATATTCTTCCTCGCCAAAAGAATTAGATGACAACAAAGGAGTTTTTGTTTTTGAACTTTTTGGGTTTGCAATTGGAGAAGTAATGTTTTTTTTAGCAAATTCTAAATCCTTAACAAAAATTTTCTTTCCATTTAGTTCTCCAAGTAATTCTTTGATTTCATTTATCGGCTTTTCAGTAATATAAGTTAATTTTACATAATCTTCATCGCTGGGAAATTTATTATTCTTTATTTTTTGAATTATTTTATCAATGTATTTTGTCGTGATGTTAATATTAAGTGTTGTTGGTACTTCTGGAGGTTGAATTGATTTCTCATCCATTTGGGAAGTAGGCTTGACAAGTAAACCGTATTGGATTTTAGGTGCAATACGAGTTTTTAAAGCAGCTTTAGATGGGATTAACGAAGTTGGTTTTTTTTTTGTAAGTTGAATTTTTTTGATTATATCTATCAATTGCTCATCAACCTCAGATTGACCTCTATTTATTAACTTATTAACATAATCTTTACGTAAACTATAATTATCAAGCAACATTTTATAATCTTCAGCTGTAAGTTTACTATTTCCAGAATCTTTTAATTTAAATAAAATATCATCAATATCTGATTCAATATTCTTTGTTATTATTGGTTTTATAGGCGAGCTAAAAGACACGTTAGCCACCGGTTTTGTTGGATAAGTAAAATTTGTATCATCACTACCCTTAAAATAACCACTTGCAGACATTGTTGACATAGCCAATAGTGCTTCTATATTTTTTTGAGACATTTTTTTTGGTTCTGTTTCAAGATATTTAAAATCTTCTTTAAATTCATTTTTATCAAACATGTTTATTTTTTCATAAATTGTTGAAAGTTCTGGTGGAATCGATTCCCCATTAATTATTCCTTTTTCAATAATACTATTTAAAAATTCTTTACTGTTATTTATTCTAAAAAGAATATCTCCTTCATTTTTAAATTCTTGTAATACTTTAAATTGAGCTTCAATTAAAGCTTTTTTTACACCAGGGTCCATATCTGCATCATCAAAAATAACAAGAGGAGGGCCAATATAGCCGCTTTTTTTTTCATCGACAGCACTGGAAACGCTCTCTCGTCTAGATTCATCAAGCATTGGATTTGTAATAGGATCTATAGTGGATTCTCCAAAAGCATCATACAAAAATGGCGTTCCTGGATACGGAACAGCTTTACCCAATGTAGACTGAATAGGTGGATTTTGCATTAGTTGTATCATTTGTTCGAGTTGTGGAATTGATGATGGCCCTTGTCTGCTTGTTCCGTCTGGATAGACATTGAGTGATGAAATTCTTTGAGTCGCAGTTTGGAATTTTTGATATCGTCTGTTATTTACATCATTTGGCCGGACCCGTTTACCGGTAGCTAAAAATCGAACATTGTCGTCTTCGTATTTTACATTTTGATATGATAACGGCTCTTTGAAAGAGTAATTTTCAGTTGGTTTTCCAGTAGTAGAATCAATGCCGACGCTGTCGCTAGAAAATCGATTTTTACGTCTTGAAGGCGCGGCAGACATTTGGCTTTCTTGATTAAAAGTCCTGTCGATTGCAACTGACGCCACATGCCTTCTATGCCTCGGATTTAGAATTGGTTTTTCATCGGCTCCTAAAATAGCCTTATGATCAAAATATATTGACGTCATTGGTCAGAATGTTATTTTAGTATATATTATATTTTATTTTTTTTTGATTGGTAATTCTTCTAAAATAATTAATTTAGAAAAGCCTTCCCGGAAGCGTCTGTTATGGTCTTTTGTTTTAAAATCGACGCAAATAAATTGATAATGGTTATTGGCCCACATATTTTTGATATAGTCCTTAAAGCCCCACTGATAACGTTTTGGGATTAGCTGCTCCATTAAATTTTCTAACTCATTGTAATTGTGCGTTTGAAAGAAAATCATATAATCGCTGTTAACTCGCATTGTCTTTGAGACCCTATTTAACTGTTGAGATACTAAAATAACATTTATATTTACATGACGGCCTCTTGAATATATTTTTTCGACTGCGCTATGATGGTTTAGAGCGCCAGAGTCCAAAACGTCGTCTAATATTAGTAATATTTCATTAGCATCTTTTCGCGAATGCTTTTCGATAATATTTTGTTGAACTTGTATAAGATGGTTAATTATATTTGGGTCATAGTGATCGTATTTATAGACATTTTTTCCCTCTATTTCGGAATAGTCGCCATTGGATAAACTCGGGCAGATAATGACAATATAATTTGGTTTTTTAAATACCTTTTTTAGCATATCATCGCGAAGTAGTAAATTCCGAATCAAAAGTGATTTCCCGCTACCTCTAGCCCCGCAGATCGTAGTTGCGAAATTTAATTGGAATATATCGGGATGCGTGTAAAGCGGTGTATATTGCTTATTTTTTTTCTTTTTAATATCAACGACTTCCATTATTTACCTTTTCCAGTATTGGCCCTATATCTCACGATCAAAAAAAAATTCATTTGCAATCACTAGTTCTCAAGAGAACTTTCGCAAGTTCTATTTAGGCAAAGCTGAATCCAAAATTTTATTTACTTCAGAGCCTATATTGCCTGCTTTATCGATTGCATTGTTTGCTGTATTAATCCCCTCTTTTGCCATCTGATAATATGGATGATTCTGCAACGCATTGGCAAGCTCCCCGACGACAGGTATGCTTTTAGCTTGAGTTAGAAAATTATCAATTCCATTTGCTACTTGGCCTACTTTGTGGGAAATATTTTGAACGGCATGGTATCCTGTTGAAATTCCGCCACGGACACCATCGAAAACCTTTCTTCCCGTCGTTTGGAACCAATTGCCAACTTTATCTAGAAAACCCATCTTTTTTTTTATCAGCCTAGTATATAGTTTGTTTCAAAAAACTAAAAGAAAATATTATACTCTTCTAAATCTGCTTACAGTTTTCGGTGAAGCTAAATTGCATTTATTAAATCGGGCGTTTCTACGTTTTTCAGAGGAATCGCTCATATCGTCTTGAGATGAATAGTCCTCGTCTTCTTTGATAATTTCCAAAGGAACTAGATTTTGTTTAAATGTTAGATTAGTTAGACTCTGTTCGATTTTAGATACAATTTTATCATTAAGCAATGTTTCCATTTCATTTGTTATTATTTTTTTAGTTACCATTATTTCTTCGTAATTTCGTAATTTACGCTCATTTTCCGCTTTATTACGTAAAAAATTCTGATTGCCTTTTTTATTTCGGTCGAGCACTCGCTGAGATACTTTATATGGCTTTTTTACCTTTTTAGGCTGAATTTCTGGAAAATTAATTTCAACAGAGTCGATTTCTTCACTCATCGGCAACTATATTTAAGTCATCATAATTTTTTATGATTTTAATTGCTAAATCCGGGTTTTCATTAACGATTAACCAAGCATTTACATACTGTTTATACGTTTCGGGACAAAGCAGCCAGCCGCAAGATAAAACGTAAATTGTCTTCAGCGAGTAATAAATTTTCATTAAAAATGTCATTTTCTATTTTCTCGGTTCTTTAGTTTTTTTGAAAACTACTATATATAGCTTTCAAGAACTTAATGGACAATAATAAATTATCCCCTGAATTAATTAAAATGCATGTAAACGATGAACTCGCCCAGAGTGCAAATGATGTAAAAAATTACATGATAAAGGGTAGCCCCGAAGAGCGTCGATTTCAAATGAAATTGCGTTTATTGAAGAAATTGAACGAAAATGAGTATAATGAGACACAAAAATACAAACGAACAAATTCGCGTTTCAGTTAAAGTAGTTTTTGAATTATTTTATTTTAATTAAGTTGTCGAGAGATCTATATACGATGTCGGTGAGTTTGGAAAAAGCAATTGATAATAATGACGCCAAGATGGCTATCCCAATGGATTTCATGAATGGGATGATGCATTCTAACGATCTCGATGTTCTTAGGAAAGTGCAACGCGAAGTCATTCCACGTGAATTGAGTTCATTCGGATCTCAGACTGTAGGAGGAGTCGTATCAACTGACACTCTGTCTAATAAGTTGACCTTTTATGTATCCGATCCAAGGAATTATTGCGATCTGGTAAATTCTTATTTCACTGCAGACTGGAAAGCAGTAGTTGCAACCGCAGCAGGTAACGCTCTACCGGCATATCTTGATGTGGGCGGAATCCATTCTTGTATCAAAACGCTTACTATTAAAATCGGTGGTACTATTCTAATGAGATTGGACGACTACAATAAATGGTACAACGTAAACAATTTGGTAACTCATAGTGCCGAATACGCTGATTATATGTTGGCGAATTCACTTGATAGCCAAGTCGATTGGGAAACTGAGCAAGACGTTCAAATTCAAGTCCCATCAACTGCTGCTAGTTTAGGAGCAGCAGGTTTTTCAAATGATGGTATTATTTCAGGTTTAGCTGGAACAGACGGCAGAAGAGCACAAATTGGCGATATTATTCGGTTATCAGGTGCCGTCGGATTTCAATATGGCCGAGTAAAAGCAGTTTCAGATACAACAGTATCCCTATCACCAACTGGACTTCCAGCATTAGCTGCAGCAGTAATTGTAGCAGCAGGGCCTTCTGTTTGGATTCCAATGGCAGTTAATACTATTACTGAAATTTCAGTTATAAGAAGACGATATGAATCGACAAGATCTAACTGTGTTAATTTTGGAATAGTCGCGCCTGCCGCTATTGCTCCAGCTGCAGTTTTGTCTCAAAAAATTCAATGGCGTCTGCCAGTTGGCTGTTTGTCATTTCTAAAATATTTTCCTTTGCCCTATATTCAAAATGTGGCTCCACTCGAAATCGAATTTGAATTTGTCGATCCTAGATTGGCACTGTGTCTCAGAGATCCAGTATCTGCATTAGCTGATAATAAACTAGGTTATTCAGTAACCAGACCTCGGTTCGTTATTGCTCTTGTTGAGCCATCTGAAAAAGTACGCGATATGCATGATAAGCAATACAATGCGAATGGTATTTGGTTTCCATATCTAAATTATAGACGATTTCAAAATAGACTAGCTGCACTAGAAACTGATATTGTTGCAACCATTCAGACGAATGTATCATCAGCTCGACACGTATTCAGTGTTTTGGCCGGACAAGCAAACGATGATGCCGCAACAGTTGCTACCCAAGGAGTAAAATCTCAATCTACATTTTACCGTAGTTTGATGAACTATTTCAGATTTCAGTCTGGATCTTTGCAATTCCCAGATTACGGCAATTGCCAGTGCGGCGATGCATTCGCTTCCGAAGCATTTGCACAATTGATGCTGGCTTTTAATCTAAAAGAAAATACACTTCAAAAAATGCGTATTGCACCATGGGAGTGGCAAAATACTTCCTCCGAAAAGTTCATTATCGCAACTGACCTTGGAAAAGATAATTCGATGTGGACTGGAGTTTCACTTAAAAATAATTTCTTGGAGCTTGCCCTTAATAAAACTGGGCAAAACGTACCATATAATCTATTTACATTTTTGGGATTTGATTGCGCATTATGCATCTCCAAAGAGACTCTTAGTGTTTTTGATTAAGCCTAAAAGAACAGAATGTTCTCTTTAACTCTTTGATTTTTTGTTTACCATTTTTTTTTGTTTAGTTATATAGGACGGAAAAAGTAAAATGTCATCTCATCCTGGTTTTTTTATTTTTGTAAATAGTCGAGATGCCGATTTTGGAACTTCAGCTCGTTTTACTATCGATTTTCAATCATCCGGAATACCATTTAATGACGGCGAAATCTCAATAGCCCTCGATTATGCAATTTTTCCCAATCTGATTTATCCAATTAGATCAGGCCGAAATACTTTTGTTTTTAATGAAGGGACCATTAATATTAATGCAGTAATACCCGAAGGAAATTACAATTCATCGAATTTTTTAACAACTCTTAAATCGGTAATGGATTCTGCATCGACAGCCGGCCGAATTTATACAGTATCAATTTCTTCAATTACAAATAAATTGACAATAACTGGTTCCGGAACATTCAGTCTAAAATTTGCTAGCTCGTCTACTTCAGAAGATATGTGGAAAATTATGGGATTTAATTATTTGCAGGATACATCGTTAAATATTTCTCAAACTGGTTCAATGCCTGTTCGATTGGACGGAGATGAATTCTATGCTTTAACTCTAGAAAATCTTGGAAACGATAATATGACTAGCTCATTTAATATTCGAGGGCTGATGGATATTATTCCAATGTCCGGAAATTGGGGCGATGTCATCTATTATAAACCAAATGAAGTCAATAATTTGAATTTAGGGCAATTGTCTCAACTGAAAATAATGCAAATTAGGATTTGCGATAAAGATGGATACGATATTCCTATCAAAGATAATTGCGAGATAACATTGAAATTCAGAGTCATCCAAACTCAAATGATGGGACAATAAATAAGTTCACTAATCTTACTTTGTAAGATTTTTCCGGGAATTTGTATTTTTCGGAACGGTTCAAGGAACCGAGATAAATAAGTTCAATTTTTTTTAAAAATCTAAATATAAGATGCAGGAAAAAAGAATATCTAGATTTTCAAATTATGAAAAATCAACTGAGCGAGAATTCAGATTGTGGGTTTATCCAGATGGCACTAAAATGCCACGCGAAGTTATCGAAGCAAGAATTATGCTAGGTAAGCAAAAACAAATGTCATATCCAAACCCATAATTAAGGGGACAATCCCCTTCGAACCCCTGTCTTTTTATTTCCGTAATTAAAATTTGGATAGTTTATAAAAATAACTATATAGCATGTCAAAAGAGTCCTTGTATGTTCCAAAAAATGTATCTAATTCATCATTGATAACAATTATTGATGCTAGAATTTCTCAGAGCGGAGGCGGATCAGGATCGGGAGATGTAACATTAAATGGCGTACAAACACTAACCAATAAAAATTTGACTAGTGCTACAAATAGTTTTCCAAGCAGTTTAGCTACTCTAACTAATGCACAAACCTTAACTAATAAAGATTTGACTAGCGCTACAAATAGTTTTCCAAGCACTTTGTCCACGAGCAGTAATTCACAAATTTTTACCAATAAAGATTTGACTAGCGTTAGCAATACTTTTCCAAGCAGTTTAGCCACTCTAACAAATGCACAGATTTTAACTAATAAAGATTTGACAAGTGCAACAAACACATTTCCGACTAGTTTAGTTGATTTAACAAATGCGCAGACTTTAACAAATAAAAATTTGACAAGTGCAACAAACACATTTCCGACTAGTTTAGTTGATCTTTCAACTACTCAAACACTTACAAATAAAAACTTAACATCCGGAACAAACAGTTTTCCTAGTAGTTTAGTTGATTTAACATCCTCTCAAGTTCTAACAAATAAAAATTTAACATCCGGAACAAATACATTTCCAAGCAGTTTAGCTACTTTAACTAGTGTACAAACTTTGTCAAATAAAACATTATCGGGGCCGATAATATCATCTATTGTAAATTCAGGAACGATTTCTTTACCGACAACAACATCTTTTTTACTAAGTACATTAAATCAGTGGCCTACTTTGCAAAATCCTGGGATTTGCCTAGTCGATGGAACAACTATATCGGCTTCAAATCAATTTTTAGGTATCTCGTTTCGAACTGGAAACAATACAATTAATGATATATTTTCAACTGCTGGACAATCTAATATAGCAGATATGTATTTAGCTCAAAGAACACATTCGACGACAGCGTTAACGCAAACATATGCAAATTGTGCTACATTATGGATTCAGAATGCTCCGTTAGCAGGAACAAATGTAACTATTACAAACTCAGATGCTATACGAGTTGAAAATTCAAATGTTAGAATTGCTAATGGTCGATTGCTTTCATCGTCTTTAGGAACAGCAGCATTGCCAAGTTTTGCAATAGGAACTCTTTTGACTGATGGTATTTTTTCGTCGGCAGCTGGTACTATCAACATAACAACAGCAGGTGTGTTAAGAACTACTATAAATGCATCAGGATTGGTTTTATCAGCTAATTCAGCTATTAGTACTTCAGGAACTGGAACAATAACATCCGGTTCAGGTGGGTTTACTTCATCTGGGCCATTAGCCTGTTCCGGCGCATCGACAGTGACTACATGCGCTGTTCGGCCGACGAATAATGCAAATACTGGTATTTTCGGAACTGCCGCAACAAATGTTTCTATTGCTGTTGGAGGAACAGCTGTTATATCTTGTACCACGACGACGACTTCTATCACTGGGGCATTAACCGTCTCTAATATAACGACAGGTGGACACAAAGTATCGGCTATCGGCACGTCAACTCTCCAAGAAGTTAGAGGATCTGTTGTTATTTCAGCTGTAATTCCAATGGGAACATTTTATAACCATGGATCTGTGCTTTTTACAGGATCCGTTAGTTTTAGTTCTACACCAAATATGATTTTAACAATAAATCAAGAACCAGTCGGTGGTTTTTGGGATCAATGCTCTGTAACAACAATAACACGAGGGGTTACATCGTTTACAATTGGAATGCGTAATAATAGCTTATCATCAACAAACGGTTCATGTACGGTTAGTTATGTTGCATGGGTCTAATTAAATAAAAGAACATGCTGTTCTCTTTAACTCTTTGCAAATGGGTTTAAATAAATTGAATAATTTCTTTTTTATAATATAAAATATAGAACTTCAAGACTATTCCGGGAATAGATAATGAGCGCTCTTTCATTTTTTACAGATGCGAAATTTGAGACTGGTGATTTGGTATGCGTTGATCCCAGTACTGGTTTTGCTATTCCATATAATGAAAAATATAGAGTTATTGGTACTGCTATGCGTCCAATAAACTATACTCAGCCAAACGGCCGTATGTACTACAATATCAACGGCATTACATTTTATGAAAATGATCCATTTTATTGGAATGAAAATCTCATGGGTGATTATTCAGAATACAATTTCAATTATCAGCCATATAATCCACTAACTGATAATGGATATATTTCCGTTGTTGTAAATGGAATGTCAGCTGTTAAAAAGACAGCAATTGGAATTCCAGCGGATTGGATTCTCCTAAAAGAAAAAGAAAATTATTTTTGGTATTTTGTTCGTTAAGTAGATTTTCCCGGAAAATATTTTTTATACAAAATATAGAGCTTCTCTTAGTTTGTTATGGGAAATGTATGCCCTTTAGAAAATCCTATTTTTACAGTGAAAAGCGACTGCTGTAAAAATAGTAATTATACAAAATGCGAGCATTGTTCAAGTATTATAAAAATTCCAAAAAAAAATCAACGTAAAAAGAATAAGAATAATATAGGTAATCGAGGAAAATAATGGATCAAATTCAAGAGGAGGTTATTAGAGATCTATCGGAAACAATCAATAGCAATATCGACCTTTCAGGTTTAAACGAAAAACAAGAATCTATTTTAATACAATCGATATTTATTGTAATAAGTTTACTTGCATCAATACTGATGGCTTATTGTTTGCGCACTTGAGATTTAAAAATAGCAAAAGCCTCCGAAGCTAGAAGACAGGGATTGATCAACACATTTAATATAAGATGAAAAAAAAATGAAATCGGGGTGAGATAGTATTTATTTTTATTTTTTTTGTAAA
>JAYVZG010000036.1:0-4346 GCA_043783565.1 Flavobacterium sp. | reverse complement strand
TAACATTAGATTTTGAGCGAGGAGAGCATTTGATTGCCCCCCTCATAACTAACTCAAAACAAAAATAATAATCTAATTTTTAGTAACCTGGGTTTTGTTTAAGATTTGCGTTAAACAAAGCATCGGCAGGAATTGGATACAAAATATATTTAGCAGCAGAAACATATGGCTTTAATTGATTAGCATCTAGAAAAGTTCCAAAACGAACCATGTCATTTCTTCTCCAACCTTCCCACCACAATTCTCTACCTCTTTCTGCATAGATACCAGCTAAATCAGCATTTGCTGCAGGTACACCGGCTCTTGTTGCTAAATCTGTCATAATTGTTCCGACAGAACCTGAGCCGCCTCTTGCTATAGCTTCTGCTTTCATTAACAAGGCATCAGAATAACGAAAAAATACATAATCATTTTCTGGTGCACCTAAATTAGTTGCGTCTGGAATATATTTTTCAGCACGGATACCTGCGGTTTCTAGTGTTTCTCCGGATGTTATTAATTTTAACTCTCTTGTGAAAATAAGAAGATGACCATTTCTATCATTTAATTTTACAGCTCCACCTGGAGCAAATTGTTGTCCAACCTGAAACCCAACAGGATTCCCAAAATCAGCAATGATTTGTGGCGTAGAGAGTTTAGCTCTTGCATCATTAGCATCAAATTTGTCATAAAAATCGGAAAGAGTTGAAAACCCATTCCATCCACCAGGTGTTTGATTATAGTGTTGACACATTCTCCAACGTGACTGTATATTACCACCACTACCAGATACGTTTTTAGAGCTAAATAATATTTCGGCTGAAGTGTTATTTGAAGGAGCAAAATTATCCCAATATGAAGGTGCTAACGAACTGTTTATTGCATCAACATGAGTAACAACCTTAGTCATGTCAGCAGCATCAAAAGTATATGGTCCTTCAGCAGCTCCAGATTTGTAAACTGCTTTATTTAAGTATAATTTAGCTAACAAGAAATTGGCTGCGTCTTGATTTGCAATACTTGGATCTCCTGCAGTTCTAGCTGGTAATTTACTAATTACATCTTCTAACTCTTTGATAATAATGTCAGTAGCTTCAGCTCTTGACCAAACTAAAGGATCTGCAGTTAAAAGTGAACCTACTGGTCTATATGGAGCTTGACCAAATAAATCAATCACATGATAGTAATAGAATGCTCTCAAGAAATGTGCTTGGTCGACAACTGCACCTGTTCCATTTTCGATAATTAAATTACAACTATATACATTTGATAAAAGAGAATTCCATGCCCCTCTAACTTCACCGTGATCTGGAGCCCATGTATGAGTGTGCAATTGTCTCCACTGTGCATTATCATCCCAGTCACCACCTCTTGTAGGACCAACTAATGCATCCGTTGAAATTTCGTCCATGGCAAACATTTGACCTTGACCCTGAAAATCACGCAAACCTTCATAAGCAGATTTTAACAAAGCCGATGTATTTACTGATCCACCCGCAGATTCGGTGGTTAAAACTCCATCTAAAACTTCTTCTTTTAGATTGGTGCAACTTACCCCTAATACAATTGTACTAGAAAATAAAATGCTTTTAATAATATTTATTCTTTTCATTGTTTTTGTAAATTAAAATGTTACATTAAGACCAACTGCATAACTTTTTTCTCTTGGATATGATAAGTAGTCCATACCAGCGGACGGAACTCCGTTTAATTGCTTATCAGTATCAACTTCAGGGTCAAATCCTGAATAATCAGTAAACAATAAAAGATTATTGCCATTCACGTAGAAACGAGCAGATTTAACTTTAAATTTCTCTATTGCGGCACCTTTAAATGTATAACCAAATGTTAGATTACCCATTCTTAAAAAATCTCCTTTTTCAAGATATTTTGTAGAAGGTGAGTTAGGATCTCCTTGAGCTTGAGCTGATGCTGCAGCAGCAGGAGTTACATTTCTACCACCTAAAAATGCACCTTTAAAGAAGTATGCGTTTGTAGTATTGTTATAAATGTAATGACCATACGCACCATAAAAAGAAGTACTTGCATCAAAACCTTTATAAGTCAAGTTGGTAGAAAAACCAATATTCATTTTCGGAATTGGTTGTTTATCTAAAACAGTTTTTGCAGCTAAACCTAAATCGGTATTGTTACCTGCCGCATCAGCATAAATTGACGATCCATCGGCGGCATATCCTCTCCATTCATAGATAAAGTATGAATATAAAGGCTTATCATTTGTAATAACTTGGGCATAAGCGTTTGACAATCCTTGACCATTTAAAGCACCCGTTGATACAAATCCTGCGAAATTTGTCATCTTATTGCTTAAAAATGATGCGTTTGCAGATATATCCCAAGTTAAATTTTCTGTAGAAATCGCTTTATAGTTTAATGAAACTTCAAAGCCTTTGTTAATTAAATTACCTGGTAAGTTTTTAAATCTTGGTGATGGTGGACCTGGTTGGGTTGCAGCTGCAGGCACTGGAAAAATTAAATCTTTAGTGTCTTTTGTGAAATAATCTAAAGATCCCGACAATTTGTTTTTCAACAAGTCAAAATCAGCACCAACACCCATAGACTTGGTAGTTTCCCATTTCAAATCAGCATTTGCATTTGAATCAACATTCAGGGCTCCATTGTTTCCATATTGAGCTCTTGCAATTGCAGAATTTGGAGCAAATTCTTGATTACCAGTAATTCCGTAGTTTCCTCTAATTTTAAAACTATTTATAATACCATCTTTATTATCTATTATTTTATATCCGATTCCAACTGAAGGGAAAGAACTATATGTATTGTTTTTTCCTACTTTTGTAGAACCATCTGCTCTAATTGTCAAATCAACATTTAATCTATTGTAGATATTGAATTTTGCTCTTGTAAAATATGATTGTAATTCTACTCTATTTCTTGCAGATGTGATTCTAAATTCAGTTTTAATACCACCTTCAATATTATCAATTAAATTTGTTTGAGCTGGATCATATCCTATACCTCTAGAAACATGTCCATTAAAAGTATAATCATAATAAGAATAACCTAATAATAAATCAAAGTTTAAGTTTTTACCAAAATCATTGTTGTAATTTAAAGTATGCTCAAAAGTTCTACTATACTTTTCAATATCTAAAATTGCAGCGGTTCCATATTTTAATGTACTGCTTTCTGGATCAGTTTTTTGAGCTATGTCTTTAATATGTATTGTGGGTAATAATTGACTTCCTCTCGTTGATGTTGAGCCTTCAACACCAAACAAAAATTTATAATTAAAATGGCTATTAAATTTGTAAGTTGAAATAATGTTTGCCAAATATTTGTGTGTTGTTGTTGTGTCAAAATACGAGTTTAAAAGCTGAACAGGATTCAAATAATCCTCTCCAGGAATCACATTATAAGAACCTGTTGCGGTATAAATTGGAAGTGTTGGATTCCAGTATAAAGCAGTCCCTATTAAATTTCCAATGTAACCTGAGTCATTAGCTATTAAGGTTGTTTTGTCTTTAATACCCGCATAGTCTAATCTGCTTTCAACTTTTAAATCCCCTCCTAAAAAGTCATTTGAATTATAAATAGATGCAGTATATTTTGCAAGACCTGTGTTTTTTACAATGCCTTCAATTGTATTTGATCCAAACGAAACTCTTGTATTAGAATTTTCTGAAGATTTTGTAAAAGCTAAATCATGACTTACAGAAAACCCAGATTGTAAAATTGCATCTTCCCATGTATAACCACTTCCGCCTTTATTGGCACCACCCGCAGCAATAAACTGGTCTGAAGTCATCATGTTAAAATTTCCTGATTTTTTAGCAAATTGGTATGATGTATTATAACTCATTTGTGGTTCTTTGGATTTACCTTTTTTGGTGGTAATTACAACTACACCATTTGACCCTCTTGAACCATAAATAGCGGTTGAAGATGCGTCTTTCAAAATAGACATACTTTCGATGTCATTTTGATTGATAAAATTCAATGAATTTCTAGGAGAAGAATTACCTAAAACATTATCACCTGCTGGAGAAACATTTCCACCATCTAAAGGAACACCATCAACTACGATTAATGGACCATTGCCAGAACGAACAGAAGTGTTTCCACGAATTCTAATCGACATGCCTGCTCCTGGCTCGCCACTTGATTGGGTTACTTGAACCCCCGCAACTTTACCTCTAAGCAATTGTGCTGGCGATGTAGAAGCCACATTGTCAAATTGTTTTGAACTAATTTGATCAACTGCTCCTGTTGCATCTTTCTTTTTTACAGTACCATAGCCAATTACTATGACTTCTTTCAACTCGCTTGAGTCTTCTTTTAAAATAACTTTCACTGTGCTTTTGCCAGCTACGTTTACTTCTTGTGTT
>JAYVZG010000035.1:0-4366 GCA_043783565.1 Flavobacterium sp. | reverse complement strand
TAACATTAGATTTTGAGCGAGGAGAGCATTTGATTGCCCCCCTCATAACTAACTCAAAACAAAAATAATAATCTAATTTTTAGTAACCTGGGTTTTGTGATAAATTTGGGTTAACTAATGCAGAAGCAGGAATAGCATAAACAAGATATTTTGGATCAGAAGCAGCTGTTTTTAATTCTCTACTGTTTAAGAATGTCCCAAAACGTACCATGTCTGTTCTTCTATAACCATTACCCCACAATTCTCTTCCTCTTTCTAAATATATACCGTTAAGAGAAGACAAATCAAATGTAACATTTGCCGGAGCACATCTTGCCTCCATAGAATGGATTTTCGTCATATCATTTGTACCCGAACCTCCACGTAAAATTGCCTCTGCTTTCATTAATAAAGCATCAGAGTATAACATAATTACGTAATCATTTTCTGGTTTATCTACATTTGAATCCGGGATATATCTCATAGGTCTGTATCCTGCATTTTCAATATTAATATCTTGTATCAAATCTGTATCAATTGTAGGAACAAAAATTAAATCGGCTCCGTTACGATCTTGAAGTTTTACAATTCCACCAGGCTTATATTGTTGACCAACTTCAGCTCCAACTGGATTCCCAAAAGCTGCAATAATACCTGGATCATTATTTTTGATTCTTCTATCACTTGGGTCAAATCTCCCATAAAATTCAGATACCATAGAAAAACCATTCCAGCCACCAGGTGTTTGATTATAGTGATGAGACATGTACCATCTTCTTCTAATTTCACCCATTGTTTGACCTTGAATATTTTGAGATGTAAATATTACTTCTGAAGAATTATTATTTTGTGGTTTATAATCTTCCCATATATCTGAAACAATATTAGATTTAGAAATTGCATCTACATGTGCAATAACTTTATTCATGTCAGCAGCAGTAAAATCAAAAGGAGCTTGACGATCTGCATCATTAAATACAGCTTTGTTTAAATACATTTTAGCCAAAAGAAAATTAGCAGCATCTTTATTTGCAAGATGTGGTTTGCCAGTTGATTTTTCGGGTAAATTTGGCAAAGCTTCTTCTAACCATTCAATAATTTTAACTGAAGCCTCTGTTGAGTTGTAAACTAATGGAAAGTCATTAGGGTCAGACCCTAAAGGTCTGTAAGGTGCTTTACCCCAATAATCAATAACTAGATGGTAATAAAAAGCTTTTAAAAATAAAGCTTCTGCCTTTTGACTTTCATTAACATTAGTTAAACTTAAAACTAAATCACAATAATATACACTAGACAATAAATTGTTCCACGCTCCTGTAACTTCGCCAGCAGTAGCATCCCATGAGTGAGCATGAAAATTACGCCATGCTCCACCGTCGCCCCAGTCACCTCCTCTAGTAGGAATAACGTAGGTGTCCGATGATACCTCACCCATTGCGAATGTTTGACCTTGTTCTTGAAGAGATCTAAGACCTCTATAGGCACCAGCTAAATATGATTGCGCATCACCTTCTGTGGCGCCTTCTAATACAGCTTCGTCTAAATTTGTACAACTATTTAGAATAAATAGAAATGTACCTGCAAATATAAAATATTTGATAAAATTAATTTTTTTCATTTTTTTAAAAATTAAAAAGTTACGTTAATACCGAAAGCAAATGTTTTGGCTTTTGGATAAGAAAAATAATCAATACCTGATGATGGAACACCGTTTAATGTTTTATCTGTGTCAACTTCTGGATCAAAACCAGTATAATCAGTGAATAATAACAAATTAGAACCGTTTAAATATAATCTTAAAGTCTTAGCGTGTAATTTATCCAACAATGCGCCTTTAAAATTATAACCTAAGCTTAAATTACCCATTCTTAAAAAATCGCCTTTTTCTAAATATTTTGTTGATTCTTTATTTGAATCACCAATGCTTTGTTCAGATGTAGCTACTGCCTCAGTAACATTTCTAAATCCAAGTGAACTTTTTGAAAACAATGCATTTGAAGTGTTATTATAGATATAGTGACCATAAGAACCATAAAAAGAAGTAGATGCATCCCAATTCTTATATGATATTGAAGTAGAAAATCCTAAGGTCATTTTTGGTAATGGTTGTTTATCAACAAATTTAGCTTTTGCATCTTTAGAGCCTACTACGGTACCATCTTGATTTAAATATAAAGAACTACCCGTATTATCATAACCAACAAATTCACTCATATAGTAAGAATATAATGGTTGTCCATTTGTTATTTGCTCAACAAAAGCGTTTGATAATCCTTGCCCATGCACTTGACCTGCATTGTACTTCAAATCTTTACCGTCAGCATCAACTAACCCAGACACTGTATTGCTTAAAAATGCAGCATTGGCAGAAATATCCCAAGTTAAGTCAGTTTGATCAATTACTTTATAATTTAAAGATATTTCTGAACCACTGTTTTTCAAAACACCGCTTAAATTTTCAAATTTAACACCTTGTGGAGAAGGTTGCCCTGATTGAGGTGCGCTTGCAACAATCAAATCTTTAGTGTCTCTTTGGTAATAATCAAAACTACCTGTAACTCTATTCTTAAGCAATGTAAAATCAATACCTAAACCTTTTGAAGTTGTAGTTTCCCATTTTAAATTGACATTAGGGTTGTTTGCTAACACAAATTCAGTATTATAATATTGACCAAATGAAGCCGATGAATTTCTTGGGAATTCTGAATTACCAGTTGTACCATAATTTAATCTTACTTTCAAATCATTTACAACACCCTCATTGTTTTGAATTAATTTATAACCAATACCTGCAGAACTAAAAACACCATATTTTTCTTTTATACCAGTCTTTGATGAACCATCTCTTCTTAAAGTTAAATCGATATTTAATTTTTTGTACAAAGCAAGTGATGTTCTACCGAAAAATGATTGCAATTCAACTCTACCTCTGTAAGAATTTGACACAAACTCTGATGTAATACCACCCTCAATGTTGTCAATTAGATTTGTTTGATTAATATTGTAACCTTTTCCTCTAGTTGCATTCCCATTACTTTGATAATCATAATATGAATAACCTAAAATTGTATTTAGATTAAAGTTATCAGATAAATCTTTATTGAAAGAAATATTGTGCTCAAATGTTTTATTTACATTCACATCTGTATTGATATTTGCTTGACCTCTGTACTGAAGTCCGTCTTGAGGATTGTTTGCTGTGGCAACATCTTTTATTGAAATTTTAGGTAAAAGTTGTGATTTAGTAATACCTTTTGATGTTTCTACACCCAACGTAAAGCTATATTTTAAATCTTTTGATATTTTCAAATTAGTAGATATACTTCCTATTAATTTATCTAAGTCAGTTCTACTACTATAATTTTCAAGTAACTGAACAGGATTTAAATATTCTTCTGACTCAACATAATATGTTCCATCAGTATTATAAAGCGATCTTGTTGGATTCCAATATAAGGCAGCACCCATTAAATTACCTATGTAACCAGTATTATTTGACAATAAAGTTCTTTCGTCTCCAATATTTGCATAGTTTAATCTAGTCTCTATTTTTAAATTACCGTCAAAAAAATCATTTGAATTATAAAGAGAGGCAGTGTACTTATCCATACTTGTATTTTTTACAATACCATCAGTCTTTGAAGAACCTAATGAGAATCTAGTATTTGATTTTTCAGTTGCACTCGAATATGACAAATCATTATTGGTAGTACTACCTTTTCTAATAATAGCGTCTTTCCAATTATAAGCACCGCCTTTATTACTACCAGCTGGAGCCAATTCAATAAATCTTTGAGTACTTAATACGTCAAAATCTGTAGCTAATGTTGAAGATGATATAGATGAACTGTAGCTTAATTCAGGTATTTTAGATTTTCCTTTTTTAGTTGTTATCATAATAACACCATTAGCTCCTCTCGCTCCATAAATTGCAGTTGAAGAGGCATCTTTCAAAATAGACATACTTTCGATGTCATTTTGATTGATAAAACTCAAAGGGTTTTTTGAAGATGAACTACCTAATCCCATATCTACACCACCTGATGAAATATCACCACCCGCAAGCGGCAAACCATCAACAACAATCAATGGTCCATTACCAGAACGTATAGATCCATTTCCTCTAATTCTAATAGAAGTTGCAGCTCCTGGCTCTCCAGAAGAAGAGGTTACTTGAACCCCAGCTACTTTACCTCTTAGGATTTCAGCAGGCGATGTTGCTGCAATGTTGTCAAATTTCTTTGAACTTAATTGATCAACTGCTCCTGTTGCATCTTTCTTTTTTACTGTACCATAGCCAATTACTATGACTTCTTTCAACTCGCTTGAGTCTTCTTTTAAAATAACTTTCACTGTGCTTTTGCCAGCTACGTTTACTTCTTGTGTT
>JAYVZG010000034.1:0-4439 GCA_043783565.1 Flavobacterium sp. | reverse complement strand
TTTGATGGTACTGCTACTCGTGATGAATATACGATTACGAAAGTTGTGAGTAGAATGCGGTTTGCCAAAAGTGGCGGTAGTGGTGAAATAGGTTCTCCATCTGTTGCTTAAATTAGGTAATAAGAAAATAAAGAAAGCCGCTTCTTACGAAGCGGCTTTCTTAAGTCAATTTGTTTTTATCGTTTAATCATGTGAAGTGTTTTGATTTTATCACCTTGTTTTATAATAACATTGTAAACTCCAGAAGTATAAGTTTCTCCAATTTCTTGCGTATCTAAACTTGATATGTTGATTGAACGAGATTCTATTTGTCTTCCTAACATATCGAAAACTTGTAACTCGATTTGTTCTTCGCTAGAAGTATTAATATCTAGTTTGAAGTTGTTAGCAAATGGATTTGGGTAGGCTGTAGCTTCAAAAATAGCGAAATCTGTTTCTGAATTTCTAGTAGTTGGATTACTAGAAGTGGTCACAGTACATATTTGAGTCCCAATTTGCCAATTGTTATCCCACAAAACATCAACAGTAAATGAATATGTAGTGTTTGGAGTTAAAGGCATTCCAGATGGTACGAAATTACTACGCAAATTACATCTGTTAAATTGATCACTTGGTATTGAAGGTGGAGCGGTATACTGATATGTATTTCCTCCCACAGTTACATTGAAACGGTATTGAGCTGCGTTTATGCCAACGGCACTTATTACCTGAGCACGAATTGTCGTGGAGTAACTTGTAATAGTTGAATTACAATTAGCTGGTTGAAGATATGATTTTGGCGGATTTAAAGGTGTTGTAACTGTACAAGTAGGACCATACTGCCATACTCCATTAATTTGATACGTAGCTACTCTTAAATAATAAATAGTGTTGTTGTAAGTTATTCCAGATAAGTTAAGAGTAAAACGATATGGCAATAATAGATTAGGAGCATTAAATTCTCCAAACAAATTCCCTCCAGGCCATGCCGCTACAGTTCTTACTTCATATTTATAAGTTGTTACACTAGGAATATTCTGAGCAAAAGCTGGATAATCAATATCAGTAAGGATAGTTCCGCACACAATAGGATTTGAAACAAAGCTTATAAGATTTTCAAAGACCACTTTAAAACGAGTATCAAAAGTTCCCGCCGCAGTAGTGAAGGTGAATGGTAGCGTGTGATATTGACCATCAAGTGCATCGAGAATATAATAAGGTTTACTGTTAAAAATACCATCATGTGTTGTTGCGAAAGTATAATTTCCTGCGTCTTTGACTTTGTATCCTAGTTGAAAAGAATCAGTACCTTGAAAATTATCTCTTCCTTGAATGGATAGTTTTGTTGTAGATGATGGTGCAAAAGAATAAATATCTATAAGTGGAACATGAGTAAAATGATTTAAAGGTTCAGCATCAAAGAGGCGGTCTGTACCTCCAGTTGTTGCTCCTGTAGCATATCCTATTAGGGCTTGTCTGTATCTACCACTATTTTGGATAAACGAATTACCTTCGGACAAGTTAATCCAAATTCTACTTCGTGTTGGCGGCGTAATTAATGCGGTGTTGGTTAACCTATTGCTAGAATGTCTGAATATTTGACCTGATGGTGAAGTAGTCATCGTATTTTTGAATGTTACTGTACCTGCGCTTGAAGTTCTAAGATAAAAAGATGTACCGAAATGTATTTTTCCATCTGGAATGTCGTAATTTTCTCGTTCACTAAATGGAACAAGGGTGGTACCAATAGGAGCTCTGGAATTTAATGTGATATTTCTCCCAGCATTGATTCCTCCAAGAACATTATACATAGCATAATCTAGCGTAGAGAAATTATATACATCATCACCTTCAACCAAACTAGAGGCAAGAGTATTGCGCGTCCATAAAAAAATACATGAAGCTGCTGTGTTATCTAATAGAAAGGAATCTGCATCTAAAGAACTTGCATAAGGATTGCCTACTAAATTATACCCATTTATTACACTTACTGGATAATTATTATTTGTGTTTTCAGTTCCTGTATATTTGTGATTATAAGGATCTATTCGGACTGCAGCAGGAATTATTCCATTTCCGTTGGTAGTTTCAATGTAGCCATTGCCTGGCAACATCACAAAAGATTCGGCTATTTGCCCAGCTCCATTATGCTGGCGGTAGGCATGACTGACATCAAGGGTACCTACCGTTGTAAACGTATCTCCTATAGTTTGCCCCATAACAGGAGAAGACATAAACATACTCGAATATTGATTTACTCTACCATTATTTCTGTCAAATACAGATAAAGTTGTATTTGGTAATTTGCTTAGTGTTCCTGAATTTTCTTGCATTATTATTTTGTCCTTGATTTCTTTAGACAAAAATTGCTTTGACTTTAGAAGTACTCCATCACCAAGAGTTACTGTTGCTCCGTCTTTGATTGTAATATCATAAACGTCTAAAATGTCGGTTGGCGTATAATTGGCATTAATAACCGCACGAGTAAAAGCGTCTGGTGCGCCATTGCTCCAAGTGGCTCCATCCCAAATAGTTTGGTTGACTATTTCTATTGGTGTAACTTTAGCTTGTTGAATTTCTGAGGCAAATGGATTGCTCTGGATAGTTAATAAATTAGGAACGCTTTTTTTGTTAGAAGTACTTCCAATGGATGGAGGAGGAGCGAGTATAGGGCTTTGTGCCAATAAGACATTTCCTATGAATAATAGGTACAAACAACTAAGATGTACCAACGAAAATCGGTAAGTGTTTTTCATGTTTTGTGTGTTAAATTAATTAATGTGAGAAATCTTTTTTTAACGGTGAGAGCCTTTGCATCCCGCATTGGTTTACTCGTTATAGTTTTTTATGTCATAGAATTAGTGTTTTAATTTTTAGTAATTTTTATAGTATCATAGCCTGTATCATTTTTTACTCGTATAAAATAGAGACCATTCGCATAAGTTGATAGATCAATTTGTGTTTCGTTTTTGTATAGGTTGGATTCAATACTAGAAATTACTTTGCCTAAAGCATCATAAATGATAATTTCTTGTATTGAAATAGTTTTATCGAATAGAAGATTCAATATATCATGAGTTGGATTTGGTATTGCTTTTACCAAGTGATTGGCATTGTGAGTTAAGGTACCTAATGAACAATCGGTACCTCTAAGTGTTGGAATACTATAAAAAACAGGAACAATAAAGCCCCATCCATAAAGAGAATTATTTGGTTTTAGAGCATACGCTCTCCCTTCATATGAATTTAAATAAACCCAATTTGTATCAGCACCTAATTGGACTGGATTATATTTAGGAGTAGTTGTTCCATCTCCTAATATACCATTCGTGTTTTGACCCCAACCCCATAGTGTTCCGTTCGTTTTTAAAGCCCGAAAATTAAATTGTTCAGTAGAGACGCTTTTCCAATTTGTCTCAGTTCCTATTTGTGTAGGGTTATTTTCATAATTATTGGTATCTATCTCCCCATTACCATAATAGGCAGTATAAGTATTAGTTCCGTTATTTCCCCAAACCCATAGTGTTCCATTTGTTTTTACTCCCATAATAGATCGTCCATTTGGTGCTACTGATGCCCAATTAGTATCGCTGCCTACTTGACCTGGAACAGTGTAATTCCCGTCAATTCTGCCTAGTATAAATTCACCATCTAGGCTCCATGACCAAAGTGTTCCGTCTGTTTTTATGGCAAATGAGGTTCTAGATTGTGTATATACTTTTGACCAATTATTATCTGTTCCTATTTGTATAGGAACGTTAGTATCGGCAGTAGTGCCGTTACCTAATTGCGCTTTTTCGTTTTCTCCCCATGCCCATAAAGTGCCATCAGTTTGGACACCTAGTGAATAATAAAGACCAGTTGCCACATCCTGCCAAGTAGCAGTACCTATTTGCTGGGGAGCTAGCACAAAATTTTGTTGACCAGAAGTACCGTTACCGCATTGTCCTCTAAAATTAAGTCCCCAAGACCATAGAGTGCCATTGTTTTTTATGGCTAAAACATGTTCCGCCATGCTGTATTTTGGACCCCAATCGTTAGCGGTACCTATTTGGGTATTTAGGAATACGGTGTCAAATGTTTCGACACCTAAGCCTAATCCTAAAACACTATTATTGTTATATCCCCAGCCCCACAAGCTACCATCGGTATGCAAACCTATTGTTGCGCTTGCAATAGTTTTTACTGTTGTATAACATTGTGCAAAAGATAAGTTTGTAAAGAAAAATACGAAAAAAAGAAGTTTGATTGTTTTCATAAATTGTGTTTTTGAAGTTTGTAAATTTTAGTATCTTTGAGGCGTTAAAGTAACTTTTGTGAGAAATCGTTTTTTAACTTTGAGAGCCGTTGCATTTTGTAGCGGCTTTCTCTTTTTAGGTTGGTTATGTCATGGTTTTAAATTTTTTGTTATTCTTAAGTATAACTTTTTCTAAAGATATTGAAATGAGAATTCTTTTGAT
>JAYVZG010000033.1:0-4460 GCA_043783565.1 Flavobacterium sp. | reverse complement strand
TGGACGCAGAATTTTCTTAATATCGCCTTCTGACTCTTTCAAGAACCGATACAAACTCCATTTTGACGGAATTAAATTCGGAATTAATTTGGCGATTTTATCAGCTTCAAAAAGGGGCAAATCCAAAACTCTCGCTGTGTCTCGAATAGCCGATTTTGCAGCCATTGTTCCATAAGTTATTATTTGTGCAACTTGTTTTGAACCATATTTATTGATGACATAATCCATTACTTTGCTTCGTCCTTCGTCATCAAAATCAATATCAATATCGGGAAGTGAAACACGATCAGGATTCAGAAATCTTTCGAAAAGTAAATTATATAAAAGCGGGTCAATATTTGTAATCCCAAGGCAATACGCTACAACAGAACCTGCCGCAGAACCACGACCAGGACCAACGGAAACGCCCATTTCTCTAGCGGCTGCAATGAAATCCTGCACGATTAAGAAGTAGCCGGGATAACCTGAATTTTCAATAGTAGTTAACTCAAAATCGATGCGTTCTTTAATTTCAGGTGTGATTTCTCCGTATCGTTTTTCAGCACCTTTGAAAGTCAAATGTTTTAAATAGGAATTCTCACCACGCTTTCCACTATCCGCTTCATCTTCAAAAACTAAAAAATCATTTGGGATTTCAAACTTAGGCAACAAGACTTCGCGTGCTAAATTGTAAATTTCAATTTTGTCAACAATCGCAGTAGTATTTGAAATAGCCTCTGGAAGATCATGAAAGAGTTTTTTCATTTCTTCCGCAGATTTAAAATGGTATTCTTGATTGGGCAAACCATATCGATATCCGCGACCGCGACCAATCGGTGTGGTTTGCTTTTCACCATCTCTCACACACAGCAAAATATCGTGAGCATTGGCATCATCTTTATGAATATAGAAGGTATTGTTAGTAGCAACCAAATCGACAGCATGTTTCTTCGCAAGCGAAATCAAGCCTTCGTTTACACGGTTTTCATCCTCTTGGTTGTGACGCATGAGCTCGATATAGCAATCGTCTTCGAATTCGTTTTTCCACCATAACAACGCTTCTTCTGCTTGGTTTTCACCTAAGTTTAATAGCTTGTTTGGGATTTCACCATATAGATTTCCAGACAGAACAATCAGATCCTCTTTGTAGTTTTGGATGACACTTTTATCAATTCTTGGCACATAATAGAAGCCATCCGTATAAGCAATTGAGGACATCTTGGCTAAATTATGATAGCCTTTTTTCGTTTTCGCTAAAAAGACGACTTGATAACCATTGTCTTTTCTAGACTTGTCTTTATGATCTTCACAAACAAAAAACTCGCAGCCAACGATTGGTTTGACAATAGTTTCGCTGGGTTCTTCACCGTTTTCAATGGCTTCCTTATTTTTACTTTCTGCAGTTTTGTTGTTATTGATAATATCGCGGACAAAATGAAAAGCCCCCATCAGATTAGCATGATCAGTAATAGCTACAGCAGGCATTTTTTGCTGAACCGTTGCTTTTACTAAAGCTGCCACACTAATTGTGGATTGCAATACAGAAAACTGAGTGTGATTGTGAAGATGAACAAAATCCGCATCTAATAATAGTTGTTTGTTTTCTGAAAGCTCTTGCTTTGATATCGGTTCCGTTTGTTGATTTCCCAAACGCTGCCGAATACGATCTGACGCTTCTTTGAGATTAACATGTTTTAGTCCAACAAGTGGAATTGGTTTTGGGTTTTTAAGCTTAAACTCTTCAAAATAAGTTTCCGAAACTTTTATGTCTTTTATGGTAAAAATTTCTCTTCGAATCAATTCAAAGAAACATCGACTCGTGGCTTCAACATCAGCAGTAGCATTGTGAGCTTCTGCAAATGGTATTTGAAATAAGTAAGAATGTAGTTCGGTTAAAGTCGGTAATTTAAACTTACCTCCTCTACCTCCAGACAATTGAAGTAATGAAGCGGTGGTTTCTGTACAAGTGTCAAGTACTGGCAAGAAACTCATTGGAGAATCTATTCCCAATCTATGAAATTCACATCCCATTATATTGATGTCGAAACCTAAATTTTGACCTACTATAAATTGGGTTTTTGATAATGCATCATTAAACTTTTCTAATACTTCCGCTAATTCAAAACCCTCCTCTGCAGCTAATTCAGTAGAAATCCCATGAATTCTTTCTGCATCATACGGGATATTAAATCCATCTGGCTTTACCAAATAGTCTTGATGTTCCATGAGTTTTCCGGAAGCATCGTGTAATTGCCAAGCGATTTGTATGCATCTTGGCCAATTATTTACATCCGTTATGGGAGCATCCCAACGTTTTGGCAATCCTGTAGTTTCGGTATCGAAAATTAAATACATAATGAATATGAAGTGGTTGTATTTGAAAAAAATACACTTAAATGAACTTCAAATTTAGGCTATTTTGGAAAAGAAAAACAGGGAAGTTATCAACAAAAAACCATTCAAAAAATTGATAAATCAATTCTTTGAATGGTTTAGTATAGTGTTTTAGAGTTATCTAAAAGATAATTTCTAATACTTAATAACCTCCACGGTTACCTCCACCGTAACCTCCGCGAGAATCACCTCCGCCACGGCTGTTATTGTAGCTTTTTCTTTCTCCTTCTGGTTTTGGTTCAGATTTATTAACTACTATTGCACGACCTTGAACAGTTGCACCATTCAATTCAGCGATAGCTTTTAATGCTTCCTCGTCGTTTGTCATTTCAACAAAACCGAATCCTTTACTTCTTCCAGTAAATTTATCAGTGATTATTTTTACAGAATCAACTGCACCATAAGCCTCAAAAGACTCTCTTAAATCTGCTTCCTCAATACTGAATGGAAGACTTCCAACAAAAATGTTCATATGTACTATTTTAAAATATTACACAAATGTAGTTCTAATTTACTTCTAAATTACTATAAATCAAAATATTTATGTTTAATTCAAAATAAAAAACCACCCTTTTATCAGGATGGTTTTAATAGTATGCATTTATAATATTTTTTTATCGAACAGGCACTTTGTAAAAATATCCGTTTTGTAAATTTACAGTAGGCTGACCTTCTGAATTTGGATCTGTATTTAAAGCGTTAAATCTGAAAGTTCCAGAAATAACATTTCCATCGTATTCTTTAATTACAATTTCACCATCTCCAACGCCAATAGCCGTTTCATAAGTATATAATTGGTTTCCAGAGGTTAATAAATAGACTGCTTTTTTTGTTAAACTTGTACCCAAAACATGTGTAATAAATCCATTGGGAACTCTAGGGTCTACAATTAAAGTTGGTTTTGGAATCTTTAAAGAAATTATTTCATTAAATGTTTCCGCTTTTATTGTAAGTTTATTACCAACTTCTATAGTAGCAGTTGCATTCCCACCTTCCCATAAACTATTGTCTTTGACTCCTTGAAAAACAGCACTGTCTTTAACACTTATTTCTTCCCCACAGGAAACTAAAGTTATAATAACAATGATGAAAGAAAGAATTTTTTTCATTATAAATCGATTTTTGAAAAACAAAAGTAACTTTTTAAAACATATTTTCGAATTAAATTTAAAAAAAAAATAGTTTAACATTTTTCCTTTATAATAGCATTAGTGTTTTTCAAATTAATTTGTATATTTGCGCCCTTAATTAACCGAGGTCGTGTACCTCAAAATTTAATCATACGATTATGTCAGTAAAAATTAGATTACAAAGACATGGTAAAAAAGGAAAACCTTTTTACTGGGTTGTAGCGGCAGATGCTCGCTCAAAAAGAGATGGTAAATACTTAGAGAAGATCGGTACTTACAATCCAAACACTAATCCTGCAACTATCGATTTAAACTTAGATAGCGCAGTACAATGGTTGCACAATGGTGCTCAACCAACAGATACAGCAAGAGCAATCCTTTCTTATAAAGGAGCTTTATTGAAACACCACCTAGATGGAGGAGTTCGCAAAGGTGCTTTAACTCAAGAACAAGCTGATGCTAAATTAGCAACTTGGTTAGAAGCTAAATCTGGAAAAGTAGACGCTAAAAAAGACGGATTATCTAAAGCACAATCTGATGCTAAAGCAAAAGCCTTCAAAGCAGAACAAGCTGCCAATGCTAAACGTTTAGCTACTGCTGCTCAAGCTGAAGTAGAAGCTGCTCAAGAAGAAGTTGCAGAAGTAGAAGAAAATGTAGAAGAAGTTGCCGTAGAGGAAACTCCTGCTGCTGAAGAAGCTCCAGAAGTTGTTGCTGAAGTAGCACCAGCTGTTGAAGAAGCTCCTGCTACTGAAGAAGCTAGCGAAGAGACAGAATCATAATTAGATAGCGACCATGCGTAAAGAAGATTGTTTCTATTTAGGCAAAATCGCAAAAAAATTTAGTTTCAAAGGGGAAGTGCTTATCTATTTAGATACCGACGAACCCGAATTATATGAAAATATGGAATCAGTATTTGTTGAATTCAACAATAATCTGGTTCCATTTTTTATTGAAAAT
>JAYVZG010000032.1:0-36855 GCA_043783565.1 Flavobacterium sp. | reverse complement strand
AGTGTTTTGAAAAAGTAGCGAAAAAAGACGCAAAGGTTTGCCTAAAACTTCTTTAGAAAGTAAATATCATAGCCCCGATAGCAACGGAAATCCTTTTTGGGATTGCCCTGTAGCGTTGCGAAAGGGAAATCCTAAAAAGATTGCAGTGGATAGCGGGAATAAGCTCCGAAAAAAAAATCTAAATCGATCCTTATATATATTGTGTGTTTTTTTGGAATCCTTATATTTGCGCTTCCTAAAAATGACAATAATGATTAAGATTACTTTGCCCGATGGGTCAGTTAAAGAGTTTGAAGCAGGTGTAACTCCAATGGATGTTGCGCTAAGCATTAGTGAAGGTTTGGCTAGAAATGTGATTTCAGCTTCTTTCAATACAACAATCATTGAAACTTCTACCCCTCTCACGACCGACGGTGCTCTTATATTGTATACTTGGAATGACGAAAACGGAAAGAAAGCATTCTGGCATTCGACTTCACACGTGATGGCACAAGCTTTGGGTGAGTTTTTTCCTGGAATCAAATTAACATTAGGACCAGCGATTGCAAATGGATTTTACTACGACGTCGATTTTGGAGATCATAAAATTACCGATGCTGATTTTAAGAAAATTGAAGATCGTGTATTGGAAATTTCGAGAGAGAAGCACGAATTCAAATTGCGCCCTGTTTCTAAAGCAGAAGCGCTTGCTATATATAAAGATAACGAATACAAGACGGAGCTAATTACAAATTTAGAAGATGGAACGATTACGTTTTGCGATCATTCAAATTTCTTTGATTTGTGTCGCGGTGGTCACATTCCCAATACCGGAATCATCAAAGCGATGAAAATCATGAGTGTAGCAGGCGCTTACTGGCGTGGTGATGAGAAAAACAAACAATTGACTCGTGTGTATGGTGTTTCTTTTCCAAAACAAAAAGACTTGACGGATTATTTGGAATTGTTGGAAGAAGCCAAACGTCGTGATCATAGAAAATTAGGAAAAGAATTGGAGTTGTTTGCCTTCTCTCAAAAAGTAGGTCAAGGATTACCATTATGGTTGCCGAAAGGCGCAGCATTGCGAGATCGCTTAGAGCAATTCTTGAAAAAAGCACAAAAGAAAGCAGGTTACGAACAAGTAGTGACGCCTCATATTGGACAAAAAGAATTATACGTTACATCAGGGCATTATGCTAAGTATGGTGCAGATAGTTTTCAACCGATCAGTACACCCGCAGAAGGCGAAGAGTTTTTATTGAAACCAATGAACTGCCCGCATCACTGTGAAATATACAACACCAAACCATGGTCTTATAAAGATTTACCAAAACGTTACGCGGAGTTTGGAACCGTATATCGCTATGAACAAAGTGGCGAATTACATGGATTAACAAGAGTTCGTGGATTTACGCAAGATGACGCTCATATTTTCTGTACGCCTGATCAATTGGATTTAGAATTTAAAAACGTAATCGACTTGGTGTTATATGTTTTTGGATCTTTAGGTTTTGAAAACTTCACGGCTCAAATATCTTTACGAGATCAAGAAAATAGAGATAAATATATTGGTTCGGATGAAAATTGGGAGAAAGCAGAGAATGCTATCATCAATGCTGCTGCAGACAAAGGATTGAAAACAGTTGTTGCTTATGGTGAAGCTGCTTTCTATGGTCCGAAGTTGGATTTTATGGTGAAAGATGCTCTTGGCAGACAATGGCAATTGGGAACGATTCAGGTTGATTATAATTTACCGGAGCGTTTTGAATTGACTTATAAAGGTTCTGATAATGAATTACATACACCTGTCATGATTCACCGTGCTCCTTTTGGTTCGATGGAACGATTTATCGCCATTTTGATTGAACATACCGCAGGAAATTTCCCGATTTGGTTGATGCCAGAACAAGCTATTATCTTGTGTTTGAGTGAGAAATATGAAAATTATGCGAAAAAAGTTTTAAGTCTGCTAGAAAATCACGAAATTCGCGCCCTAATTGACAACCGAAATGAGACAATCGGTAAGAAAATTAGAGATGCAGAAATGCAGAAAACCCCGTTTATGCTGATTGTAGGAGAGGAAGAAGAGAAAAACGGAACCATTTCTATTAGACGTCACGGGCAAGAAGGAAAAGGCAATGTTACCGTTTCAATAGAAGATTTTGCCAAGATGGTGCAAGAAGAAATAGAAAAAACATTAAAAGTATTTACCGTTTAACTTAAAATAATAAAGTCATAGCAATACGAAGTAACAAGGGTTATCAACCCAGAGTAGAGAAAAAAGATGCACATCGAATTAACAATCTAATTCGTGGTGTAGCAGAAGTAAGACTTGTGGGAGAAAATGTAGAGCCAGGAGTTTTTAAAATTGCTGATGCTCTAAGACTCGCCGATGAATTTGAATTGGATTTAGTGGAGATATCTCCCAATGCTGATCCACCTGTTTGTAAGATAATAGACTACAAAAAGTTTGTTTACATGCAAAAGAAGCGCGAGAAAGAATTGAAAGCAAAATCTACTCAAATTGTAGTGAAAGAAATTCGATTTGGTCCGCAAACGGATGAACACGATTACGAATTTAAAAGAAAAAATGCGGAGAAGTTTCTTAAAGAAGGTTCTAAATTGAAAGCATTTGTATTCTTTAAAGGAAGATCAATCATCTATAAAGACCAAGGCCAAATTTTGTTATTGCGTTTGGCTACGGATTTAGAAGAACACGGAAAGGTAGAAGCCATGCCAGTTTTGGAAGGTAAACGTATGATTATGTTTATTGCGCCGAAGAAGAAAAAATAGTTGCTGAGCGGCTGAGTGCCTGAGTTGCTGAGAAGCGAATCGGAAACTCGAATGCCCTAGCCCCGATAGCAGCAAGTATCCTCGCAGAGATACTGCGTATAGCGGGATCAGCTCCTAAAAAAAGAAAAATAAGTACTGAAAAAAGAACTGCTGATTTACCTGAACGAAAACTCAGAAACTCAGCCACTCAGAAACTCAGCCACTCAAAGATAGTAAGTAAGAATAAATCAAAAACAACTAGGAAAAATGCCTAAAATGAAAACCAAATCTAGCGCCAAGAAACGATTCAAAGTTACTGGTTCTGGAAAAATTAAAAGAAAGCATGCTTTTAAAAGTCACATCCTGACTAAAAAATCTAAGAAACGTAAATTAGCATTGACACACTCAGCGCTAGTGCATTCTACGGATATGAAAAGCATCAAACAACAATTAAGAATCATCTAAATGTTGACAGTTGTCAGTTCTCCGTTGTCAGTCCACTGATAACCCACAACCGACAACCGACAACAAGATTCTAGGTTAAAACAATTAAAAATAACCTTGGAGTACGGCCTTAAGTTCCCTTGATTCAATTCGGGACGCCTGCTACAAAAAAAAACAGAAAAATTATGCCAAGATCAGTAAATTCAGTTGCTAAAAGAGCAAGAAGAAAAAAGATAATGAAGCAAGCCAAAGGTTTCTTTGGACGTCGTAAAAACGTTTGGACAGTTGCGAAAAATGCGGTAGAGAAAGCCATGTGCTATGCTTACCGTGACAGAAAAGTGAATAAAAGAAATTTCCGTGCTTTATGGATTCAACGTATCAACGCTGGAGCTCGTTTAGAAGGAATGAGTTATTCACAATTTATGGGTAAAGTAAAAAAGAACGGTATCGAATTGAACCGTAAAGTTTTAGCCGATTTAGCAATGAATCACCCAGAAGCTTTCAAAGCTGTACTTAATAAAGTAAAATAAACGTTTTATCAACTAGATTTAGAATTACTTACTATAGAGAAACCCGTTCGAAAGAGCGGGTTTTTTGTTTTTTTTTTTACCAGTCGATGGCTATTTGAGTTGCTGATTTTGTCCCCAATTATCAGCGATTTATCCTTTATGAATTGTTTTTTTAGGAGCTGTTCCGGCTTTCCTTCCAATCTTTTTTTTTCAAAAAAAGGATATTCCCTCCAATCCGGGCTAGAGCACTCGGTTTTATATTTCCACCTCAACCACTTTAAAATCAAGTACTCGGGAACTTATTAAAATAAAAGTTATATTTGGCTACTCGTAAACAAACAGGAACAATGAAAGCCATACAAACGATCCTCATTACTCTTTTTACTGTATTCTTATTACTCGTTTCGTGTGCTCCTGACGATTCGAGCAATGATAATAATGTTGCACAAATTAAATCAATTGTGCGTCAAGAATATTATGGTGACCAATGGTATAATAACCAGAAAACAACCTTTTATTATGAAGGCAATAACACCATGATGTCATCAAGCCTATTACAAAACTCGTCAAGCCAAACCTGGACTGATTACATACGTAGCAACTATACATTATCTGACAGCAACCACACGAGCCAACAAATCGATCTGAAATGGAATATCCAAACCGGTATGTGGGTCAATTATATGCGCCATACCTTTACCTATAATGCTCAAGGTAAAGTAGTCAAAGAGGAACAAGAAATTTGGACTCCAGACAACAATTGGATACTCAGGTACAAAATCGATTACATTTATGACAACAATACTTTTCTAATTTCGAAAGAATACTCAGAATGGTATGCCGCTTCTTCACTCTGGGGCGCTTTCGATAAATACGTCTATACCAATAATGCAGAAGGAAAACCTGTTAATACAGAATTTATAAACAACGGCGAAACTTTTTACAACGAAACCACTACTTATGATATCAATGGTTTTTTTCTAATGAGTGAGCAACAATCCCAAGCTTTTGATGGTTCTACATATGTAAACCTTCGTACCGAGCAAACAACCAACTCTAATGGCAATATCAATGTCATCACAAAAACGTTTTACGAAAGTGATGGTACTATTTCACAGAGAAGAAGATTTCTTTATGAGTATTATTAGCGATAGTGTTACTGTGGAACCGAGTTTTAGTAGTCTTTTAGGTTGTAGAAATTCATGAAAATTAAAGTAAGAGAAGCAATCCTTCATGCAATATTCAGCAAATAGAAAGTATATTTTCTAATCGAAAACCTCAAACTTTTCCCCATCAAAACTCGCAAACACCATACTCGGATGAGAATCCTGATGATACATATTTCCAGCTTTATCAATCGCAATGGCACCAGCGAATCCGTCGTATGGCAATAATTCATCGAAGGTTTTGGCAAACGCATCTTTCAAAGTAAAACCATCTGTTACACGAGTCACAATCTTAGCGGCCGTCGCATTGCTTACAATGTCTTCGCCTACACCTGTTAAACTCACACCGCAAAATTCATTGGCATAATTCCCAGCTACTGTTGCTGAATCCGAAATACGTCCTGGGATTTCAAATCCTTTGCCACCTGTTGATGTTGCAACAGCGATATTTCCATTATTATCCAAAGCCACACAACCAACCGTTCCCAATCCAGCCGATTCTAGTTTGGCTTCATATTCTGCTCGTCGCTGTGGAATCTCGGTAGAAAATTTTTCAAAACCATGTTGTCTTGCAAAATGGGTAGCTCCACTTCCGCCTAAAACTCGGTCGTCAACGCTCATTAATACTTCCGCGACTTGAATCGGATTTTTGACTTCTTCAATATTAATCACACCACTCATTTTCTGAGAGGTTCCATCCATCAAAGAAGCGCTCATTCGAATTTTACCATCGCTTTGAATTTGAGACCCAATTCCCGCATTAAACAACACATCGTCTTCCAATAAAGAAACCGCAAAAACAACCGTTTCTAAAGCCGTATGTGTTTTCAAAAAATTATAGGAATCTGTTGCAATCTGCTTCAATGCATTTTGCTTCGCTACTTTAGTTTCGTGATTGGTAGAAGACTCGGAAAAAAATCCGCCGTGGATGATGATTTTCATTTTAGATTGTAAGATTTTAAGATTTTAAGATTTTAAGAAAGTGGTATCTTACAGTCTTAAAATCTTATGATCTCATAATCTATTAAACGTATTGCGACGACTTAATCGTCATCTTAAAAGTACTCAAATCAAACGTATCATTGATGCTCATTACATGCGTCACCAAATGATTGATGGATATCGGTTGCCCTAATTCTACTTGCGTCAAATTGGTGTCTTTAATTTCTCTTCCATCCACCAAAATAACAAGTCCCGAACCAATGGCTTCCATTTTATTATTATCCGTAATTAATAAACCAGTATCTTCTCCTAAACCAATTCCAAGGACTTTTGGGTTTCCAACCACCGATTGAAACAAGCGTCCAATACGGCCACGTTGCACAAAATGAGTATCGATAATCACTCCATCAATCAGTCCTAATCCGCTAGTAATTTTCACTTCGCCTTTCAACAAAGCTTCGGAACTACTCCCTTGATATATCATATTGCTCGACGCAGCTGCAGCTCCAGCTGAAGTACCTGAATAAATAAAGTCTTCATTATGGTATTTGTCTAAAATAATATCATGAAAAGGAGTTCCTCCCAAAATAGACGTCAATCGCAATTGATCACCACCGGTAAACATGACTACATCGGCAGCTTTCAAACGTTCTAAAACCTCAGGTTCCATCGCTTGTTCACGCTTTTCGATGTGAAGTACATCCACATTATTGGCACCTAAATACGCAAATGCTTTCACGTATTCTGGACCAATTTCTCGAGGTATTTTAGATGCAGTTGTAATCACTTCAACACGCGATTGCTCTTTGTGTTTCGATTCTTCAATAATGCGTTTTAATATTCCAGCTTCAAAAAAGTTCAAATTCTTAGCTGCATTTTTATCTAAATCGGTTTCTGTAAAACTTCCTTTGTCTACGGCACCACCTATAATAATTAATTTTCCTCGTATGTTCATCTGGTAAAAATAACCAAAAATTAAAATACACCAAATCTATTTGTGGTTTTTGAAGCAAATGTTTTAACGTTCTTATCAACATTTTTAGGAGCTAATTCCCGCTTTCCACTCTCAATCTTTTGCGCCGAACAACGGCACAAAAGGATTTCCGCTACAATCGGGGCTAGATAAGCGAATTGGAAAATTAGCGAATGTGCAAATTAATACAGTTTTCCATTTACTAATCCGCTAATCAACAATTTCGCTCATTAAAATCGAATAGTCAAACAATCCAAAAATAAATTTTGACAAACCAACTAAAAAATCTATTTTAGTCAACCAAATCTTGTTACATTTAACAAATTCATTAGCAATACTAAATAAACTCCTCTAAACGATAGTCATGAAAATACTCAAAGTACAAGCACTCCGCGGACCAAATATTTGGAGTGTTCAAAGAAAAAAACTGATCCAAATGCGTTTGGACTTAGAGGAAATGGAGCAATTTCCTACCAATAAAATAGAAGGTTTTCGCGAACGTATCGAAACGATGTTTCCAACAATGATTGAGCATCGATGTTCAGAAGGTGTTCGTGGTGGGTTCTTTTCCCGCATCGAAAGAGGCACTTGGATGGGTCATGTCATCGAACATATCGCACTCGAAATACAAACTCTTGCCGGAATGGAAACTGGTTTTGGAAGAACCCGAGAAACCAAAACTCCTGGTATATATAATGTTGTTTTTAGTTATACCGAGGAAAATGTGGGTATGTTCGCTGCAGAATCTTCCGTTAATATTGCAAATGCATTGATTAAAGGAGAAACCTATGATTTAGAGGCCGACATCAAAAGAATGCGAGAAATTCGGGAACGTGTGCGTCTCGGACCAAGTACAGGAAGTATTGTGGAAGAAGCAGTTAACCGTGACATTCCATGGATTCGCCTCGGAACCAATTCTTTAGTACAATTAGGGTACGGTATCAATCAAATGCGTTTTCAAGCAACTATAACTTGCAAAACCAGCAGCATCGCCGTTGATATTGCCTGCAATAAAGAACAAACAAAAAAAATGTTATCCGACGCCTCTATTCCTGTAGCTAGTGGCGGAATTTGCGTAGATGAAGAAGATTTAGAAGCTGTAGTTAAAAAAATAGGCTATCCAATCGTACTCAAACCATTGGATGGAAATCACGGAAAAGGCGCTTCCATCAATGTAAAAACGTGGGAAGATGCCGTCGCAGGATTGGCGTACGCTAAAAAATACAGTCATCGTATTATCGTCGAAAAATTTATTACGGGTTTCGACTTCAGGGTTTTGATTATCGATAACAAATTGGTTGCAGCAGCCAAGCGTGTTCCTGCTCATGTGGTTGGTAACGGAAAAGATTCGATTCAACAACTTATTGATACAACGAATTTAGATCCACGTCGCGGTTATGGACATGAAAATGTGCTAACCGAAATTGATGTCGATCGCGATACCACGGATTTATTAGAGAAATTAAATTATACTTTAGAAACGGTTCCAAAAAGCGGGGAAACAGTCTATCTAAAATCGACTGCCAACCTAAGTACAGGAGGAACTTCTGTAGATGTAACCGATATGATGCATCCTGAAAATGTATTCCTTTGTGAACGAATTTCCAGAGTCATTGGTTTGGACATTTGTGGTGTCGATATCATGGCTGAAAACCTAACACAACCTTTGAAAGAAAATGGTGGTTGTATATTAGAAGTTAACGCTGCTCCTGGTTTCCGTATGCACTTAGCACCTTCTGAAGGTTTGCCAAGAAATGTAGCTTCTCCTGTAATAGATATGCTGTATCCTCCGGGAAAACCAAGTCGAATTCCAATTATTGCCGTGACAGGAACTAATGGAAAAACTACCACTACTCGTTTGCTAGCACATATTGTGAAGAACAACGGCTATAAAGTCGGCTTCACTACATCAGACGGAATCTACATTCAAAATCACATGCTCGAAAAAGGCGATACGACAGGTCCGGTTTCGGCAGAATATATTTTGAAAGATCCAACAGTAGAATTTGCAGTATTAGAAACAGCTCGTGGTGGAATTCTTCGTTCTGGATTAGGATTTAGCCGTTGTGATATTGCTGTGATTACGAATATTCAGGAAGATCATTTAGGATTAAGCGACATCCATACTTTAGAAGATTTGGCCCGTGTGAAAAGCACCGTGGTCAAAAGTGTCAAAAAAGATGGTTGGGCGATCTTGAATGCAGAAGACGAACAATGCGTTAAAATCGGACAAGAATTAAGTTGCAATGTAGCTTATTTCAGCATGGACGAAGAAAACACTTTGATTAAAAAATTATGCAAAGAGGGTAAGATCGTTTGTGTATACGAAAATGGATTCATCACTGTCAAAAAAGGCGAATGGAAAATCCGTATCGAACGTGCTACGCATGTCCCATTAACAATGGGCGGGAAAGCAAAATTTATGATTGCCAATGTGCTTGCTGCAACTTTAGCAAGTTACTTACAAGGATTTAAAACAGAAGACATTAGTTTGTCGTTGCAAACATTCATACCAAGTGCTGCACAAACTCCAGGTCGAATGAATATTTTCGACTTCAAAAAATTTAAAGTATTAATTGATTTTGCTCACAATCCGTCTGGATATTTAGGAGTGGAAGATTACTTATTAAGCGTTGTTGCCAATAAAAAAATAGGGATTATTGCTGGTGTAGGAGATCGCCGTGATGAAGATATTAAAGAATGTGCCAAAATCGCAGGAAGAATGTTTGATCACATTATCATCCGTCAAGAAAAACATCTTCGTGGCAGAACTGAGGAAGAAATCATCAATTTGATTCTAGAAGGAATTGCCGAATCAGGAAGAAACGTTACCCATGAAATCATCACTAAAGAAGTAGAAGCCATCAAACACGCTATCAATAGCGCCGAAGAAGGAACATTTATTACTGCATTGAGCGATGTGGTGACCAACGCTATAGAAATTGTTCAAGAATATCTCGATAAAGAAAACGAACAAGAATAGATTTTATAAATTAAGTAACAAAGAATACTGTTAATAGACCAACTGCTGTCTTTGACAGTATTCTTTTTTTATACCTTTGTTTCACACGTAAAAAAACCATTATGAATAAAATTTTAGTATTCCTTGTAAGTTGTAGTTTTGTATTTTCAGCTTTAGGTCAATCCAAAAAAATCACACTCGAAGAATCCGTTCTCCAACAAAATCGCCAATTTAGAGCCGACAAATTATTAGGTTTCCAATGGATTCCAGATACCAATAAATACATTTATTTTGCTGAAAGCGGAAAAAAATTAATGACCGCTTCCACAACCAATAATACTGCGACAGAATTAATTTCATTAGCCGATTTCAATAAAGCGTTAGGAGCCGAATTAAAATCATTTTTCGGAATAGAATCTAAAGACTCCTCTACGTTTACAATTTCAAATGGCGCTAAATTTTATGAGTATAATACCGTAACCAAAACCGGAAAACTTACTGCAGAATTTGCAGATTCAGAGGAAAATCAAACCTATGATACTGCAAAACAAAATATCGCTTACACCAACAAAAACAATCTATTTTATTTAACAAAATTCAACCAAAAAGTACAAATCACGAACGAAACCAATGAAGCTATTGTTTCAGGTCAGTTTTTTGCACGTAATGAATTCGGTATCGACAAAGGAATTTTCTGGTCACCAAGAAACAGTTCCATCGCTTTTTATCAAAAAGATCAATCAGAAGTAGCCGATTATCCGATTTTAGACATTAACGAAACTCCTGGAAAATTAGAATCTATCAAGTATCCAATGATTGGGCAAAAAAGTGAAAAACCACGCGTAGGCATCTATAGTCTAGCGGCAAGACAAACTGTTTATATTAAACCAAGAGGGAATTCAGATGATTATTTGACCAATCTTTCGTGGACTCCAGACGAAAAATATATCTTAATAGCGGAGTTAAATAGAGGACAAAACGATATGTCATTGAATGTCTACGATGCACAAAGTGGCGCCTATGTTCGTACTATTTTGAATGAAAAAAACAACAATTGGGTAGAACCAGAACATGCTGCTTATTTCCCGAATCCAAAATCGAATAACTTCGTTTGGTTTAGCGAAAAAGACGGTTTTCAAAACTTATATTACTACTCAATCGAAGGAAAACTAATCCAACAACTCACCAATAACAAATTTCCAGCAAGAGAAATAGTAGGAAACAACGCAAATGGTACCGAGATTTATTTCTCCGCTACAGGTGAGAATCCTACCAATATGTTGGCCTATAAAGTCGATTTAAAAGGAAAACAAACACTGATTACTAAAGATCTTGGCGTGCATACTGTTGCCATAAGTTCGGATAGTAATTGGTTTTTTGATGAATATTCCAATCATACTACACCTTCAAAATCATTGTTGTATGATGCCAATTTGAAAGCGACAACCCTTTTACAAAGCACCAATAAATATGAAGGCTACGAAATCGGAACTTCCGAAATCAAAACCATCAAAGCGGCCGACGGAACTACTAATTTATATACTCGATTAATCAAACCTAGCAATTTCGATCCAGCCAAAAAATATCCTGTAATGGTTTATGTATATGGCGGACCACACGCTCAAATGATTACAAATTCCTATTTAGATGGTGCCAATTTATGGATGTATTGGATGGCGGAACAAGGTTATTTAGTTTTCACTGTTGACAATCGCGGTTCTGATAATCGTGGATTTGCTTTCGAAAGTGTCATTCACGGAAGATTGGGTGTTAACGAAATGGAAGATCAAATGAAAGGTGTTGACTATTTGAAATCATTGCCTTATGTAGATGGTAATCGTTTAGCAGTTCATGGTTGGAGTTTCGGTGGTTTTATGACAACTTCCTTAATGCTTCGAAAATCAGACACCTTTAAAGTAGGCGTTGCTGGTGGACCTGTAACCGACTGGAAATACTATGAAATCATGTACGGAGAACGCTATATGGATACACCAGCAGAAAATCAAAAAGGATTTGATGAAGCGAGTACCTTGAATTATGTCAAAGATTTAAAAGGTAAATTATTACTCATTCACGGAACTAGTGATGATGTAGTAGTAATGCAACATAATTTGTCGCTCGTTAAGAAATTCGTGGAAGCCGGAAAGCAAGTAGACTTTTTCCCTTATCCGATGCACAAACACAATGTAAATGGAAAAGATCGCGTGCATTTAATGACGAAAGTTTTGAACTACATTATCGACAATAATAAATAGTATTCAGAGCTAATTGCTTCGCCGATTCGCCCTTTCAGGAGCTCGGGTCCTGCTGTCCATTAACCCGAGCGTAGCGAACGGACAAAACACAAATAATCAATAATAATCCTGTGAGGTAATCTTTTGAGCGGAACGACCGCACAAAAGAATGCCACTGCCACCTGCCTTGCCGCGAGGCAAGTCAGGGCTAAAAAGCAGAAAGCCAATCGAAATTCGATTGGCTTTCTGCTTTTAATTATCAATTATTAATTAACTACGTTTTCTGAAGTTTCTTTCTCGCCACTGTAAATAACACATTATTCAATATCGAGCCTTAAATTTTTACCAATTTACCAAAATAAGTACCTTTTCCTCCAATTGATATAGAATATATATACATTCCAGGGCTTAAAATATTGTTTTCATTATCTAAGCCATCCCATTGAATTAGATTTTCACCAAAAACACCATCTAATGTGATAGATTTAAGCAATTTACCATCAATAGAATAAATTTGAATAGAAATGGTGGATGGCTCATTTAAATAAATTAATGCTTTCGTTTCCGATGTAAACGGATTAGGGAAAAACTTCAAAGAATTATCTATATTCGACATAAATTCTTCATCACCTAGAGAACCATCTCCCAAAGATGTGAATGGGCTTAAAACTTGATAACAGATGCTTGTTTGTTCAATAGTTTGTTCAATCGCTTCCGCTGCTGCTGATCCTTCTGGCAATGAGTAAAAATCTACTAACAAACTTTCCATTTTATTTTTAGCCCATAAATTTGGCAAAAAAGCATACGCTGCATTATTTTGATTACTTAAATTTAAATTATAGACATACTGAACCTGCTGATTAAATGCTGTTCCTGAGAGCGTTAATTGAATATCTTGAGGAACTTGGTATCGTCCTGTAAATATTAATTGTTGTCCCTTATAAAGATTAGGTAGCGGATTTGGAAATATGTTATTAATGGCGTTTTCAGGTATAACTGAAATTACTGGGTTTAGTAATACTGGGTTTCTTATTGTTAAATAAAAATTAGAGATAACATCTACAATTTCATCATTACCCAAAAACGTTGCAAATCCATTATTATCAACTGCTAGCAATGTCAACAAATCAGTAGTAACAGAATCACCAATTCCAAACGTAAAAAGGAATATATTTGTTTCTATTTGACTTACTGAATTTTCTACGGAACTTAAAATACCTTGTGTGGTAGTTATACCTGCGGTAGCGGCTCCATCTGTAAAGAATATAACAATATTTGCTTCCTCTAGAGAAGCTCCACCAAATTGATTGATGGCTGTTGTTAAAGCACCTGAAATATTCGTTGTACCACCAGCCAAAATATTGCTAATAAAAGTTAAAGCGTCATTTAAATTACTAGTATTATAGTCAACTAATGTTGGCCTAAAAGGATTAATATTATTATCAAAGTCAATAATATTAAACTTATCTCCAACATTTAGATTATTTACAATAAAGGTAGCTGCCTCTTTAGCTTGTGTCATTTTGTTTCCACTCATACTACCTGAAGAATCAATAATCAGCACAAAATTTTTCTGAATAATCGCCGTATTTGGGTTTGATTCAGGTTCTACAACCAATCCAAAAAAACCATTTCCAAAATCGTCACAAGTATTTTCACCTTCTGCCAAAATAGTGCTAAATGGTATGACTCCTAGTTCATCTGAGGCAAGCCGATATTTTATAACAACATCATTTATTGATGCAGATTCAAATCGAGTGATAGTTACTGTTGCCAAGTGTCCATCATTAGTAATTTCACTTAAATTATCTAGAGATTCAATACTATCAATGGTTCTTCCTGATGCTAATTCAAAATTAAAGATTTGCGCATTTGTAATTATTCCAGACTGAATTAAAGAATAATCACTTGGATATTTGAAAGTAACTTCACCAAAACTATAAGTTAATAACTGGACATAAGTCAATTCTACTTCAATTTGACTGTTAGCCGCTATTTGATTGTTAAACAGAAAAAATAATGGGGTAGCGCCTAAATAAGCAGATAAAGTAGGATTGAGTGTTCCTGTACCTCCTCCTGATGAACCACCATTTATAAATACCGCAAATTGCCAAACGCCATTATCAACCCGCCATTTCAATTGGGTTACAGAAGCATTACTTGGTAAAGGAAACCCATATTCTATTTGTTGTGAAATACTAGAATCATTGAAAAAAGTTTGACTAGTTCTGACAGTTGAAATTTGATTTTGCACAGAAACATTAATTTCTGAATTTATCATTTTCAAACGAGTCCCACTTGCTCTATTAGTGATAACTACTCCATTAGCAAAAGAAAACTGTGCAAATAGTAAAATTGAAAGACAACTGATAAAAAATTTCATAATGATGATATTTTAAAATTAAGTTGTTAAGTTACAATAAATCTGGAGTTTACTTTGGATTTAAAACTTTTTATTTTATAAAATATTGATTGAATATCAGTAAATATTGCATTGAATTAGCAAATAAATGAGAAAAGTTTTTAATTTTACCCCATTCGCAAAGAATCCACTTTTTGAGCTAAATAATTCACTAACTCTGCAATATTTCTTTCTCGGAAGTATATTCCACAAATGTCTCCAGACTCTGCGGAGCTGGGTTTAAACTACATTATCGATAATAATAAATAGTATTAGGAGCTTAATCCTGCTGTCCGTTCTATCTTTTTCTCAACTCTTTCAGGGTTTGGAACCCTGAAAGAGTTGAGAAAAAGGATGCCACTACCATCAGGGCTAGAAATAAAAAATGCCAATCGAAAAAAGATTGGCATTTTCTATTTTAATTATCAATTAGCTACGTTCAGTTTCGCTGAAGCCTCGTGTGTTAATTATTAATTATCCATTAACTAAGTTTTCTGAGGTTTCTTTCTCGCTGCTGGAAACAATACATTATTCAAAATCAATCGAAATCCTGGTGAATTCGGATGCAAGTCCAAAACAGTTGGCTCATCCCCTACGCGATGCTGAAAGTCTTCTGGATCGTGACCTCCATAAAACGTAAAAAACCCTTTACCTTTTTGTCCATGGATATAACGCGCTTCGTCATTCAATTCACATTTACCTAAAACCAAAACATTCGATTTGATTAATTCGGTATCAAAAGCAGTCGTTTGTCCCATAAAACCTTTTACCAATTGCGTGTGATTTTGGCACAACATTGCGGGAATCACATCCCATTTCGCTGAGAAATCCATCAAGGTAAAGTAATCTTTTTCAAAAGGAATTTTTCTCTTTTCAGTCATGTCAATATCCGAGAATTCGTAGTGATCCGGTTTTCTATCTAAAATAAAATTCTTGAAAGCAAACGTTTTAGAGTAATCAATTTTTGCCTGATAGTTACCATCACTAGCGTCCCCATCAAACATAGGTTCACAAATGTCCACTCCTTCCGCAGCTAAAGCGATGTCAAAACTATCCGTTGCCGAACACATGGCAAACATAAAGCCACCACCAATAACAAAATCACGAATTTTTTTCGCCACAGCTAATTTCTCTTGCGACACTTTGGCATAGCCTAATTTAAGAGCCAACGCTTCCGATTCTTTCTTTTGATCTATATACCAAGGTGCATTTCTATACTGGCCGAAAAATTTACCGTATTGTCCAGAAAAATCTTCATGATGCAAGTGCAACCAATCATAAAGTAGTAACTGGTCCGACAAAACTTCTTCATCATAAATTGGGGTAAATGGAATTTCAGCATAGGTCAAAACCATTGTAACAGCATCGTCCCAAGGTTGCTTTCCTTTGGGTGTATATACCGCCACTTTAGGTGCTTTTTCCAAAACTACCGTTTCCATATTTTGTGATGGACTTGAGATTTCTTCTAAAATTTGATTCGCTTCTCCATCCGTTAACAGTTCAAAACTAACACCTCGTATTTGACATTCTTTACGGATTTCAGGAGCATCGGGCAACAGAAAAGAACCACCACGATAGTTGAGTAGCCAACTTGCTTTGTATTTTTTATCCAAACACCAATAGGTAATCCCGTAGGCTTTGAGGTGGTTTTTTTGCGTAGTTTCATCCATAGGCAAAAGGATAAAACTTGCCTTAACCGATATAGAAAGTAAAAGGAATAATATATAGAAAGTGTTCTTCACTGCCATTCGTATTAACTGTAGGTATTCTTAGTAATTCGATTCAAAGATAACAGAAAATCTGTGAAGAAAAGCATAATTTATAGGATACGCTACGCTTTGGATTGTTGGACACGCCTACGGCTTTAGACACGCCCTGTGGGCTTTGGACCTATCTCGTTATCGACAAACTGCTTGGTCTAAAGCGAAGCGTGTATATAGCGTAGCGTTTCTAAAGGCGTAGCTGTGTCTAGAAAGGAACATCACTATCATCGTCCGCATTATTGATAGTGCTGCCAAAGGCTTCATTAGGTGAAGGCAATGTTTTGGTAGAAAAAGGATTGTCTTCATGATTCATTTTCGATGGCAAATCATCATACGCGCCGCCATAGTCATCCAAATTATCAAATTTACCGAGGTTTCCGATAAACTTCAAGCGGATATTTTCTAAAGAACCATTTCGGTGTTTTGCAATGATAAATTCGGCTTGTCCTTGCGTTGGACTTTGTTCTTCATCATCCCATTCATCAATTTTGTAATATTCTGGGCGATAGATAAAGGAAACGATATCAGCATCTTGCTCAATCGCACCCGATTCACGAAGATCAGAAAGTAAGGGTCTTTTGCTTGAACCACGTGTTTCCACAGCACGAGACAATTGCGATAATGCAATTACCGGTACGCTTAATTCTTTGGCTAATGCTTTTAAATTTCTAGAAATTGTTGAGATTTCTTGCTCTCTATTTCCCATGCCTTTACCATTATTTCCGCCAGCGGTCATCAATTGAAGATAATCAACAATGATGAGTTTAATTCCGTGTTGTGATGCCAATCGACGGGATTTGGCCCGCAAATCAAAAATAGAAAGTGATGGCGTATCGTCTATGTATAAAGGTGCTTTTTCGAGGTTTTTTACTTTGATACTGAGTTGTTCCCATTCGTGTTTTTCGAGTTTTCCTGTACGCAATTTCTCCGAAGACAAACCAGTTTCAGAAGATATCAGACGAGTAATTAATTGTACGGAAGACATCTCTAAGGAGAACAACGCTACTGGATGTCCAAAATCGATAGCAATGTTTCGAGCCATCGAAAGTACAAAAGCCGTTTTACCCATACCAGGACGAGCTGCAATGATAATCAAATCGGACGGTTGCCAACCCGAAGTAATTTTGTCTAGTTTTTCAAAACCAGTTGCGATGCCGCTCAGTCCTTCTTTTCCAGCTATTTCTTCGATTCTTTTTTTAGCTTGAATCACTAAACTTTGGGCCGTTTCAGAGCTTCGCTTGATATTACCTTGAGTAACTTCATACAATTTGGATTCGGCTTTGTCTAACAAATCGAAAACATCTGTAGTCTCGTCATAGGATTCTTCGATGATTTCTGAAGATATTTTGATTAAACTTCTTTGAATGAATTTTTGTAGAATAATTCTAGAGTGAAATTCAATATGAGCTGAAGATGCTATTTTTTGAGTGAGTTGAATAAGGTAGAAATCTCCACCTGCTAAATCAAGTTTAGCATTCTTTCTGAGTTGGGCAGACACTGTTAATAAGTCAATTGGCTGAGTATCTGTGAATAACTGTACAATAGCTTCGAAAATATGCTTGTGAGCGTCCTTATAAAAGGCATCTGGTTGTAGAATATCAATCACTTCATCAACTCCTTTTTTATCAATCATCATCGCACCCAAAACCGCTTCTTCAAGCTCTAAAACTTGAGGAGGAAGTTTCCCTTTCTCTAAATTAATGATGGTCGTTTTATCGACACGAAGTGGGTTAATATTTTTGAAATTCTCCATGATGCGAATGTAACTATAAAATAAAAAAAATGAGTGAGGAGTTATTACTGATAACTGTTGATAAATACTTTTATTTTGTTTATAACAACAAAAAAATCCGAAACTATAGGGCTTCGGATTTTCAATCTTAATTGTAAGATTTTACTCTTTGTATTCGCCCATTTTGCTGTATTTATCCATCCTCTGGGCTACTAAATCGGCTGTTGATAAATCTTTCAATTCGTTATATGCTTTGGTAATATATTGCTCCACTGTTTTAAAAGCAGTTTCTCTATCGTAATGTGCTCCACCCAATGGTTCTGGAATTACATCATCGACTAATTTTTGTTTTTTCATATCTGTAGAAGTCAATTTGAGCGCTTCAGCCGCTTGTTCTTTGTATTCCCAACTTTTCCATAAAATAGAAGAACATGATTCAGGAGAAATTACGGAGTACCAAGTGTTTTCCATCATCATAACGCGATCTCCAACACCAATTCCTAAAGCACCACCCGAAGCACCTTCACCAACAATTACGGCGATGATTGGCGTTTTAAGACGCGTCATTTCGAAGATATTTCTTGCAATGGCTTCTCCTTGTCCGCGTTCTTCCGCTTCTAATCCAGGATAAGCGCCCGGAGTGTCGATTAAGGTTAGCACTGGAATACCAAATTTCTCTGCCATTTTCATCAAGCGCAAAGCTTTACGATATCCTTCAGGATTCGCCATACCGAAATTACGCATTTGGCGCGTTTTGGTATTGTAACCTTTTTGTTGGCCTACAATCATAAAAGATTGTCCTCCTATTTTACCTAGACCTCCAATCATGGCTTTATCATCTTTGAAACCCCGATCACCAAATAGCTCTAAAAAAGTATCGCCACATAAAGCACGAACATGATCCATGGTATAAGGGCGATTGGGGTGACGGGAAAGTTGCACACGTTGCCAAGCGGTAAGGTTTTTATAAATACTTCTTTTGGTTTCTTCTAGTTTCTTTTCGATTTGTTTGCAAGTAGCGGTGACATCGACGTTGGATTCGGCACCAATAACTTGACATTTATCCAATTGATCTTCTAGTTCTTTTATAGGGAGTTCAAAATCTAAATATTCCATAGGTTTTGTGTGGTATTAATTTTTGTTAGGAGAACAAAGATAAAATATAAAATTAGTAAGAAAAGAAATTTTTTATTTTAGTTGTGAATATCTTATGAATACTAATGCCCTAGCCCAGATAGTAGCGGAAATCCTTTTTTAAAACCCTGAAAGGGTTGTAAAAAAGATTGGGAGTGGATAGCTGGATTAAGCTCCTTAAAAAAAAGAAAGACTTATTGCTTTTTGGTTGAGTAATTTTTTACAATTCCGTTGGTGATGACAGTAACTAAAATAATCAAAGCGCCTACATAGAATTGCGGGCTCATTTTTTCTTTTTCATGAAAGACCAAAACGGCGAGAATAATCCCGTAGATAGGTTCGAGATTGATGGTAAGCATCACGGTGTAAGGGCTTAAGAAACGCATCACTTTGACCGAAGCGATAAAGGCGTAAGCGGTGCAAACGGAGCTTAAAATGGCGAGATACATCCAATCGGAAGCACTTATTTTGAAGAAACTTGGCGTAAAACTATTAGATCCTAAAAGGAATAACGTGAAGAAAAGAACACCGCCAGAAATCTCATAGAAGGAAATTGCTGTTGGATTGTATTGTTTGGCAAATTTGCTATTGATTACAGAAAACAAAGCGGATAGAAAAGCGGAACTCAACGCTAGAAGAATCCCTTCGATATAATGGCTTTCGACTCTAAAAATGATGCTTAATCCGATGACAACGATGACACCAAAAAAGACTTCATACCAAATGATTCTTCTACCGAATAAAATAGGTTCTAAAAAAGAAGTGAAAAAAGCGCCGGTTGATAAACAAGCCAGTGTTACTGAAACGTTGGAAACTTTGATGGCGCGAAAAAAAGTAAACCAATGCAGGGCGATAATGATTCCGGCAAATAATAATTGAATTAGGATTTTGGTTGGAAGCCGTAGGGATATTTTTTTATACCAGACGTAAACTAATATAAATACCACAGCAATAGCCATTCGATACCAAACTAACGGCAAAGCATTTAGAGAAATCAATGCTCCTAATACCGCTGTAAATCCCCAAATAAAAACAATTACATGGAGATGTAAATAGCTTTTGAGGTTATCGCTTAGCATTCCGCAATAAGAAATAAGCTAAGGTTCCGAAAATGATATTGGGAATCCAAACCGCTAATAAAGGGTTAACACTTGATTTTTCAGCTAGAACACCAAAAATTTTATCTAAAAACACAAATGAAAAGGCAAGTAGAATTCCGAGTGCTAAATTCATTCCCATTCCACCGCGACGCTTCATAGAAGAAACTGCCACAGCAATAATCGTTAAGATAAATGCCGAAACGGGAATACTATATTTTTTATAAAGAACAACGAGATAGACATTGATATTCGACGAGCCTCTTTTTCGTTCTTTTTCGATGAAGGAATTCAGTTCGAAAAAAGATAAGGTTTCAGCGACATAGACCGTTGGCGTTAAATCTTCGAGATCGAAGTTATATTTGACACTTACTTTATCTTTATTTTCAATGATATCATCGAATTCTCCTACTGTTCTTTTGCAGTAACCGTAAAGGTTATATTCTTTTTTAACGGGGTTCCATTTGATTCGGTTGGCAGTAATTTTATATTCTAACTGATCTCCTTTAAATTTTTCCAAAACGAAATTGAATGCCGTTTGAGATAAGGAATTGAAATTACTGACATAGATAAATTCATCATCACTTATTTGACGAAACACATCGGTATTGTCTCGCATTTCTTCAACTCCATTTCCGATGAGATAGGTATAGCGGAAGTTTTTAAATCCTTCACTCGCCTTAGGTACAATGAAAAAACCCATCAATAAAGACGATAATGAAACGATTGTGGCGCCTATGAGATAAGGTTTCAAAAATCGATTAAACGAAATACCAGAGCTTAAAATAGCAATAATTTCGGTATTGTTCGCCAATTTCGACGTAAACCAAATGACCGATAAAAATAAAAATATAGGGAATAAAAGATTCGCAAAATAAACAACAAAATCATAATAATAAATGGCAATGTCTTTAAAAGGAACTTTATGTTCTATCATTCGATTGACCTTCTCAGAAACGTCAATCACGATTCCGATTGGAATAAACATCAAAAGCATCCCTATAAAAGAGACGAGGTATCTTTTGAGGATGTATTTGTCTATTATTGAAAGCACTAGTTTAGGGTTTAGGGTTTAGGGTTTAGGGTTTAGGGTTTAGGGTTTAGGGTTTAGGGTAGTCCTCAGACCTAGAACCCATTACCTTGCCCCTTATACCTTATACCTTTTACCAATTTTTATAATCTCTGACTCATTTGTTTCACCATCATTTCTTTCCAAGATCTGAAATCTCCGGCTAAGATATGTTTTCTTGCTTCACGAACCAACCACATATAAAATCCTAAATTGTGAATCGTTGCAATTTGCTTCCCGAGATATTCATTGGCTGCAAACAAATGACGTAAATAGGCTTTAGTATATTCGGTATCCACGAAGGTCATTCCCATTTCATCTAGGGGAGAGAAATCGTCCTCCCATTTTTTATTTTTGATATTGATCGTTCCATGTGCGGTAAACAACATTCCGTTTCGAGCATTACGAGTGGGCATCACACAATCAAACATATCTACTCCTAACGCAATGTTTTCTAAAATATTGATTGGTGTTCCCACGCCCATCAAATACCGTGGTTTGTCTTCTGGTAGTATATCACAAACGATTTCCGTCATGGCATACATTTCTTCAGCCGGTTCTCCAACAGACAAACCACCGATGGCATTTCCTTGTTGTCCAGAGTTGGCAATATATTCTGCCGATTGTATCCGCAAATCTTTATACGTACTTCCTTGAACGATTGGAAAAAAGGTTTGCTCAAATCCGTATTTAAAAGGAAGTTTTTCCAAATGATTAATACATCGATCCAACCAACGGTGCGTCATGTGCATCGAACGTTGAGCATAGCGATAGTCGCATGGATAAGGCGTACATTCATCAAAAGCCATGATGATATCGGCTCCAATGGTACGTTGAATTTCCATGACATTCTCCGGTGTAAACACATGATACGAACCGTCGATATGCGATTTAAATTTGACACCTTCTTCTTTAATCTTACGATTTGCAGAAAGCGAATACACTTGATAACCGCCCGAATCGGTTAATATATTTCGGTCCCAATTCATAAATTTATGCAATCCACCGGCTTTTTCCAAAATATCCGTTCCTGGACGCAAATACAAATGGTAGGTGTTTCCTAAAATAATATCGGGATTAATTTCTTCTTTCAATTCCCGTTGATGCACTCCTTTCACAGATGCTACTGTTCCAACAGGCATGAATATCGGAGTTTCTATCACACCGTGATCGGTTGTTATCGTTCCAGCTCTAGCTTTCGATTGGGAATCTCTTTGTAGTAAGTCAAACTTCATAGTGCATTTTTGAGTCGGCAAAGATAGAAATTAGATTGTAAGATTATAGGATTTTAAGATTTTGAAATCAATCTGAAATTGCGCATTCGTTTCCTAAAATCATAAAGTCTCAAAATCTTACAGTCTTACAATCCAAATTATGGCGTGACCCCGCCGCGGCGGGTCGGGCTGTACGCTACTAGTCCTCGCTGTGCTGCGGGCTAACCGCTGCCATCCCTCACGCAGTCTATCCTAAATTGAGTATTTGCTTTTCAATAGGAAAACCTTAATAACTATTCAAAAAAACTTTTGCCACTCGCCTAAATTAGATTTACTTTTGAGGGATACTAATCTATATTACAAAACATGTCTAACACACAACAACTAAATGATTTAACCATTCAAGTTCGAAGAGACATTCTTCGCATGGTACACGCCGTAAACTCTGGGCATCCAGGAGGTTCCTTGGGTTGCACCGAATTTCTAGTAACACTCTACCAAAACATCTTGCAACGTAAGCCTGGTTTTGATATGGACGGAATTGGAGAGGATTTATTTTTCTTATCCAACGGACACATCTCTCCAGTTTTTTACAGCGTTTTGGCACGTTCTGGTTATTTCCCAGTTTCAGAATTGGCGACTTTTCGTTTGATTAATTCTCGTTTACAAGGACATCCAACGACTCATGACCATTTGCCTGGAGTACGCATAGCCTCAGGTTCGCTTGGACAAGGAATGTCTGTGGCTATTGGAGCTGCTCAAGCTAAAAAATTAAATAACGATGCTCATTTAGTGTATAGCCTTCATGGTGATGGTGAATTGCAAGAAGGACAAAATTGGGAAGCGATCATGTATGCTTCGGCAAAAAAAGTAGACAACTTGATTTCGACCATTGATTTGAATGGAAAACAAATAGACGGAACTACCGATCACGTTTTAGCAATGGGAAGTATCAAAGCTAAATTCGAAGCTTTTGATTGGGAAGTATTAGAAATTAAAGAAGGCAACAACATCGAAGCAATTATTGCTGGAATGAACGAAGCCAAATCGAAAACTGGAAAAGGAAAACCTGTTTGTGTTTTACTACATACCGAAATGGGGAATGGCGTTGACTTTATGATGTACAGTCATGCTTGGCATGGTAAAGCACCCAACAACGATCAGTTGGCAACAGCATTAGCACAAAATCCAGAAACTTTAGGAGATTATTAAAAAAGCAGAAAGCCTTTTGCAGTATGCTTCGAGCCTATTGCCTATTGCCTATTGCCTATAGCAACATAAAAATGAAAAAATACACCAATACAGGAAGTAAAGATACGCGCTCAGGTTTCGGAGCTGGAATGACCGAATTAGGTCAAAAAAATGAAAATGTTGTCGCCTTATGTGCGGATTTAATAGGTTCTTTAAAATTGGATGAATTCATCAAAAATCATCCAGAGCGATTTTTTCAAATCGGTATCGCAGAAGCCAACATGATTGGTATTGCTGCTGGTTTGACTATCGGGGGGAAAATTCCATTTACAGGAACGTTCGCTAATTTTTCTACTGGAAGAGTCTACGATCAAATCCGACAATCGGTGGCGTATTCAGACAAGAATGTAAAAATCTGTGCTTCACATGCTGGATTAACATTAGGAGAAGATGGTGCCACGCATCAAATTCTTGAAGATATCGGATTGATGAAAATGTTGCCTGGAATGACCGTGATTAATACCTGCGATTACAATCAAACCAAAGCGGCAACGATAGCGATTGCTGAGCATCATGGTCCGGTTTACTTGCGTTTTGGGAGACCAGTTGTGGCTAATTTCACTCCAGAAAACGGAAAATTTGAAATTGGAAAAGCAGTACTTTTAAATGAAGGAACTGACGTTACCATTATCGCTACTGGGCATTTGGTTTGGGAAGCATTGATCGCAGCGGAAGCTTTAGAGGAAAAAGGGATTTCTGCCGAAGTCATCAACATTCATACGATAAAACCTTTGGATGAAGAAGCTATTTTAAAATCATTAGCAAAAACCAAATGCATCGTAACGGCTGAAGAGCATAACGTCATTGGCGGTTTAGGCGAAAGTGTCGCTAGAGTTTTAGCATTACACAATCCATCACCACAAGAATTTGTAGCGGTTCAAGACAGTTTTGGTGAATCGGGAACTCCAGAACAATTGATGGAGAAATACCAATTGAACCATCAAGCGATTGTGAGAGCCGTTGAAAAAGTGATAAAGAGATAATAAAAGTTTAAGTACTTTAATAAAAAATCCCATTCTTGACGGAATGGGATTTTTTATTTTAAATTTATTGATAAGGCGGGAAGCTCGTTGGATCTATATGCCTTCTCAATCGTGTTGGGTCTGTAAAATCTGATTCTAATGGCGTCCGTAGACCAGTAACTTCATCAATAGGTCCTGTGAATTTTCTTGGGATTCCTTGTCTCTCATCGATATATAACGTAGCTGGATCATCAATTGCAGCACCATTATATGGATAGTAACCATTTGCAGTTTTTACTCCATTAATAATAATATCCGGCCTTTTAGTTTCAGTTAATGTAAAATACCCATCACCATCATCGTCTACGTCGTACAGATTTTGAATGCCGTCGCCATCTATATCGTCATCTGTAAAATCTCCAATTGTATTAAAATCCTCATCATTAGACAAAATACCGTCTTTATCTTGATCTCCAAATTTTACTTGCAATAAGTTAAAGGTGAATACCAAAGGTGAATAAGAAGGCACACCTGGTTGAGCACGATTGTAATACCCCAATCCTGAAGGAATAAAGATAATTCCCGCACCTGAATCTGTATATGAAATTGGTTGCCCTTCAACATCTACTTTATTTCCAGGTTTAAATAAAGGCATTATTTCTGTCCATCCTCTAACTACTCGATCCAAGCTAAAATATAAAGTTGGGTTTGGGGTATATTCAAACAAAGTTGAATTTAGAGTAATTGTTGTAACTTCGTCTTCAGTTACTGAGCTATAGAACAAATAAGAACCTCGATAAGAAGTTAAAACTTCATCTGCTCTAGAGGGAGCAATAGCTGTATCGCTTGGATTATCTGCTTTTAATTTAATATAATATAATTTATAGATTATGTCATCTAATGCGACTTCTTTGACAAGCAATTTAGGGTAAGTTTCACTATTTAGAAGTAACATCATTTTAATTTGAGTAGTAGGGTCAGTAATTTTTGAAATAGTAACCTCTTCATTCGTATAATCAAGATAATGAGTTGTTAAGTAATCTTCAATTATCGCAATATCAGCCGCATATTGAACCGCAAAATCTCGAATAGGGATTGAAGAATCACTGCTAGATTTATCGCATGAAAATAATACGAAGGTTAAATTGAAAAGAATAAAATAAAACTTAAATTTGTTCATTATAGCTGAAATTAAGGAGCGCAAGATACAATTTTGATTTATTTTTGTAATTAATTTAACTTCGAATTTTGAAAAAATATGAGAGTGGATAAATATCTGTGGTGTGTACGCTATTATAAGACCCGAAATATGGTTACCGAAGCTTGCAAAAAAAATCACATTACAGTAAATGGTCAAGTTGCGAAGCCTTCTAAAGAAGTTTTTGCAACCGATCAAATAAAGTTTAGAAAAGATCAAATTACACAAACCATTACCGTTTTGGATGTTCCTGCCAATCGTGTGGGTGCTAAACTTGTAGATTTATATCGCAAGGACGAAACACCAATGGAAGTATTTCAACATTTAGAATTATTGAAATTATCTAAAGAGCATTATCGCAAAACCGGGGATGGCAGACCCACTAAAAAAGACCGAAGAGATTTGACCGATTTCGAAAATGAAACGGAAGAAGAAGAATAAATACTAAAAAAACAAGCAATGCAAAACAGAATTCTAACCCATTCAGAAATTGAACATAAAATCAAACGGATTGCCTATCAAATTTATGAAACTTTTGTAAATGAAGATACCGTAGTCTTGGCTGGAATCGCTTCTAATGGATATATTTTTGCAAAAAAAATTGCAGCTGTATTAGAAGAAATTTCTCCTTTAAAAATAGTATTGTGTGAAGTATTTATTGACAAACAAAATCCAAATTCTCCAATTACCACCTCTGTTCCAACCTCTGAATATGAAAATAAAGGATTGGTTTTAGTAGATGATGTCTTAAATTCAGGCACCACTTTAGTGTATAGTGTAAAACATTTTTTAGAAGTACCACTTTCTAAATTTAAAACTGCTGTTTTAGTCGATCGTAATCATAAAAAATATCCTGTAAAGGCAGATTTTAAAGGACTTTCGTTAAGTACATCGCTGCAAGAACATGTGCAAGTTGTCTTTGATTCTACTGGAGATTATGCGTATTTAAACTAATAGATTTTGTATTTCGGCTACAATTTCTTGAGGTGATTTTCCATTTGTATCTAAAATAAACTTCGCTTGATTGTAATAAAAACTTCTTTCAAAAAGGTGTTGTGCTATAAATTCATTCAATTCTTCTGGGCTTTTATTGGACAGTAATGGACGTGCTTCTTTATCAGCGATTAGTCTTTGATACAAATTCTCAATGGATGTTTTTAAATAGATAGAAATAATCCCGTCTCCATTTAAAAGTAGATGATTGTTGGCATAGCAAGGAGTTCCACCTCCAAGACTTAATACAAACGATTCTTCAGAAGCCATCAATTCTTTGAAAACTAAATGTTCTTTTTTTCTAAAATAGATTTCTCCTTTTGTTTCAAAAATAGCGGAAACTGACATTTGCTCCTGTTCTTCCATACACAAATCCAAATCTTTGTAAGATAATTGTAATTTATTGGAGATTAATTTCGCAATTGTCGACTTCCCTGAACCCATATAACCGAGCAAAATTAATTTCTTCATAGCAATAAATCCCTATAAATTAAGGCATTAAAAGTAAATAGTAAAAAAACCCAAATTTAAAATAAAATTGCTTTGAAAAATAAATAATAAGGCGTTATATTTGCACCCGCATTAGAGAAAAGATATTTGACTTGATAGCTCAGTTGGTAGAGCACATCACTTTTAATGATGGGGTCCTGGGTTCGAGCCCCAGTCAGGTCACAAGAAGTCGTTCACAATGTGGATGACTTTTTTTTTAGGCCACGTGGAGAAATTGGTAGACTTGCCAGCTTGAGGGGCTGGTGTTCGCAAGGACGTGTGGGTTCGAATCCCATCGTGGTCACGAATGAATACTCAAAAAAAGAAAAAACGCCAAGCTCGCTTGAGCGTTTTTTTGTTTTGAGGATTCTCAAAGCGGAGCTTTAGGGGAAGGACGCAGTCAATCCCATCGTGGTCACGAATGAATACTCAAAAAAGAAAAAACGCCAAGCTCGCTTGAGTGTTTTTTTGTTTTGAGGATTCTCAAAGCGGAGCTTTAGGGGTTGACCGAAGTCAATCCCATCGTGGTCACATTTGACACGAGTGAAGCGAACTGACGAAGTAAATTAAAAGGAGGATTGCAAGTGGCAATCAGGTAAAACAAAACGCACTTCAATACGAGTGTGTTTTTTTGTTTTTATAGATATTCCAAGATGGATTTTGCAGTTGGTAGTTATCTAACCTTATGTACTTTAATTTATATTTTCTAAAATAAATCCTAAAATAAATTGAACAACACATTTTTTTTTTACTTTTGTTTAAAGTTTTTTAAATAAAAATGAACAACGTTAAAAATATATTTAGTATCAAAGATCTTGAAAATCTTTCAGGAATTAAAGCCCATACCATTCGTATATGGGAAAAAAGATACAATGTGTTAGAGCCAACCCGAACAGATACGAATATTCGTTTGTACGATTTAGCAAGTTTGCAAAAGTTATTAAATATTACTTTGCTTCACAATTACGGCTATAAAATTTCTAAAATTTCAAAATACCCCCCCGAGAAAATTCCGCTTCTTGTACGTGAAATTATCTCCGAAAAAAGTGTCAAAAGTCATGCTATCAGCGCTTTTAAAATGGCAATGATGAATTTTGATCAAACGCAATTCTTTGCTACTTACAATACATTATTAGTTGAAAAATCCTTTAGAGAAGTGTTTTATGAAGTGATTATTCCTTTAATGACTGAACTTGGCTTGTTATGGCAATCCAATACCATTTCACCCGCTCATGAACATTTTATAAGTTACCTCATCAAACAAAAACTATTAATCAATACTGAGAAAGTCCAAATTATTGAACCAACAAAGAAAGACAAAGTTTTTGTGTTGTATCTACCGATGAATGAAATTCACGAATTGGGATTGATGTATCTAAATTATGAAATACTATTTCACGGATACAAAACCATTTATCTCGGAGAAAGTGTCCCTACTGAAAGTTTAATGGATTTAAACAAGTATTTTGATTCTATTGTATTTATATCGTATATGACCGTTCAGCCGGATAAAAATACGGTCAATGATTATGTTAAAGAAATACAAGATTCCGTCTTAAAAGAAGATTCAGAAGTATGGTTTATCGGCCGCATGACCGAGGAAATAAAGAATTCAAACCTAAACAGTTCATCGAAAGTATTTCAATCTATTTCAGATTTAGTGGATGCATTATAACATCCAGATTTACTTTAATCAATAATTATTTTACTCAAATGATTTCTATGGATATCAAAATAATAGGCTCTGGTTTTTCTGCTTTAGCGGCTTCATGTTATTTGGCAAAAGCAGGGCATCGTGTGACGGTTTTTGAAAAAAACGCAACTATCGGTGGTAGAGCAAGACAATTAAAAAGAGACGGTTTTACCTTTGATATAGGTCCAACTTGGTATTGGATGCCCGATGTCTTCGAAAGGTTTTTTGCTGACTTCAATAAAAAACCATCTGACTATTATCAATTGCAAAAACTTTCTCCAGCGTATCAAGTATATTTTGGGGTCAACGAATTTGTAACCATAGCTGACAACCTTGACGAAATCATTCAAACTTTCGAATCAATCGAAACAGGAAGTGGTGCCAAATTAGCCCACTTTATGGCAGAAGCCAAAAGCAATTACGATATTGCCATAAAAGATTTAGTCTACAATCCAGGGGTTTCTCCATTAGAATTAGTGACCCTTGAAACCGCTAAAAAAGTAGGACAATTTTTCAGCAACATTAGTAAAGACGTTCGCAAACGATTCAAAAACAAAAAACTAGTACAAATTTTAGAATTTCCTGTTTTGTTTTTAGGCGCAAAACCTTCCGATACACCTTCCTTTTATAGCTTTATGAATTATGCCGATTTTGGTTTAGGAACTTGGCATCCAAAAAACGGAATGTATAGCGTAGTCCTTGCGATGGAAAAATTGGCTATTGAACTCGGCGTGACAATTCATACCAACAGCAATATTTCGAAAATACTCGTTTTTGAAAAAAGGGCTACTGGCTTAATGGTCAATGGTAACAACATATCCGCCGATATTATCTTGAGTGGCGCAGATTATCATCATACAGAAACTTTATTAGACCTTTCGGACCGAGCTTACTCAGAAGCCTATTGGCAAAAGAAAACGTTTGCTCCTTCCTCACTCCTATTCTATGTAGGTTTTGATAAAAAAATAAAAAACGTCGAGCATCATTCGCTTTTTTTTGACGTCGATTTTGATGTGCATGCTGCCGATATTTATGACCATCCTAAGTGGCCTGAAAATCCGTTGTTCTATGCTAGTTTTCCATCAAAAACAGATAGTAATTCAGCTCCTGAAGAACAAGAAGCAGCTATTTTTTTAATTCCATTAGCACCCGGAATTAAAGATAATGATGCTATTAGAGAACGCTATTTTGAAAAAATAATTACACGATTAGAAAATTTAACACAACAAGAACTGAAAAATAGTATTATTTTTAAGGAATCTTTTTGTGTGAATGACTTCATCAAAGATTATAATTCCTATAAAGGAAATGCTTATGGCATGGCAAATACGCTGTTGCAAACAGCATTTTTACGACCCAAGTTAAAAAGCAAAAAGGTCGAAAATCTCTATTTTACGGGACAATTAACGGTTCCTGGACCTGGAGTCCCACCTGCTTTAATCTCTGGAAAATTAGTAGCTGAATTAATAGAAAAACATCTATAGTATTTTATGAAATCAATTTTTGACACCATATCATTTGAATGTAGTAGGAATGTAACCAAAACCTACAGCACTTCCTTTTCGACAGCAGTTCGAATGTTGGCGCCAAGTATTCGTCAAGATATCTATAACATTTATGGGTTTGTTCGTTTTGCGGATGAAATCGTAGATAGTTTTCACGAATATAATAAAGAAGAATTGTTTGCGCTTTTCGAAACCGATTTGAACCTGTCTTTGAAAAATAAAATTAGTTTAAATCCTGTTTTAAATTCCTTTCAACATACTGTAACAAAGTATTCTATTCCTTATGATTTAATTGCAGCTTTCATGAAAAGTATGAAATTAGATTTAACGAAAACCACCTATAAAACCAAAGACGAATATGAAGAATATATCTATGGATCTGCTGATGTCGTTGGACTCATGTGTTTGAAAGTGTTTGTTAGCGGCGATGCTAATCAATATGATTCTTTGAAAAATGCAGCAATGCATTTGGGTTCTGCTTTTCAAAAAGTCAATTTTCTAAGAGATTTAAAAGCAGATTTTGAAGGTTTAAATAGAACCTATTTTCCAGATACGGATTTAAATCAATTGAACGAAGCTTCTAAATTGAAAATCATTCAAGAAATTGAAGCTGATTTTAAAGCTGGTTTTGAAGGAATTATTCATTTACCCTTAGAAGCTAAATTTGGAGTTTACACAGCCTATGTTTATTATAGAAAACTATTGTCGAAGCTTAGTAAAACACCTTCTGCTGAAATAAAAAACACTCGAATTAGAGTTCCTGATTATCAAAAATACGGGCTATTTGCTAAATGTTATTTCACTTATAAATTAAAAATCATCTAAAAATATAATATCATGTGGTTACCTATACTTGTTTTTTTAATCACTTTTTGCTTCATGGAGTTCATGGCATGGTTCAGTCACAAATACATTATGCACGGTTTTCTATGGCGTTTACATGCCGATCATCATAAGAAAGATCATGATTCTTGGTTTGAAAGAAATGATGCTTTTTTTATTTTTTATGCGGTCGTGAGTATGATTTTTTTTACACTTTGGAATTATGATATTTTTAGCTTAGGCTTGGCTATTGGCTTGGGAATTTTCACTTATGGCTGGACTTACTTTCTCGTCCATGATATTTTTATACATCAACGATTCAAATTGTTTAGAAACGCCAACAACGTATATGCAAAAGCGGTACGAAGAGCGCACAAAATGCATCACAAGCATATGGGGAAAGAACATGGAGAATGCTTCGGAATGCTAATCGTTCCTTTTAAATATTTCAAAAAATGACATAAAAAAACCTTCCAAATTGGAAGGTTTTTTTTATTATTTGAGTACTATTTCATCATTAAATCCTGAAGTGGTTTCAACTGATCTAAATCGACATTGGCTTCTTTTAGCACTGATATCATATTGAAAATCATAGTGGGATTCATATCTTTTCCCAAAATTCGAACTACTGCAAAGCCATTTTCTTTTTTATTGGCAAACAAAACAAATTCTTCAATATGTTCGTCATCGCCTATAAAACTAACTGACGCTCCTTCTTTTCCAGATCCATACTTCATCAATTGTTGGTACTTTTCATCTTTTAGAATGACATTTACTTTGGATCGTTCTATTTCAAATTGTGCTTTATTTTTGTCATCCAGTTTGAAAGCCAAGATATTCATCTTATCAAAAGAATTTAGTGCGAGTTGCTGAGCAGCAGTCAATTTTGATTTGTCAATTTTTAAAATACTTGGAGCAATATCTAAAGCAATAAAATTTCGATTTTCCGTATTCTCTACAAAATACTTTTGCAAACTAGGTTCTGACTGACAACTACTAAGAAGTAACGACACTACATAAAACACTATAAATGGAATGATTTTCATAACCAATTATTTTGGACCTTTTGAACCTTTAGTCGCTTTTTTCAAATCGTCGCCACCAGGAAATCTCATTTTGTCTGTCAAAACAGAAATTTCATTCAAGTCGAAATCACCTGTCAATGACATTAATACGGTATCCTCATTTCTGCTGCCTTCAATAAACATTAATAGTTCACGTATTTGAGTGTCTTTGGCTCCAGATTTTACCATGATTTTGATATTTCTTCCATTTTCATTCACACGCATTAATTCTTCTAAACCTGAAGTTTTAATATATTTATCCGCTGTAGTTTTCATTTCGTTTTCTACTCGGGTGCTTTTGGTAGTAAATACTTTCAAATTATCCAATTTCTTGATCAAATTGAGATATTGTTGTGCTTCTTTGTCAGAAGAGTCCATTTTAACTTTACTCATTAAGTCGAACATTTTTTTGTTGACTATAATTGAAGTAACGTCATCTTGTCCGTCAAATTTATCGAATGCTCCTTGAGCAAAGAATGGGCTTGTCGCTAAAACCAGTACTAATGTGATGGCAAATTTTTTCATTTTTTTGTTTTTGATTTTTTCCGCTACGCTCCAAACAGTTCGGCTACGCCTCGGGTGATTATTAATTATTGAATTGATTTCTATTATAAACTTAGTTTTCTGAAATAAATATTTTGTCTCGAGTAACTTCGTAGGTTTCTACATAACGCACACTTTCTATTCCAACATTGACATGATTAGACAAAAGTGCCAAGGCTTTTTGAGTTTCTTCAAAGGCAACTTGCGGATCATCATAAGTTCCTAATTCAGTAGTTGCTTTTGGACTGGAGTAATCCTTGAAAGTATAAAATCCTATTCCTAATAGCACCACCACTGAAGCTGCAATAGACAACCATTTGATAGGATTGTTTTTAGATTTGAATAAAGGCAAATTTTGTTCAAATTTCTGTTTTGACGTATTCGACAAATACGCAAATAATGGTTGATATTGAACCAAATTCGAAGCAATATCTGAAGAAGAAAAGTAGTCTTTTAATACTATTTCTTCTGCAAGTGTTGTTTGGCCTTCAAAATATTTAGTGACGAGTAATGTTATTTTATCCGATTCCATAATGATGTGTTTTGGTCATAAATTCACGTATTGTTTTTCTTGCTCTAGAAAGTGCAACCCGTATCGCGGTTTCATTCATTTCTAATATTTGAGCTATTTCTGAAAATTCATATTGCTCAATATCACGCATTTGAATTATTAAACGTTGTTGCTCTGGCAATTCATTAATGATTTTCTCAACCCAATTCAAACTATCTGTATCTTCTACTTGTTGTTGCAAACTAGGCTGTCTGTCAGTATAATTCGAATGCACAATTTGCAAATTGGTAGCTCTTTTCGACTTCAATTGATCCAAACAATAATTCTTTGTAATGGTCATTGCAAATGCTTCAACGCTGGAGTAGCCATTCAAACTTTCATTCTTATTCCATAATTTAACCAAAACTTCCTGAGTAGCATCTTCTGCTTCCTCCGTACTTACAAGTAATCGCTTTGCCAATCGAAAGACTTTGTCTTTGAAAGGAGTAATAACTTGTAAGAACTCATTTTGATTCATATGTGTAAATTTTATTTTTTAGCGGTCACATATGGTATCGCCTTTTTACTGATAAGTGTTTGTTTGCACAAACTTGTCGTTAATGGCGATTTCATAAAATACAATTAATTTGAAAGCGTTAGAGTCAAGACGAACCTTATAATATTTTGTTACAAAGAAGCGAAAATAATTTCAAATGAATTAAATTTACTCACACTATGAAATGTACTTTATGAAAAAATATTTTTATTATTTACCAATTATACTATTATTAGCCTTTGCTTTACATAGCTGTGAAGTACAAGACGACAACAATGTCCCAGAGGATATTGCCATTAATAATTTTGTTTGGAAAGGTTTGAATTTGTATTATTTATGGCAAGCAGAAGTTCCCAAATTAGCAGATGACCGATTTGCCAATCAATCAGATTTAAATACTTATTTATATGGATTTTCTAGACCAGAAGATTTATTTCAACAACTGTTGAACAAACCTAGAAGTTTGTATCCTAATCCTGGTGAAGCTATTGACCGCTTTAGTGTGATTTTTTCGGATTATAATGAATTAGAAGGGATTCTTTCGGGAACCACCAAAAACAATGGAGCTGATTTCGGATTATATTATAAAGACGCAACACAAACCTCAGTCTTTGGAGTCGTGCGCTATATACTCCCAAATTCTGATGCAGCTAATAAAAACGTTCAACGGGGTAACATTTTTTACGCCATCAATGGAATATCATTAACCAAAGAAAATTACAGTTCACTCTTAAACAATGATACGTATACGATGAATTTTGCTACCTACGATTCTGGAAACATCACCCCGAACGGGCAATCAGTTAGTTTAACCAAATCGGTGCTTTCTGAAAACCCAGTTTATTTAAATACTGTAATTAATTCAGGAACCCACAAAATTGGCTATTTGATGTACAATGGTTTTTATCCGAATTATGAACCCCAATTGAATGCAGCATTTAGCGCTTTAAAATCTCAAGGGATTACTGAATTAGTTTTAGACCTTCGGTACAATTCAGGCGGATCTGTAGCTACAGCAACACGATTAGCAAGTTTAATTACAGGTCAATTTACCAATCAAATTTTTGCAAAAGAACAATGGAACGCCAAACTAGAAGATTATTATAATAGTACCAATCCAAGTACATTATTGAATTTATTTACCAATAAACTTGGTAATAACGAAACATTAAACAGTTTGAATTTGAGTAAAGTGTATGTTCTCACTACCAAAAGTACTGCATCTGCGAGTGAATTAGTCATCAATGGATTGAAACCCTATATCAATGTAGTGCAAATCGGAGATATCACCACTGGGAAAAATGTGGGTTCGATTACACTTTATGATTCGCCTTCGTTTTCTAAAACAGGCAGCAATACGAAACACCGCTATGCGATGCAGCCGATTGTATTAAAAATCGTTAACAAAGTTGGTTTTGGAGATTATATTAATGGTCTTGATCCAAATCTATTTCTCAAAGAAGATTTTGGAAACTTAGGAGTTTTAGGCGATACTACTGAGCCTTTATTAAATGCAGCGATAAATGCCATCATTGGAAGCGGAAGACCCATTCCACAAAAAAGAGTTCGAAGTTTTGAAACATTGCAAGATACACGAAAAATTACGCGTTTAAAAAGTGAAATGTATGTGGATTCAAAACCTTCTAGGTAATCGCTAAAATAAAAAAGGCTTCTTAATTAAGAAGCCTTTTTTAAAAATTATAAGGTTTTTTTAATTAAAATAAAACCCATTAGGAAGTAAACCAACACTAATTTGATATGCTAAACTACCTGTTATGTTATATATCAAAACATTTCCATTAGAAACATAATCTTTTGCATCCGCTATATAAATAGTGCTGTTTTTAACGGTGAAACCATAAAGAGTAGTTGCTGTAGAAGTAAATAAAGGTGTTGCACTTATTGAAGTTTCACTTATTGGAGAAGTAAACACTTTTGAATCCACAGTAAAATAAAACTGATTATTCTCAACATTTAAATTTTGAGCATTTTCTAAAGTTGCTGGCAATACTATTGTACTTTCAATAACATCTGTAGCTAAATCAATTTTAACCAATTCACTAGCTGTAGTATAATTTGAACATAATACATACAATTTACCGTCACTTTCCTCAAATGAATTTGGAGAATTTCCAAAAGTCAATGTATTTACAATCTTATTGGTCGAAGGATTGATAATAGTCACTGAATTTCCTTCTCCGTAGGTTCCATTTGTAATATAAAGTTTACTATTGTATAGAAATATTTTATCTGCAATGGCATTCACATTAATAGTATTATTTTCTACTAGAAGTGTTTCCAAATTAATTATAGTAATGTAATCATCCGTATTTCCAGTTGCTGGATTGTCAAATGAATTGGTTTTAGAATTGGTAACATACGCTTTTCCATTATAAACCACTCCATATCTAGGATTGTCTAAACCAGAATTTACAGTACCAATATATTTAAAAGTATAACGATTCACCACCGTAATTTTTTCAGAACCAGAAACTATATAGGCTCTATCTTCATAAAAAAAAACTGACTGAACATAACCTCCAATTCCATCTTCCGATGGGTTTACAGCAGCAAAAATATTATTGGCAACAGTTGTAAAATTTGAATTTACAAAAGAAATTGAACCAGCACTAGCATTTCCTTCATTGACTACAAAAAACCCATTTTCATAATTCCCTTGAGATGGAAAATCAGGCAATTCATCTTTACTACAGGATACTAAAAAAACCGAACTTGCTAAAGCGACTAAAAACAATTTAAAACATTTCATTGATTAAAATTTAAAGGTTATATACATATTAAAATTTCTTCCAGGCAAAGGGCGATTTTCGACACTTTGATATTTTTCGTTCCAAAGATTCAAGATTCTAAACCCTAAATTATACTTCGAAACATTTC
>JAYVZG010000031.1:0-92250 GCA_043783565.1 Flavobacterium sp. | reverse complement strand
AATTCCTTGAGATGTGCCTGTTCCTAAAAAATAGATTTTCAAAAGAATTATTTTTTACAAAAATAAAGATTATTTTGGTAAAAAACTCCCTATTTTGTTAACTTTGCAAAGTATTAATTCAATAAGTAGAAAATTGGACACAGAAATCAGGCTTAAAGGAGACAAAGTTATTGAACAAATTCCGTCAACAATCGATAAAGCTTTAAGAATAAATCTTAACGATAATATTTACGGAACCTTTGCAGAAATAGGAGCTGGACAAGAAACGGTTCGTCATTTTTTTAGAGCAGGAGGCTCCTCAGGAACTATTGCAAAAGCCATGTCGGCTTACGATAAAGATTTTAGTGATGCTATTTATGGTATAGAAGAAGATGGTCGCTATGTAACTGAAAGTCGATTACGAAAGATGCTAAATCATGAAGTTGACCTTATAGAACAACGATTGAATAGAGAAAAACATCCTTCAAAAATGTTTTTTAGTTATGCAAATACAGTAGCAACTATTGATTTTGCTAAACAATTTAAGGGACATGGTTGGGTAGGAATTCGATTTCAAATTGATCCTGAAGAAGATTACAATGACATTAGTATTCACATCCGATTTAAAGAAACAGATGCCCGTTTGCAACAAGAAACATTAGGTGTTTTAGGAGTTAATTTGATTTATGGTGCTTTTTATAAATACAATGACCCAAAAAAACTACTCCGTTATTTATATGATCATTTAGATAAAGACCAATTAGAAGTAGATACTATCAATTTCTCAGGTCCTCGATTTGCTGAAGTCGACAATCGTCTGATGAGTTTACAATTGGTTAAAAACGGAATGACCGATGCCGTAATGTTCGATCCAGAAGGAAAAAACATTTTACCAGCTGCTATTTTATACAAGAAAAACATCTTGGCACTACGAGGAAGCTTCAGACCTGTTACGAGCGTCAATATGGACATGTACGAGAAATCTCTAAAAATGTTTCTCGCAGAAAGTAAAGTTGAAAAAGAAAATACCTTAGTAGTTTTCGAAATCACGCTTTCCAACCTACGATCTGAAGGCGAAATTGACGAAAGAGACTTTATGGATAGAGCGCAATTGCTTTGTTCATTAGGGCAAACTGTAATGATTTCTAATTTCCAAGAATATTATAAAGTAGTAGAATATTTCTCTAATTATACCAAAGCTCGTATGGGATTGGCCATGGGAGTTAATAATTTGATTGATATTTTTGATGAAAAATATTACCGCCATTTAAGTGGTGGGATTTTGGAAGCTTTTGGAAAATTATTCTATCGTGATTTAAAAGTTTTCTTATATCCGATGTTAGATGAAGATGGAACTGTTATTACTTCTGAGAATTTAAAAGTACATCCTAGAATGAAAGAGTTGTATAAATTTTTTAAGTTTAATGGAAAAGTAGTAGATATCGATGATTTTAATCCACACCATTTACAAGTATTCTCTCGTGAAGTTTTGAAAATGATTAGCATTGGAAAAACTGGTTGGGAAAACATGTTGCCAAAAGGAATTGCAGAAATCATTAAGAAACACAAACTATTTGGGTTTGATCCGAATAAAATATTAGAAGAAACTAAGTAGTAGTTTTAAAGAATAACAACAAGAGCCAAGAAACAAGATATATTAAATCTTACTTCTTGGCTCTTGTTGCTTTTACTCTTTCTATTTCAAAATTTGAGAAGCATGCACTTTGGTTTTTACATCCGAGATTACCTCTTCAATAAGTCCATTTTCATCAATAACAAAAGTGGTTCTGTGAATACCATCGTATTCTTTACCCATAAATTTTTTGGGTCCCCAAACTCCAAAGGCTTGAATCACAGTTTTGTCTTCGTCTGCTAATAATGGAAATGGAAACTCATATTTGTTCTTGAAATTAGATTGTGCTTTGGCATTGTCTGCACTTACTCCTAGTAATGCATAATTGTTGGCTTGAAATCGAGCATACTTATCTCTTAAATCACATGCTTCAGCCGTACAACCTGGTGTATTGGCTTTTGGATAGAAGAAAACAACTAACTTTTTCCCTTTATAATCTGCTAAAGTATGTGTTATTCCGTCTTGATCTTTTGACGTAAAATTTGGAGCTAAATCTCCTTTTTGAAGTGTAGTCATTTTTTGAGATTATTGGATTGTTGGATTATTGGATATATCGTTGAACTTCAAATTTATTATATAGCCCTGCCCCAGATTGCAGAAGAAACCCCGAGGTTTTTACGGCTAATTTTTCTTGTAATGACTCAGCGACCAAAGGAAGCTGAAGTGATTTCTTAGAAAAATAGCTTTAAAAACCTCGGCGTTGCAACGGAAAGCTGGATTAGGCACATTGTGAAAATTGTCCTATTTTTACTTTCATAAAAATACTAAAATGACCCAACAAGAGCGTGTAACGTTTGTTATAAATACGTTAAAAGAATTGTATCCGACCATACCGATTCCATTAAATCATAAAGATCCGTATACTTTGCTGATTGCGGTTTTACTTTCAGCTCAATGTACAGATGTTCGAGTGAATCAAATTACACCTTTACTTTTTGCTAAGGCGGATAATCCGTATGATATGGTGAAAATGACTGTGGAGGAAATCAAAGAAATTATTCGCCCCTGTGGTTTGTCTCCAATGAAATCGAAAGGAATTCATGGATTGTCGAAGTTATTAATTGAAAAATATGATGGTATTGTTCCGCAAAGTTTTGAAGCTTTAGAATCTTTCCCAGCAGTTGGTCATAAAACGGCAAGTGTAGTAATGAGCCAAGCCTTTGGTGTTCCTGCTTTCCCTGTGGATACGCATATTCATCGTTTGATGTATCGGTGGAATTTTACGAATGGGAAGAATGTTGTGCAAACGGAAAAAGATGCGAAACGTATTTTCCCTAAAGAAATATGGAACGACTTGCATTTGCAAATTATTTGGTATGGAAGAGAATATTCTCCAGCTCGAGGTTTTGATATAGAGAAAGACATTATCACCAAAACGATTGGAAGAAAATCTTTTTTGAAAGAATTAATAATTCAGAAGACACCTAAAAAAATTAAGTGAGTTCTTATAATAAAAAAAATATCCCGAAACGTATCGGGATATTTTTTTAATTAGCAATTATTTCAATGTTCATTGTACTCGTTTTTAAAAAGCTGAAAGCTTTAGAGTAATTTAATAAAAAAGAAACAGTCTCTTTTTTAGGTTTCATGGAAGGAATAACTAATGTTTTTTTAGAGTAAATTTTTGCCATATTGTAGTTATTGTGTTTGTTACTACTACAACGTGGTTCTTTATGATATATTGTTAATTTGTTAAAATAATTTGATGCTTATCGATTACTTTTCTCAAATTCATCAAAGCGTAACGCATTCTACCTAAGGCAGTATTGATGCTAACACCTGTCAATTCAGATATTTCTTTAAAACTTAAGTCTTGATAAATTCGCATTACTAAAACTTCTTTTTGATCGTTTGGCAATTCTTCGATGAGTTTTTTTAAGTCTTTTTCTACTTGCTCTGTAATCATTTGATTTTCTATGGTTGCAGAATTATCGGACATAATAGAAAAAATAGAAAACTCTTCTGTTTCTCTATACATTGGCATTTTTTTATTTCTTCTAAAATGGTCAATGATAAGGTTATGAGCAATACGCATTACCCAAGGTAAAAATTTTCCTTCTTCGTTATAGGAATTGGATTTTAAAGTTTTGATTACTTTAATAAAAGTGTCTTGAAAAACATCATCACTTAAATCTCTATCAGAAATTTTAGAGTAGATAAAACCGTAAATTTTAGATTGGTGCCTATTGATCAATGTAGCCAAAGCGGATTCATCGCCTGCTATATAGTTTTTCACCAATAATGCATCTGGGATTTGAACATTAGCCATAAAATTACTTTTTAGTTAGTTAAATTATTTTGAGAGTAATCTCTAAAAAGTAGTTTTTTGTTATAGGCAAATGTTAAATTAGAATTAATACTAAGCCAAATGTAGCACAATTTTATTCTTAATACCAAATTGAAAATGAAAATTTAACAGTTTGGATGCAATAATAATGACATATGTTTTCGATTTTTATTATTATTGGTTCGTTTTCTATGAATTAAAAAAACAATCATTCTTTATCTAGATTTATAATAACAATGCATATTTTTTATTTTTTTGTGAATATTTTAGTTCACAATCATTCTTCTAATACTTTTCTTATCGCCAGAATAAACCGTTAACAAATAAATGCCTTTTGATAAATTAGATATATCAATACTGTTTGTATTTGTAGTAGTTTTCGAAACCAGAGTTCCTAAAAGACTATAAATTTCCACTTTATCTATTATCCAATTAGAAGTGATATTTACAAATTCACTAGAAGGATTTGGAAAATAAAATTCTATCGATGCAGAGGAAGTTTCTACTCCTAAGGAACAATTACTGCCTACTACGTAGGAAACATATTTGGTTACAGACAAACCATTTGCGTAGGCAAATTTAACGGCATAATTAATCGTTGAACCTAAAGATTGCCCAGTAATCGTTTGAGTGAAAATTTGTCCAGAAATATTGGTCATTTGCGTTTCTGTGAATGGGGTTTGTTTTCGAAGAAAAGCAACTAAACCAACTCTGCTATCTAATAATTCAAAAGTGATTTTGACAGCTGTTCCAATAGTTTGGAAAGTATAATCGTAACCCAAAGTGAAAGAGCCTTCAGTAGCTAGTGTATCATTTCCTGAACATTCTAGGTTTGTTGATGTGGTTGCATTTAGTACGATTGGATTATTAACCGCAACATTTCCAGTAGCATCAGCAGCTGTTATTGTAAAAACATAATTTGTATTGGGATTTAAATTAGGAATTACAACTGATTTTTGAACGCCCGAAGGATTAAAAACTGGAATTGTTCCACCACTATAATTGATTGAATAAGTTACAGTTCCAGAGTTATCCGTTGCATTCAATAATAATTCAATGGTAGATCCTGTAGCAGTGCCAATTGTAGCAGTAAAATTAAATGGTGCTTGAGTATCAATAGTAGTATTTTGATATACTCTAACATAGTCTATAACCATCGAACTTTGTACAAAATTACCAGGAATTGTTCCGGCAAAACCTCCCATAGCTATATTTAGTAATAGATATTGCTCAGCATCAAACGGCCAAGTATTGGCATCCTTAACTGCTGGATTATAAGTATAAAATAGAATACCATCGAGTAAAAATGAAATTTGATTTGGTGACCAATTCATTGAATATACATGGTAATTCTGAGCGATATCTGATGCTTGAATACCACCTTTATTAATAGTATTTCCAGAAGAAGATGGAGTGTGTATTGCTGAACCAATATAATTTATTGGCTGACCAGGAAAAATTCCGTGTTCCATAATATCAATTTCACCACATGCAGGCCAACTAGTTGTTCCAAAATTGGAATCAAAAAATCCACCATCTTCATTTACATTTTTACCTAACAACCATAAAGCTGGCCATGTTCCTGAATCATTAGGTGCTTTGGCTCTTATATCCACTCGACCATATTTGAAAGCAAATTTAGAATTCAATCGAGCAGAGGTATATTGTTTTGTTATCCCTTGATCGGTAAAAGGTTCTTTTTTGGCAACTAAATTTAATGCTCCATTATTGACAAAAGAGTTGGTCAACTGGTTCGTATAATGTTGCACTTCACCATTAAACCAGCTTCCTCCGCCAGGTAATTGAGTTTGATGAAACCAATTGGTAGAATTAACTGCTCCATTGTTATTAAATTCATCGGACCAAACTAAATCATTGTATATTACATCAACTTGAGCAAAAGAAAATTGACAAATTAAGAGAAATGAAAATAAAATTTGAAGAGTTGACTTGTTTTTCATAAAAGGTTAAATTTATAAATCAACGAAATGTTATGTTTACTTATCTAATTTACTAAGGAAATATAATTTTTAAAGATTGATTTAATGTGTACTATTTCTTAAAATTTTAATTTTTCGTTTTTATCCCAAAGACCCCAATAGGCGCCTACTTCTCCTTCAGCTCCCACTTTCCATGATTCGTCAAAAGAAGAAAAATAGAAAATATCAATCTCTTCTTGTTGAGACCATAATTGCGTATTGATAAAATATTTAAGCGCATTTTCTTTTGATGGATGCGAACCCTTAAAACTCTCGCCTTGACTTGGCCATCCTGTTTCCGTAATGATAACTTTCTTGCCATTTCCTGCCTCTAAAGCCTGATGGTACATGCTTTTCATGTGGGCTAAAGAATAATCAAGAGGACAACCTTCCCAATAGGGATAGCAATTGGTTAAGATCAAATCACAAGCTTCTGTTATTCTTGGTTTTATCGTAAATTCATAATAGGCATCTACATAACTTACAGGAATAGAATCTGGAATGGCTTTTTTTACTCTGTCGATAAAATATAAAAGCTCCTCTTCCGTTAAATCTTTGCGATACATCACTTCATTTCCAACGGCTGCAATATCTACGTAGCCTTCATTGGCAAGTTTTATCAAGCCTTCAATTTCTTTTTCATTCACTTCTGGATCATCGTCCAACCAGGCTCCCACTAACGTTTTGATGCCGTATTCTTTTGCAATCATTGGAATAAATTCGTTGCCTTCTGTGCAAGAAAAAGAACGGACCCATTGGGTATAAGGCGCTATAATTTTCATTCTTCGTCGAACTTGTTTTTCAGAAATGATATCACCTGGTTTTTGCCCGTCTTCATACAAACTAAAACAAAGTCCATGCATACCTGATTGCAGTACATCTCCAAAAAGGTTGTTTAATTCTGCTGGAGATTTGCTCGGGAAATCAACTCCATTAGAATAATCATTCTCATTAGTAGCATTAAATTCAATTTGATAGCGTGAATCTTCTTTTCTTCTAAATGACATTTGCTTTTAATTTAATATCAAACTTTAATTTTTCATTTTTATCCCAAATACCCCACGCTGCTCCCACTGCTCCTTCTTGTTTTGCTTTCCATGATTCATCAAAGGATGAAAAATAGAAAACATCTATGTTCTTGTTTTTAGCCCATTCTTGAACAGCTATAAAATACTTCATTGCATTTGCATTGGAAGGTTTTGCTGCTTCAACTGTTTCACCAGTACTTGGCCATCCCGTTTCTGTAATTATTACTTTTTTACCTTTAGCTGCTCTTTGAGTTACTTCCATCATGCTATCTAAATAGGATATTGCAAAAGAATTGTCTGCACCTTCCCAAAAAGGATAACAGTTTGCTAAAATGACATCGCATGCCTCAACTAAAGCGGGTTTGTCAAGAAACTGATAATAGGCATCTACGTAGCCCACTGGAATCGAATCTGGCAGCGCTGCTCTAACTCTCTTAATATATTGCAGTAACTCCTGCTCTGAAATCTCATTTCGATGCAAAACCTCATTACCAACAGCAGCAATATCAACCATACCAGTGTTAGCTAGCGTGATTAATGAGTTAATTTCTTTCTCATTTCTTACTTTATCATTACTTATCCATGCTCCGACAATAGTTTTCAATCCTTTTTGGCGCGCCATTTCAGGTATGAGTTCATTTCCATCAGAGCAAGAAAAAGATCTGATCCATTGTGTATGCGTACTTATCAAATCGAGTCTTCTGTTAATTTGACTATCTGATAAAACATCACCTATTTTTTGTCCTTCTAGATATGGGCTAAAACATAGTCCATGTATACCATTATCTAAAACTTCAGCATATTGGGTGCTTAATTCACTTTCACTTTTTGCAGTTAAATCTGTACCTAATATCGTATTAATTGCGCTTCCATTCTTACCTAAAGAAAGTAACTTTCCTGTAAGATAAGCTGAAGATTGCGTTTTCAATTGTCCTTTTCTTGTGTCTATTTCTTTCTTTATTTCCCGAGCTTTTTCTTCGGTTAAATCATAATTTCTCATGACCCACATGGCTATTAAGGTTCCCAAAATAGGAACCCCTGAGAAGAAAATTCTCAAACCTGTAACGGCACCTTCCGGTTGTGTTGGAGCGCCAGCTTTGAACGCAACTGCTGACATAATAACGCCCGTTAACAATCCTGCAATGGCAAAACCAAACTTCACCATCCACCAATAAATGGCTCCGAAAACACCTTCTCTTCTTTTACCTGATTCTAATTCGTCCATATCGCAAACATCTGCAGTCATAGACATCATCAAAGTAAATAAACTTCCAATACCAAATGAAAAGAAAGGTAATGCGAAAATAAACATATAGGGTTTTCCTGGAATAAAAAGGAACCAAAGAAGAATATAACCAAAAATTGAAATTCCTTGACAAATTAAAAAGGCCTTCTTTTTTTCCATTTTTCTAGACATCCAAGAAACAATTGGAATAACAATAAAGGTGGTCGATAAAGCTCCCAAGCACCCAAAAAGTGTAGGCCAAATCCAAGCATCAGTGGTATTGCCATTAAATAAATAATAGACAACTATAAAAAAGGTAAAACCAGCAACGGTATTAAACGCGTTAAAAATAAAAAACGTCGCAATACAAAGTTTTCTGAAAGGTTTGTTACCAAAGGCTTCTTTGAAACTAATTAAAATTTCTTTAAAACTTCCACCTATAGTTTTGAATGTTAAAGGTTCTAAACTATCATCAAACTTAGTGGACTTGCTTTTGATAAAAATAGCAGGAACCATCGCTAAAAACATAAATATTACACCTACCCAAATGGCTAATGTTCTAGTAGCGGTATCAGCATTCGGGAACCAAGATGGATCATACATGATTACCCAAAACCAAGGAGCAATCACCCAAGCCCACTGACCAATCCATTGAGAAACGGCCATAATACTTGTTCGTTCATGAAAATCATCGCTCATTTCGTATCCCATTGCCACATATGGAACACTAAAAATTGAAAGTCCAATATGAAAAATCAATGAGAAAGTTAGAAAAAAAGTGAAGTTATACATGACACTGTCTTCTCTATATAATTGCCACATTATTATGAAGGCAATTCCCATAATCAATGAACCAATAAAAACATATTGTCGGCGGCGTCCCCAAGTTGATTTAGTATTATCGGAGATAAACCCCATGATGGGGTCGAAAAAAGCATCGACGATCCTAGGTACGAAAAACAAAACACCCCACATCCATGATGGCATTCCTAAATTTTCCACCAATACCACCATAAAAATTCCTAAGGCGGCAGGAAACATTTGGTTGGCTAGCATCCCTAGTCCAAAGGCTATTTTTTGGCTCATTGGAACCATTCCCTTTATGTTAGTACTATTATTTGACATATTGTGAAAATTTAGTTATTTGTTTATTCTGATTTGATTACCACCGTTTGCAATGCTTTCGCACTTATGGAAATTATTTTTTTGTTGTTACTTAAATTTATTTCAATGGTTTCGGGCTCTTCAGATGGATTAAAAATCACCAAAGCAATTGACCCATTTGGATTCTTCACCGCAGTTGCCATCACATCTTTACTATTGAGATTGCATCCGATTTTTACCGCCCCCGGTCGCATGAATTTGCTAAAATGAGACATCACGTAATATAAAGGCGTAAAATAAACCTCATCCTTCTTTACATCCACGATTACAGGAGCCACACACCAGTTTTTAAACCAATTCGGCCCGCCTTGCTCGTCTAAAACCATATTCCAGTCGACCCATCCATCTACCCAATTGTTTAAACAACCAATGATGTCGCTGGCATAGCGGTTCACCGGCGCATATTTGGGATGCAAATGTTTGTCTTTTTCGCTTGCCCAATCCCAGCCCCAATCGGTCGCTTCTTTCTTCCAGTACCAAGCGTCATCATTCCAATGCGGGACCTCGGAGTCGACGCAAGCTTCGGTTTGAATCAAATATTTGCTTGGAGCTTTTTTATGTGCATACTGCAAATCCGCCGGAAAATAATCATAAGTACTTTCATACCAATGAATAGCCGTTCCAGCAAAATATTTGGATGTTTTTTCATCTTTATACATCGCATCAACCCATTCTTTTATACCCGCTCTATTTTGGTCATAACCTAATATCTTCACATTACCTTTTCCATTCGCTTCTAATGAGGGTCCCAAGTGGTTTTGAACAAAATCGGTCATTTCCGTAGGAGAAAACAACATGCTTTCCCAATTATTTCCGTTGCCGTGCGGTTCGTTGATTACCGTTAGTCCCCAGATGTCTATGCCTTCTTTTTTGTACGCATCGATGTACTTTGAATAATAGAGTGCCCAAGTATCATTGTATTCCGGTAGTAATTTGCCGCCAATCCAACTCTTATTGTCTTTCATCCACGGTGGAGCTGTCCATGGAGAAGCGATGATATTAAACCCATCTTTTGAAATAGCTTTTGCTTCCAATATCATCGGAATAATGTCGTCTTTATCTTCAGCAATGGAGAAACTTTCTAATTTCTTATCCCCATCTACCATGGCATAAGCATAGTGATCTAGCGAAAAATCGCAGGAATTGATATGCGTTCTAGTTAACGAATAGTTTGCGCCTTCTTCACTAAAATACGCGTCGAGTATTTTTTTGCGATTTTTCTTACTCAATCGATTGAGTAAAGAAGCCGAAGACTCGGTAAATGATCCTCCAAAACCAGTAATGGTTTGAAATTTTTCTTCAGGATTTAATGAAATAATAATTGGCGTTTTATCCGGTTTAAAATCTACAATTCTGCTCAATGAATTTCCAGCCGCAGCAGTTTCATATACTTCCATTTCAAGTTCTTTTGTTGCTTTACAGCCATTAAAAGCAAATGCCATGATACATAATATGATCATGAATTGACTGCGAATTATATTGCATTTACTTTGTTTCATTTTTAATGTGTTACCAATTCTGATGGTGTCTTTACCTCCAACCATAAGGACTTCTCATTGCCTTTATAGGTTTTCGTAATAGGCTTACCATTTCTGGTTAAACCATTAAATATACCTTGATCAACCAAATCCCAAAGGGCGAATTTGGCTTCTGACTGCAAATTGATCAATCCAAAATGATTTTCAGAACCCTTAGGATTCTTGCTGTCTTTCCAATTCTCATCAAAAGCTTCGAAATAGAAACAAGAAATGCCTTCTTTATTGGTCCAATCACGCATCAATTTATAGTATTGCCCTGATTTGTATTCGTCTGTGGCTTTCGATCCTGTATCTCCGTAGAGATGATTGTCCAAAGTTGCCCAACCTGTTTCACCAATATGCACTGGTTTGTCTACCCCAATCGATTTCATATAGCTCACTACCGCTTTATATTGCGATATGGCGTAATCTCTTGCTCTCAACATCGACGCATCTATTTTTTCTTTTTCGGATAAATGCTCTTCATTTGCCTTTGTCCCCCAGAATACCGGATGATAATGCGTATCATGCATGGGATAAGTATGCAATGAAATATAATCAACGGCTTTAATCAATTTATTCAAATCGGCTACATGATATTCCGCATCACCGCCACCCCAAGAAGCAAAATTATCCGAGCTGGTTATCCAAATAGCTTTGGGCAATTTCTCGTGCTTTTTCAAATCCTGTAAATGATTTACCCATTTTAAAATCACACTTGGTTGTACATAATAATTGGTGGCCCATTTCACCATCGCTTCATTTCCTACAGCAATTATTTTGATAATCTCCGGGTACTCATTGGCTAATCTTACAGCCTCTTCAATCTCAACCGCATTCCTTTCACTTTCTTCATTATGATTCGGTGCAAATTCGGTCCAAGCGTTTTTGCAATCAATCCAAGCACCTAGCATTACAAACATCTCAAAATTTGCATCCTCTTTTGTCAATTCTCTGATGGCTTTCATCAAATTCGATGCTTCTTGATGATGCACATTATAGGTTCTAATGATCTTAATATTCATAACAGAAAGTATTCTCAAATCTTCCTTTAACTCCAAAATCGTAGGCTCATTGTCTCTAGTTTGAGTTCTATATCCACCATAACAAATGGCTTGAAACTTTGTGTTTCCTACTATTTTTTCTGCCGTCATTTTGCTAGAAACATTATTCATTATGTTCTTATTACATGAAATTAAAAGGAGAAATAAGATGTAAATTGCATTCTTCATTATCTCAATTTGTCTTGGGTCAAATGAATTTTGATTAATGAAATCTCACCTGTTCTACCGAATATTTTTTGACTTTCGAAAGCATCCAATTCTAGAGTTCCAAATGTTTTAATAATTCCGTTTGCATACACTATTTCAATCTGATTGTATGATGCTATTTTATATATTACTGGAACTTGACATACTGAGAATGCCAAACTTCCTACTTCTAATTGTATCGTCTTTTCAGTTCCATCCACCATCATAAACATGACTTCATTCTCTTCGATCAAAAACTCACTTCTATGCAGCAACGTTGGTTTGAATGCTAATTTTCCATCCTTCATGATAACACCCAACTCACCGATTCTGGTCAGGATATCTTCCTTCACTTGACCTGTCATTCCTGGTTGTTGAGCACCTCTATGCATCGGAGTATGTGAATAGGGATCGGTTGGAAAAGCACCATAAACAGCAGGTGATTTATGAATTCCGATACCATTTCCAATCTCTTCATAATGGGAAACTAAAGCCGAAACAACATCAGCATCCTCATTATTATATATCGATTTAAGACAAACTTCTTGTGTTGCCAAATGCAGTTTGGAAACCATATGCCAATAAATAGAACCCAAACCTTCAAAAGCGAAGAAAGTTCCGGATCTACCTGTAAATGATTTGTGATTGAAGACGTCTTCAAAAATTTGCAAAATGGTATCCGATTCGTTGGCAACCAATTCTCTATAATTTTGATTTTTTTCAAGTAACGAAAGTGTTGCTTTTACATCGTTGGCGTTGTGAAAATTACCATTGAAGTGAAATCCACCTTTAATATCTTGATTAATCAACTGGAAATTATGATCCTGTAAAAGTTGACCCAGCAATTTAGATTGTAAAACTTTCTCTTTTGGAATCGTATTTTTCACTAAGAATTTAGGAAGCTCTTTGTTTGGATACAAAATATAGCTTTGCTGATCGGGTCTGTACAAGGCACTATTGCGCAAGGAATTTAAGATTTGAAGTGCTTCATTTCCATTTAAGAAACCGGAACTCAAAACCGCTACCTGTCCTTCCAACATTTCTGGCAAATAAGAAATAGCAACGCCATCTGATTCCACTGACATTAAATTATAAGCGTGAAACAACTTATCTTCTCTTTGATTGGCTTTGATGGAATGTTCAATAAAGTCGATACAGACTTGCGTGAAATTTCTTAATCCAGCCATTGAATGTGTTCTTTTCTTGCCCCAAAATCCGCTGTTATACACTTGAAAACGATACTCCGACGCGGCTTGACCCAATGCATCCATGATTCTTTTTCTATCTTGATTGTCGATAGGAGCGTTCAATAATGGTTTGAATTCGAGTAGATTTTCTCTAATAGCATGGTAAAATTCTACCATTTCATTAGATATTTTTATTGTTTCTAAGTCAGAAGTGTCTAATAATTTTTGGAAGAACTTCAAAAATCTGTTGAGGTAAAAAAGAGTCACCATCGACACACCATTTCCTACTAAGGCATTATTAGCATCGTTCCATTCCGGTCGTTGCGTATTCATCCAAATACCCGCTTCTGGAATAAAATTGGACATTTTAGACAAAACCGTAGCGAGTATTTTTTCGATTAAATTTACATGATAGATCTCATCATTATTATCACGTAACAAAGCACCATCTGCTCCATTTTCGGATTTTCGTTTTAGTATTTTCTCGTCCCAATCGTGATTATACGAAATCGTATCCTTTGGGTTTTTTAGAATTTCTTGATAGGATTTAATGGTGTACGGAACAGCGGCATATACAAAACAATCGTTTTCAAAGTAAGACTGCAATTTGCCCGGCTGGTATTTTTCTATAAATTCTAGGAATTTCAATAAATAGATAATCTGATGATCACCCCAATAACCTATGTAAGACCATGGATTGTCGGGCTCAATGGTTTCCCAATCGAAACCACTTTTAGTAACTCGATATGGATTGTAACCATCAAAAGTGGAAGCGTTCAAAAACTTATGAATCATTCCGTCTATAAACTCCGGATACGCATAAGCCAACGATTCCCAATTTTGAAAAATGTCTCTCCAATTCCCTTCGTAATCTAGAATTTTCGAACCGTCAATTTCACTTCGTGTATTGATGGAAAACTTATTCCAAGGACGACTTGGATCACCGTGTCTTCTACTAAATTTAAGCGGTAAATATTCTGTACAAAGTCGAATTAAGTCTGGATTTTCTTGATTTGAAATCAATTGTTTCAAATCCGCGTATGCAAAAATTTCAGGTAAATTATTGAAAAAAGACGCATTCTTTTCAAAAACAATTTTGTTAGCATGACCAAAATAGGTTACAAAATCCCTTTTTTCAATTTGATAATTGTTGTCGAAGATGCCACCGCGCATAATGTTGAACAAGGTATTTGAAAAGTGGCGCGTATCTCGGCGTTTATCCGCCGTAAATTGCAATCCATCAGCGGTTGCATTCAATGCGATTAAGTTCTTTTGACCTAATTCAATATCCTCAAGCAATTTATTTTCTAAAGTGCTATCATTCAAAATCGCGTCGGCAAGCTCGATGATTTGCGATTGATTTTGGTTGACATTCGCAATAATTTTCCAACTTTTTGAACTGTTCTTAGTAAGAAGCAAATCGGTCGAAATGAAATAAGCTCCTTTTTCACCTTTAACATCTGTTTCAGGTTGCAGCTTTTGTTGGTTTCTAAAGGCTTTAAGCTGTATTGAGGAAAGCAAATGAGTTGGTTTTTCGATGCCCAACGACCACGCAATATTGGCTTTTAAAGCTTCGCTAGGCTCTGCTTTATCAACAATAATAGCACTTAGCGCAAAAATTCCCAGCCCACTTTCTGCATGAATTTCATTTCTTTTATAGGCATCGACTAGATTACTTGTACTGGTTTGCAAATCACTACTGACGCCTTGCGGCATAATATTTTGAATACCATCTAAAAGCGTAATTGAATAGTCGTTTTCTGAATGGTTGATTATTTCAGATTTTTTGACAAAACCGTAAATATTACTCGTACTCCATTGGTATCTGAAGGTAATATTAAAGTCGTGGAGAATCTCCTCAAAGATTATCTTATTCCCGTAACTGTTTTTGTACAAATTCCTGGTAATGGAATATTTGTCATTAAACCGCTCTGAAAAAGGTTCCCACAGCTGTGTTTGATTTTTCCCGTGAATTTGAAAAATAGTCTTACTTCCGGTGATATCAGCAAACTCTGTAATCTTATCATCGGTGTAATATGGAAAAAGTGCAAATTCAGCATTTTTTCTTCCTGCTGTAAGACCTCCATTGCTAGAGATAAAAAGCCAATGATTAGAATCGCTTACAATGCTCATAAAAAAAGGACGCATGGCATCATTGTTCGCTATCTTATAAAATTTTTCGCCTTCTATTTTAATTAATTGCATAAATCAGTTCAATTGTTATTAATTTATCGATCCTAAAAATCAAGTTTGCGAAAAATTTAAAATTTAAATTTATTCAAGTAAATTAATGGTTAGAAATAATCTCTATTAATTTAATTATTAGATCAGTTTTTTATTAAGGAAGCTCGTTCAGGGTTACATTATCAATATTTACTATTCCGACAGCTGCACCCATGTCAAAAATAACTCTAGAATTAGTGTTTGTAAAATTAGCCAGTAAATCAATACTAAAATTTTCAACAGTAGTTGTTAAGTTTCGTGATACTGAGATATTTGTAAATGGATTTCCACTTAAACCAATACCTACGACCATACTTCTATTTACGTTTGACCATGCATCAAACGTCAATCGATAAGTTTTCCCTTGAATCAGGTTGATTCCTTTGTGAGATAGATTTACGTCAAAAGGGTTACCTGCTGCAGTAACATTTACTGAAAAATAGGTGTTTCCTCCTTGAGATATTAATTGAGTAAGACCAATAGGATTTGTTACACCTGAAGTCCACGGTGAAGTACCAGATTCAAAATTGCCATTTGAAACCAAACCACCCGCAAAAACAAAAATAGAAACGTTACTTGTATAAGTACCACTTGCGCCAGTTGCACTGTTTCTCGCCGTAAGTGTCACAGTGTACTCACCGGTTTGTGTATACGTTTTTACTGGATTTTGAATTGTTGATGTGGTGTTGTCGCCAAAATCCCACTCAAAACTGTCTGCATTTTCAGAGGTATTTATAAAAGTCACTTTTCCAGGCATCGTTTCTTTCACAAAAGTATATTTTGCAACTAATCCATTTTGATTAACAGACTCTTCGTTTGAGTTATCACAGGCGTTGAAACTTATTAAAGTAAAGTATAAACACAATATTTTTATCGATTTGTACATGATATTTAATTTTTATTGTTTTTTATTTTATTGATACACTCTTACATAATCTACTATCATTTTTTGCGGATAAGTTGTATTAGTATCTGGGCTACCTGGTAAATTACCTCCAACAGCCAAATTTATTAGCATAAAGAATGAATTATCAAAAACCCATTGACCTCCTTTATCTACGACATCTTCTCTTGTAATTTGACTGTATAAAACATTATCAACATACCAGTTGATATGATCCTCTGTCCACTCTACACCAAATACATGAAAACCAGTATCAAATCTATCGTTCGGCAAACTATATTTTTTAGAAATACTATTTCCACCTGAAAAACCTGGACCGTGGATAGTGCCAAAAACTTCAGTAGGTTTGTTGCCTAGGTATTCCATGATGTCAATTTCACCACATTGTGGCCAAAGTACGTTTCCTGTTTCATAGTTTGGTAATGAACTATCGCACGTAACATTATTATCCACTTGCGTTTGTGCTTCACAGAAATTTTCTCCTAGTAACCAAAAAGCTGGAAACATTCCTTTACCTTGTGGTAATTTGATTCGTGCTTCAAAACGACCATATTTTTGCTCGAATTTATTGCGACTTTTTAGTCTTGAAGAAGTAAAATTAGCCCCTCCAAAAGCTTCGGATTGAGCGGTAATAATGAGATATCCATTTTGTACAATAGTGTTCTCAGATTTGTAAAATTGCAATTCACTATTTCCCCAACCATCGTTAAGTGGTCCTCTTCCAATATCAAATGACCATTTTGTTTGATCTGGCGCACCATTTATGTCAAATTCATCTTCAAAAACCAAATTGAATTTAGTAGTAACAGTTTGTTTTTCATCATTTTCGCATGATGATATACCGATGAATAATCCTGAAATGACTAAGGTTAATGCAATTAATTTATAATTTGTGATTTTCATTTTTTTATATCATTTAAAAATTAAGATATTTTTTTATATCAGTGGTTTATATTAAAAGAAGAAGTAAATATTATCCAAAATAAAGTTTGGACCACCAACCAAAATAATAGCACCTAAGTTATTTCTTTGTATTGTAAGATTACCTACTAATGGTATATTTAAAGAGTTCCAACCTGGTGTGAGTCCAGTTGCGTTAAATCTATAATCCTTATCATCACCTATAGGAAGACCATTACCTACATTAGTTTCTAACATTTGATTTGCACCAATATCTCGTATTTGAAATTCTAAAGAGGAAGCAACTTGAACGTATACATCAACATGCATAAATGTCATAGATGAACCATTAATTGGTGTGCTATCGAACATGATTCCTGTATAATTATTGCTAGAATATCTTACAATATCATTACCGTTAATTGACTCTACAGTTGCTATCGTTGTAGAGCCGCCAAAATTAGGTGCAAAATTAGGTGAAACTATATTTGTATAAGCATTACTAAAAACTGAACGAACATTTGAAGCTGGGTTAGTTGGTGTTGCAGGTTGCGGAAAAGAACCATTTGATGAAATAGTTAAAGAACCTTGAGCTAAACTATTACCTAAGTTTGCAGTAATAACAGTTGTACCTGATGTCCCAAATACATTTACAAGCCCCAATTGATTTACTGTTGCTACATTTTCATTAGAGGAAATAAAATTAAAATAACTTGGCGCAATAGTTAGAGAAATATTTTGACCATTTGCTAGATTGTATGTTGCTCCTAATTGATTGATAACTTGGCTGGAACCAGTAAAACTATTTACTGCTGTATTATTTCCATTTAATATGAAAGGAAAAAGAAGGCTAGTTGTTCCTAATTTTTCAAATTTTAATTCGTCGATCCAAAATGTATATCCGGAACCATTGGTGTCTTGAGTACCTGCTGAATATCTGAACATTCCTTTTTCTTGCACTAATTTTGAAGCATCTGGAATGGGAATAACATATTTCGTCCAATTTGTTCCAATACTTACATTTTTCATTGTAGTGATATATTTATTGGGGAAAAAATCTTCACCAAATCCAATTTCACCGATTGTAACACCTTGAGAGGCTTTCGCCCAAAAAGTTAAGGCGTCATATGCTGTTAAGTCACGTCCAGCACCATCAATTCTGAAAATGCCTCCTGCATAATTACCTTCAGGATCAATTGAATTGGGTACATCAAAACGCATAGAAGCATTGCCTTTATAACTAACTTCTTCATCAACAGACCAAGCATTAAATTTAGATCCTACAGGATTATTTGCATCTGGTCCGTAAGGAAAGTAAAAATTACTTCCCATACCTACAGGAGTGTCGGTAAATATTTCCGCAGTTTTAGAAAAATTAGTCAAGGTTGCATCGTCTGATAATTCTCTTTCACAATTAATGTTTATCATCAAGACCAATCCTAAAAGAAGGATGTTTTTTATAGTATTAAACTTTCTATTTTTCATTTTATATATTTTTTATTTTCCAATATTAATATGCACATATGTTCTTATTTCCCATTCAGAACCATTTCCAAATCCAACGGGGGTTATAATTGGTTGTGTTGCAAACTCGCTAGCAGTTTGATTTGGAGAAAATCTTGGAGAATATTGATCTAGTGAACGCCAAGTACCCGTTATTCCTATTCTAGTATCAGGCAAAACAAACCAACTTGGTTTTCCAACTGAAGTTGAAATATCTAGAGAAGTTTGAATAGGATAAGTAAGATTAAAATCTCTATGATAATCGTAAGGTCCCCAATCATTATATTTCGCTGAATAAACAAGTTTTACTTTTCTATAAATTGCTCTAATATCTCCTCCACCTCTATAAATCAATCTTTCGCTATTTCCATTAGCTTGAGCATTTCCATAATATAAATTTGCAATTATGCCTAAGTCTGGACTTAACTTCGAAACTATTCTTGTATTAGATTCCCATAAATCATGAGCAGGTGCCGATTTTTCAAATGCAAAAGCAGTACGAGTTCTTAGAAATCCAATCGCAGCATCTTGAGTTGTTGGTAAATGGCGATAAACAAAACCTGTACTGAAAGCAAATTTTGCATCTTCTACCATATCATTATTCCATTCATACATCCATGTTGCAGGAGTTGGATCAAAAGTTAGTAATAATTCTCCCCCAACAGTTTCTCTATTGGCTCTTACTACAAATGGATCATCTTGTATATTACGCAATCTTCCAGGTGCATTTACGCCATTAGGCATTGCATCTACAAGAGGTTTTTGCCATAAAAAGTTAGGTGCTATTTGTAATTTAGTACTAATATTATAAGTGAAACCAGTTAAAAAATTCATTTGATTTCCACTTCCACTGTCTTTTAATCTCCAACCTGTAAAAGTTTGTACATTGTCGGCACCTCCATTTGCAACTAATCCCATAACTGCTCCTTGTGTATAAATATTAAATCGACCTTTTGAGAAAGTAAATTTTGCTTTTCCTCCCCAGTTATCACTAGACTTGACTTTATCATCATAAACTGTATAATTGTCTGGAGATGTTTCTTTAGCATATTGAAAAACTCTACCATTAAGTGGTTGTCCACCCCAAATTCCACCTAACTCAAAGCCAAAAGCGCCTAATTTTGTTTTAAAATGAACAGTTGCTCTTTGTGTTTTGGGTAAAGGGATTGCGATAGATGTTAAAGCTTCAGAAGCATTTGCAATATCTTCATGATAAACTGCAGTTGCATCAATTTTTCCAATTTTTACACTATATTTTAGCAAATAGGCAGGGTTAGCTCCCCACCATAATTGAGGTCCAAATGCAGCTTTTAATCCATTTATACTATTTTTACCATCTAGTTCAAAACCTAATGTTTCCCCATTGTATAAATCTAAATTTGAGCCATAATTTGCTTCAGGATATAAGGCGAAAAAATCTCCTTCATAACCCCAATGATAATGACCAGTTCTATAAAAACCTCTTACTTCAAAATCTTTAGCATTCCATGCATAGGATGCATTATATACTTGAACTCTGTTGATATCATTAGAAGTAACTGTTCCTTCTGAAGTAAGTACTTCCTGAGATCTTCCCCTGTTTTCATAGAAAATTTCATTAATTGGATTTTCAGCCACTCGTCCTAAAATGTTCACATTAACGTTTGCTTTCATATTAGGAGCAGGATTCCCTTCTACACCTAAGTAATAGGATTCCATATGATCAAAGCCTAATTTATTTGGATAAACTTTTTTATCTGGATCAGGGACCGTAGGGGTTGTTAACAAGCTTCCACCAGTAGAAAACGTTGTAAACTCTGCTCTTAAGTTACTGATTTTTAAAATTTCGGAATCATTACTTCCTAGTGCTGCTTTATCTGATCTAGCTCTAAGCACTGCATCCATTAAATTAATATTCTTGAAATAGTTATTAAGATTTTCAAGAGTAGTTCCTTGCTCAAAAGGGCTCATTTTATGCACCTCTTTAAGAGTATAATAGGCAGCGCGTGGGTATAATTCATATAATCCTCTACTATTAACTGGGCCTTTGGCACAAATTCCAAACCATTCTTCATTCATATTATTTTGCCCTTTTTTAAAGTCAGATTGATATCCGCCATTTGACCATGAGGCATTATTATCATGAACTTCCAAATTTTTAGTTTGTCCATATTTCCACCAACCATCACTAAACTGAAATGTAAATCCTCCTAATGAATTTTGAGATTTTCCCATTCCAGCAGCATTCGTATATATTTCTTTCCAATTTTCTACCAAGTAGTATGCTTGAGATTTTTGATCTTCCTGATTATCTATTGCGTTAAAAGCATCCACACCAAACTCTGTAAATAACAACGGTTTATCAAACTCTTTTTTAGCTCTTTCAAAAGCATCGGTAAAAGTTGCTCCTCTATACATGTTTACACCAAGTATGTCAATGTCTTTACACTCTTTAGCAATAATATTCAAGAATAATAAATCTCCATTACAAATTGCCATTGGGTGTGATTGGTCAATTGCTTTCATTTCAACAACTGCTTTATTAAAAATTTTGTACATCGATTCTGCTCTAATTGTAGATTTTCTATCTTCAATCGGAATATCTTCTGTTTCTGCTCCATCCCAAAAGAGTCCATAGTTATTTTCATTACCTAATAAAAATAAAAGCACACCTGGAGTATTTTTATACTCTGTTACCATACTTTTCACTTCAGATAAAAGTATTTCTTGGGTTCTTGGGTTCGAATATTCTGTATTTGGAATCCAGGTACCATCAATTGTTAATCCATATCGTCCAAATGAATGGTTTAGCATTGTATAAATACCATGTTTTTCATAAATATATTTAATCCATTTTGGAGGAATCCCAGTATATTGTCTTACTGTATTAACTCTCATATTTTTAAGTAATGCCATTTCAGAGTCGAGCGCTGAAATAATAACATCTTCAGATTGTTTCCAAAGACTATAATTATAATTTGTTCCTATTGGAAAATAGTCCCAATTCATCCCATTGACCATAAAATCTTTCCCGTTTACTGAAAGTTTCATACCATCTTTTCCATTTAACACAACTACTTTGTTTTCTTGAGAAAAAACAGGTGTTGAAAAAATAATAACGGTTAGTAGTAAAATAATTTTTTTCATATTTAATTAATTGTTTTTATTAATGCTGTATTCAAAAGTATATATCAAAAATTATTGATAATGTATTTAAATGTATGTATTTATGATTATTTGAAAAATTATAGTTGAAATTTCTAATCTCGTAAATTTACTATTATAATATTCTTGCAAATAAACTTAGATATTATAGAAACTATACAAAACAATTTTTACATCTTTAGCAGGTATAGGTAGTGCTTTTAAAAGTTTATCACAAAAATTTAAATTTTAAAAAATCCATAAATAGATTTTGTATAGTTAATGTATAGTTAATTAACGTAAATACTTAACAACTATATAGAAAGAATATACTCAACAAGTCCCTTTTCATGTGGTAAATCCATTTTCTTACGCAAACGATATCTTTTAATTTCAAGACTTCGTACGGATATATTTAATAATGGTGCAATTTCTTTTGAAGATAAATTTAATCTTAAATACGCACATAGTCTTAAATCGTTTGGTGTTAAACTACTATGAGCTTGTTTTACTTTCTTTAGAAAATCTTTATCGGCAGTATCAAAGGCATCTTTAAAAACTGTCCAAGTATTATCATCTGAAATATTTTTAGTAATAGTTGTTATAACGGATTTAATACTCCTAGAACTGGCTTCATCTGAAGTTTTCTTTAAATCTTCTTTAATTAGAGACAACAATTCATCCTTTTTAATCAGACTCATTGTAGAAACAGCTAACTCTTTATTTTTTGTATCTACATCTAATGAAAGCTGTTCATTGCGTAATCTCATCAGCTGTTGTTCATTTTCTAATTCTTTTATTTCAAGTAATAAATTATTTTCTTCTATAAGTTTTTGGTTTTGCTTATAATAGAATTCATGATAGGATTTATTAATAAAATAAGCTATGATACATATCAATAAAAAGTAAATGATTAATGCGAAATTTGTAAGATACCAAGGCTTTAATATTGAAAATGAATACACAACTGTATTCTCTGGTTGCGAATTAGCGACTTTGGCTCGAACTTTAAAAGTATAATCTCCAGGAGATAAATTTTTATAATTTATTGTAGATTTTGAACTCCATTCACTCCATTCATCTTGAAAACCCTCCAATAAAAATTGATACTCTGCATTAATATATTTATTATAATTTGGTACTGTATAATTAAATGAAATATTATTTTCATCATATTTAAAATTACCCGTTTCTGTTATAGAACAGCTTTTTTGGTTTTCATTTAGTTTATTGATACTTATATTAGAAATTGACACATTTTTATTACTAAAAACCAAATCATTTAAATTAATTGTATAATAACCATCTGTTGTACCTATAAGATAAAGTAAATTGGAAAGTTGCGAAATATTCTCATACCCTAACATAGAATTTGTTAGAGATGAAGGAATAGGAATTACATTTTTCTTTAAATCAAAGCTTAATTTATTTAATGTAAAATAATTAATGTAGCTCTTTGAAAATAGCCATAATTTATTTGAACTATCTATAATTAATTTCCCCGATGTATACTCTCCATTGTCAAAAATTGAGCTTAAAGATTTTGACTTATTAAATTGATTTGCTTTTTGATTAAGTTCAAAAACCCCATCTTTGGACGCATAATATATAATATTATTAAATTTACTTAATGCTGCATTTTTTCCTTTTTTGGGATTTGAAAAGGTAAATAAATTAGTTCCTTTTTTGTAATGAGTATCTAATTGAAAACGAAAAATACCTTTATATTCATGACTAACATAAACTTCATTTGATTTTGTGATTTCAAAATATCTAGAAGAATAATCAAATCCTGAAATCTTATTTTTAAATGTCCATTGATTATTGATTTTTCCAAGAACAGACAGTCCATAATAATTACCTTGAATCAAAACTGAATTATTATTAGGTGCTGTTTCTATTTTCCATGTTCCAGATTGAGAAAAAATAAGGTTCGAATTACCTTCATCAATAATAAAAGTCCCTGAATCATGACAACAAAATAAAGTTTGATCATGAACAAAAAGTGACCAAACTTGTCCTTTTGTACCTTTTATAAATTGAAATTGATTACTTTTTAAATACTCTTTGTAAAATAAACCTTGATTGGTTCCTACATATAATTTGTTTTTAAAGAGAATGGAGGCATAAACAGTTCCTAATATTCCAGTTTCATCTAAAAAGCTCCGTATAGGAGATTGCAAATTGATACAATTGATACCATTGTCTAAACCAATCCACAAATTTTTGTCAGAATCTTCCAAAATGGATAAAACAGTATTATTGCTAATACCTTTATTTTGGGTAATATGGTATTTTACTTTACCTTCTTTAGTTAAAATAAAAATTCCATTTGATACTGTACCAATAGCATAACTTCCATCAGAAAGAATTTGGCTACTATAAATACTACTTATTGCAATTTCAGAATCAGCTTCAGTGTTAAATTTAAAAAAATTCCCATTGGACAATTTATAAAATCCATTAAACTGTGTGTGAATCAAAAGACCTTCATCAATTGAAAATACATTTACAATTTTATTATTTTTTAAAAATGAATTGTTTAATACCAATTTACTTGTTCCATTCTCTATTTCAAACAATTCATAATTTACTGTCTGATAATAAATGGAATTTGAAGTTTTAAATGATTTTAATATGTTTTTTTGAGGTGTAATTATTTTAAAGGTATTCTTCTTTATATCATAAATATAAATTCTATTTAAAGACTGGAAAATAACCCATTGATCATAATTCAAAATATTCCAAAATTGTTCATCAACTAGAATTTTAGAATTGATTCTCTGGCTTAAAGAAGTATACTTAAGTTTTCCATCATTTTGTCTAGCCCAGAATCCAAATTCCATATAGGAACCTGTAAAAATATTATTTCCAATTACTTTTACCGATCGAATTATTGTTTCGTTTGGTGACTTGTATAAACTCCAATTAGAACCATTAAATTCTAATAATCCTTCATTATTGGCAAAATAAACAAAATGATTTTCATCTTGTGAAATCATCCAATTTTGATTTCCAGCATTATATATAGAAGAATTGTATTTTACAATTGGCGGTAAATCTTGGGCTAAACAACACACAGTTATTAAAAGAAACCAATTTAATAAAATAATCTTTAAAGGAACTTTATTCATTTTATAGAGGAGTTTTCATATATTATTTAAATATAGAGAAAAGTAAAACAAGTCAAGCTTTTTTATACTAATTAAAATATTTAATATATTTCAATTAAAAAAAAAAGACTGCCTTTTCAGACAGTCTTTTTTGAAATGTAATAAATTTATTCTTTAATAAATTTAGATGAAGAAATAATTCCTTCGATAGATGATTTTACTACATAAATACCATTTTCAAGATTTGAAACATCTAAAATTAATAACTCGCTATTTGGTGTTTTAGAAATTACTTCTTGTCCTAAAACATTATAAACTGAAACTTTATCCATTTTAGCTACTGATTGAATATTTAAAATATTTTGAGCTGGGTTTGGATACATTTTTACATTTGATACTTCAAAACTTTCAGTTCCTAACACTGTGTTTTTGTGCAAATAAAGGTTGTCATAATATACAGTTCCTAAATCAGAACTAATTACAAATTGCGTAAAATCAGTATTGTTAGTTCCTCCAATAGCTGTAAAACTAGTTATTGGAAGATCTATAGTAATCCAAGTTCCTGGATTTACGTTTGGTAATATATTTGCGTTAGTTGCAGAATATTCAAAGGCATTTGTCTCACCATTACCGCCACTCCAATTAGAGAATTTAAAATTAAAACTCTTATCTTGAGTTGGTGTTGGTGTGTAAATATCCATGTGAAAACGAGTAAAACCCTCTGCGCTAAATCTTCCTGATAAGAAGGCTATTCCTTCACAACCTAAATTTGTAATTTTATTGGTATTATTTCCATCTAAAAGAACCAAAGTTGTATTAGCCGGACACCACGAAGTATTATAAGTATTGTCATCGTTTGATCCGCCACCTATATATCCAAGAGCAGCAACAGGTGTGTATGCATCACTGAAAATAGATTTTACATCAGCAGCCGGTCTTGCCGGTGGCGCTGGAGCTGCAGGAATAGGTGCGATAACAGTCAAAGTTGTACTAGTACTTCCCGCAAGAAATGGTGCAGCTGCTTCTTGACTTGCAGTAATTGTTGTTATACCTGGTCCGACTACATCAATAGTTGTATTATTTAAAATAACAGCAACGCTTGTATTAGAGCTTGTATAAGTAATTGCTCCAGTACTATCACTTGTTAAAGTTGGAATCGGAAAGTCAGCTGCGTCACTAGAGGTATCTGCGATTGTCCAAGCACCAAAAGTTGGAGACGGACCAGATGTTGGAGGTCTGAAAAAGTAAACATTATCAATATACAAAGTTTCTCCTGGTGGAGTGTAAGTAACTGGAACAATCCATTTTAAATGTGCTAAATCAACACCAGTATAGGTGCTTAAATCCAAATCATACGAATTCCAAGAACCCTGTACATGTGCACCTGGAACATCTAATTCAAGATTTGAACCATTCACAGCTTCAAGTTTAATTCTAAAAGCAGTAAATCCTGGAGAATATACATCAATATGCAACGTAGTCATTGTTGTTACATCAAGATTTCCAGCTCCAGCTTGAATACCAGAATATAGATGATTAGTATATTTTACACATGTATTTCCATCTCCCAATGTTAATGGACCAAAAAAAGTAGACCCGCCAAAACTGTCAAAATTCCCATTAGGTTCATTGGTATACTGAGGCGGAACTGGGTTTTCTACACCGTTATAAATAGATTTCACATCCCATGCATTTCTTGCGATTGGGTCTGCAGGTCCCGTTGCTGGGTCTTGCGAATATCCTAATGAAAAAGTCAAAAGGAGAATAAAAAGAGTAATTTTTTTCATAATAAATTAAATTTAGTGTTAATGTAAAATTAAATCAATGTTGTAATATTCAATTAATTACTAACTATATAAAAACTATACAATAAAAAATCAATTATGATTACCTAAAATAGCTATGAATAATAGCCTTAGTTGCAATTAGTGAATTATTATAGAAAAAATAATTTTATAAAATGTTGAGGTAATGTTATGGTAATATTCTAATATTATTTAATTTAAAAATTTATTAATAAGATTTTTTTAATCATTTATGCATAATAAAACATATTAAACAAATAATTCCACAATTTAATAAAGATTTATAAATTATCAAATTCATATTTACTCTTACACAAATTATTATTATATCTGTACTCATGAGAGAATTAATTACATTTGTGAAAAATCAAAATTGCAATGCTTACAAAGGATCTTTCTTTACTTGAACCTAAGAAAAATATCATCATCAAAGGTGCTCAAGTTCATAATCTCAAAAATCTCAATGTTGCTATTCCAAGAAATAAACTTGTTGTAATTACAGGTTTATCAGGCTCAGGAAAATCATCACTAGCTTTTGATACTTTGTACGCTGAAGGACAAAGACGTTATGTGGAAAGTTTATCTTCGTATGCTCGTCAGTTTTTAGGACGGTTAGATAAGCCAAAAGTTGAATATATCAAAGGAATCGCACCCGCAATTGCAATTGAACAAAAAGTAAATACAACCAATGCAAGATCAACTGTTGGAACCTCAACAGAAATTTATGATTATTTAAAGTTATTATTTGCTAGAATCGGAAAAACATATTCTCCTATATCGAATCAAGAAGTAAAAAAAAACACTGTTACTGACGTTATCAACACAGTTAAGACTTTAAAAATCGATAGTAAATGGTTGCTTTTAGCTCCTATTCAACTGGAAAAAGGAAGAAAATTAGAAGATAAGCTTCAAGCATTAATACAGCAAGGTTTTGCAAGGATTGTAGTGGATTCCAAATTGATTCGATTGGATGAAATCGACAATCAAACTTTAATATCAAAAGATATTTTTCTTGTTATTGATCGAATTATTGTCAAAGAGGAAGAAGAATTTTACAATCGACTATCGGATGCTGTTCAAACTGCTTTCTTTGAAGGCAAAGGGATTTGCTTTTTACAAGAATTGGATGCTAAAAAGCTATTTGCTTTTAGTGCAAATTTCGAAATGGATAATATTACTTTTTTAGAACCAAACGTCCATTTATTCAGTTTTAATAATCCCTATGGAGCTTGCCCAGTTTGTGAAGGATATGGAAACATTATTGGAATTGATTCGGAATTAGTTATTCCAAATACTGCGCTTTCAGTATATGAAAACGCTGTTTTTTCTTGGCGTGGAGAAAGTATGAGTTGGTATCGTGACGAATTGGTCAACAATGCTTATAAATTTGATTTTCCTATTCACAAACCTTTTTTTGAATTAACTGAAACTCAAAAAGAGTTAATTTGGAATGGCAACGAGTATTTTCAAGGACTGAATGATTTCTTTAAAGAACTCGAAGAAAAAAATTACAAAATTCAAAACCGAGTCATGTTATCCCGCTATCGTGGTAAAACAAAATGCTATTCTTGCAAAGGGAAACGGCTAAGAATAGAAGCTTCCTATGTCAAAATTGAAGGCAAAACTATTTCCGATTTAGTGGATTTACCGATTCGAAATTTAGTCGCTTTTTTCAAAGAAATGAAACTAAATGAATTTGATCAAAAAGTAGCCAAACGTCTTTTGATTGAAATCAATAATCGATTGAATTTTTTAGTGGATGTTGGCTTAGAGTATCTCACTCTCAATCGAAATTCAGCCACGCTTTCTGGTGGGGAATCACAACGTATTAATTTAGCCACTTCGTTAGGAAGTAGTTTAGTGGGGTCGATGTATATTCTAGACGAACCTAGTATTGGTTTACATCCAAAAGACACAGAACGTTTAATAAAGGTTTTAATTTCATTACGTGATTTAGGCAACACTGTTATTGTCGTAGAACACGATGAAGATATCATGAAAGCAGCCGATATGATTATTGACATCGGTCCAGAAGCTGGTTCTTTTGGTGGGGAATTAGTGGCTCAAGGCACTTTTGAAGAACTATTGAAAGCAAATTCTCTTACAGCGAAATATTTGAATGGAAAATTAGAAATTGCTGTACCTAAAAAGAGAAGACAATGGGCGAATTACATTGAAATATTAGGTGCTCGTGAGAACAATCTACAAAACGTGAATGTTAAATTCCCTTTAGAAGTACTTACCGTTATCACTGGGGTTTCAGGAAGCGGGAAAAGTACTTTGGTAAAGAAGATTCTATTTCCAGCCATGCAAAAAAAATTGGATGGAATTGGAGAAAAAGCGGGTCAATTTACTGATATGAGAGGGTATTATCATAAAATCAAACACATCGAATACATTGATCAAAATCCTATTGGAAGAAGTTCACGTTCCAATCCTGTTACGTATATAAAAGCTTATGATGACATAAGAGATTTGTATTCTAAAGAAAAACTTTCTAAAATTCGAGGTTATTTGCCGAAACATTTTTCATTTAACGTTGATGGTGGTCGTTGTGAAACCTGTAGTGGTGAAGGTTCGATAAATGTAGAAATGGTTTTCATGGCAGATGTACATTTACCTTGTGACACATGCAATGGGAAACGATTCAAAAAGGAAATTCTAGAAATTTATTTTGAAGGAAAAAATATCGACAACATCCTTACGATGACAATTGACGATGCTATTTCTTTTTTTAATGCAACCAAGCAAGCTAAAATAGTTCAGAAGTTGCAACCTTTACAAGATGTTGGTTTGGGTTATGTACAATTAGGGCAATCATCTTCAACACTTTCTGGAGGAGAAGCGCAACGAATTAAATTGGCTACTTTTTTAGTAAAAGGAAGCACAAAAGAAAAAGCTTTGTTTGTGTTTGATGAACCTACAACTGGTTTGCACTTTCACGACATCAAAAAATTATTAACTTCTTTTGATGCTTTAATCGAAAAAGGGCATTCCATAATTGTAATTGAACACAATCTTGATTTAATAAAATGTGCGGATTATATTATTGACTTAGGCCCTGAAGGAGGCGAAAATGGTGGGCAATTGCTTGCTGTTGGAACTCCAGAAGAAATTAGTAAAAACAAAAAATCAATTACTGGAAAGTATTTAAAAATGAAATTGTGAGTTTATTCTTGTTCTTCAGTTTCATCTCCAGCAAAGAATAGATTGAAAACAAAAATCTTTACATAACGTGTTTCATTACTTTCAAAAGAATAGGTAATTTTCTTTTTCTTGTGATCTAAGGCCAGTTTTCCTCGAGCACTTTTAGAGCGAAGTATCCACGTAGAAATTCCCTCGTCATCTACAGAATAGTTGACAATAGAACCATGATACAACCTCGATTTACCATCATCTGTTAGACTAATAACAATATATCCACTAGTCTTTGTATTGATTTCACGAATATCGATTACAGCGTGTTCGTATTCAGTATCTTTCAAATCGTAAGCGTCTTTTTCTGGATTCCATACATAAAACAATCTACTATCTGAATTAAATCGTCTTTGATCGTTTAATTTTGTTGGCATCGTTTGAGCAGAAGTCAAAACACTTATAAAAAGTAAAAAACTAGTAATCAGATTCTTCATTTTCTTTTTAATTTTTTCCAAAAATACAAAAATGAATGAAATGAAATCCTGTTTCTAAAAATACCTAAACTTTTATTGAAAAAGAAATCATTTAGGTACGGTTAATGCCATATTTTTTAAGAAAGAGCTTACAAAAATAAAATTGGGTTTTATTTTAGTTGAATCCCACAAGTATTAAAAACTATTTGTGGGATTTTTTATTTTCATTATTTAAATTTCATTTTTACTTTTCCTAGAAATGAATCTATAATTTGATTTATCTCTGTTGAAATTTTCCAACTATAATTTAAGTAGACATATACGATTGTAATAAGAATTGATTTCAATAGTATATTAATTAAGGGATGGAAAGGGAAATCCCAAAAATAAAATAAAACAAAAATCAAACTAATAATTCCAAAAGAGTGAATTGTTTTATTGGTAAAAGGAAATAAATTCATTTTTTTTACCACAAACCAAAGTTTGATAGAGTTGTATACAATTACGGATAATAGTGTTGCCAATGCGGCGCCAACAATACCATAAATTGGTATAAAAATCATATTCAAAACAATCATCATAAACACTAATAAAAATCCAAAAAACAAAACCCATTTGTAGTATTTTGTATTGAGTATAATCGCATTATTGTTTCCTAAAATCACATCATAAAATTTTGACAATCCTATCAAGAAAACAACTAGAATTCCACCACTATACTCCTGAGGAATTAATTGATATATTTCTTTGATATTTAAAAACACTCCTAACATTACAAAACCTCCAAAAACCTGAAGATTTATAGCACTTTTCTGGTACAATTCCCGAAGTTCTTCCTGTTTGTTTTCACTTATTAATTTTGCGGTAATAGGATAAATAATTTGCAACATCGCTCTGCTCGGAACTGCAATTACTGTGGCAATAAAAATTGCTACAGAATACAAAGCGTTACTACTTATATTTTCATACGCTGGAATCATCACTTTATCAAAATCCATTAATAATACTGCTACACTTCCTGAAATGATAATAAAAAAAGAATAGCCAAAAATTTCCTTAAAATTATGGGGGATTTTAAATGATAAAACAGGCATTTTAATAGCCATTGCATATACTTTCATTACAATAAATTGAAGAAAATACGCCCCAACTAATCCATAGATAAAACCATCTTTTGTCAACCAATTCCAATGAACACCAAATAGCATTAATAATATGACTATTCGAACCAATACTTCACTAATAAAATTACCAAAAACCGATTGCATATGCACTTTTACCCATGCATAATACACTTCAAAATACCCCATACAAATCCCTATAATTGGAATTAACCAAAGGAATGGTTTGACAGTTGGGTTCTCTTTTAATATATAAAAGGCAATTTCATCATAAAAAAAGTAAGTAATTGAAGTAACTGGAATAATCAATAACAAAGGCATCCACAACATAAAGCTTAAAAACTTTTCTCGTTCTTCTTCTGAATTACATTTAGAATAAAAACGAATCATCGTATTGTGTACTCCAAAAGCCATCAAAGGCATCATAATATTAGCGGCAGACAGAAGAAAAGCTACCATTCCATAATGTGTTTTTCCTAAGAAATTAGTATAAAGAAACAGCGCATTAATAGCTCCTATCCCAAAACCAAAATAGGTAATGACTGTATTTTTAATCGATTGATTCAATACAATTCCCATACTTTATTAGTTTTTAAGATTTAGGATTATTGTAGCTAAACGTTCCGTTAATTTCTTTCTAGAAAACGCTTCTAATCCTACAGCATTAACATTTAGTTTCCCTTCTAAATAGGAATTGTAGGCATTCAACACAACACTTTTTAATTCCACTTTTTGAGAATAATCGAAGAAAGTACCTGTGTTTGTTTGCTTGATAATCTCAGAAAAATCAGAGCCTAACGGACCAATAGCAACTATAGGCCTTCCAGAGGCCATATATTCAAATAATTTTCCTGGAATAATACTAATTGTATTTTTAGAATTAATTTCAATCAAGAGTAAAAGTTGCGATTTCCGTTGTTGAATTAAAGCTTCTTGATGCGAAACATATCCCATATGATTTACAAAATCTTTCAAATTATAACTCTGAATAGTTTCTAAAATATCATTACTAACTGTTCCTATCAATTTTATTTCTAAATGCTCCGAAAAACCTGAAATTTCTTTTACTAATTCAGACAGACATTGCCATAAAAGATAAGGATTTCTTTCGGATAAAAATGAACCAATATGTGCCAATGAAAAGGATTTATCTAGTTCTTGTTTTGAAACATTTTCAATATCATAACCATTCGTAATTACATGAATAGGTTTTGTTGTTTTCTTTTGAAATTCTAATTTTGTACTCTTACTTGTTACCAAAATTTCATCTGCACTATTTAAAACCTTAGATTCTAAAATCACATGCTTCCCCATTGCCGATGAAGATAGTTTCAATTTATCATGATACCCAATGGTAATCCAAGGATCTCGAAAATCTGCAATCCACCGAACAGGCAATTGACTTTTTAGTTTTAGTCCAATTAAGTGTAAACTATGTGGTGGTCCAGTTGTAATAACGGTATCTATTCCGTTATCAAGTATGTATTTTTTTAGATAGGAAACGGATGGTTTTACCCATAAAACACGCGCATCTGGAATAAATAAATTTCCTCGAATCCATAATGCAATTTTGTCGAACAAAGACTGTTTATTAGTCGTTGGAATAATTCCAGAGCTTATTTTTTTTGTTTTATTTTTTGAAAAAAAAGAAGCCATTGCATACGGCTCCATAATTTTCTTTTTAAGTACAATTACTTGATTAGGAATTTCTTGAACTAAATCTTTATCAATAATAGGGTACGTTGGATTTTCAGGAATATAAACAATTGGTTGAATATTGAAATCAGGTAAATATTTGACGAATTTCAGCCAACGTTGCACTCCTGGGCCTCCAGCTGGTGGAAAATAATACGTGATTATCAAGATTTTCTTCATTGGATTCAATTCGTAAATAATTTAAAATCTATTTCAAATTAGTCCTTTTTAGCATACCATATTTTTTTTCTTTCATAATACAATCCAACCACAATGAGTAAAACCATTCCTAATGAACTTGCCAATGAAATCGTACTCCCCGTTTTTACAACTTGAGGTTCAAATTTAAACTCAACAGTGTGCTCACCTGCTGGAATTGGAAGTGCTCTCAAAACATAATCAGCTCGCAAATGAGGTGCTTTTTGTCCATCAATATAGGCGTTCCAACCTTCTGCATAATACATTTCTGAAAAAATTGCTAAACCATCATTGGTGTTATTTGAACTATATTTTAAATCATTTGATTTGTATTTCTGGAGTGTTATCGTTGCCAAACTGTCTTTTAAGAAAACTGATTTATGAAGTATAGATCCGAATTCTTTTTTATTGATTACAGCAACATTTTTGGTAGGTAAACTATCCAAAGATTTCATTTCTTCATCGGCATTAGAAACCCATTTTACATTTTGTACAAACCATGCATTTCCATTATGCATTGGATTTTGAGTTGGAATTTCTTTACCTTCTTTATTCGTTTGAATAACATATTTTACATTCAACATATCCAATATTTCCATATTGTTTTTTGCAATCTGATAATCAAACAATTGTTGCATTCTTCTTGGTTTTGCGGCATGATAACCCCCAATCGACTTATGGAAATAGGAAGCTCGTGCACTAGACAAATTGCCATCAACTTCGAAAACTCTATAATTTGTTGTGTCTTGCAATATCAAATCATCTGCTTCTGTTGTTTGAAATGGAACATCTACTTCTCTGGCACTTACAAAATCAGAACTATTTACATAATTTTTATCCATAAAAAAGAGGTCGGAAACCATTAGTAAACCCACTAATATTATTGTCGTGTTTTTTGCTAAACGTTCTTTTGTATACAACCAAAACAAACCCGCAACCACTATAATAAAAAATCCGGAACGCAATAAATCGGCTGAAAACATTGTTTTACGATCCGATTTTAGTGCCTCCAAAAATTGAGGTCCATAACTTTCTTTAAAATAAGAATCTGATCCTCCTGAAAAATCAAAAGTTCCTTTAAAAATAAATAGTAATGCTAAAACCCCCAGTCCGATGGCACTAGATTGCCATAAGGCTTTCCATTGTTTGGTTTTATCAGCTTTCATAAAATAGTGCAATCCTAAAATTGCTAATATCGGAGCGCACAATTCTAAAATTACTTGAATAGAAGAAACCGCTCTAAACTTGTTATACATTGGTACAAAATCGATGCAGAAATCTGTTAATGCCGGAAAGTTTTTACCCCAAGAAAGCAACAAAGAAAGTAAAGCAGCAATTAGAAAGACGTATTTAATTCGACGATTTACAACATACAATGCCAATATACACAAAAAGAAAACTACAGCACCAATATACGCTGGAGCAGCAACTATCGGTTGATTACCCCAATACGTAGGCATCGCTGAAACAAAATCTTTTGCTTGATCTTCGGGTACATTTTGACTTAAAATAAATTCATACATTGCGCCATCTGTTCCCACATTTTCACTATTGGAACCCCCAAAAATACGCGGCGCAATCAAATTCAAACTCTCAACAATTCCGTAACTGTATTCTGTTATATAATCATTTGACATTGCATTTTTAGTCGTGTTTTTTGTTCCATCTGCATTAAAGTTTAATTCACTTTTATCACGGGTACTGTATTTCGCATATTCCGAAGTGGCTAACAAATTGGTTGCATTGACTCCAATAGCTAGAATTCCAGCAACAACAAAAACTCCCAACACTTTTGCAATGGTAAGGTATTCTTTTTCTTTAATAAATTGATAGATAAAAAAACAAGAAATAACCAAAAGTAAAAGAAGCAAATAATAGGTCATTTGAAAGTGATTCGCATTGATTTCAAGTGCTGCAGCAAGCATCGTTACGATTCCACCTAGGACATATCGCTTTTTATAAACCAATAAAACACCTGCAACTACTAAGGGCATATATGCAATAGCGTGTGCTTTAGCGTTATGACCTACTCCGAGAATAATGATTAAATACGTAGAAAAACCAAAAGCTAAAGCCCCAAAGAAAGCCTGCAAGGGATCGATTTTCAATACTAAAAGTAAAATATAAAAACCTATGAAATATAGGAATAAATAATCTGCTGGTCGAGGTAAAAAACGCAGCATATGGTCTAAATTACTAATATATTCATGCGGATAATTGGCGCCTAACTGATAGGTTGGCATGCCTCCAAAAGCCGCATTTGTCCAATAGGGTTCCGCATTTTGAGAAGCACGAAAGTCATTTTGTTCCTTAGCCATTCCAGTATATTGGACAATATCCGATTGAAAAATCTTTTTTCCTTGAAGAACAGGGTAAAAATAAATACATGAAATGAGTATAAAACCTACTAAAGCAAGTGTATGAGGGTAAAATTTTTTGATTGCATTCATAATAAGAAGTGAGCTATTGGGCTAATTCGTTTATTGTTATCAGCCAAAAATAGTTAAAAAAGAGCAAACAAAAGATTGAAATTGTATCCCATTTTACTCTAATTCTTCATAATCAACATACTCGCCTACTTTTTTAGTTTCTCGTGGCTTATCTGATTTTGGAGATGGAGTACTGAATTCATCCTGATTGGAAGAAGAAGTATTTGAATTATATTGAGATTGATACTGTTGTTGAAAATTAGCGCCTGCTTTTTCAACCACTTTTTTCACCATGATAGGTAGAAACAATCGTACTAAAAATTTAAATATATAATAAAATGCTATAATATAACATAGGGTTTTTAGAATTCCACTAAAAGAAGCCGTTTCCATAATTAGATAAATTTTGACAAATTTAATAAATCAAAGCTTCAAAAATAAAATATCCTTCTTAAATAAATAATAAATTATAGTACATTTGAAAAACAGCTTTTAGAGTGCTAAAAACAAAATATATGTTCAAAATCAAGGCTTTAACTTTTACAATTCTATTTTTTTATTCAACGATAAATTACGGACAGTTTACGGATGTTATCAATTCGAATCGTCCTGGGCAATCGATGGCTGCATTTTCTGTAGGATTGACTGTTATTCAAGCAGAAATGGGCGTTAATTATACCAAAGAAAAATTTGATGATGCAGACTATAAAGCGGATATTTGGTCAAGTGATTTGACTTTACGTTATGGAATTTTTTTCGAACAATTGGAGCTTATCGCCAACTTTGAATATCAAAATGAGAAAATAACCACTCCTTATTTTGACACCAAAGAAAACGACTTAAATAGAACTCTTTTAGGAGCAAAATTCTTGGTTTATGATCCTGCAAAAAATTATGAAAACAAGCCCAATCTGTATAGTTGGAAAGCCAATCACAAATTCAATTGGAGACAGTTCATTCCAGCAGTAGCGATTTATGGTGGCGCGAATATCAATCTTGCGCCTAATAAGTTTTTGAGACCTGATATTCCTAAAGAAGATGCTTTTAGTTTAAAAGGAATGATACTTACTCAAAATCAATTCGGCAGGTATACTTTTCTTACTAATATTATTTTAGATAAATTTCCATCCGAAAGAAATTCGATTGATTATGTGTTAACAATGACAAGAGGTTTCAATTCAAGAGTTTCAGGATTTATTGAAATACAAGGATTTAACAACGACTATTATAAAGATCATTATTTCAGAACTGGCGCTGCCTATTTAGTAAAACAAAACATTCAAATAGATGCTTCCATTGGCAGTAATTTTCAAGCCACACCCAATTTAGTTTTTGGAGGAGTTGGTGTTTCTTGGCGCTTTGATGCAAATTATAGTGAACTAATGCTTCGAATTCCTAAAGAGGATACACGTAGTAAAGAAGATAAAAAACAAGATAAGAGTAAAGATAAGAGTAAAGAAAAAAAGAAAAAACGTCTCGATTTCGTAGGTGAGGATGAAAAAAAGAAATAAAATGATTACCATTCAGGAAGTTACCTCTAAAAAATTACTAAAATCGTTCGTTACTTTTCCGTTTTCTTTATATGAAAACCATCCTTATTGGGTTCCTCCTTTAATCCAAGATGAAATGGACAGTTTTGACACTACCAAAAACCCTGCATTTGAAACAGCGGAAGCACATTTGTATTTGGCCTATAAAGAAGATAAAGTTGTAGGGAGAATTGCTGCTATTATCAATTGGAATGAAGTCAATATCCAACAAAAAAAGAAAGCGCGTTTTGGCTGGTGGGATGTCATTGACGATATTGAAGTTACCAAAGCACTATTAGAAAAAGTATACGAATTAGGAAGAGCTAATTCTCTAGAATATGTTGAAGGTCCTATTGGCTTTTCCAATTTAGATAAAGTAGGCGTCTTAACCGAAGGATTTGATTTTATTGGTTCGATGATTACATGGTATAATCATCCTTATTACGCGCAACATTTAGTGGAATTGGGATATGTAAAAGAAAAAGAATTCCAAGAAAGTACTTTTTCCTTTAGCAATGTCAAACCAGAAGTCTATGTCAAAGCACAAGAATTAATTAAGCGACGATATCAACTAACATCGCTAACTTTCAATCGCACTAAAGACATCCTTCCTTATGTAGATAAAATGTTTGATTTATTCAACACTTCCTATGCAAATTTGTCTTCTTTCGTAGCAATTACCGACATTCAAAAAGAATATTTTAAAAAGAAATATATCCCATTTATCAATCCGGAATACATCAAATTTGTCATCGACAAAGACGAAAATTTAGTAGCATTTAGTATTGTTATGCCTTCTTTCTCTGAAGCCTTGCAAAAATCTAAAGGGAAATTATTTCCTTTGGGTTGGTACCATCTTCTTCAAGCTCGAAAACACAGTAAAGAAGTACTGTTTTATCTCATTGGAGTCTTACCAGAGTACCAAAGTAAAGGCGTCACTGCGATCATTTTTGACGAATATTATAAAACCTTTAGTCAAAAAGGAATTCTTAAATGCATCCGAACCCCTGAACTCGAAGAGAATCATGCCATTCACAATCTTTGGAAAAATTTCGACTCAAAAATCAACCGAAGAAGAAGAACTTTTCGGAAAGATTTATAAAAAAAACCGCCTCAAAACAAAGCGGTTTTCATTATCATTTATCAATTGTTAATTATCAATTGTTAGCTCACATCTACTGTTGTTCTATCTGCAATTTCTTTATAAGTACCATTCACTAATTTCTCACGAATAACTTCAAAAGCAGTTAGCGTCTCTTCAACATCTCCTAAAGTGTGAGAGGAAGTTGGAATCATACGTAATAAGATAATCCCTTTTGGAATCACTGGGTAAATTACAATCGATAAGAAAATACTAAAATTCTCTCTCAAGTCATTCACCATCACCATCGCTTCCGGAACGCTTCCTTCTAAATACACTGGAGTAACACATGTATTGGTATCGCCAATATTAAAATTTCTAGAACGCAATCCGTTTTGCAAGGCGTTTACATTCTCCCACAATTTATCTTTCAATTCAGGGTGATTACGCAACAATTCCAATCTTTTCAAAGCTCCAAGAGTTTGAATCATCGGCAAAGCTTTGGCAAACATCTGTGAACGTAAATTGTATTTCAAATAATCAATAATATCTTTATCCGCAGCAATAAAAGCTCCGATACTCGCCATCGATTTAGCAAACGTAGAAAAATATACATCAATTCCATCTTGGCATCCTTGCTCCTCACCTGCTCCAGCTCCTGTTTCCCCAAGTGTTCCAAATCCATGTGCATCATCCACCAACAAACGGAAATTGTATTTCTCTTTCAAAGCAACGATCTCTTTCAGCTTACCTTGTTGACCACGCATTCCAAAAACACCTTCTGTGATGAATAGAATTCCACCTCCTGTTTCTGTAGCCATTTTGGTAGCACGTTGCAAGTTCTTCTCCATGCTTTCTATATCGTTATGACGATACGTAAAACGTTTTCCCATATGCAAACGTACACCGTCTATGATACACGCATGTGCATCTACATCGTATACAATAATATCATTTTTAGTGACTAAAGCATCAATGGTCGACATAATTCCTTGATACCCAAAGTTCAACAAATAAGCAGATTCTTTCATCACAAAAGCAGCCAATTCGTTTTCCAATTGTTCATGAGCATCTGTATGACCACTCATCATGCGCGCTCCCATAGGATACGCAGCTCCATATTGAATAGCAGCCTCAGTGTCGGCTTTTCTAACTTCCGGATGATTCGCCAATCCCAAATAATCATTCAAACTCCAGTTCAAAATGTCTTTTCCTTTAAACTGCATTCTCGGTCCTAATTCTCCTTCTAACTTAGGAAAAACATAATACCCTTCCGCTTGAGAGGCCCATTTTCCTAAAGGACCTTTATTGTTTTGAATTCTTTCGAATAAATCTTTCACCATGATAATCAGTGTATATAACGTTTTTTTTATTGGCGCAAAATTAATTATTTTCAAGGGATTTAGTGGTATAATTCCAATTATTTTTAGAAGCTATTTCCCGCTATTCACTCCCAATCTTTTGTGCCAAAAAAAATGTCACAAAAGGATTTCCGCTACTATCGGGGCTAAAAATCACTACTAAGAATAAACTCCGTATCTTTGAATTCAAATCTTTAGGTTCTAAAGCAATAAGGTTCTCAGGTACAAAGGCTATAACCTTTTGAAAAGCGACCTCAGCAACTCAGCAACTCAGAACCTCAGCAACTCAAAAAGAAATGTCACAACCCAACAAAGAACTAAAAATAGCCGTACTCATCGATGCCGACAACGTTCCCTATAGCAATGTCAAAGGAATGATGGAAGAAATCGCCAAATTTGGAACTCCAACCACCAAAAGAATTTATGCCGATTGGACCAAGCCCAACGCCGGCGGTTGGAAAAGCGTACTCTTAGAACATGCCATCACACCGATTCAGCAATACAGTTATACCGTAGGAAAAAACTCTTCCGACTCAGCAATGATTATAGATGCGATGGATTTGCTCTACTCCGGAAAAGTAGATGGATTCTGCATTGTTTCCAGTGATAGCGATTTTACGCGATTGGCAATTCGTTTGCGCGAATCAGGTATGAAAGTCATTGGATTAGGTGAAAAGAAAACACCGAACTCCTTTATAGTTGCCTGCGATCGATTTATCTACATCGAAGTTTTAGAAGGTGCTAAACCTAAAAAACTTACAAAACCGAATACTTCTAATACTCCAAACGACACGAAAAAACCTGCAGAAAAACCTGCAGAAAAAGCCTTAAACAAAGTCGATTTACAAACGATAGAACTCATCGAAGCAACGATTGAAGCAATTGGCGATGATGACGGTTGGGCATTTCTAGGAGATGTGGGTAATCTCATCGTAAAGAAAAAACCAGAATTCGATCCTAGAAATTATGGCTTTTCCAAACTTACACCAATGCTTAAATCACTCACCGATATTCTTGAAATCGACGAACGTGATTCCGACAAAAAAGGAATCAAACATGTGTATGTTCGATTGCGATTTAGTTAAATAATAAAAAAGCCTCTTCAAAAAAATGAAGAGGCTTTTTTATTATAAATTGGTTACTAATTAAGGGTGATTTGAAAATCTAAAAGCATCTATACTAATAAATATATTATCAGTATCTACGTTGTCTACTGTTCCATCTCCATTCAAATCTGTGGCAAAATCCCCAAACGCAAATGCATCAATGTCTATAAACAATGAATCCGTATCTACGTTATCGATACTTTCATCCTGATTGGTATCTCCATTATAGAAAGCAAACACTCCAGTCTCCATTTCTCTCATGTTATCTCCATAAGCCTGAGTAGCAGCACCTGAGAAATTAAAGCTCAATGGTGTTGTACCTACTGTTTGAGGATCCGCAGACCATGTTTGAAGCATGTTACGTCCTTTCACAGCGATATAGAATGACCCGCTAGGTGCACCTGCAAATGATGCTGAAAGCGTACCATCGGTATGCAATGTAGCTGTTGTAGTATGCAATGTTGAAAATGTGGTAGCATCATGCAATTCTATAGTCATATCTTCAACGTCTATAGATGAAGGTGCAGTAGCTGGTGTAACACCATCCCACTGATTCAACTTAACAGAATTCATGGTACTTGCTCCTATATAATAACCTTCTATAAATAAGGTAAGATTTACAATTGAAGTTGTATTACAATTGTTAGTCAAACTATAATCATTATCATCACAATCCATTGTTCCAGATTGAGTCAAAGTAGTTCCAGCTGGTAAAGTAGCTCCATAACAAACAACGCTTCCTGTACCTACTGTAAAAGTATCGCCGTCGACATCTGTATATAAAGTAGCACTTTGATAAACAAGTGTTCCAGTGGCAAGACTATCATCACAATCTGTATTATTAACTACAAATCCAACTGGCGCGCCAGTACAAGATACTTGTGTAATCAATAGATCACCATAAGTATCTCCATCCACATCGGCATAATAGGTAACATTAGCTGCGACAAAATTGATAAATACTTGATTATTAGAATCGACTATTGTAGAAGAAGATGCGTCCAATCGTTCCACCAATGTAACAGTAAGCACTTGATTGTTTACAGACAAAGGCAAAGCAATACTAAAAGTAGCTGCACCACTTCCGTCAGCAACAGTTGTTACTACAGATTGTGTAGTTCCACCATCAATGTTATAAAATAATCTAGAAGCTACATTTGCACTCAAACCAGCAACATCAAAAGTACCAACAGCACCATCACAAACAGTACTTCCAGTGTAAGAAACGGAGTCAAAAGTAGGTGGTGATGCAGTAGTTGTTACCGAAATCAAGTTCGAATTTGGAGAAGTGCTATTTGTACTAAATGCTCTTACTCTATAATAATATTGTGTCAATTCGGACAATCCACTTACCAATTGTGACAATCCATTTACAGATAAAGATTCATAACCAGCTACAAAAGTTGGTACACTACCCGTTACTAAAATGGAATCTATACCACTCGTTCCTGTTCCTGCTACCGTTCCTGCTGATACATTCGTATTTGAAGTCATAATCCAACGCAAACGCACCGACGCTTGATTATTACAAGCCGCAGGCAAAGCGACATCCGTTAATACACCAGTCGTCCAGTTGTTTCCAACGGTTACCGAAGCACCAGAAACATCAAACCAATTCGCTCCTGCATTGACACTATATTGCACTTTAAAATCTCTCGGACCTGTTCCAGACGATCGTTGTGCCGAAGATAATTTCAAATTAGAATACCCTGTAGTGGCAATATCTATTTGCCAATATTTAGTTCCATTTCCTGAATCCCATGTTGCTCCTGAGGCAGCACTTGTCGTGCTACCCGAAGTAACAACATAAGTAATGGTTCCAACACCACCAACAGTAGTCAATACATTACTATTATTAGCAGCAATACCAGCATCTATTATAGCATCGTCAGTTGCGTTTGGAAAACTCCAATTGGCAATAGTTGTTAAGGGTCCTGCGAAATTAATATTAGTGCTTACATCTAACAAGTACGATTCAGCACCAGTAACGGTTTCCCAATTGGCTACGAAACTAGTAGCATCTACTGAAGTTGCAGCAGTTGCCACTGGAGCTATAGTTAGTCCTAAAGTCGTGAATGAAGTTGAATTTCCGTAAGCAATCCCAGCTGCTGACGAATCCGTAGCATAGGCTCTTACATAATATAAAGTATTAGGTGACAACGTATTTAAAGTAACTGGAAAACCACCCGCTATTTGTGTAGCTCCTGAAAAATTACTAGCTGTACTATATTCAATGCCGTTAGCGATGATTGCAGAACAACCTACAACAGTCGAACCAGCAATAGTAGCTCCAACAACAGTAATACTAGAAACAGTTCCTGTTGTAGCTGTAGCTGGAGTGTTAATTCCTGTTCCAGTAGCCGTTACATTAAAAGCACTTACCAAACCGCCACCCGTGATTGCAACTGTACTGCTAAAAGCTCCTGTAACGCTCGGTGAAAATTTCACCCATACTACTTGACCTGTCATCGTTGGACTCGTATGCGAAACTGTCAACGGATTCGAATACGTTCCGTTTTGTGAAGTTGAAAATGACAATTCACCTGAAGAAGAAGATACCGATAAATCGGAAGCAGTCAAATAAAATCCATTCAAAGTAAAACTCGTAGTAGCAAAATTGCTCACTCCTGTAGTACATACATTTCCAAAAGTTGGCGCTGCACTGGTTAGTACTAAATTAGGATTTAAATCCTCTAAGGTTGAAATTGTAGTACTTGGTCCAAAAGCGGTTTCTACGTTAGCGCCATTTCTTGCTTTTACATCAAAAGTATATGCAGTATTATTGGTCAAACCACTTACAGTTAAGGAAGTGGCAGAATTTTCCCATTGTGTTGCCGTCTGCCAAACTGGATTAACTCCTAAAGTACCGTTGGCTTGCAAATAATAAGTATTTGCGCCACTGATAACACGAATCAAAAATTGTGTATAATAGTAATTTGGATTAGAAACATCAAAGATGAAAAGCGTTAAAGTTGTCGTCGTTTCATTCCCTAAAAAAGGGGCATTTACTGGCGTGGATGCCAACGTATAAAACGAGGCTACACTACCATAAGAAGTGCCTTGCCCATTTGTAGCATAAGCTGCATAGTAATACTGAGTATCTCGATCCAATGCACCTGATGCTAATGAAAAAGCGCCTGTTCCAGCAGAAAAACTGCCATTAACAATATTTGTAACTCCAAAGCCGCCAATGGTAGGATTTGTATTTGCAGTAGACACTGAAATAACCACACCATTTCCTATAATTGCCGAACCACCGGTATTCGTTACATCACCACCTAAAGTAGCAGACAAATCATTAATCACTGTTGGTGGAGCAGTGGTTGTTACTGTTGGTGGAGGAACCACAACCGTTCCGTATATTGTAGCATCGTCTATTCTGAACGTACCAGTTGTAGCAGAAGTTCCTGCTAAATCCGCACGTTGTGTTCCGTAAGGATACAGTCGGAAAGTGATTGTTCCAGAAATTGGGGTATTAAAATCAGCAAAATCCCATGTTAAAGTGGTTGCTGTTGTGGTCGTTAAAGCCGAATTACTCATCGAAGTAGACGTTACAAAACCATCGGTACTATAACGAACTTCCAGTTGGTTTGGACAGGTTCCACTACCAGAACGTATAAAAGATAATTTTGTCAAATTGAATCGGTAACCTGCAGCAGCAGTTGCTGAGAATTCTACATACGAACTGTTATTGATACTTGCTGTTGCATTTATTGTTGTTGAACTAAAGAAATTCGCCAATTGCGAACACGTTACCGTTGAACGTGTTGCAATTGCTCCTGTAGTATTAGCGGCTACAGTCGCCACGTTACCTTGTGTTGGACAAGCAGAAACAGCACCCGTGAATTGATTCAAATACAAAGCTGTTTCTACCAATCGTGTTTGAGTAAGTTCAGGTGCTGCAGCATAATTAGTATTACCCAATTGTTTGGCAGTAATGGTTACAGAACCAGTTCCAACGATAGTAAGCACATTTCCTGCAATAGTCGCTACGTTGGTATCAGAACTTTCAAAAGTAACCGTCAATCCTGAAGAGGCAATTCCAGTCAACGTTACTGCAGGCGTCAAAGTCGTTAGCGTTGGAATTGTGCTAAAGGTATTAATGGTTTGTGTTAATTGTGTGATCGTAGCATTTGAAATTACTGGTTGTGTCAAAACATAGTTGCCTGCATTGGCACCACCGATAGTATAACCAGTAACGGTTACGGCTTGTAAACCCGCATTAGCACTAGCAAAATTCGCCACAGCTGTTCCTCCAATCGTAACCACATCGCTATTAATAGGTGCTGGACTTAACACTGCTGTACCTGTTAAAGTAGCGGTAGTAAAAGTATTGTAAGGTTTATTTAAAGCAGAAATTCCTGTAATAGTAATTCCAAGTGGCGTTACTGTGAAGGATTGAGGTACATCTATAGCTGGATTATGAGTAACACTTCCCGCTTGTGATGCAGTGATCGTAACGGTTCCGGCACCCACAATCACAGCAGTACTTCCTGATATCGTCGCGACATTCAAATTGGAGCTTTGATAGGTAATTGGATTCCCAGAGGTTCCATCTGTTGTAGCTAATAACGGAACACTTACCGTTCCATAAGGCACATTCGCCAATGCTGGAAATGTAATGACTTGATCTAATAATGCTGAAGCTGTAATACTTGCATTTGCAACTGTTGGTTGTGTTACCGAATAATTGGCAGCTTTGGTTCCAGTTAACGAAAATCCAGAAACCGTAATAACATAAGGACCACCCACCGCAGCAGAAGAATAATTAGCGATTGCCGATCCGCTTAAAGAGACATCATCTGAAAATAACACGCCGTTTAAGGTTGCTGACCCTAACAAAGTTGCTATGGTATTACCGTCAAATGTTTTATCTTGAGAAGTTAATCCACTAATAGTTAAACCAAACGGAGTCACTGTATTTCCAGAAGCGGAAGTAACAATATTCACATTTGTAGCGGGACTACTCGAAAGCACTACCGCATTTTGTGCATTATAATTTCCTGCATTCGCATTGTTTTTCAAACGAACCAATACAGAAAGTGATCCTGCATTGGCTTCAGCAGTTGTAAAAGTAGCTGTAGGACCATAAGAAACCACATCGCTTCTAGAAACTTCAAAACCTGTTTGAGCAGTTGCTACAACATTATTTGTCAATAAACTTCCAGCAACCAAAAACGACTGATTAGCTGACGCAGTTCCGTATGTATTTGAAAAAGCTGTAGCAGTATAATTATTCCCACCGTTAATTAAACTTGCTGCTGGAGCAACCTCCGCCCACGTATTACCAACACGAATCGCATCTACAGTTCCAATTGGAAATGGTGAAGCTTGTCGAATACAAATTGCATTTAAAGTTGTTGCATCAGTACCTGCTGTGATCGTTTGCAAAGGAGCTCCTGCTAATGCCTCTGAAGAAACAAAAGCTGGCAATACCCAAAAATCAACTTGATCATTGGTTAAACCAGCAATATAAGTATACTTCACTACAAGCATGTACGTGGTTCCCAAAACGAAGTTAGTAGCTACCGCAACTGGTGCTGCAGACTTACCTACACCAAATCTCAGATTAGTGCCACTTGTTGTAGCTGCAATACGTGCTGCAAAAGTACCCGATGAATTGTAATGTAGAAAATATTCCCCTGTTGCAGAAACGGAAGTAATATTCACCAAACAACTCATATAGACCGTTCCTGATGTTTGCGCTGTAAAAGTTCGATTATGATCGGCAGTTCCTGTTCCGAAAGTTGCAGAACCTCCTACACCAGATCCAGCATGCCCTGCATAAGTTAGCCCTGTATTAGAATATTGAACAAAAGGAGTGGCACCACTGTGAACAGCCCAAGTACCTGAAGCGGTTTGTAAAGGACCTGCGGTTGTGTAACTAAAGTTCTCCACAAGCAATTGTCCATATCCTTTATTTGAGAAGGATAACAACAACAAAGCAACACACCAAAACATAAAAGTGTGTGCTTTCTTAAAAAGTAGCGTATTTTTCATATTGTATTAAAATTGAGTTGCAACAAAAATATAGATTATTTATCTGAAAGAAAGTAGTTTATAGGAAGTAATTGTTAATTTTTGTCAACATTTTAACTTAATCGATTTTATCGGTATTTTATCGATGATAACGAAATCTTAACATGCGAGAATAAATTGAATTTGTTGTAAATAATCAAAGTTATCAACAAAAAACAAAGAAATTTAAATAAAAATAACAAAAAAAGGTAGTGAAATTTGATGATTCAATACATTGTTAAAAAGTTGTTCATAGTAATATATGTGTAGTACATCGAAAATAAATTTCAATTCAAATTTTATTAATAATTTAGCCAAAAATTAAAAAGAGTATACTATGAAGACAAATTACAATGTAATAAAAATTATCGCCCTTACTTTATTGGTTTCAACCACTTCTTGGGGACAAGCTACAATAGCGCAATGGAATTTTAATGGTGCTTCTGCAATTGATGTTCCTGGAGGAGGAACTTCCCCTTTAGTTTCTGTCGGAGTTGGAACTGCGGAGTTAATTGGCGGTACTACTGCAACTTTCGCTGCTGGAAACACATCTGTTGGAACAACTGAAACTGAAACATTAAGCCCACCAAATTACGGATGGAATACTGCTGGTTATGCTCCAGCAGGAACAGATAACAAACTTAGAGGTGTTCAATTTAACGTAAGCACTGTTGGACAAGCTGGAATTGTTTTCAAATTTGAACAACGTTTGAGTAATTCTGCAAACAATACTTATATAGTGATGTATACTGATGATAATGGAGCTCCAGTTCCTGATTGGGTTGAAGCACAAACTTTTACTTTTACTCCTGCTCCAGCAGGAACTGGAGATACTTGGTATAACGGAAGAACTGTAGATGTTTCAACAGTAACTGCTTTAGATAATAATCCAAATGTAGCATTTAAAATTGTAAGCGCTTTTGATCCAATTGCTGGTGATTATGTTGCTTCTCGTTCCACCAATGTTTATTCTACAGGAACAGGCGGAACTGTTCGTTTTGACATGGCAACTATTACAAGTAATGTTACTTTAGGGGTTTCTCAATTTGAAGCCAATTCAAATGATTTTAAAGTGTCACCAAATCCTTCCAACAAAGAAGTCGTAACTTTCAATCAAACACTAGATATTGAAGTATTCGATACTTTAGGTAAACTGATTTTAACAGCTAAAAACACAAATAGTTTAGATACAAAAACGTTCCACTCTGGAATCTATTTCATCAAAACTAGTTCTGGTGTAACAAGAAAATTAATCGTGAAATAATACTTTACTATATAATTTCAAAAGGTGCTTCTTAAACCAAGCACCTTTTTTTATTTATTCAAAAGCAATTCCTTAATTGCCAAAAACAGCGTATCGTTTTTCAACGGTTTTGAAATATAAAAATTCATTCCTATTTCTTTCACGCGTATTTTAGTTGTTTCCATAACATCGGCAGTTACAGCTATGATTGGAATATTTTTGTTATTATCACCAACTTCTCCATTACGGATAGCTATAGTTGCTTCGTAACCATCCATCACAGGCATTTGCAAGTCCATCAAAACAAGGTCAAACCGCTGTTGTTGCAAAGCATCCAAACCTTCTTGTCCGTTGTTGGCATAAACAACTGTCGTATTGAGCCATTTCTTGGTAATCATTTTAATCACCATTTGATTGATCGCATTGTCTTCAACAACCAAAAGCAATTTGCCCTCCAAATCACACACTACTTCTTCTAAAGGAATGGCTTCTCTTTTCTCTAGCACAACAACATCAAAATCGATAGTAATAGTACAAGTTGTTCCGACATTTTCTGTGCTTTCCATTTTAATCGTACCATTTTGCATATCGACCAACGTTTTTACGATATACAATCCCAATCCTAATCCACCGAATTTTCGTTTGTTATCGATGGTGTTTTGAGAGAAAGAATCGAAAATACTATTCATCTTCTCTTGGCTTATTCCGATACCCGAATCTGAAATAGTCATGACCAAAGTTGCTTTTGACTTTTCTATTTTCTTTGCCTCTAAATGAAACTTAACGAATCCAGTGGCGGTAAATTTTACTGCATTACTCAGTACATTATTAATAATTTGCACCAATCGCGTAACATCTCCCATCATAAATTCTGGAATCGTATCTGATTTCGTAAACTCAAAAGTTAATCCCTGATCTTTGGCTCGATTGGCGGCATTGTTCTTTAGATGTTCAATTACTTTTACGGGCTCGAATAAAACACTTTCCAATTGCAATTCTCCTTTTTCAATTTTGGAGAAATCTAGAATATCATTGACAGAACTCAACAAACTATGTGAAGAATATTTGATAATTTGGCATTTACTTTTTACAGTATCGTCCTTTGATTCTTTTGAAATCGTGTCGGTTAGATTGAGAATCGCATTCAATGGTGTTCGTAACTCATGACTGATATTCGATAAAAAATACGACTTTAAATCATTCATTTCTTCCGATCTAATCAGGGCAAGTTTATTAAGTTCATTTTTTTCATTTCTCAAATTTCGAATCAAATTCCCCATCGAAAGCGACAGGAAAATAATCTCTAAACCAGTTCCAAATTTCGAGCTATTTTGCGTTAGAAAAGTATTCGGAACTTGCCCAAAATTATTCAATATAAAAATCCCAAATCCAAGGATTAGGAAAACAATACCAATGCTAAAAAAAGGATCCACAGGTTTCTTATGAACGTATAGATATATAACCGAACTAATAATTATCAATAGAATCCCCAATCCTAAAACATTGGCAATAGGATAACAAATTGCAAAAAGTGGTGGTATGAAAATAATACAAAAAATCAACCCAAAAGCTAAGATATACATCAGTTGAAAAAGTCGATAGAGTACTCTATTGTGTTCTTGAATATTCAAAAAAACTTCACTGTATTTCCCTAATAAAATTCCTGCTATCATGGCAAATAATAAAACGGCATGCTGTGAAAACCATCCACTATTGGGAGTAAACAATTGATAAAAATAACCGTCCAAAGCAAACTGCATCAAACCGATAAAAACAACATACAAGCTATAATACAAAAATGTTTTCTCTCGCAAGCCAAAGAAAAAGAAGAGATAAAGTATTGCCGCAGTAATTAGAATCCCGTAAAAAACACCAAAGAGCAATTGTTCAAAAGAGGCTAATTTGATGAAATCCTCTGCAGTCCTCAACATCATAGGCATTTGAATTACTTCTCCATCGCTTTTGAGATGTAGATATAACGATTGTGATTGGTGTGCTCGCAAATTGATTTTAAAAACCGTCTTTCTATCTTGAAAGCTTCGCTGATTAAAAGGAATTTTATCACCACTCTTACTAATCAATACATTCTTGGAGATTTCATCTACTGTGTATAATTCAACAAAATCAGTTATTGGCCGAGCTGTTTCTAAAAAATATACTAAGTCTTTTGAAGTGTTATTTCTCAATGCCACTTTTGCCCAAAAATGATGATTAGTGAATCCTAAATCATCATTTCGAGTTTTTAATTTTTGAGGTCGTAACTGATCAAAATTTTCAATTACAAAATCAATAGTATAATTTTGTTGACCAACATCAGCAATAGATGCAAAGGAACTTAACGAAATGGAACTGGGAAGGTGTTTTTCAGTAAAAACAAACTGAGAATAACCACTGAAAAAAAATAGGCAAAAAAAGAGTAGACTGTAAGAAGAAGTAATCTTTAGTTTCATAAACGCTTTTCGAAAGTTTGAAGATAAATATACGAGAAAAAATATAATGACATTTTTTTTAACAAAATTTCGTCTCGTTTTCAAGATTGAATTCATCCAATCGCATTAATAAAATGAATACTTTTAGCTCAAAATTAACTATGAAAATCGTCTTCGCTACCAACAATCTCAATAAAATAAAAGAAGTACAATCGATGCTACCGACTTCAATTCAAATCATAAGTCTAGAAAGTATTGGTTGTTTGGAAGAAATCCCTGAAACATCCGATACCATAGAAGGCAATGCCATTCAGAAAGCCGATTATGTCACTGAAAAATACGGCTATGATTGTTTTGCAGACGATACTGGCTTGGAAGTAGAAGCTTTACATGGCGAGCCGGGAGTAGATTCGGCACACTATGCAGGTGAACAACGCAATGCCAATGACAACATGGATAAACTTCTGAAAAATCTGGAAAATCAACCGAATAGAAATGCCCAATTCAAAACCGTAATTGCATTAAACCTCAACGGAAAAAAACATCTTTTTACTGGAATCGCTAATGGCAAAATCGTATTAGAAAAAATTGGAAATCAAGGTTTTGGTTATGATCCCATTTTTCAACCAGAAGGATTTTCAGAAACCTTTGCACAATTATCCCTCGAACAAAAGGGACAAATTAGTCATCGCGGTTTAGCAACAAAACAGCTAATTGCATTTTTGGAATCAATCTCAACATAACGAAGTATTTGGCTACTTTTTTTGTTTAAATTGACTAACGATTCTTCCACATTGCGACATATCTTAACCGAGAACTCACAACCAACAACCAACAACATTTTCTATGTCATTGATTTTCAAACACTAATAAAACATTAAATCAAAACTTTCCATTAGATTATTCCATTTATTCGCCCTACTTTTGCACCGAATTTAAAAATAAATAATGAACAAATTTGAACAATTAGGATTGAGTGAATCGCTACAACGTGCGATTATCGATCTAGGATTTGAGAATCCGACCGAAGTACAGGAAAAAGCGATTCCAATGCTATTGGAACAAGACACAGACTTAGTAGCGTTAGCCCAAACAGGAACTGGGAAAACCGCCGCATTTGGTTTTCCGCTGATCCAAAAAATTGATGCTAACAATAGAAATACACAAGCGTTAATTTTATCCCCGACCCGTGAGCTTTGCTTACAAATTACCAACGAGATAAAAAATTACTCGAAATACGAAAAAGGAATTAATGTGGTTGCCGTATACGGTGGCGCCAGTATTACCGATCAAGCAAGAGACATCAAAAGAGGTGCCCAAATTATTGTAGCTACACCAGGTAGAATGCAAGACATGATTAATAGAGGTTTGGTAAATATTACTCAGATCAACTACTGCGTATTAGATGAGGCAGATGAAATGTTGAACATGGGTTTCTACGAAGACATCGTTAACATCCTTTCCACAACTCCAGACGAAAAAAGCACTTGGTTGTTTTCTGCAACCATGCCGCAAGAAGTTTCTCGTATTGCGAAACAATTCATGCACAATCCAATCGAAATTACGGTAGGAACTAAGAACTCAGGTTCTGCTACTGTTTCTCACGAATTCTATTTGGTGAATGCTAGAGATCGTTACGAAGCACTAAAACGTTTAGCCGATGCGAATCCAGATATTTTTTCTGTCGTGTTTTGTAGAACCAAAAGAGATACGCAACAAGTAGCAGAAAAATTAATTGAAGATGGATATAACGCTGCAGCTTTGCACGGTGATTTGTCTCAAGCGCAACGTGATTCTGTAATGAAATCCTTTAGAGGAAGACAAATCCAAATGTTGGTGGCAACAGATGTAGCTGCCCGTGGAATAGACGTTGACAACATTACTCACGTAGTAAACTATCAATTGCCAGACGAAATAGAAACCTACAACCACCGTTCAGGAAGAACTGGACGTGCTGGTAAATTAGGAACGTCGATTGTGATTGTGACTAAAAGTGAAATACGTAAGATTTCTTCTATCGAAAGAATCATCAAACAAAAATTTGAAGAGAAAACAATTCCATCTGGAATTGAAATCTGTGAAATTCAATTATTGCACTTAGCCAATAAAATTAAAGACACAGACGTAGATCGCGAAATTGACAACTATCTTCCAGCGATTAATAACGTGTTAGAAGGATTGTCAAAAGAAGAATTGATTAAGAAAATGGTATCGGTTGAATTCAATCGTTTTATCAATTACTATAAAAAGACACGTGATTTGTCTTCTCAATCTTCCGGAAACGACCGTCGCGAAAGAGACGATCGTGAACCAAGAGAAAATAATAATGGTGGTGCCGTGCGTTATTTCGTCAACATCGGATCTAGAGACAATTTCGATTGGATGACCTTGAAAGATTATCTAAAAGAAACCTTAGATTTAGGTCGTGATGATGTCTATAAAGTAGATGTAAAAGAAGGATTCTCTTTCTTTAATACGGACCCAGAATTTACCGATAAAGTAATGGAAACTTTAAACAACGTTACTTTAGAAGGAAGACGTATCAATGTGGAGATTTCAAAAAATGACGGTGGTGGAAGACGTGATCACAACGGAAGAAGTTCTGGTGGCGGAAGAAGCTTTGGTGGGGAAAGAAGTTCAGGTGGTGGAAGAAGTTTCGGCGGCGATAGAAATTCTGGTGGTGGATTCAGAAGCGATAGAAGTTCAGCTCCTAGAAGCGGTGGTTTTGGCCCTAGAAAAGAAGGTGGTTCTTCAGACAGAGCGCCTCGTGAAGGTGGTTTTGGAGGAAGAAGCGAATCGAGAGGAACAGCTGCACCAAGACGTGAAGGTGGTTTTTCATCCGATCGTGCTCCAAGAAGATCAGACGCTCCTAGACCAGAAGGATTTTCAGAAAGAGCACCAAGACGTTCGGAAGGTTCTTCAGATACTCCAAGAGAAAGAAGACCAAGAAAAAGCTAAACCTTTTTGTTAATTTTCTTATAATAATAAGGAAGACTACAAAATATCTTAGGGCGTTTTATTACTTTTAAACTTTTAAAACCCCATATGAGATATCTTGTAGTCTTCTTCTTTTTATTGCTCTCTCAAATTTCTTTTTCTCAAAATAAAGAAGAAGTTTCAAAAGTTACAGGAACTATTACCAATGATAATTCCAACCTGCCAGTTGCTAATGTAAACATCATCAACTTAAACAAAGTTACGGGCGCAGTTTCAGATGAAAAAGGTTTTTTTGAAATTAATGTCAGTGTTAGCGATACCTTATTACTTTCCTATATCGGTTTTCAAACCTTAAAAATTAAAGTTACGAACGATTGGGTAAAAAATAAAACCACCAAAATTCAAATGACGGAAAAGGCAATCGCCTTAGAAGAAATCATTATTCAACCGTATTATTTGACGGGTTATTTAGAAGTCGATTCGAAATTAATTCCCTCTCCAAACAATTATAGATACAGTATTTCCGGACTTCCACAAGGCTATGAAGCAGGCGAATATGCGCCCAATGCCTTTGGAAATATATTGGGTTCTATGTTTAATCCTGCCGATAAATTGTATAATTTTTTCGGCAAGAAAGGCAAGGAATTAAAAAGGTTGAAACAAATTAAAAAAGATGAAACGGTTCGAAATCTGCTTGAATCCAAATTCGACCGAGAAACCTTAGCCGTACTTTTAGGCATCGACAAAAAGGAAATCACTGAAATTCTAGATCATTGCAATTATTCCGAATCCTTCATCAAAACCGCCAATGACCTTCAAATCATGGATGCGATTAGTGGTTGTTATGAAGATTATAAAATTTTGAAGAAGAAGTAGTTTTTAGAGTTACTGAGCAGCTGAGTTGCTGAGTGCCTGAGTTTTTTTTAGGAGCTATTTGCTTCGCCTATTCGCCCTTTCAGGAGCTCGGGTCCCGCTATCATTCCAATCTTTTTTGTTTTGCCACCCCGAGCACAGTCGAAGGGTTCTTTCACAAAAAACAAAAAAGGATTTTCCCTTCTATCGGGGCTAGGGTTTCCAAATACGCAGAACGAACTCAGAAACTCAGAAACTAAGCAACTCAGCGACTTTCCTGATAATACCTCGTCTCAATTCGCTTAATGTCTTTAATAGTTTTTCGAGCCCAATCCAATCGCTTTTCTAAAATTTCATGCTCGCTCAATTGCCATACAATGTCTGATTTATGCAATCGACTCATCAAGTTCTGAATAATAATGGCCGCCGAAACAGAAATATTCAAACTCTCGGTAAAGCCTACCATCGGAATTTTTAAAAATCCATCCGCGTGATCAAGCACTTCTTGCGAAAGTCCATCGCGTTCGGTTCCGAAAAATAACGCTGACGGTTTCGAAATATCAAAATCATCTAACAAACAATCATTTTCGTGTGGCGTCGTGGCTATAATCTGATAGCCTTTGGTTTTTAAATTTTTAATACAAGCCGATATACTTTCAAAGCGATTCACATCTACCCATTTCTGTGCACCCATGGCAATTTCTTTGTCGATGCTTTTTCCATATTTCTCCTCTACAACATTCAATTGTTGAATACCAAAAACCTCACAACTCCGCATCACCGCGCTGGTGTTATGCAATTGAAAAATATCTTCAATTGCCACCGTAAAATGATTGGTTCTTGTTGCCAATACGTTTAGAAATCTTTCTTTTCTGTTATCCGTTAATATTTCCTCGAGATAATTTAAATAATCCAAGTCAATCATGCGTTAAAATACTTTTGCCAAAAATACTAAAAAAGTGTAGCTTTAAAACTTTAAATTAATTTACACTACTCCTTTGCGTCTCTGCGACTTTGCGTGCTATTAATCTCGCAAAGTCGCAGAGACGCAAAGTAAAAATCTATATGAAAAAGAAACTCATCATCCTTTCCGGTGCTGGAATCTCCGCTGAAAGTGGTATCAAAACCTTTCGCGATAGCGACGGATTATGGGAAGGTCACAACGTATTGGATGTTGCTACGCCTGAAGGTTGGAGAAAAAACCCTGAACTAGTTCTCGATTTTTACAATCAACGTCGACGTCAGTTGCATGAAGTAAAACCTAATCTTGGGCATCAAATTCTTGCCGAATTAGAAAACCTTTTCGAAGTACAAATCATCACTCAAAACGTCGATAACCTTCACGAACAAGCTGGAAGTAGCAGCGTATTGCATTTGCATGGTGAACTTTTTAAAGTCCGAAGCGACAACAATGAAAATGACATTCTGCACTGGGAACATGATTTGCTTTTGGGCGACAAAGATAGCCACGGCCATCAATTACGACCTCACATTGTTTGGTTTGGCGAAGCGGTTCCAGCACTCGACACCGCCATTTCGTTGGTTCAAAAAGCAGAAGTATTGATTGTGATCGGCACTTCTTTACAAGTCTATCCAGCAGCAGGTTTGCTCAATTATACTAAAAACAATGTCCCGATTTACTATATCGATCCGCATCCTGCGACCATCTCGAATGCGCCAAGTAATCTGAAGATCATTGCTACGACAGGTTCAAACGGAATGAGAATCGTGGCGAAGGAGTTGGGTAAACTATTGTAGGTTGTCGGTTGTTGGTTTGAGGTTTTCCCCTCCTCTGGAGGGGTGCCCGAAGGGCGGGGTGGCATAGCCCCGATAACAGCGGCATCCTTTTGCTGGCTCATTTAGCCATGAAAAGATATAGCGGATAGCGGGGAAAAGCTCCTGACCCGAGCAACGTTAACTGACGCAGTAAAAATTGAAAATCTAAAATTCATTTCCCGATAATTCTCGTTATCTTTGAGCTTTCAAAAACAACACAACGACTACAATGAATCCGCTACACGAACTCAACGCCGTATCACCGATTGATGGTAGATACCGTAGTAAAACTCAATCACTTTCTGCCTATTTCTCCGAGGAAGCCTTAATCAAATACCGCGTTTTGGTGGAAATTGAATACTTCATCGCGCTCTGTGAATTGCCGTTGCCTCAACTCAAAGGAATTCATATGGGTGCTTTTGAATCGTTGCGAAATTTGTATTTGAATTTCACAAGTGAGGATGCACAAGTAATTAAAGAAACCGAAAAAGTCACCAATCACGACGTAAAAGCCGTGGAGTATTTCATCAAAAACAAATTTGATGTGTTGGGATTAGAAGCTTATAAAGAGTTTATCCACTTTGGACTGACTTCTCAAGATATTAATAATACAGCGATTCCATTATCGACCAAAGAAGCGTTTCAGGAGGTCTATTTAAAATCGTTGATTGCTTTGGTAAGCAAATTGAAGGATTTAAGTGACGAATGGAGCGACATTCCTCTGTTGGCTCGAACCCACGGGCAACCTGCTTCTCCAAGTCGATTGGGGAAAGAAATTGCGGTTTTTGTGGAGCGTTTGGAAGAGCAAATGCGTTTGTTATTCAACGTGCCATTTGCGGCTAAATTTGGTGGCGCGACGGGGAATTACAACGCACATCATGTGGCGTATCCTGAAGTAGATTGGCGAAAATTCGGAAACGATTTCGTAGAAAGCACTTTGGGTTTGCACCATTCTTTTCCGACTACACAAATAGAACATTACGATCATTTTGCAGCGTTCTTTGATGCGTTAAAGCGTATCAACACGATTATCATCGACTTAGATCGTGACATTTGGACGTACGTATCGATGGATTATTTCAAACAAAAAATCAAAGAAGGCGAGATTGGTTCTTCGGCCATGCCGCATAAAGTGAACCCAATTGATTTTGAAAATTCAGAAGGAAACTTAGGAATTGCCAATGCGATTTTTGAACATCTTGCTGCGAAATTACCTTTGTCGAGATTGCAACGTGATTTGACAGATAGTACGGTTTTGAGAAACATCGGTGTACCCTTTGGACATACGTTGATAGCCTTCGAATCGACTTTAAAAGGTTTGGACAAACTCTTACTTAACAAATCCAAAATTGCGGAAGATTTAGACAAGAATTGGGCGGTCGTTGCCGAAGCGATTCAAACGATTTTACGCCGTGAGGGTTATCCCAATCCGTATGAAGCTTTGAAAGGATTAACTCGAACGAATACGACCATTGATAAGAAAGCCATTCATGATTTTATAGAATCTTTAGAAGTTTCGAAAGCGATCAAGAAGGAATTGTTGGCGATTAGTCCGAGTAATTATTTGGGAATTTAAACGCAAGATTTTTTTTACCGCAAGGGTCGCAAAGGTTTGCGCTAGGTTCGCTAAGCAATTATTCAAAAAAAGGCCTTCGCGTGCTTTGCGACCCATGACTGAAAGTTGAACTGACGAAGTATAAACTTTGCGCTCCTTGCGGTTAAAGTTTCACAAACTTCATACTCGAACTTCCTTTATCAGAAACAATCTTTATAAAATAATTCCCCGTTTTCAAACTCGAAACATCTACGGATTTGGTTTGTTGTGCGTTTGGAATGACCAAAACAACTTGTCCTAACGCATTATAGATATTGATAGAAGTGACTTCTATGGTTTTCTTGGTTTCGATATTTAAAATACTATTCGCTGGATTTGGATAAATACTGAAATAATTGTCAAACACAAAATCGGAGTTTACCAAAAGTGCGACCGTTGTTACTTCAGGATCCGTTACGATTGGAAAGTTATAATCAAAATAAATACTAGCGGTATTGCTAAATGTATCACCCAAAACTAATGTTGGTTTGGTTTTGATTTTAAACGCTACATATCCGTCGTTATTCGCATCGTCAAAAGGTAAATTGATATTTTCAAAAATAAATTCGACTTTATTGCTATTGGAAATCTTCGTTACAAACGAATGACTTCCACCAACAGGAATCAGCGAATTGACATCAAATTTCGCCGTATCAATCATATCTTTCACCACAACGTTTTCTGCATTCGCGTTTCCAGTATTTTCAAAGCGGATTAGATAATGTACTTCTTTGCCAACCATTTCGGGTGTGATGGTGTTGCCTTCGAGACAAGTTTTGTCATTGGGATCGAAAGAATTTACAACGGTTTGATTTAGAGCAAAAGTGTTATCGTCTGGGGTTTCGTCTGTTAAGGAACTGTTGACTGACGCAGTGAAGTTTAAAATATCACCTGCATTTATCGGCGGCACTTCTGAAGGTGAATTTACATTCAAAGTCACTACAATTTCTCTCGATTCAAAAGGTTGCAAATTGGTAAAATTCCATGTTAGGTTATTGACAACTTGTGAATCAATTGCTAAATTAGAAGTAACAAAATCTAAAACAGTATCATTAAACGTTAGATTAATAGTCCCGGATTGCGTTTGTGTTCCTTTGTTTTTGTAGATTATTTTATACGAGGAATCAAAACCCGGTCTAGCAGCAGTAACCGGCAGAATCGTAACGTCGAGGTCGGGATGAACCCCATTTGGGGAAATACAAAAATTTTGAGTAAATGGAGTCGTGTCTGCGGGAAAATTGACTGAAAACGACGTTGGATTTACTTGAAAATAAGTCAGATTTTCAAGTATTGGAGTTATAGTGTAAGCACCTTGTGGCAATGATAACAAATAGTTTCCGTTCGTTGAAGTAAAAAAATTAGAACTATTTGAACCGTTGTTGATGTTCAACTTTAAGTTCGGATAATTGACATCTAAAACATCGCAACCATCTGTATTTGCATCCATTTTCGAAGTACCCTCAATTGTATAATAGATGCCTCCTGGTGTAAAATCACAATAGTCGTTTATTGTTATATTGGTCAAACCGTAAACCGATAAATAAGAATTCCCTTCTTCAATTTTATCTTCATCACAACATACATACACTATATTTGGGCAACCGAGAAAACTGACGTTTCCTACTCCGATAGGAATTGGTGGTGGTGGCGGGATGGCAAATCCCAACATACCATTTTTGATATTGAGATTCACCAAATTTGAATTATATGAAACATCTAAAGCATACAAATTAGTTAATGCACTTACATCAAGATTGCTAAAATAATTGTAAGCAGCTGTTAAAACTCCCAAGTTGATAAAATAATTTAGGCCTTCAGCATTTACCATCGACGCATCTTGTAAATTTAATCTATAGACAGCTTGGGCTTCAATGGCATCAATTTCACTATCTCCATTAGTATCTATAAGAATATTATTTCCTGATTGTCCTTGTGCAATAAAGGAATTTACACCCGCTTGTAAAAGTCGGGCTTTAAAATAAGCGTCTGAAAAACTAATAATCTGAGCACTAGCAGTCACACAGTACATAACAGTAACAACTAAAAAGTAAAGCTTCTTCATAGGATTTATTTAAATTGAAAAAGTAAAGATAAAATGAATCTGTAAACTTTTAACAAAAAAAGTCTCGAATTAATTCGAGGCTTTGATGATATGCTATTTAACTACTTTTTCACAAACTTCACACTCGAACTTCCTTTATCCGAATTCACTTTCATCAAATAATTCCCCGTTTTCAAACTCGAAACATCCACCGACTTAGTTTGTTGCGCATTTGGAATCACCAAAACAACTTGTCCTAACGCATTGTAGATATTGATAGAACTAACTTCAATAGTCTTCTTTGTTTCCATATTTAAAATACTATTCATTGGATTTGGATAAATGCTGAAATAATTCTCAAACACAAAATCAGAATTTGCCAAAAGCGCGACGGTTGTCACTGCAGGATCGGTTACGATTGGAAAGTTGTAGTCAAAATAAATACTAGCAGTGTTACTAAACGTATCACCCAAAACTAAAGTGGGTTTGGTTTTAATTTTAAACGCTACATAACCATCATTATTCGCATCATCAAAAGGCAGATTGATGTTTTCGAAAATAAATTCGACTTTGTTGGTATTGGAAATTCTAGTAACAAACGAATGACTTCCATCAATAGGAATCAACGAATTGAGATCAAATTTTGTGGTGTCAATCAAATCTCTAACAACGATATTTTCAGCGTTAGCAGTTCCGGTATTTTCAAAACGAACCATATAATGTACTTCCTTACCGACCATTTCTGGTGTGATGGTGGCTCCTTCGAGACAGGTTTTGTCATTGGGATCGAAGGAGTTAACAACGGTTTGATTTAGAGTAAAAGTATTATCTAAAGGTGTTTCGTCGGTTAATGAACTGTTGACTGACGCAGTAAAATTTAATATATCGCCTCCATTCACTGGCGGCACTTCAGAAGGAGAATTAGCATTCAAAGTCACTACAATTTCTCTCGATTCAAAAGGAGCTAAATTTGCAAAATTCCAGTTCAGAGAATTAGTGACTTGTGAAACAACTGTTGGATTAGAAGTTACTAAATCTAAAATAGCATCATTGAATCCTAAACTGACGCTGCCGGATTGTGTTTGCGTTCCTTTGTTTTTGTAGATGATTTTGTAAGTTGAATCGAATCCTGGTCTAGCAATATTTACCGGAATAATCGCAATCTCTAAATCATTATGAACACCGTTTGGAGTGATGCAAAAACTTTGTAGGAATGGATTAGTTCCTGGAAAACTTGCAGAGAAATTATTGGGTTGCAAATTAAAGTAAACTGGATTTTCTACTGAAACGGTTACATTCTGCGTTCCTTGTTGTACATCATAATGATAGTTGCCTGTGTAATCAGCAATCAGACTGCCTGAATTTACCCCATCTGTGAAAGATAATTTTAGATTTGGAAAATTTACATCCGATCCATTACACCCATTATTATCACTATCATATCTACCGTTTCCGCTGATGGTGTAAAAAGTTCCGCCCGGTGAGAAACTGCAATAACTGTTTACATGACAGTTGGTATAGCCATAACTAAGTATACTATTTTGAATGGACGCTACCTGCCCTTCATCAGCACAAACATATTCCAGATTCGGATTGCCTGAAAATGTAAAAAAGCTTTCATCCTTACCGTTTTTAGCTATTAGACTGGTTAACTGCATATTATTGTTGCAATATAAAGTTCCTAACTTTTCACATTGATTTACGTCAAGATTAGTTAACAGATTACCTGAACATTGTAGAGTTTCAAGATTGGACAAGACATCGAGTTGTAAATTTGAAATTTGGTTGTTGTTACAAAGCAATGTTCTTAACTGGTGATTATCGCTAAAATCTAAAGCAGCAATTTGGTTGTTACTACAATTGAAAGTAATTAAAAAACTCAAGCCTGTTAAATCGAAACTTGAAATCTGACAGGATTGAAAATCAATTAATCTAAATTTAACTAACCCGTTTATACTTAATGTAGAAAGCGGATTCTGCCCACAACTTAAGTATTCAAGATTCGTCAATCCAGTTAGATTTAAGCTTGGAATTAAATTATAATAACAACTCAAGGAAATCAGTTGAGTGAGTCCAGTTAAGTCTAAACTTGTAAGCTGGTTACTATAACAAGATAATGTTTGAAGGTTTGGAGAACCAGTAATATTTAAGCTCAAAATTGGATTAGTCCCGCAGCTCAATTCTGTAAGATTTATTAACCCATTCACATTGAGACTTTGTAAATTGCAAGTATAACATTGTAATTTCTGAAGATTTGTCAACCCGGCAACGTTTATGGATGTAAGTTGTTGGTTTGCATTACAATAAAGCTCAATAAGATTTGATAATGCACTTACATTCAAACTCGTCAATTGATTTTGGGAACAATCCAAAATTTCAAGATTAGCCAACATGCTCACATCCAAACTCGTTAGCTGGTTTAGTTTACAACCCAATTGGCGAAGATTCGGCAAGCCACTTAAGTTCAATCCTGCTAACTGATTATAGCCACAATCTACTCGCGTCAAGTTGCTTAAATTACCAAATGTAATATTTGTAAGTTGGTTTTGGCCACAGAATAACATAATAAGACTCGACATACCGCTCACATCTATACTTTGAAGTGAATTGCTGCCGCAGAGGAAAGTAACCACATTCGAGAAATATTGAATCCCCGTTAAATCAGAAATATTTGAATTGGATACATCAAGATAATTTATAGCCGAAGCTTCACTCTGCTCGATTTCCTGATTATTGTTAGCATCAAACCCTTGAACAATAAGCTTCGCCTTAAAATTCGCATCCGGAAAATTTATAATCTGAGCCTTTCCACTCACAAAAAAAACAACGGCGGCAATTATAAAGTATAGCTTCTTCATAAAATAGATTTTTGAAAAGTAAATGTACTGATATATCTGTTTCAAAATACATAACAAAAAAAGCCCCGTATTACTACGAGGCTTTCTATATTTAAAGAAGAAAAATTATTTCTTTTTCTCGCTTTTTTCCATTTTTGCTTTCAAACCAGCAAGAATGTCATTGTTATCTCCTAAGGTTGCAGCAGGCGCATTGGTTGCACTAGCTACAGCTTCAGTTACTGCTTTCACATTTTTCTCTTCTTCTTCACGGAAGATTGCGGTATGAGAAGCAACGACTCTTTTGAATTCTTTGTTGAACTCGATTACTTTGAATTCAGCTTCTTCGCCTTTTTTCAATTTCTTACCGTCTTCTTTTTCTAAGTGACGCGTAGGAATGAAAGCAACGATATCATCACCAAATTCTACAGTAGCGCCTTTGTCAACGATTTCAGAAATAGTTCCGGTATGAACCGTTCCTACTGCGAAAGAATCCTCATACTGATCCCAAGGATTAGCAGTCGTTTGTTTGTGACCTAATGACAATTTACGTCCTTCAACATCCAATTCTAAAACAACCACGTCTAGTTTTTCACCCACGTTTACGAATTCAGATGGGTGTTTGATTTTCTTAGTCCATGACAAATCAGAGATGTAAATCAATCCGTCAATTCCTTCTTCCAATTCAACGAAAATTCCGAAGTTAGTAAAGTTACGAACGATACCACTATGCTTAGAACCTACAGGATATTTTCCTGTAATATCTGTCCATGGATCTTGTGATAATTGTTTGATACCTAATGACATTTTACGGTCATCACGATCTAAAGTAAGTATTTGTGCTTCCACAACATCACCTACTTTTACGAAATCTTGAGCCGAACGCAAGTGCGTAGACCATGACATTTCAGAAACGTGAATCAAACCTTCAACACCTTCAGCAACTTCGATAAATGCACCGTAATCAGCGATTACCACTACTTTACCTTTCACTTTGTCTCCAACTGATAATTTAGCATCTAAAGCATCCCATGGGTGAGCGTTCAATTGTTTCAATCCTAATTGGATTCTTGTTTTCTCATCATCGAAATCAAGGATAACCACATTCAATTTTTGGTCTAATTCCAATACTTCACTTGGGTGATTGATTCTGCTCCAAGATAAATCGGTAATGTGAATTAATCCGTCAACACCACCTAAGTCAATGAACACACCATAAGAAGTAATGTTTTTAACAACACCTTCTAATACTTGACCTTTTTGTAATTGACCGATGATTTCTTTTTTCTGTACTTCAATATCCGCTTCAATAAGCGCTTTGTGAGATACTACAACGTTTTTGAATTCGTGGTTGATTTTCACAACCTTAAATTCCATCATTTTGTTTACGTATACATCGTAATCACGGATTGGTTTCACATCAATTTGTGAACCAGGTAAGAACGCTTCGATTCCGAAAACGTCTACGATCATACCACCTTTAGTTCTGCATTTCACGAAACCGTTAACGATTTCACCCGTTTCATTTGCAGAGATAACGCGATCCCATGATTTAATTGTTCTTGCTTTTCTGTGTGAAAGAACCAATTGACCTGTTTTGTCCTCACGAACATCAATCAATACTTCTACTTTGTCTCCAACTTTAAGGCTTGGATTGTAGCGGAATTCATTCAAAGAAATAACACCTTCTGATTTTGCATTGATGTCAACGATAACGTCACGGTCCGTAATACGAACAACAACACCTACTACTACTTCTTCTTGATCAGTGTCGATAAAAGTTTTCGATACTAATTCTTCAAATTCTTGTAAGTTACTTTCGTCAACCGCGTCAATACCTTCTTGGAAATTGTGCCAGTTAAAATTCTCTAAAAATTCTGCTTGTGATTTTAATAATTCAGACATGCTTAAAAATTTGTATTCTGTTCTCTTTGAATTTCGTGTCGCGGATAAAAAAACAGAAGTTGTTGGTTATAATTTGTTGATACCTAATGGAAATACTTCTCCGCCAAAAGGTTGGCAAAAGTAAGGCTATTTTTTTGAAATGCAAACTTTTAGAGTAGAAAATAATTCGATAAAAGAGGCAAGAACCAAGAGGCAAGTTTTTAGGTTAGGAGCTGATCCCGCTTTCACCTATATCTCTTCGCTGCGCTACGAGGATACCGGCTCTATCGGGGCTAAAAAAAACCCGATACATTTTCACATATCGGGTTGATTTAATATTTTTTAATGACTCACTTGCTCTACCGCCTTCGGATCGTGTTTGTGCTTAAACAAAACTGCAAAAGCAATCGCAATTATCAAAGCATAACCGGCAAAGGTCAGCCAGATATTGTGCCAATCACGTTGCCCGTCATGCGTAAAATAAGTATCGATAATCATTCCGCTGAGCAAACCGCCGAAGAAGGCTCCGAATCCGTTCGACATCATCATAAACAAACCTTGTGCTGAGGAACGTATTTTAGAATCAGTGGTAGTTTCTACGAAAAGTGAACCTGAAATATTAAAGAAATCGAACGCCATTCCGTAAACAATACACGACATGATAATCATCCACAAACCATCGACAGGGTTTCCGTAAGCAAATAAACCAAAACGCAACACCCACGCAATCATCGAAATGAGCATCACTTGTTTAATTCCAAATCGTTTCAAGAAAAACGGTATCGCCAAAATAAATAACGTTTCAGAAATCTGAGAAATCGACATGATAATCGTAGAATATTTTACCACAAACGAATCTGCATATTCAGGCATATTAGCAAATTCAGACAAATACACATCACCGTACATATTGGTCAATTGTAACGCTGCTCCTAAAAACATCGAGAACAAAAAGAACAACGCCATTTTATAAGTTCCAAAAAGTTTGAAAGCCGTTAATCCTAACTTTTCTGTCAAAGAAGCCTCGTCAGAAATTAATTTCTGTGGTGGACATTTCGGTAATGTGAAAGAGTAAATTCCTAAAACAAAAGCGGCAATCGCAGAGAAGTAGAACATATTTGCGGATGCTTTGTTCCCTGAAAGATTGGTAATCCACATCGCAACAATAAAACCAACTGTTCCCCAAACACGAATGGGTGGAAACACTTTCACAACGTCAAATTTGTTGTTTTTTAGAATTGTATAGGCAACAGAATTCGACAACGAAATGGTCGGCATATAACAAATCATTGCTGCAAAAATCACGTAATAAAAAGTCGTAGGATTATCCACTTGTGGAATGTAAAGCAACGCTATTCCACTAAGAATATGAAGGATTCCGTAGAGTTTCTCAGCATTCATCCATTTATCAGCAATGATACCAGTAAGAGCCGGCATGATAATCGAAGACAAACCTAAAGTGGAAAAAATAGCTCCAAATTCGGCGCCACTCCATTGTTTGGTACCGAACCAATAATTGGCTACTGTGATTAACCATGCTCCCCAAACAAAGAATTGGAGAAAACTCATTACTGTCAATTTGAACTTGATACTCATAAATTTTTGGTTTTATTCCGCAACGCTTCCTAAAATTCGGCAGCCTCGGGTTGGTTTTTAATGTAAATAGAATGTAAATCTAACATTAAAAATGAGAAAAGCAAAAGTTTACATCGTTTTCATTAACTCATCAACAAGGTCCAAAACTGCTTCAAATTGTTCTTCACGATTCAGGTATGAATTGTCTATTTCAATCGCATCATCTGCAATAACTAATGGAGAATCATCACGATGCGTGTCAATATAATCTCGTTCTTGAACGTTTTTGAGTACATCTTCATAAGGTACGTTTTGACCTTTACTTTGCAATTCATCAAAACGTCTTTGAGCTCTTGTTTCGGCGCTTGCTGTCATAAATATTTTGAGTTCTGCTTTTGGAAAAACTACTGTTCCAATATCTCTTCCATCCATGACAATGCCTTTGCCTTTACCCATCTGCTTTTGTTGTTCTACTAGTTTAGAACGCACTTCAGAAACCTCAGCAATTTTACTTACGAAATTCGAGACTTGAATCGTGCGGATTTCATTTTCGACATTTACACCGTTAAGATACATTTCAGCAAAACCCAATTCGGCATTAAAATGAAATTCTAATTGCACAGAGGGTAATGCTAAAATCAAAGTTTGCTTATCAAAAGAATCCGCATTGATATAACCATGTTGCATAGCAAAATAAGTTACGGCTCTATACATAGCACCCGTATCTACATAAACATATCCCAAGTGTTTGGCTAGTTGTTTGGCTAGAGTACTTTTTCCCGTAGAAGAATAGCCATCAATGGCAATGGTGATTTTTTTCATATATAAATGTCCGAAAGGCGTAATTCACAAAGTTCTTTTAGCTTAAACTTACTGTTCATTAAAATTTATTGTCAATCCAAATAAACTCGTATTAGCGGCTAAAGTATATCGAGAATAAGAATAATCAAATTTAAGACGACCCATTTTTAATCCTAATCCCACTGAAATTCCAGAAAAATTTCGTTGTTCTAACAATCTTAGTTCTTCGGCTCTTCTGAAATTGTAACCCAATCGTAGATTAAATCCTTTTTGAGGAAAGAGTTCGATTCCAAAAATAACATGTCGCAAGGCGTTATTAAAAAAAGAAGTTTTTTCAGGTGTTGAGGATCCATCAATGGAATTTTGAGCACGAGCTGGATTCGAAAACGTAACATTCCATTGTTGGAGATTTTCTAATGTTAAATGCCAACGGATGGGGACATTTTCAATTTCTTGAGAAATCCCAGCCATTACTTCAAGAGGTAAATTTTCTTGAGTACCTGCGTAGGTTGTAAATTGTGTCCCGATATTTCGAACAACAAATGCATAATTGATTGAATTGTATTCATCAATATACAGCGCCCCTAAATCTATAGCACCTCCAAAAGAAGAATAACTTTCTAAAGTTGAATTTATTAATTTGGTATTGACACCTATATGCAAATCAGTATAAGGAACATTATAAGCATAGCCAAACGACAAGGCAATATCACTTCCTGTAAAACTAGTTGTTGGTGTTCCATTTTCATCATAACCATCAAAAGTACCATAATTAACATAATTGACACCCCAATGAAAAGTCTGTACATGGCGATCAAAAGTATAGGCATAAGATGCGGTACCGTAGGTAACTTCCCCAAAGTAATTTCCATAATTTAAAGACATATGATTGTCCATTTCTGGATTGATGGTTGCAGGATTAAAATGAGCTTGATTGACATCTTGGTCATAAATCGTCAAAGTCTTTCCACCCAATGCAGATTGTCTAGGTGACGTTACTAAATTTAAAAATTGATATACTGATTTACCTCCTACTTGACCATATAGTACAGTACAAAATAATAAAAGGGAACCAAAAAGGAGAGTTCGAATCATGTTTATCTTCGCTATTTCTGAGAGTATAACGCAAATGCGAAGATATTATTTTTAATAAAAAAAAGGCTCATTAAATGAACCGTTTTTTTTATTATAATTTTTTAGCGTTTTTTACATTTTGATCTGTTAGGGCAAACTTCAAAACTTCACTCATTTCCTTGACATAATGAAAATTCAAGCCTTCAATATATTCTGGTTTAATTTCATCGATATCTTGTTTATTTTCATAACACATGATGATTTCTTTAATATTAGCTCTTTTCGCAGCTAATATTTTTTCTTTTATTCCACCAACAGGCAATACTTTTCCACGTAACGTGATTTCTCCTGTCATGGCGATACTTTTTTTAACTCGCTTTTGAGTTAATAAAGAAACCAAAGACGTTAACATTGCAATTCCAGCACTTGGTCCATCTTTTGGAGCGGCACCTTCGGGAACGTGTAAGTGAATATTGTATTTAGAAATCATATCCGAATCTAAACCTAATAAAGCAGTATTGGCTTTGATATATTCTAAAGCAATTGTTGCTGATTCTTTCATGACAGTACCTAAATTTCCTGTTATTGTCATGGTTCCTTTTCCTGGAGATAATAAGGATTCTATAAAAAGAATATCACCACCAACTGCTGTCCATGCCAAACCAGTTACCACACCTGCAACCTCATTATTCTCTGATTTGTCTCTTTCCATTCTTGGAACTCCGAGAATTTTGACAACATCTTCGTCGGTTAATTTTTTATTATATACTTCTTCCATTGCTACTGATTTTGCAATGTTACGAATGACTTGTGCAATTTTTGTTTCCAAACCTCTGACTCCAGATTCACGAGTGTAACCTTCGACAATTTTTTCCAATTGTTTTTTGCCAATGACTAAATCTTTTGAAGTTAGACCGTGTTCTTTCAATTGCTTTGGAAATAAGTGTTGACGGGCAATTTCAACTTTTTCTTCAATAGTATATCCCGACATTTTTATTACTTCCATTCTATCTTTTAAAGCAGGTTGAATGGCTTGCATATTATTCGAAGTTGCAATAAACATGACTTTAGACAAATCAAAACCCATTTCTAAGAAATTATCATAAAAGGCATTATTCTGCTCAGGATCTAAAACTTCTAACAATGCTGAGGATGGATCTCCTTGATGGCTATTGGATAACTTATCGATTTCATCTAAAACAAAAACTGGATTAGAAGTTCCTGCTTTTTTCAAACTTTGAATAATTCTTCCGGGCATGGCGCCAATATACGTTTTTCTATGACCTCGAATCTCAGCTTCATCGCGTAATCCGCCTAAAGATATACGAACGTATTCTCTTCCTAAAGCTTCTGCAACCGATTTACCAATAGAAGTTTTACCAACTCCTGGAGGTCCTGTAAGACAAATAATTGGTGATTTCATATCATTTCGCAATTTCAAAACTGCCAGATGTTCTATCATTCTTTTCTTTACATCTTCCAATCCGAAATGATCTCTATCGAGTATTTTTTGAGCGCGTTTCAAATCGAAATTATCTTTAGAAAAATTATTCCATGGTAAGTCTAAAAATAATTCTAAATAATTTCTTTGTATACCAAAATCTGGCGCTTGTGGATTCATGCGTTGCATTTTAGACAACTCTTTTTCAAAATGTTTTTGAGTAGTTTCGTCCCATTTTTTTGTTTTCGCTTTTTGACGAAATTCATCCATTTCTTCCTCTTGAGAAACACCACCCAATTCTTCCTGAATGGTTTTCATTTGTTGATGCAAGAAATATTCACGCTGTTGTTGGTCTAAATCAAAACGAACTTTGGATTGGATGTCGTTTTTTAATTCCAATTTTTGCAACTCTACATTCATAAAACGTAATGTTTCTAATGCTCTTTCTTTTAAAGCATTTATCGCTAACAAATTTTGTTTTTCACTAACGGTTAAGTTCATGTTTGAAGAAACAAAATTGACCAAGAAAGATTGACTTTCTATATTTTTTATTGCAAAAGTTGCTTCAGTAGGAATATTTGGACTTTCCTTAATAATTTGAATTGCGAGTTCTTTAATAGATTCTAAAATTGCTAAAAACTCCGTATCATGTTTTCCTGGTTTTTTTTCTTCAACTTCTTTTACTAAGGCTTTGATATATGGTTTCTCAGAAGTAACAGCATCTATTTCAAAACGCTTTTTTCCTTGTAGAATTACAGTAATATTTCCGTCTGGCATTTTAAGAACTCTTAAAATACGTGCCACTGTACCAATTTTATGAATATCATTTTTGGTTGGATCTTCATCGCCTTCATTCTTTTGAGAGACTACGCCGATTATTTTATTTCCTGCATTGGCATCATTAATCAACTTAATTGATTTATCTCTTCCAGCAGAAATCGGTATAACAACACCGGGAAATAATACGGTATTTCGTAATGGCAAAATGGGTAATGAAGCTGGTAATTCTTCATTATTCATTTCCTCTTCATCCTCTGGAGTTAAAAGTGGAATTAATTCTGCATCGGTATCGAATTCTTGCAGTGACAATGTGTCAAAGGAAAGTATATTATGATGTGACATAAGATTTGGCAGGTCAAAATGACATTAAATTGTTATTTGGATAAACAAATGTAGTAGAAGTTAATTATAAAATACAATATAATCGATGTACTACACTATAATTCGTTAGGTTCTATAAAATGTCAACTTTTATGCCATAAAAAAACCTAAATTGAATCATTTAGGTTTAATCATGCTCATTATTTTAATGAATAAAGATAACATTTAGACTATAATTTAAGGAATCGCTACATCAAAAGTCCCCACAGTAACATTTCGTATTAGAAAAGTAGGTGCAGGTCCAATTGCATTAAATGAGAACGTTCCTTTTATTCTTGTAGCGGTTCTTTCTGTTATAATAATCGACCCGTCAGTATCGGTCTCAAATTCTATTGGTATGGGTTCAAAATAAATAAATTTAAACTTATCCGTTAAAGGATCCGTATTGAAGTATTCAGTTCCGACAACAACATCATTCTCTACGTTTATATCAATTACATCATTATTGGCATTAGTTGCAATAATATTAATTGAAGGAAGCCCATTGTGAAGAGCATTTGGATTGACATTAATATTTGTTTCAAAAAACTCCACTCCATCTATTAAAGCATAAAAAACATCCGTGCTTACGACTCCAACAGCATTAATAGTGATAGGCCCAACCCAATCACTATTTTGATTGGAGGTACAATTCGATCGAACATAAAAATCATAGCTTACATTTTCAATTAAATTGGATATGGTTTTAGTTGGTGACAATGAAGCAAGAATAGTTCCCGATCCCAATACAAAACCATGATTCCCATATTCAACTTGCCATGAATTTTCATCTCCATTGACTGTCCAAGCTACCGTTGCCATCGATGTATCATCTAAAAAACGAACTGCTGTGACATTAGTGGGAAGTGCGCAAGAAGTAACACTACTGCCTGGTGAAACTGGTCCAACCCATGCACTGTATTTGCTATTGGCACATTTGGTACGTATGTAAAATTGATAGGATATTGTATCTGACAATCCGCTAATTAAGCTACTTGTATTCGTAAAATTTACTGTAATTCCTGTTCCAAGAACAAAACCATTTATTCCGTATTGTACTTCCCAAGCATCTCCAGAGGCTTTATCCCAATCAATTCTCACTGTATTTCCATTGATAAAAGAACTAACCGTAAATAAAGAGGGTTCGTTACAAGGATTTGGTTCTTCCACTAAAAAATCTGGATCAACAGGCTCATCTTCACAAGATACAAAACCAAACATTGTAAAAATAGCTAAGAAAAGAATGATTTTATTTTTAATCATAATTAGGAATATTTTTTTCTAATGAGATAACAAATATATTTAATCCTTTACTTCTAACGAAATATAAAGTACTAAAATAAAATTCATATTTGAAGTTTCATTAATCTATTGTATTAAAAAAATAAGTTAGAGTCAAAAAAATTCAACTTTTTACTATTAAAAAATCCGCCACACGGCGGATTTAAAGTTTATGGTATTGCTACATCAAAGGTTCCTGAGGTAATATTACTGAGGACAAAATTATCGTCAATAACATCAAAAGAAAAAGTCCCTTTAATTCTAGTAGCGGTTTTTTCAGTGATAGTTAGAAATCCATTAGGCATGGTACCTAGTAAATTTGGCAATGGTTCATAATAGCTAAATTGAAATTTATCTGTAAAAATATTTAATGTATTTGTATAAACAATTCCAACAACAGCTGTATTACTTATATTTAATTCTAACGTATTATCATTAACATCACTAGCACTAATATTAATAGATGGATTTCCATTTAGAAAAGCGTCTGAATTAACATTAACGACTGTGTCTACAAGCTCCACCCCATTAACTAGAGCATAAAAAGCATTATTATTGACTGTTCCAGTAGTAGCCAAATTTATCGGACCAAACCAACTACTATTTTGGGTAGCCGAACACTTCGCACGTATGTAAAAATCATAGGACGTATCTAACAATCCTGTAATTATTTTAGGATTTGTTGTAGCAACACTTGAAGTTCCTGTTCCCACAGCAAAACCTGTATTACCGTATTGAATTTCCCAAGAAGTTTCACTTCCACCTGCAGTCCAACTAACATTCACTTGAGAAGATAAAGTGGCATTGCGAACTACTGTTAAATTTGTTGGGGTTGTACATCCAAGAGCACCTACTGCATTGACTGTTACTGGTCCAACCCATCCGCTATTTTGATTGGCATCACAATTGGAACGCACATAAAAATCATAGGCCACATTTTCTAAAAGACTAGAAATTATTTTTGTATTAGAAGCAGTAGCTACAATTGTTCCGCTACCAATAATAAAACCAGAAGTACCATATTGCACTTGCCAGGAATTTTCATCACCATTAGCTAACCAAGTTGCTGTAATTTTAGTTGCATCTGTTGCCGAACGTACCGCTGTCAAATTGGTAGGATTAACGCAAACATCTACACTTGAACCAGGAGCTATAGGCCCAATCCATTGGCTGTAATCGTTTGCATCACATTTAGTACGTATATAAAAACTATAATTAATTGTAGCCGTTAATCCTGTAATTAGACTACTTGTAGTATCAAAATTTACTATAGTTCCATTTCCAAGTACAAATCCGTTGGTTCCGTATTGAATTTCCCATTCTACTCCTGAGGTTTTGTCCCAATCAATTCTAACAGTATTTCCATTAATAAAAGGACTCACACTAAAAAAGGCTGGTTGACTACAAAGAGCCGGCACTTCTTCTAGTAATAACGGGTCAATAGGCTCGTCTTCACCTGTGCATGAATTTAAAATAAAAATGGAGAAAATAGCTTGGAGAAAAATTAATTTAATTGATTTCATTGCGTTTTTTTAATTAATTTTCAAATATAATTATTTCAAGGAATGCAATTTAAAAAAAATACTATTATTTATTTAAAACTGTAACATATCAAAAAATAATTTGTCTTTGCTATAAATTAATAAAATCCTAATTGAGTTTTTCACAACTAAATATTGAAGATTTAATTGCTCTTTGCAAGCAAAAAAATCAAAAGGCTGAATTCGAGATATACAATCGTTATTCAAAAGCGATGTATAATGTGGCCTTTCGAATTGTGAAAGATGAACATTATGCTGAGGATGTGATGCAAGAAGGATTTTTAAAAGCTTTTTTAAAATTAAATGATTACCGCCAAGAAGTTGCATTTGGAGCTTGGTTGAAACGCATTATTATTAATAACAGCATTGATTTTTATAAGAAAAATAATAATTTTCAATTGGAAGAATTAGATAGAGTACTCTATAAAGTTGAGGAAGAAACTCCAATTCAATCAGAATCAGAATTTCAAAATCTTAAAGTTGGACAAATTCTTGAAGCCATCCAAAATTTAAAAGATAATTACCGAATGGTTTTAACCTTATTTTATATTGAAGGCTATGATCAAGAAGAGATTTCAGAAATTGTAAATATAAGTTACGCAAATTGCAGAACAACACTCAGCAGAGCTAAAGAAAGTTTAAGAAAAACATTGATGGATTTCAATTAATTGATACCCAAATAATACTAAAAACACCATGAAAGTGAAAAATGATCCATTAGACTTAATGTTCCATGATTATGAAAATCAATGGGACATTCATGACCTTGAAAGCAACCATTCTGAAAGGTTTATTGCGAAACAAAATAGAAAAAACAAATCCAATAGAAAATGGCATTCCGCATCCATTGCAGCTTCGATTCTTATAGTCATAGGTTTATTTACAGTATTCAATAAAAAAGAAGCTACAAATAAACCATTGTTGGCTTCCGCTGAAACGATCAAAACAGATTCTATATTTACGGTTATGGTTCGTTATGAATTGAAAAAAATTCAAGAAAAAAATTCGCCCCTCAATGAAAAAATCATAAAGGATGCTTTATTTCAAATGCAACAATTTGATGCCGATTATGAAAAAATCAAATTAGAATTGAACAAAAACGGGGAAAACAAACAAATCATTTATGCCCTGATCAATAATTTTAAAACTAGAATATCTTTTCTAGAAAGTGTCTTAGATCAATTAAATTCTACAGAAAAATTAAATACCACTACTCATGAAAAAACAATGTAAATTCCTATTGGCATTCCTACTATTACCAATAATAGTCTTTGCCAATGCGATAGATTTGGGGAAATATACCAAACAAAGAGAAATTAAGAAAGCTTATTTTGTCAATGCTGATGCTGGAATTTCTATAAAGAATTCCTATGGAAATGTCTATGTGACAACTTGGGATGAGGATAAAATTGAATTGATTATCAACATTAAAGTAAGTGGAGATAACGAAAAATGGGTGGAAAAAAGAATTGAAGACATCGATGTGTCAATCGAAGCACTCAAAACAATGGTAACAGCTGAGACAATTCTAACCAAGTCATTATATTCATTTAACGGTAAAAACAATAGTTTTGAAATCAATTATACCGTAAAAATCCCTAAAAATGGTTCCGTGAAAATTAAGAACAATTACGGCTCCATAATCACGACTGACTTATATTCTTCTACTAATTTATCTTGTGAATATGGCAAAGTTACTCTAGGAAAATTAAATGGAAATTCGAATACAATTTCCTTTGATTATTGTCCAAAATCTTCCATCGAATATGTCAAAAATGCTACTATTTCGGCCGATTATTCTGGATTTACTTTGAATGAATTTGGCAAAGTAAACTTGAAAGCAGATTATACTGATTGTATTCTTGGCAATGGAAATGAGTTGAAATACGATTGCAATTATGCCAAATTGAATCTTGGCAATATCAACTCTTTAGAAGGAAATGGGGATTATTTGAATATTCGTTTAAAACAACTTTCGAATACTTTAAAAATTGCTACAGACTACAGTAAAATAACTGTAGATAAAATCGAAGCAAAAGCAAATTCGGTCACTATAGATTCTGAATATACTGCCGTTGAACTCGGATATGATGCTGATTTTGCTTTCAATTTTGATGTAAATCTTAGATATGCCAATTTTAATTATGATAAAGATTTCGAATTTAGTTCAAAACAAGAAAAAGCATTTTCTAAAAGCTACCAAGGCTATCATAAAAAAAATGGTCTGAAAAAAGTCTCCATTCAATCCGATTACGGCAACGTTACCATGCATCAAAATTAAAAACCATAGTTTCAATCATCTAAATCAAATATCATGAAAAAATCAAATCTAATTGTAACATTACTTCTCGTTATTCCATTCGTATTAAATGCCCAATGGAATTCTAGAGATAAAATTAAAGGAAATGGCACTATCATTTCAAAAAACATAAATACATCCAGCTATGATAAAGTATTAGTTACTGGCTTTTTTGATGTAGATCTTTTAACAGGAGAGGAAGGAAAAATCATCATCAAAGGAGAAGAAAACATCCTTGATTATGTTACCATAACCGTAGAAAATAATGCTTTAAAAATTGCTACAGAAAAAGGAAAATATATTGTTCCTAGTAGCGGAAATACTATTCAAATTATAGTTCCTTTTCATAGTTTGAACGAAGTTTCTCTTTGTGGTTCAGGAGATATAAATGGTAAAAATAGTATTGCTTCAGATGATTTTACATCCGAACTTTCCGGTTCAGGCGACATCAATCTTTCTGTTTCAGCGAAAAATGTTACTGCCGTAGTTTCTGGTTCAGGTGATTTAGTTCTAGAAGGTGAAACTACAAACATCAAATGCAAAGTTATTGGTTCAGGTGATTTGAATGCATCAAAACTCAAAAGCAATAATGCCGATGCAGCGGTTACGGGATCCGGAGATTGTAAAGTATACTGTTCTGAAAATTTAGAAGCAAGAGTTATAGGCTCTGGCGATATCAATTATTATGGAAATCCGATAAAAAAAGACACGAAAGTGACTGGATCAGGGGATATTTCTAAAAGTTAATAGAAAAAGGAAGGTTAATTTGAAAAGGCGTTTTATTGATTTAAAGCGCTTTTTTCTTTTGGTATTCTTCGAAGTAACACGACTCCAATGATAAAAAACACGCCCAAGAAAACGATGGCAAACCTCGGGCTTCCCGTAATTTGATCGATGATTCCATACACACACATTCCGATGACAATTCCAATTTTTTCGGCTACATCAAAGAAACTAAAAAAGGAGGCAGTGTCTTCGGTTTCTGGTAACAATTTAGAATAGGTGGATCGAGATAAAGCTTGAATGCCGCCCATGACCAATCCAACTAATGTAGCCATAACATAAAAATGTATCGGTAAAGTCATAAAATAAGCTAAACCACAAAGCACTATCCAAAAACAATTGACTACGATTAGTGTAGGAATATTTCCGAATTTTGCAGAGGCTTTTGAAGTAAAAACAGCACCGATTATAGCAACTAGCTGAATTAATAAAATACAAACAATCAAACCAATTGTACTTTGACTTTTAGATTCCCAAGTTATTTCTTGCGCACCGAAATAAGTCGCCACCAACATTACTGTTTGCACCGCCATACTATAGACAAAGAATCCCGATAGATATTTTTTTAAAATAGAATTCTCTTTCAAAAGATGCCAAACTTTTTTCAATTCTTTAAATCCATTTAGTAAGACATCTTTGGTTACTTTTCTATCCGAATTAGCATTTCCTTTCGGTAAATAGAAATACGTATACTGACTAAAAATAATCCACCAAATCCCAACAGTTATAAAAGAATAACGCATGGCTTTCATAGCTGCTTCTCCCTCTGTTCCTGTGATATGAAACAATTGGGGTTTCATAACCATAGCTAAATTGAGAATCAAAAGAAGAACGCTACCTGCATAACCTAAAGAATATCCTTTTGCACTAATACTATCTTGTTGTTCGGGGAAAGCAATATCTGGCAAATAGGAATTATAAAAAACCAAACTTCCCCAAAATCCAATCAACCCTAAAAAGTAAAAAAGCAAACTACTATAGATTGAATCCAGACTAAACCAATATAAAGCGATACAAGAAATCGCTCCTAAATAACAAAAGAAACGCATGAAATTTTTCTTATTTCCGACATAATCAGCTATTCCAGATAACAAGGGAGAAATAAAAGCAACCACTAAAAAAGCAGCCGCAGTTACAAAACTAATCAATGCCGAATTCTTAATTTCAGTTCCAAACACATGAATATAATGATTGCGATCCGTGAAAAGTGCCTCATAAAATATCGGAAATATTGCCGAAGAAATTACCAAAGGATAAACCGAATTTGCCCAATCATAAAATGCCCATGCATTGAGTAATTTTTTATTTCCTTTTGGTAAATTAGCCATAGTCTTAATTTATTAAAATGATACTGCGAATTTATTTTAAATTTATATACAAATTATTAAAAAGCATTATTAAATAATTAAATTCGTATTCAATTAAACTTACTCTTATTGTATTGGTCTTAGGTTTTATTAAATAATACAACTATGAAAAAATTACTGCTATTGCAACTATTCATTTTGTTTTCATTCTCCTATAATATTCAATCTCAAAATCTCTATTTTCCGCCAATTAGCACTACTGCTACCTGGGAAACTATAGATCCCTCAACCATAGGATGGTGTCCCGAACGGATTACGAATCTTTACACTTTCCTAGAGCAAGAAAATACCAAAGGATTTATTATTTTAAAAGACGGAAAAATTGTTTTAGAGCAATATTTCGGCACGTTTACGGAACAAAGTTTATGGTATTGGGCTTCTGCTGCAAAAACTATTACTTCATTTTTAGTGGGCAAAGCACAAGAAGAAAATCTATTAAATATTAATGACAGAACATCCATTTATTTAGGTGCTGGCTGGACCAATTGTACAATTGCTCAAGAAAATAACATTACTATTAAAAATCAATTGACGATGACTTCAGGTCTAGATGACGGGGTTGTAGACAATCATTGTACACTAAATACTTGCCTTGATTATTTAGCGGCCCCAGGAACACGCTGGGCGTATCACAACGCACCATACACTTTATTAGATAATGTGCTACAAAATGCTATTTCTCAAAATTTGAATACCTATACACAATTGAAATTGAAAAACCCAACAGGTATGACTGGTGGTTGGGCAACGTCTGATTACGACAATGTGTTTTATAGCACCGTTAGAAGTATGGCTCGATTTGGTTTGTTGATACAAGGCAATGGAGCTTGGAATGGAAATCAATTAATCAATACAACGTATTTTAATGAAATGGTCAATACCTCTCAGAACTTAAACAAATCCTACGGCTATTTATGGTGGCTGAATGGAAAACCAAGTTTCATGGTGCCAACAAGTCAAATTGTATTTCTTGGTTCCTATGCACCAGATGCGCCAGCAGATATGTTTGCGGGAATAGGTAAAAATGGACAAATAGTAAGTATTGCTCCGAGCAAAGGTTTGGTAATGATTCGTATGGGTGATGCCCCGGATTCTTCAAAAGTACCATTCATTTTATGCAATCAAATCTGGCAGTACATCAATGAATTGGATTGTAATCTTTCATTAGCTAAAAATGCGAGTGAGAAAATTTCAGTTTATCCAAATCCTTCAGAAAACATCATTCAAATTGATAATCTCACTACAGAAAATTATGAATTAAAAATCACTACACTATTAGGTAAAATAGTACTACAGAAAAACAATAGCAATAGAATTGATATTTCAAGTTTATCAAAAGGAATCTATATACTGACAGTAAAACAAGGAGAACGGATACTTACAAAAAAATTAATTAAAAACTAATTTGCAACTCCAAAACGTATATATCTGATAAGGTTCGAAAAAATAATTATAAGAAATAGTAGGGCTAATTATTTACGATTTTACTTATTTAAATACCACTCCAAATTTTGCCGCTTCAGCTTTTGCTATTGGAATTAATTTTCTAATATTGGCAATTCGAGTAGCATCGGATGGGTGTGTACTCATAAATTCAGGTGGTGCTTGTCCTCCTGCTTTGGCTGACATTCGTTCCCAGAAAAAAACCGCTTGATCTGGATTGTAACCTGCGATAGCCATTAAAGTGAGTCCAATTTGATCCGCTTCACTTTCGTGACTTCTGCTAAAAGGCAACATCACTCCTACTTGAGATCCTAATCCATAAGCTTGTTGAAAAATAGATTGAGTTTCCTCGCTTTTTCCAGAAGTTGCAACAGCAACTCCTACGGCTCCTAATTGTTGCAATTGAGCAGCACTCATTCGTTGTGCACCGTGATTCGCCAAAGCATGAGAAACTTCGTGCCCCATAACCGTTGCTAAACCTGCCTCGTCTTTGGTGATTGGTAAGATACCGGAATAAACGACAATCTTTCCGCCCGGCATACACCAAGCATTGACTTCTTTGCTGTCGACTAATTTGTATTCCCACTGGTATCCGTCCAAATAATCACCTTGTCCGTTCGCTTTCAACCAACGTTCCGCAGCATTTTTAATCTTAACACCAACATTTTCAACTGTTTTGGTGTCCGAAGTCCCTGACACGACTTTATTTTCTTTCAAAAAAGTACCGTATTGCTGAAAAGCCATCGGAAATAACTGGCTGTTAGGAACAAAGTTCAAAACTTTTTTTCCTGTAAATGGATTCGTCGCACAAGAAAATACGATAACTACAAAACCGACAAGCACAATTAATTTTTTCATTCTTAAATTTATTTCAACAACAAAGATACTAGAGATTTTACAATAATATCTTACACTATTCTATTAAAAATTTACAAACTAACAATGTGCAATTCTGAAAATTCTTTATCAATGGTTAACGTATGCTTTCCGTCAAAATGAACTTTGTCAAAAGAAATCTCCTCGTTATCAATTTCAATTTTCTTAATCTTAAATGGTAATCCGTGTAAATTGATTTTAAATTTGGTATAATTCGTTTCGAACTTACCCTCTTTATGTTGTTGGATAATCAAATCAGTTTCTTTTCCTCTCAAGGTAAATGTTGCCAAACTAAAGCGACCTTTATTATAATCGTAACCATCTTGAGCATCTTCATAAAGCACCGACTTTTCTTTACCGATTTTGAAATAAACATCTAAGGAAATTTCTTCAAATTCTAGTTCACCAACATATTGTTGAACCGGATATTTCGGAATAATAGCACCTTCTTTTATAAAAATTGGAATTTGATCATAATCGGTTTTGACCCAAAGTTCTTTGCGACCAGAAACCAATTCGTCAGTCCAGAAGTTATACCAATTACCTATTGGTAAGTACATGCGTCGACCTTGAGCATTGGGTTCTAAAATTGGGCAAACCAAAATTTGATTTCCAAAGATAAACTCGTCGGTACGATAATGGGTTTGGGCATCCTCTTGATCAAAATAGAAAAGTGGCTTCAACATCGGCACACCATCATTGATATATTCCCAAAACATCGTATATAAATAGGGTAACAATTGATATCGTAATTCCACAAATTTTCTAGTGATGTTGATGACATCAATATCAAACGACCATGGTTCTTGATCACCATGATCACCAGAAGAATGCGTTCTACAAAAAGGATGAAAGACACCCAATTGAATCCAACGCGCGTACAATTCACCTGATGGTTGCTCTGCAAATCCACCGATATCCGAACCCGTAAATCCCATTCCTGAAATCGACATGCGTTGCATTTGAATATTCGCAATCCATAAATGTTCCCAACTCGCCACGTTGTCGCCCGTCCAAGAAGAAGTATAACGCTGCGCCCCAGAATAGGCAGAACGTGTAATAATAAAAGGACGTTTTGGATAAGCAAATTGCTTCACACCTTCATAGGTAGCTCGTGCCATTTGTGTTCCGTAGATATTATGAGCTTTTCTATGACTGCAAGGGTTTCCATCATAATCATGACGAACATCCATAGGAAATGTTTTCCCTGGCACTTCCATTACCGCTGGTTCATTCATATCGTTCCAAACGCCTTTTACGCCATAATCTGAAATCAATTCTTTGAATAGTCCTGCCCACCATTCGCGGACTTCTGGATTGGTATAATCAGGGAAATTACATTCGCCTGGCCAAACTTTTCCTTTCATATAGGGACCGTCGGCTCTTTTACAGAAGTAATCTTTCTCTAAAGCCTCTTTATAAACCCAATATTCTTTATCTATTTTGATTCCCGGATCGATAATCACAACGGTTTTGAATCCATCTTCCGCCAATTCGGCAACCATTCTTTTTGGATCAGGGAAATATTCTTTATTCCAAGTAAAACAACGGAAACCTTCCATATAATCGATGTCGAGATAAATCGCGTCGCAAGGAATTTTCAATTCACGGAATTTAGAAGTGACTTCTTTTACTTTACTTTCAGGATAATAACTCCATTTACATTGGTGGTATCCCAAAGCCCAAAGCGGCGGCAATTCTGGTTTTCCAGTTAAATGCGTATACGTCGTAACCACATCTTGCATTTTTGGGCCGTAAACAAAGTAGTAATTCATTTCACCACCATCAGCCCAAAAGCTAGTTACATTTCTTTTTTCGTGGCAAAAATCGAAAGTTGTCTTGAACGTATTGTCGAAGAAGACACCGTAAGCATGTTTATGATGCAAGCCAATATAGAAAGGAACTACTTTATAAAGCGGTTCTTGGTCTTTACTAAAAGCGTATTGATCGGTTGCCCAATTCTCTACACGTTTCCCTTTAAGATTGGCGTGTGATGCTTTATCGCCCATTCCATAAAAGCATTCGCCTTCTTTGGAAGCTTTGCTCATTTTGACTATATTCCCACCATAATGATAACTTTCTTCCCAATGAAAACCAAGTTCGTCTTCTAGAATACAATTTTTATCTAAATCAAAAATGGCTACACGCAAATCAATCTTATCGATAGAACAAATTACTTTACTTGTGGTTATTTTATAACAGGTTTTTTCTTCAGTCACTTCCAGAAAATTATAGCCATGTGATTGTGTCTTATCGATTGCATACGAAAAATCTTTACTAAAATAGCCTTTGGTGGTATAACGAAAACGAATTAAACTATCGCGAAGTACGGTGATTTTTAAAATAACGCTGTTATCGGTATAGAAATAAACACTGTCTACATCTTTTTTAAATTCAACAATATTCGATGGATATAAGTCGCCTTTATATTCTAAGTCTGTATTTGTAATCATAATTTTTTATTAGGTTCATTGTAACTGATTTGGCAAGTCACATAGGCTTCAAACTTACAAAAATTGTCAATGAATTGAAGTGAATTTTACTATTTTTAACGCAAACGTTTTCGTTATTGGAATGGTCAAAAAGAAACCATTACTTGCATTTTTAAAAAATATTAAATTAAATATTGAGCTATTTCGCACCTCTAAAAACCTCTTATTAGTAACGAAATCAGTCACTTTGTCTGAAATATAGGTTTCCTATCGATTAAATAGTACAACTTAAAAGTGGGTTTCTTACTTTAGACCTACCAAAATCTTAAACCTTATTATTATGAAAATTATTCCTACCCTTAGAGTTGTACATCGTCAAATTATTCAAAAACCAGAATTAGATCCAGCATTTGAAGATACTGAACTTCATATCATTGAAATGAAGAGACCGCAAGACAATAACGACTATTATCCAGATTTCGGAATTTAAGTTGAATTAAGATTTTTTTTTAATTCTTTACCCTACGAATACGCCGTGACTTTTATTATTTTTTGTGAGTTATATTAAAATTTAAATACGATAACTGACAATGGAGGTAAAACCAAAACTGCTGAAAAATCTCTGCCATTCCATGGATCGGGTTCAATTTTTAGACTTTTAGGATTTGTTATGCCACTTCCGCCGTACTGGGTTTCATCAGAATTGAATATTTGAGTCAGTTTTCCTTTCTTAGGTAGACCAATTCGATAATGTTCACGTACCACTGGAGTAAAATTACAAACGACAACTAAATCTTCTTTTGGGTTATTTCCTTTGCGGATATAGGACATCACGGCATTTTGATGATCTGAATAATTGATCCATTCAAAACCTTCTTGGCTGAATTGTTTTTCATGCAATGCTGGTTTCGATTTATACAAATTATTCAAATCAGTAATTACTTTTTTAATGCCTTCATGATAGCCAAATTGTAATAAATACCAATCGAGACTTCCTTCGAAGTTCCACTCAGCGCTTTGTCCGAATTCAGAACCCATAAACAAGAGCTTAGTTCCAGGATGTGTAAACATATAACCATACAACAAACGCAAATTCGCAAACTTTTGCCACTCATCGCCTGGCATTCTTCCGGCTATCGATTTCTTTCCGTATACGACTTCATCGTGCGATAACGGCAACATAAAGTTTTCTGAAAAAGCATAGGTTGCAGAGAATGTTAAATCGTTTTGATGGTATTTCCGATACACGGGCTCTTTCTGAAAATACTGCAACGTGTCGTGCATCCAACCCATCATCCATTTCATTCCGAAACCTAAACCACCGTTGAATGTTGGTCGAGAAACCATCGGAAAAGAAGTGCTTTCTTCTGCAATCGTTTGCACGCCTTCAAAATTAGAATAGACTGCTTCGTTGAAATCTTTCAAGAAACTAATCGTATCCAAGTTCTCTCGACCACCAAAGATATTCGGTTCCCATTCGCCATCTTTTCTAGAGTAATCCAAATACAACATCGAGGCAACGGCATCTACTCGTAATCCGTCAGCGTGATAATGTTGCAACCAGAATAGTGCATTGCTTATTAAGAACGAACGCACTTCATTGCGCCCATAATTGAAGACCAGACTTTTCCAATCGGGGTGATAACCTTTTCGTCTGTCTGGATGTTCGTATAAATTGGAACCGTCAAAATAACCCAATCCGTGTGCATCATCTGGGAAGTGCGACGGCACCCAATCGAGGATGACACCAATTCCCGCTTGGTGCAATTTATCCACCAACACCATAAAATCTTGTGGCTTTCCAAATCGGGAAGTTGGTGCGAAATAGCCTACTAATTGATAGCCCCACGACGGATCGTAAGGATATTCCATGATTGGCATAAACTCGACGTGGGTAAACCCAACTTCCTTAACATAACGCACCAATTGATCGGCGAGTTCGAGATAGGTTAAGAATTTTCCTTGTTCGTTTCTGCGCCATGAACCCAAATGCACTTCATAAACTGAATAAGGTTTATCTAAACCATTTGTATCTTTTCTCGATTTCATCCATTTGTCATCTTTCCATTGGTAGTCCAGATCCCAAATGACAGACGCCGTATGTGGCGGATGTTCACAGTATAAAGCAAACGGATCTGCTTTTTCCGTAATGACACCACCGTTGTTAGATTGTATTTTGTATTTGTAAGTGGATCCTTTTTCAACACCAGGTATAAAACCTTCCCAAATGCCAGAACCATCCCAACGCACGTTAAGTTGATGTTCGCCTTGAATCCAGAAATTGAAATCACCAACGACCGAAACTGATCGCGCAGAAGGTGCCCAAACTGCAAAGTAAGTGCCTTTGACGCCATCTACTTGAATTAGGTGTGCGCCTAATTTTTCGTAAAGACGGAAGTGTTTTCCAGCTTTGAATAAATTGATATCAAAATCGGTAAAAAGGGAATGGGGTTGTACTTTGCTCATGTTTTTATTTTTTGAACGCGGATTACACGGATTGCATACGCGGATTTAAACGGATTTTAATTTTACTTTGGGTTCTATTTTTTGACTTCTTTGATATTTTCTGCACCTACTTTCCATTTGATATATTCGAGGGTAGCCAACATGATCGTTTCGTATGTATAGGTTTTGTTTTCAATTTTAATTGCAAGTTCCGTGTAATCGGAAAAATAATCGGGGGCTGCGTATCTGAATACAGCATTTGGATTGACCTGACCCATCATTACCGAAGACAATAATGTTGCTGCCTCTTCGCCATCTCTTCGCGCGTAGTAATTTGTGACATTATACATCGAGGCGGTGGCTCCAGAACCTATAGCTTCTTTCCACGGGGTCTGGCAATACATTGCCAAGGGAACCTTGTCCGCATGCACCATGACCATCATGAATATCGGTTTTGCGATATCCTTGCGTCTATTTTTATAGTACGGCACATTCTCATATCTGAGTTCACCTAGCGAAGTTGAGAGTGTGAACTCTTTTACGTCTTCGCTCGCTATGGTTTCTTCGCTTCCATCGTCTTGTATCAATTTTATTTTATTTTCGGGATCAAATTTGCTCTTTACTTTTCCTTTTTTGATTTGTCCGTCATTCATAGTTACTACAATTGGAATCATATCTTTTCCTGCTCGCTGATTTAACGCGTTGGAATAAGAACTAATCATTAGAATACAAATTAATGAGAGCAGATGATTTTTCATAATATTTAGCTTCATTATATAATTATTAAGGCATAAAATTTTTACCAAACCGATTATTTGATTATTCACAATGCCCTAGCCCCGATTGTAGTGGAAATCCTTTTGTGCCGTCGTTAGGCACGAAAGATTGAAACGGAAAGCGGGAATCAGCTCCTAAAAATCGTCTTAATTTTAAATTCGTAATTCTTAATTCTTAATTCTCTTTAAACTCCATAATACTCGCGATGCCTGTCAGTGGAATCACCGCCCAACGTGGACGAGAATTGAGTTCATAGCCCAACTCATACACCGCTTTTTCTAACAAACAATATTTCAACAAGAAATCAATTTCCTTGCGGTAGCCGATGTTCAAATTGCCAGCTTGCGCGACTTCAGTATATGTTTGCAAAAACACGCCTACAAAATACTTGAAAAGGATTTCTCCCGCTTGAAACAGTTCTTTTTGCTCGTACGGGTATTTGTCTTTGTTGTTAAAAATCGTGGCATAAATCGAATAATGAAACGAGCGAAACATCCCCGCCACATCTTTCAGCGGCGGTTGTTTTACCTTTCGGTCGCGGATCGTGCTTTCGGGTTCACCTTCAAAATCGAGGATATAAAAATCATCGCCATTGACGAGCACTTGCCCGAGATGGTAATCGCCATGAATTCGGATGCGCTCGGATTTCATTTTCGTCCAATTAAAATCGAGGAACAATTTTCTAATTTCTTTTTTGTTATCGAGAAACTGATTGGCGAGTTCAAGCGCCAGTCCGTCGAGTTTATGCAAATTATTTTCTAGAATATTCAATCGATTCTGAAACTGATACGTCAACCGATTCTTCAGCCAAACGGTATAATCGCCATTGTACGTTGTTGGGGTAAAAGCCGTGTCGTGTGTATCGCCGCCGAGTGCAATGTGCATTTCTGCGGTGCGGGTTGCCAAGGTGTGAATCCGAAGAAAAATACTCAATCCCGCCCAATCGATAATCTCATGTGGAATTTCACTGATCTTTAATCTTTTGAATAGCTCGATATCAGGAAGCTTACTGATCTTGATTTTCTTGTGCTTCAAATTGTCGAAAATTCGATTGGTCTCGTCGAGCATAAATTGCCAAGCATCGCCTTGATTCGGCACCAATTCTTGCATCATTCCGAGTGTGATATTTCCCTCAGATAAGGCTACGTTGATACTTCCGGTGTAGGCTGGTGAACTAGGAAAATCCATCGTTTCGGTGAGAAAGCGACTGATTTCATAGTCTGGATTCGTGCTGGTGTAAATACGTCTGAAGATTTTCAGCACGTGCGTATTGTTATAAATGATGGACGTATTGCTTTGTTCAACGCCCATAAATCTAGAACTTTCGTATGCTGTTTCTGTCAGTTTCTCGCCTTTGTGAAACCTCACTTTGACGTCTGTTTTATCGCCAGACGACACGATTTTATCGAACAGTAATTTTCTAAAATCTTCTTGGTGCAAAGCATCCACAAGAAACCCATCTTGGCCGTTCATCTTGACTGGAGCAATTATGGTGTTGGTATCCAATTCTTCTTCCGCCATAAAAGACAATGGCATGAAGTAATTTTGAAAAAAGGCTTCTTTAAAGTTGACTTCTAATAAAACACCGTAATAGGTATTTTTTTTAGAGGACATTTTGAAAAACTCAACGACTTCAATATACTTTAAGGTACTCGCCTTTCCACCATACCAACGTTTGTTGATAATGTAGTTTTCTAAAATATCCGAAGAAAAAACTTTTACAAACTCTTCATCTTCAAAGGCATTCTTCCACTCGGTTTTGAACACGAATGGATTTTGAAATTCATCTTCGTTAATTTTAGTGTCTTTCATTATTCTTGTTTTTTTTTAATCCAATTTTACCACATAGAGGCATAGAACTATATTTTATAAAAAGCTTTGCTTTAACATAGTAAACAAAGGCTATGTAAAAATCTATTTTCTAACTTATTTATTTCTTCATTTCTATGTTTCTATGTGGTAAAAAAAATCACCGTCCAATTTTAAATAAATGAAATGGCAAAGCCGGCGACAAATCTACGAAATTCCACTCCTTATTCCAGTAATAGGTATTTCCGGTGATTAAGTCTTGCACTTGAAACGGTTCATTTCCCATTTTTTCAATCGGAATTCGTACCATTGCTTGTTGCTGATTGAAAGCGTCCAAACTCGCGACCATCAAGGTTTCGTTGGTCAAATCATCATCGTATTTGTAATAAGCCATCACTTGTTCGTTATTGGTACTGCAAAACACAATGTTATTGGTTTGCTGCAAGGAAGCGTGCTCGTTACGAAGCGCGTTGATTCTTGTAATCAGCGTGGTTAGTTTATTTTGAATCGTCCAATCCCAGTGATAGTATTCGTATTTCTCTGAATTGAGATATTCTTCTTTACCTGGCGCCATCGGCTCACAAACGCGGTATTCGAAAACCGGTCCGTAAATTCCGACACTTGAACTCAAAGTTGCCGCCAAAAAGTACTTTTGCAAATGAATTGATTCGTTTCCGTTCTGCAAGGCAAACGGATTGATATCCGGCGTATTCGGCCAGAAGTTCGGTCGGTAGAATTCTTTTTGTTCCGTTTGTGTGAGTTCGGTTACATATTCCATCAATTCCGCTTTGGAATTTCTCCAGGTGAAGTAGCTATACGATTGGCTAAAGCCTTGTTTCGCCAATTCATTCATGATTTTCGGGCGTGTAAATGCTTCCGCTAAGAACAACACATCGGGATGTTTTTTCTTGATTTCTGCAATCAACCAACCCCAAAAATAGAAGGGTTTGGTATGTGGATTATCGACACGATAAACTTTAATATCGCATTCTTCAATCCAGAATAAGGCAACATCCAACAACTCATTCCAAAGGTTTTTCCAATCGGTCGATTCGAAATAAATCGGTTGAATATCTTGGTATTTTTTTGGGGGATTCTCTGCATATTGCACTGTTCCGTCAGGTCGCCATTTGAACCATTGTGGAAAATCTTTCACATACGGATGATCGGGCGCTGCTTGTAAGGCATAATCCATAGCGACTTCAATTCCCAATGATTTTGCTTTCTTAACTAGCGATTTAAAATCTTCGATGGAGCCTAATTCCGGATGCGTTGCTTTATGTCCACCATATTGCGAACCGATACCCCAAGGTGAACCCACATCACCTGGTTCTGCGTTGGTTGCATTGTTTTTGCCTTTGCGATTGACTTCTCCGATGGGATGAATCGGTGGGAAGTACAACGTATCAAAACCCATATCCGCAACACGAGGCAATAATTTTTCACAGTCTTTAAAAGTGCCGTGCTGACCAGCCACTTCAGAAGCTGATCTTGGAAAGAATTCATACCAAGTACTGAACAGCGCTTTCTTACGATCGACATAGACTTGTAATTCCGCTGATTTATTCTCGATGTAAAGGATCGGATATTTTTTGAAGATGGCGGTCAATTCGTGTGACATCGCCATTTCAATCGCTTTGTCGTATTCTTTTTCATCGACAAAATAGGCCGCTGCTTTTTTCAGAAATTCCTTTTCCTCTATATCCGCTAATTTTTGAACCGCTTTGACGTATTCTGCACCTTCTAGCAATTCCGATTTTACATACTGATTATCTTGAATTTTGCGTTCGGTTCCGTGTTGCCAGTTTAAAGCGTAATCTACCCAACCCTCAATATAATAAGTGTAAGTTCCTTGATTTTCAACTTTAAATTCAGCTGTCCATGCGTCGTTTTCTGTAGGCCGCATTCGAACGTCTTGCCATTTTTTATCCTTTTCATGTTTGTATTTTACTTGACATTCGATGACGTCGTGACCGTCTGAAAAAACATCTGCAGTAACGGTTACTTTTTGTCCAACAATTCTTTTGATTGCGAACGCGCCACCATCTAATTGTGGCAATACATTTTCAATTATGATTCGGGTTTGATGTTGCATTTTATAATTTATTTATGACTTCTAAATTTAATAAAAAATAGAGAAAACAATACCTTGCATTAAAATTTATTGAAATGACAAAGAAAACCAAAAAACCCAACCAAAGTTTGAAAATTCCTAAAATTATCCTCGTGGTTGGTCATTTTTTGTCGTTTATTTCAACAAAATTAGTGGTGCAATTTGCCGCAAGATTGTTTACCTCTCCCATAAAATACAAGATTCCAAAGCGCGAATTAGAAATGGATCGGTTGAGTCGACAAGAACTCTTAACCATTCCATCGATACAAAAGAAAATTAACGTATACCATTCTGGCGCCAGTTTGAAGAAAATATTGTTGGTTCATGGTTGGTCCGGAAGAGGAACGCAACTCGTAAAGTTCGCCTCCGCCTTCCAAGAACTAGGGTATCAAATCGTGAGTTTCGATGCACCAGCGCACGGAAAATCACCGGGAAGCACAACCTTAATGCCGGAGTTTATCGCCTCGATTTTAGAAATCGAAAAACAATTCGGTCCGTTTGAAGCCGCGGTTGGACATTCGTTGGGTGGCATGTCGTTATTGAATGCGGTAAAAGAAGGATTCAAAATCAAACGGCTAACCATCATCGGAAGTGGCGATATTGTTAAAGACATCATTGAAGACTTTGTTCAAAAGCTACAACTCCATACGAAAATCAGCGACCTATTGCGGATTCATTTCGAAAAAAAATCCAATCGCACGATGGACAGCTATTCCTCGTTTCACGCTGCAGCTGAAATTTCAATTCCAGTATTGGTCATTCATGACGAAAATGATGAGGAAGTGCCTGTTAGCTGTGCACATCACATACATCAACATCTAAAAAATGGAGAATTGATGCTTACGCAAAACTTAGGACACCGCAAAATTCTCGGTGACGCCCAAGTGATTCAAAAAACAACTCAATTTATTACTTCATGAAATATCCTCTAGAAAAATCAGAGCAAGAATGGAAAGAACTTCTTGGCCTCGAACGCTATAAAATCCTACGTCAAAAAGGAACGGAGTTTCCGCATTCCGGACAATACAACCTCCATTTCGAAAAAGGGACTTATTGCTGCGGTGCTTGTGGTGAGGCGCTGTTCGAAAGTAATTCAAAGTTTAACTCACATTGCGGCTGGCCGTCTTTCGACGAATCGATTCCTGGAAAAGTAGAATATATCAAAGACACGACGCATGGCATGTTACGTGTAGAAATTTTGTGTGCGAACTGTGGCAGTCACCTTGGACATGTTTTTGACGACGGACCAACAGAAACCGGACAACGGTATTGTGTCAATTCGTTGTCGGTAGATTTTAAGTAGTGGGGCGTGCCGGCTCATGAACATTATAATTATTTATGGACCTCTCGGGAGCCGTCGGGCTATTCGCTCATAGTCCTCGCCGCTCTGTTGCACTCCGCGGCTGTGGGCTACCGCTGCTATCCCTCACGCAATTAAAAGTATTAATCCTTAATACATCGAACTGAACATCCTGCATTTCTATATTCTTGGATCGTATTAGCGGAAGTAAGATATTCAGTCAATTCAAGCCTATACGCATATGTACTGCCAACCATTGTTGAACTCCAAAAGCCTCCTTTAACTCCAATATTTGTTGATCCTCCATTAAGATAATTGTTATACCATCGTTTACCTCCAGGTAGACCAGAAAATCCGGTACTATTTGTAGCACCATCATTCGAGCCTTGCCATCCTGAAACTGTTTTCAATTTACTTCCTGCAACTACCATCCCACCTAAATAATTTGTTAAGGTTTCAAACTCACTTTGGCTAGGTATGTGCCAACCTATAGGAGCTAAACCTCTTAGATCTACTACAGCATACCAGTTATATAATTTCCCATAGACTTTTCCGTTTGCAGTATTATCTTGATAATAACACCAAGCTCCAGTAGTAATATCTCTCCATTGGGTTGGGTCAGTCACTTGCGGAATTGGGTCGCCATTTCTATAGTGACTTACACTCAAGTTTTTCTTTTTCCACACTTGCGTTCCAATGCGCACTTCAGATGAATTGATTGGTTTAGTAGGTCGTCCAGCTACTGGGGTTTGTGTTTTGGTTTCTTCGTTAGAACAAGAAGTTATCCCGATTGCTAAAACTAAGATTGAGGCGATGGTGAAGTAATATCTTTTCATGATGATGACTTATAAAGTTTCATAAAAGTAGTAAATTTATTTATGCCTATAACTTTCCTATTCTTAATCTTTGCGTCTTGGCGTCTTAGCGAGGAAAAATTATTCTATTGTAGAGTTTGGCAAAAAAATTCAACGTTCGCTATTCGTTAATCATCTGTTCAACATTTAAAAAAAGGTTTAATATTGAACAAGGTACATCCAATTTTGAACAAAAACAAAAAGGCGACAACTTGAGGCTTAAGCCTATAGCGTCGCTCTGATAAAAACAAAAAACCCGTTGTTTTCACAACGGGTTTCTCTAAAAAAGGCGACGACATACTCTCCCACAAATTGCAGTACCATCTGCGCAGGCGGGCTT